>JBFWZR010000046.1:0-31110 GCA_050185175.1 Cyclobacteriaceae bacterium
TGAGATCATAGTAGTTTAAGTCAGAACCAAAGTTATCATCCAATACATTGAATTCTATGTCAGCTATCCTGTCTTTTAACTCCAATGGAGTATTTATATCCATACCCATTTGAAATTTCAAAAGCGCATAGCTCAGTTCCAGAGCACGACCAAAATTTTCCTTTTCAACTTCTGCATTGTTGTATTGCACCTTAATACGGTCCACATCTATCTGCTCTGCAAATCCTGCTTGCTGCATAGCTTTAGTATCTCTTAGCAAGGAGTCAAGGCGACCGTAAGTCTTCTCGATCAGCTCCATCTGATCATGATTTACCAACGCGAGGTAGTAAGCTTTAGAAACAGCTTCGATCACATCGATTTCAGATTTGATTTTGTCTTTTCTTGCTAACTCGGTGTAAGTTCTCGAAGCCTTCAAACCCACAAAGTAAGATCCATCGAACACCATCTGGCTAAGATCTATACCAGCTGATCCATTATAGGCCGGAGAAAACTGAACAGGCTGAAAGGTTCCTGGTTCTCCACCGAAAAATTCGGCAGGAATGAATGAAGTTGGAAGCTTGAAGTTATAACTCAAGTCTGCTGATGCAGATAACTGTGGCAATCCGTCCGCGAGAATTTCGCCCACTTTATAACGTGAGATATCCAAACTCAGGTCCGCATTCTTGATGTTCTGATTATTGGTAGTCGCGTATTGTATGCATTCTTCCAGCGACATCAATACCGGTGTTGATTGCGCCCTGGCAAATGAATAGGCTGAGATGAAGATTAATATCAGGTAAACACGTTTCATAGTTGGATAGTTGAATTCTCTTGAGGGTTTATCTTTTGTTTGTACTTCTCATATAGCTTCTTTCCTTTTTCAGTGAAGAGGCCGTATATAAAGTGTTCGAATAGCTGCATCTGCACATCCGTCAACTCGTACCGGTCTTTTGGAAACACAGCGGGATCGAATGGAAGCTGGATGGTTTCAAGACGCAGAATAGAAATGATATCAGTGTTGATCTCCGCCCTGAAATATCCTTCTTCCTTTCCCTGATTGATCGAGCGTACAATCTGACTTCTGATCAACTCATTCTTATACTGTATCCAAAGGTTCCACGCATCGTGATGGTACTTTTGCAAATCGAACAGCAATGAGGGGTTCATGTTCCTGAAATTCTGCCTGAGGCATGCGCTCAGTTTCACCATTTCCTCTACTGCATTCTTGGCTTCCCTGGCGATCTGGTCCAACTCCTCGCGATCGCGAAGAAGATGAGCTTCTGTCACCGAGAAAACCATTTCGTTTTTATCCTTGAAGAACTGATATAGCGTCTTCTTGGACACACCCAGATGGTTGGCGATGTTGTCCATCGATACGCTACGAATACCGTAGCGCAGGAATAGCTCGGTCGCCCCTTTTAAAATCTTGCTTTTTGTGTCGGTCAATTCCATAATTGGGCGCAAAACTATGGAAACTTTCAGGATATCCAAAGTTTCCAATGTTTACCGTGTCTTCTAACGCAGCTCGTTTTGGAAGGTTTAGGGAAATCGATGAAAAAATTATTAAACGGACAAAGGCCTTACTGACCCGGCTTGTCGGTTGGCTCGATCGGCCTTCCCCATCCGCATTTTTCACGCATCTTCTGCTTGAATTGCGTCTTCTCTTCGTCAGTCATCTGATTCCACTTTTCGCGCCAATACGGTTTCCAATAGCTCCCTTTATTATGGTGATGTTTCTTGCCGAAGGGCCACAACAGGATTTTCGACAATAATAGAAGTCCAAGTGCTTGCCAAAACGTGATTAGCGGGCCGCTAAACAATACAGGCACAAGCCAATTCCACAATAACTGTGTGACCAAACCCAGCAGTCCAATAAAAATGACCCCCATGGCCACCATCTTTATTATCCAACCTCCTCTTTTCATAGTCGTAATATTTTTTTGTTTATCGATCGTTAATTAAATCATCATAAAAGCTCTGCAATCGTTTACGCAAGGCCATTATGGCATATCTCTTTCGCGATAGCAATGTGTTGATAGAAACTCCCTCCTCTTCCGACAACTCTCTGAAACTCTTTTCTTCAATTTCATTTTGAATGAACACATGCCGTTGCTCAGCAGGAAGATCATCCAGTGCCAAAGTGATCTCATCCCAAATCGCCTCTTTTAGCAAAAGGCTCTCAGGTGAGTTATCCAGATCTGGCAAAATTTCCTGTAAAGTGAGCGGCCCATCCTCATCTTGTCCTGATGCCACGCCAAAGTCAGTACGCTGCGGACGACTTGCGTCACGCCTATACCGATCTATGATTTTATTTCTCGCGACAGAGTACAACCAGGACGTGACCCTATCCAAAGACTCAATTGTCTCAAAGCCAGCAACAAACTGGTAGAACACATCCTGAAGTATATCTTCCGCCTCTTCCAACGAAGACACTCTCCCCTTGATAAACCCAAGAAGCTTGTCCTTCTCCTTCAGGAATGTGTTCTGCTTCAGTTGTTGCATACTCAAATCTATCGCCCTGGGTTCCATTGCTCAATCGCTACAATGGCATAGTCGACAGGATGGTTCAAATTATTGTAAAGTGAGTGAAAGTTCTGAACAATTCTTCCTGCTCAAATGAGCATCTTTGCCCGAATGGAGGGTGATTGTCACTTTTTCAACTTTGAGGGAGCTCAGCTGGCCTACACGAAATTCGGAACCGGCAGTTTAGCTTTGCTGGCTTTTCATGGATTTGGTCAGGACCACACCTCGTTTTACCCCATGAACGAGGCGCTGGCAGAACAGTACACTATTTACACATTTGACCTGTTCTTTCATGGGCAAAGTAAATGGCCCTTTGGCGATCATCCGCTGACAAAGAATCAGTGGAATAGAATCATTAGTGGATTTCTAAGTGACCAGGAAATTGATCGCTTTAATTTGATGGGCTATAGCCTTGGTGGCAAGTTTGTTTTGGCAACGTTGGAAACACTTTCACCACGCGTGGACTCAGTTTTCTTCTTGGCCCCGGATGGAATTCAATTGAACTTCTGGTATAGGTTAGCCACGGGCACCCGACCGATGCGATCGATCCTTAAAAGTATGATCGATCGACCAGGCTTGTTCACTACAGCCGCAAGTCTGGCGACTCAGCTCGGATTCGTAGACAAAGGCATTGCACGCTTTGCCAATACGCAAATGGATTCAGCAGAGAAAAGACAACGGGTTTACCTGTCCTGGGTAGTTTTTCGCAAGCTTGCATTTGACATGAAACGCCTTGCCAGGTTGATGAATGCCAACCCAATCAAGACATGGATCTTCATTGGCAGGTTTGATAAGATGATCACTGACAAAACCGTCAGACCTTTGCACACCAAACTCAAAAACTCCGAACTGAAAATACTGGACTCGGGACATACCGCACTGATCAGTCAAGCAGCGAAAGAATTTAGAAATATAGCGTCCGAAAAGCCCTGAAAATCGTTGCATTCATAGTACTTTTACCGCTCCAATACTTAACCACCAAATGATTCTATTTTTCCGTAAACCCACCGCAACCATTTATGCGGTGCAGGCTGCGCATTCCCTTTCCTCTGACGATATTCAAAAACTCACGTGGCTCTTTAGTGGAGCCATTTTTGATAAAAATGAAACCATTTCGGGCACTCTGGTGGGCCCAAGGAGAGAGATGGTCACGCCATGGAGCACCAATGCCGTGGAAATTACCCAGACCATGGGCATCAAAGGCATTATCAGGATTGAGGAATTCTTTGAGGTGGCAAATGACAAAGCGAAGCACGATCCAATGCTGCAAAGAATATACAAAGGTTTGGATCAGGACATCTTCACTATTGTGCACGAACCTGACCCCATCATTGAAATCGACAACCTGAAACAATACAACGAGAAAGAAGGGCTTGCACTAAGTCAGGAGGAAATCGACTACCTGGAACAAGTAAGTCAGCAGTTAGGGAGAAAATTGACCGATAGCGAGGTATTTGGCTTTTCGCAAGTCAACTCAGAGCACTGCCGCCACAAAATATTCAACGGCACTTTCATCATCGATGGAAAAGAAATGCCGGAGACACTCTTTCAACTCATCAAGAAAACTTCGAAGGAGAATCCCAACTTCATTGTCTCAGCTTACAAGGACAATGTTGCCTTTGTCAAAGGCCCGAACATTGAGCAGTTCGCACCCAAGCGCCAGGACATTCCTGACTATTTTGAAATCAACGACATTGATTCAGTCATTTCTTTAAAGGCCGAGACCCATAATTTCCCAACCACGGTTGAGCCGTTTAATGGAGCTGCTACCGGTTCCGGTGGAGAAATTCGCGATCGCCTCGCTGGTGGCAAAGGTTCACTACCGCTCGCAGGTACAGCTGTTTACATCACCTCTTATCCAAGATTAGAAAACGGAAGGAGTTGGGAGAAATCATTCAAGGAGCGTCCATGGCTTTATCAAACGCCTGCTGAAATTTTGATCAAAGCCTCTGATGGTGCAAGCGACTTTGGAAACAAATTTGGCCAGCCATTGATCGGTGGTAGTGTGCTTACCTTTGAACATTTCGAAAACGAAACCAAATATGGTTTTGACAAAGTGATCATGTTGGCTGGTGGAATTGGCTTTGGGAAAGAAAAAGAAAGCCAAAAGGATAAATTAAAGACTGGTGACAAGATCGTGATGATGGGTGGCGATAACTACCGCATCGGTATGGGCGGTGGAGCAGTGTCATCAGTAGCAACCGGTGAATATGGTAATGCGATTGAACTCAATGCCATTCAGCGGTCTAATCCTGAGATGCAAAAGCGCGTGATGAACGCCATCCGTGCAATGGTGGAAATGAAAGATAATCCGATCGTCTCCATTCACGATCATGGCGCTGGTGGGCACCTCAATTGTTTCTCTGAATTGCTTGAAGATACTGGAGGCACCATTGAAATCGATAAAATACCCGTTGGCGACCCTACCCTTTCCGACAAGGAAATCATCAGCAATGAATCTCAGGAAAGAATGGGTATTGCGATTCATGAAAAAGATGTAGAAACTCTTCGAAAAGTATCAGATCGCGAACGCGCACCGATGTACGTGGTAGGTACCGCTACAGGTGATCACCAACTGAAATTTGAAAGCAAGAAATCAAAACCTTTTGATCTTCAGGTAAGCCATTTGTTTGGCTCATCGCCTAAAACGATTCTCAATGACCACTCCCAGCCTGCTCAATTCAAATCTATTGGTTATGATAGCTCGAAATGGGCTGACTATTTAAAAGATGTTCTCCAACTCGAAGCCGTAGCCTGCAAAGATTGGCTTACTAACAAAGTGGATCGTTGTGTGACGGGGAAAGTCGCAACACAACAAACCTGTGGAGAAATTCAACTTCCATTGAATAATGTGTCAGTAATGGCACTTGATTTTTTGAGCAACAAAGGAGTAGCCACCTCTATTGGCCATGCACCTTCAGCATCGCTCGTAAATCCGGTAGCCGGAAGTCAGCTCGCGATTGCCGAAGCACTCACCAACATGGTGTGGGCGCCACTTACTTATGAACTAAAGGGTGTGTCGTTGAGTGCCAACTGGATGTGGCCTGCAAAAAACAAAGGCGAAGATGCTCGCTTGTATCTGGCTGTAAAGTCTGTAAGCGAATTCGCGATAGCATTGGGTATCAACGTGCCAACAGGGAAAGACTCACTTTCGATGACCCAGAAATATCCGAATGGTGATGTTGTCTATTCACCGGGCACTGTGATTATCTCTGCCGTAGCGGAAGTAGATGATCTTAGAAAAACGGTATCACCCGCACTCCAGAATGTTCAGGGATCAGAGTTGATCTATGTTGACTTTTCAAAAAGCAAAAAAGCTTTGGGAGGAACCAGCTTCGCGCAGGTACTCAATTTACTGGGTGATGACGTAGCCTCAGTTGATGATCCGCAACACTTTGCAAAGGCATTTAATGCCGTGCAAAACCTGATAAAGTCTGATCTCATTTTGGCAGGACACGACATCTCCGCTGGCGGTCTGATTACTGCCCTACTTGAAATGTGTTTCCCTACCTCAAAGGTTGGCTTGAATGTCAAACTGGAAAGCTTTGATGACGATCTCGTAAAAATATTGTTCAGCGAAAACCCGGGAGTTATTCTTCAGGTGTCTGGTGCACAGGCAGGTGAAACACTCACAAAACTTGGAGTAGACTTTGTGACGATCGGAACTGTCACTACAGACAGAACCATTTCGATAAGCCACAAAGGGCAATCGTTGAAAATAGACATCGATGAGTATCGGAACTACTGGTTCAAAACTTCTTACCTGTTGGACGGTATCCAGAGACCAAAAAGTTACGCAGATCAGCGTAAGGAGAATTACAGCCAGCAACCTCTGAGCTATTCTTTCCAGCCCAGGTTTGATGGGAAGTTTTCTTCCTACAACATTGACCCAAAAAGAAGAAAGCCGAGCGGAATAAAGGCTGCCATCATTCGTGAGAAAGGTGTGAACGGAGACCGTGAAATGGCGTACTCACTTTATTTAGCTGGCTTCGATGTAAAGGACGTGCACATGACCGATCTTGTCAGTGGAAGAGAAGATTTATCGGACGTAAACATGATCGCCTTTGTTGGGGGCTTCTCCAACTCTGACGTGCTTGGCTCAGCCAAAGGTTGGGCCGGTGCCTTTTTATACAATCCCAAAGCAAAAGAGTCACTCGATAAATTCTATCAAAGGAAAGATACGTTAAGCCTCGGGGTTTGCAACGGTTGCCAACTGATGATGGAGCTTGGCCTCGTGTATCCGGAATGGAAAGACCATCCAAAAATGCAACACAACGGATCAGGAAGATTCGAATCCATATTTGTCAACGTCACAATCCCGGAAAATAACTCCGTGATGCTTCAGTCATTCAAGGGTTCACGTCTTGGCGTGTGGGTAGCGCATGGAGAAGGCAGATTCCAATTGCCAAGCGACAAAAGTAAGTTCAACATTGCTGCATCCTATAGCTATGAAGCATACCCTGGCAATCCAAACGATTCGGATTTTTCCGTTGCTGCGCTAGCGTCAAAGGATGGCAGGCATCTCGCCATCATGCCGCATATCGAGCGTTCATTATTCCCATGGAACTGGCCCTACTACCCGGCAAATCAGAAGAAAGACCAGATTTCGCCCTGGATTGAAGCCTTTACGAATGCCTTTGACTGGGTTCGGCAACGTTAACGAAAGGTAAAATCACCAAATTGTCGGGAGGCGACCTTGTGGGTAAGTCCGATTTGTGCTAACTTTTCATTGATTTTAAGACTTGTTTTAGCGCCTATGAAACAACTTTACTTGCTCGTTTTTATTACTGTTGTTTTGTCGTCTTGCCTGGGTTATAAAGAACTTCCGGTGGAGTACGACTACAGCTACTCTGGTACGTTCAAAAAATATCGCACTTTCGATATCATGAGGCCGGTGGGCGCGGTGGATTCTACCATGACCAACAAAATGATCGAGAACTCTATCCTCTCCCGGATGAAGTTTCTCGGTTACCGCCAGACCGACAGAAGGCCGCACCTGATCGTAGGCTTCAAGATGTTCACCGATAGCCTCAGTTTCAATGGCTATGTTCAGCCTGATATTGAGGAATGGGTAAAAGGCCAGGATCAAACGTTGAACTACGACCCACTTAAATACAACATGAAGTCAGGCACACTTTTGATTCAGTTGTTCGACAGGCGGCAAAACCGCTCCATCTGGCAGGGTTATGCCACCACTTTGTATGGCGGCATCGACTTCCAAAATCAACGACACCTTAAGAATGCTGTCATTTCCATTTTGGATAAATACAGGTTCTGGGCTGATGGATTTGTGGAAGGAACCTCGGCCCCAACCGACAGCGATTTCGACTGATCTTTCGCCTTCAAAAAATTGCCCTTTTTCTGGTCAAAATGATTTAAAAGCCGGTTTTTCTGTATTGAAAAAAGTTCTACCTTTGCCCACCCAAAATGGGAGGTAATGCCCGATGGTGTAACTGGCAACACGCTTGATTTTGATTCAAGAAAGTCTAGGTTCGAGCCCTAGTCGGGCAACAAAATCCCGGTTCTGCAGAGGAACCGGGATTAATGTTTAAATGAGGTTCTAAAAAATGGCAGTAAAAATCTTTTCAGGACGCGCTAGCACGTATCTCGCAGAGAAAATTGCGCATGCCTACGGTGAACCCCTTGGCGAAGTGAAGTACCAGCAGTTTAGTGATGGGGAAATGTCACCATTCATCATGGAGTCGGTACGAGGACATGACGTATTTATCGTACAGTCCACATTCGCTCCGTCCGACAATTTCATGGAGCTGTTGCTGATGATTGACGCAGCAAAACGCGCCAGCGCAGAGAACGTAAACGTGATCATCCCCTACTTTGGCTATGCACGACAAGATCGAAAAGACAAGCCACGCGTTTCTATCGCAGCCAAGCTGATTGCCAACCTCCTATCCGCAGCAGGAGCCAGCCGAGTGATGACTTTCGACCTCCACGCTGATCAGATTCAAGGCTTCTTCGATATTCCCGTAGACCACCTCGATGGCAACTACATTTTTGTGCCGTACCTCAAGTCACTTGATCTTGACAATATCATGTTTGCTTCACCAGATGTGGGCGGCATCAAACGTGCGCGCAGTTTTGCCAAATTCTTTGATGCCGAACTAGCAGTATGCGACAAGTACCGCAAGGAAGCGAACAAAGTGGAATCGATGAGGCTGATCGGTGAAGTGGATGGCAAAGACGTTATCCTCGTGGATGACCTGGTTGACACTGCAGGCACGATCTGTAAAGCGGCTGCATTGCTAAAAGAAAAGGGCGCGAAATCAGTTAGAGCCGTGTGTACGCACCCCGTTCTTTCAGGCAAGGCCTACGAAAACATTGACAATTCGGTACTTGAAGAAATTGTAGTAACAGATACTATTCCCCTAAAGCAAAAATCGAAAAAGATAAAAGTGATATCTGTTTCAGATCTTTTTGCCAAGGCCATCAGAAAAATTCACGACAACGAATCCGTGAGTTCACTTTTTATTCGCTTGTAAACAATTAAACTAAAACAAATAAACAATTATGAAAACCATCGAGATTATAGGGTATAAAAGAGCAAATCTCGGGAAGACAGATGCACAGAAAGCTCGTGAAGACGGTAACGTACCTTGCGTACTTTACGGAGGAGGAGAGCAAGTGCATTTTACTGCACCGATGATATTGTTCCGCGACCTGGTATATACCAACGATGCCCACTTTGTTCACTTGAACATTGAAGGAGACGAGTACCAGGCTATCCTTCAGGAAGTTCAATTTCATCCGGTCAGCGAGATGATCCTTCACGCTGACTTCTTAAGAGTCAGCGAAGATCGTAAGATAAAAATGGATATTCCAATCCGACTTCAGGGTCAGGCCGCTGGTGTATCAAAAGGCGGTACACTTGTGCGCAAGAAAGCATCTTTGAAAGTGTTCGGATTTCCAAAAGATATGCCCGAGCACATTGATGTAGATGTAACTGAGCTTGACTTCCACCACGCAATTAAAGTAATGGACGTAAAGGTGACTAACCTTGATTTCCTTGATCCTAAGAGATCGCCAATTGCAGTAGTTGAAGTGCCACGCGCTGCTAAGATGGCTGCCGAGGAAGCTGCTGCTGCCGCTTCTGCTCCTGCTGCCGCTGAAGGTGCTGCCGCTCCTGGAGCTGCTGCCCCTGCTGCTGGTGCCGCTCCTGCTGCCGATGCTAAAAAAGAAGGCGGTAAGAAGTAATACATCACACTAAATTGAGATCCCGTCCACGATTCCATCGGGACGGGATTTTTTTTGATATTCAGTCTATGAAATTTTTAATCGCTGGATTGGGAAACATCGGGCCCGAATATGAACTCACCCGACACAACATCGGATTTCTGATCCTGGACCGAATAGCGGACAACCATAAGTTCTCATTCGAGACTTCAAGGCTTGCTGACAAAGGTGAAATGAAATACAAAGGGCGTACACTTCATTTCATCAAGCCCAATACCTACATGAATCTGAGTGGAAAGGCAATCGCCTACTGGCTGCAGGAGCTCAAGATTCCAAAAGAAAATCTGCTGGTGGTGGTGGACGACCTGGCGCTCCCATTTGGGACACTTCGACTTCGTGCCAAGGGCAGTTCAGCCGGACACAATGGGTTGACTAATATTGAAGAACTCACTGGTGGACAAAACTACCCTCGCTTACGATTTGGGATTGGCAATGAATTCTCCAGAGGCCAGCAGGTAGACTATGTACTCAGCAATTTTAGCCAGGATGAAATCAATGCTCTTCCCGCATTAATGGATAAAGCCGAACAAACGATTCTTTCATTCTGCACGATCGGCATCGAACGTACAATGAATGTTCACAACACAAAAAATTAGCTGATCGTAGATCCGGGTGATACTGGATCACCGGTGTGGATCAGTTTCAAAGTACCGTCTTTATCCTCTGCCATCAGTATCATTCCCTGAGACTCTATTCCCATGATTTTTCGTGGAGCAAGATTAACAAGAATGGTTACCTGTTTGCCAATAATATCCTCAGGCGCATAGTGTTCTGCTATTCCACTCAGCACCGTTCTCTTATCGATGCCCGTATCCACCTGAAGTTTCAGTAGTTTTTTTGACTTCTCGATTCGTTCAGCGCTCAACACCTTGCCGATTCGCATGTCCATCTTTGAGAAATCATCAAAAGTGATCTCAGCCTTAGCCGGTGTTGCAGGTTGATTTTGAGCTTCCATTCTTTTCTTATTTTCAAGCAGGCGATTGATTTGCTTTTCGATTACCTCGTCTTCAATTTTTTCAAACAACAACTCAGGCTTATTCAGTTGGTGGCCTTCTTTTAGCAAGTCCACACTTCCTGCCAATGCCCAGTCACCTCCATCAAAATTCAGCATCTTCTTCAACTTGTCTGCGCTAAATGGCAAAAACGGTTCAACCACAATAGCCAGGTTAGCTGCCACCTGTAGCGCAAGGTTAAGGATGGTGCCCACCCTGTCCATATCTGTTTTTGCCAATTTCCACGGCTCAGTATCCGCGAGATATTTGTTACCAAGCCGGGCCAGGTCCATCAAGTTCGCAGTAGCCTCGCGAAACTTATATGACTCGATAGATTGCCCGATTTTGCCAGGGAATTTTGCCAAAGCCTCGACCGTAGCCTTATCGAATGCATCCAACTCCTTTCGCTGTGGAATCTTCCCTTCGAAGTACTTGTGCGTGAGCACCAGCGCACGGTTTACAAAATTACCGAAGATGGCCACTAACTCGCTGTTGTTCTTTGCCTGAAAATCTTTCCATGTGAATTCACTGTCTTTTGTCTCCGGTAAATTGGTGAGCAACGTATACCTCAACACATCCGGCTTATCCGGAAAGTCTTCGATGTATTCATGCATCTCGATCGACCATCCCCTGCTGGTTGACATCTTGTCGCCCTCCAGGTTCATGAACTCATTAGCCGGAACATTATCTGGAACAATATACTGTTCCGATGAATGGAGCATGATGGGGAAGATAATGCAGTGAAACACGATATTATCCTTACCGATAAAGTGAACCAGTTTTGAATCCTCACTTTGCCAATACTTTTTCCATTCATCCTCTCCTACTTTGCCAAACTCTCTTTGTGGCGTAGCAAAGTTATGTTTGCCAGCAGCCATCTCTTGAAACAGCGCACGTGTTGCTGAGATGTACCCGATAGGCGCGTCAAACCAAACATAGAGTACTTTGCCCTCTGCATCGGGCAAGGGCACTTTTATTCCCCAGTCCAGATCGCGTGTCATCGCACGGGGTTGCAGCCCTGCCTCTATCCACGACTTGCACTGACCATACACATTTACTTTCCAGTCGCTTTTGTGCTCATCCAAAATCCATTCGCGCAACCACGTTTCGTAGTTGGCAAGTGGTAAATACCAGTGTTTGGTCGGGCGAAGTACCGGCACCTTTCCCGTAAGGGTAGACTTTGGATTGATCAGCTCACTGGGACTAAGTGATGATCCACATTTCTCGCACTGGTCGCCATAGGCATTGGTATGGCCGCATTTCGGACAAGTACCAACGATGTAGCGATCGGCCAAAAACACATTGGCCTGGTCATCATAGTAATGCTCGGAGGTCTCCTCCGTAAGGAGGCCTTTGTTGAATAAAGTCAAGAAAAACTCCTGTGACGTCTGGTGATGGATAGGCTCGCTGGTGCGATGATAGATATCGAAGGAGATGCCAAGTTTGTAAAGGCAATCCCTGATTAATGCGTGATATTTGTCAATGATGGCACGGGAAGTAGTATTCTCTTTCAGTGCCTGGTTTGGAATGGCAGTACCATGTTCATCGCTACCACAGACAAACACTACGTCTTTGTTTTTTAACCTCAGATACCGAACATAGACGTCTGATGGAATATATGCACCTGCCAAATGCCCGATATGTTTGGGCCCGTTGGCGTAAGGTAAGGCGGCCGTGACCGTATATCGCTTAAAATCCTTCTCTTTTCCCATTGAAACTTACAGTTCCTGATTACACAAAGTGCAAAGATGGGAATTTTAGGCTTTCTTAATTGAGTTTTGCTGCTGCTTCTCGCGTTTTAGCTCCTCCGCCCTGCGTTCTTCCAGTACTGCGAGTAAGTCTCTTGGAAAAGTGACAGTGAACTCCGTGGTGTTGTCAGCGGTGGGTGTAAACTCAATTGTGCCTCCTAATTTGGTAGTAGCCAACCTTGAAAGGTAAAGACCGATTCCCCCGCTGTCTGATCGCTCTGAGGCCCTCACAAAGAGGTTGAATATTTTGCTTCTGCTGCTCTCGTCTATTCCGATTCCATTGTCGGTCACTTTCACCACCACATTTTCGCCCTCGCTAAATACACGCACGCGAACAAATGGATCTATACGCTGAGAGTCATTATAGAATTTAATGGCATTGTCGATGAGGTTCTCCAGGATAATACGGGTCATCTCCTTATCAGAGCGAAAATTGAGGTTATCCTCTACTTCATAGGACACTTTTAGCCTTGCCGGAAGCCCCTTCTTGGTTTCGAGGGCGATTATTTCCTCGATCTGGTCCTCAAACTTGATGTACTCCGGATTCAGCAGCGAGTGATTGATCTGATTGATGATAAGCAGACGGCTGAGTATGGCATTGAGTTTAGCAGCTGACGTATCCAGTTTTTGAAGGTAAGTCAGCGCCAGTTCATCCTTCACATCGACCATGGCCACGTTGCACATCCCTTTGAGGGTAGCGAGGGGTCCCCTTATGTCATGAGATGTTTTATAGATGAAGTTGTCCATCTCCTCGTTGACCTTGATCAACGACTCATTGGTTTGAAACAACTCTTTGGTTCGCTCCTGAACCTCGCTCTCCAGCATTTGGTTGGTATTGCTGAGCAGGGAATTCTGATGCTGGATGGTTTCTTTGGCCTGGGCGAGTTGTTGATTCGTTTTCCGCTGCGATTGGTTGGCACGGTACATCACCAGCGCCAAGCCCATCACGAGAAAGGTGATGGTGATAATAAACGCATATTCAGATTTTTGACGAGCGATGATGTCGGTTTGAAGATTTAGGATTTGATCTTTGGCTGCAATGGTCTTGAGATTCTCCCTTTCTGCGTATGCCGATTGTATTCGTGAAATATTTCTAATCAAATCACCTTGAAATATTTCTTTATTTAGGTCTATATATCTTTCCTGATAATAAGATGCTAGTTGGTAATTGCCCTTCTTGCGATATATCTCAGTTAAAATCGCGAAATCTCTAAGATTTTGATCACGCATTGCCGAATTGCGCACTAAGTCCTGGCTTTGATTTACAAACTCAAGGGCTCGATCCAGACTATCTACCTTAATGCTCACCCTTGACAGAGAATTTAATGCCATCGATTTGTACATAGTTGAGGATAGCTCTTCCGCTAGTTGTAAGGACTTCAAAAATTCATTTCTTGCCTGTTCAAGGTCCTTAGAAGCAAGATATGCTTCACCCAGCGCGTTGTGTGCCTCCATGACGATCTGGGGATCGCAGTTCTTTAAGCATAACTCAAAAACCCGCCTCAAATTAGAAATTGATTTTTCCAATTGACCAAGTCCGTTAGCAGCCAAGCCAATATTTATATAGCAACGCTCAATATCATGAGTGATTTTATATTTTAGTTTTGTTGCGAGAGATCTTTCAAAAAATTGAAGCGCATTTTCATAGTCTTCTAAAGACAAATAGACAATACCAATGTTGTTCTCGGCCACACTTATTTCCTGCTGATTACCACTCTCTTCTCTTATCCTTAGAGATTGAAAATTATAAGCCAAAGCCTTATCATAGTTGGCTATGTTAATATTTGCTATCGCGAGAATATTTAGAATATATTTTGAGCGATCCAAGAACCCATTTCTATTGGCAACTGCTAGAGCAATTTCAAGATCTCTAATCCCCTTGGTATAATTTCCTTGTTTAACGTGTATATCTCCTAATGAATGCAATGACCTAACTATGCCGAGGCTATCACCAACTTTCAAAGCTGCCTCCAACGATAAATTAGCATATCGAAAAGCAGAATCCTGATTTAGGCTATAGTAAGATTTGTAGATTCCAAAAAAAATACTGAACCGATTGGAGTCTACAGCAGGCAACAATTTTTTTAGTGAGTCAATTTTGTCGAGGCTCTGCCCAGTGATGTCCCATGAAGCCACAAAGAAAATCATCAACCCAAATGTTATTCTTTTCAACTGATGAAAATAATAACATGACGCACGTAATTTACTGAATTTCATTCAGTTGAGACTTCCACAAACCACTATCACCTTTGCCCCATCCTTTTCTGAGGGACGAAATATTTTAAGAAACATAAACCGTTAAACTTACCATGAAAAAACTAATCTATCCATTACTCCTTTCTTTGGTTGTCTCCTTCTCATTATCATCATGCACCGATGAAAATATTAAACCGCAAGATGGATCTACATCCGGTGATAATTGTGGAGGCCAAGGTTGCACATAAGTTTTCATCGAACATGAAACTAGTCATTTTCCTTTTTGCGATGCTTTCAACTTTCTTTTTACTGTCGTTGGTAGTGAACGCGACTGAAAAAAAAGAAAAAAAGCAAAGCCAAGTTATCAATTCCAGTCAACTTACAGAATCAAAGTTGAGAGGACTTGTCATGGAAGATATCGATCCGTTTTAGTCAAAGGCCAGCGCTTTTCGCTGGCCTTTTTTAGTTTCCACGGCTTTTCAGGAAGGCTGGGCTCAGTTTACTGCAATACAATACAAGTAAACGTAAAAAAAGAGGGTGAATTTGAACAAAGTCACTCATACCTTACATGCTCTCGTGTAAGGTTTTGAACTTTTTCAGACTGATGCTGGTTTGAAGAAATTGATTTAGCTGGCAACGGTCATTACCGGCTTGTCTTCTACCTGAGCAGTAGCGAGATTGGTTGAAATAATAAGTTTAAACACGGTTGGTGATGAGCTTCTGGCGAGGATCACGCGACCACCCAGGCGGTTGGCCGCCATCTGCGCAAGGAACAATCCCAACCCGCTGCCATGGACATCACTAGCCACATAAAAGAGCTGAAATATCTTCTCCTTCGCCCTGTTGCTGATCCCTTGTCCGTTGTCCTCCACCGCTATCACGGTCTTGCCCTCAGACTGCGACCACGATACCTTGATATACTTTTCTTGCTGATAGGAAGAGAAATATTTGAAAGCATTATCGAGCAGCTTGGCCAGCACAAACGAGATCAAATGCCTGTCAGACAAGAGCGGTGTATTCCAATCGCCTTTCTCAATTCTCAATTGAATAAGTGGAAAGTGATTCAACGACTTGAACGAACTGTATACCTCGTCCAGCACTTCACTGATTTTGATTTCTTCCACACAAATAGGAAGGTTGCGTATCCTGTTGGTCTCCATCAACTGGCTCAGCGTTTGATTCAATCCGGAGGCGGTAGATTCAATTTTTCCGAGGTAATCTTTCACCCGCAACGGCTCATCGTAGTCCTGCTTGGCGATATTGGTAAGGCCCATCAAGGTAGCCAATGGCCCACGTATATCATGCGAGGCGCGATACACCAACTGGTCGTATTCCTGGGTCATCTTCGTGAGTTCCGAGTTGCTTTTCACCAGCTCACCCGTACGCTTTTCAATCTCTTTCTCCAGTATCTTTTTCATCCGGTGGCTGGCTCTGTAGTTGCGATAGATGAGGACGGACACGGCCACCAAAAGTATTGAAATCACCCCTACCAAAGTGGTTATCAGCCGCACCCTTTCGATCTCTGAGTCCTTCTCCTGGATTATAGCTTCAGATTGCTTTTTCTGGGCATTTAGTTGGATTTCCTTCAGGTTATTGGCCATTTGTTCATTGAAAATGCTGTCTTTTATGGCCATATATTTATCCTGAAATATTACAACGCCTTCAAGATCACCCTTAAGACTATAAAGCTTTTGAAAATCCTTATATAGATCTCTCTTAAGCCTTCTCAAATTTAGCTCATTGGCGAGAGACAAAGCTGTGTCAAAGTATTCTTGACATTTCAAATAGTCCTGCCTTACAAGGCTATTTAGGCCAAAATGATGAAGTGCATTAGCCATTGCCTTCTTGTTGTTTGAGGCCTTTGCAAAGTCATAGGATTTTGTAAAATAGTTTAGTGCTCTGTCATGGTCTGGTTTTGCTTTGTGATAGTATGCATAACCAAGACTGAAGTTCAAATCAGCCAATTGATAGTCATTACATTGACCCGAGTACCTATCCTCCACCTCTCTTAGTAACTCAAGAGCATCTTCATAACGTTCCTGATCATTATAAATTAGACCGATATTCATCAAACTCACATGCATCGATCCAATGTCATATTTGCGCTTCAAGTCAACTGAAGCCTCAAGGTTTTCGAGTGCATCTTTGTAGTTATTGAGGTAATAAAAAACTAACCCAATATTGTTCAACGCAAAAGCAATGTCCTCCTTTAAATCAAGCGTTTTTGCATTCTCAAGGGAGACATTATAGTAAAGTAACGCACTGTCGTACATATCCTGGTTCTCGTAATGCAACCCTAGTTCGTTGGTTGTGTACACCAAAAGGTTTGTATGATTATTCAGTTTAGCGGATTGAATTCCGAGATAGTAGTAATACCGGGCTGAATCAAAATCGTGACGTCTGTTGTACAACATGCCGAGTGCCCGGCAGGACTTACTATAGATGTAAGAATGATTGTATTTCTGACTGAGCGAATTTGCCGTCAGCGCATATTTCATTGGGTATCTTAAATCCTCCCCATTATACAATGCAGCCCTAAACAACTCATAATACAGGCTGTCGTGCACTGATTCCTCCGATTTTTCAATTTCTCTAACTAAATCATCCTTATTACTTTGCCCAAATACGGTCGTTCCAGCCAAATTGGCCAGGCATAGACTAAAAATAATGATGACAGCATGACGCATGTAAGTATGTCTAAAGAATAGTATCGTCAACGTATTCCATTCATCCTAGATTTGACCGTCTCAAACTGAACGGAATCGACACACACTATATCAACAGTCTCGTTAATATCGTAAACCACCTGACAAATATCAATCAACAAATAAACCATCTCAATTCACCCAAACCCAACTACCTATGAAAAAAAGTATCTATTTCGTCTTATTCGTAATTCTCTCATGCCTAGCATCTGCCTGTAGCGATGAAAACATTCAACCCCAAAGTGGAAATGGCGGTGCGGGCGAAGTACAAAAATATTAATCAAACATAAAAAACTATAACCATGAAAAAAATTGTATACGTATTGTTATTCGTACTCATCAATGGATTGGCTTCTTCTTGCACAGAAGAGAACATTCAACCTCAAAGCGGAAATGGTGGTGCTGGTGAAGTTCAAAAATATTAATCAGCTAAAAAATTAATGAAATTATGAAAAAACTAATATTTGCAATCCTGTTTGTTCTGACCGCTGGAGTAGCAGTGTCTTGCTCAGAAGAAAATATTGAACCACAAAGTGGTAATGGTGGTGCTGGTGAGGTTCAAAAATATTAATCTAAAAAAATAAAGACCATGAAAAAAATACATATCATTTCCATTCTATTTGTAGCCGTTTCAGCTTTTGGTTTTGCCTCTTATCAGTCTATTGAGGGCAATACGCCAAGTGACAATAAATCAAACGAACTAACAGTTCTGAAAGGCGCGGAGAAGTCTGGCTTCTCTGAGTCAAACCAGAACTGGTAAAAAGACATTTATTAGCGCTGCAGCTAAAGGCAACTCCCAAGGGGTTGCCTTTTTTTATTTAATAGAAAAACAGACCGCCAGCCACTGGCAAAGGTTCTCCTTATTGTGGATTTTTGCATTTCACTAAGTTGTGACCGCTATGCCCATCAAGATTGTAAGTGCCAAGCATTGGGAACGAAAGGTATCGCGCGAGGCCATGGAAGCGCTGGAGCAAATCTCCACGGAGATGGGTGCCGAAATCCATGATGATCTCCTGCAGCGTCTCACCATCTTTCGGTTCTACCTTGACAGGCTTGAGCGTGAGGCCTCAAGCCAGGAGGCAGTCGAGGCGCTGGTCACTGAGATGAAGGGCGAGTACGAAGACATTATCCAATCCGTGAGAAAGGTAACGCGCCAACTGATGCCGTCTCACATGGAGCAGGAGACGTTCACCAAGAGCATTCATTTGCTGTGCATGAGTCTGGAGCGGCCAGGGGCAGGTCACATTCACTTCGAACATCATGGCGCTGAACATACTTTGCACAAAGCAGTAGAGACCTATCTTTCGCGCATCGTCCAAGAACTAATACACAACGCATTCAAGCATTCATCGGCCTGGCATGTGTGGGTGAGAATGAATTGGCAGTCCAATAATCTGCTGATCGAAATTGAGGATGACGGTACGGGCTTTATGGAAACCAAAGAGGCTATTGCCCGACTAAATGCAAAATACAATACGCTCAGGATGCGCGCAGATGCCATCAGTGCAAAGATCACCTACACTTCTGGCGACAAGGGATTACTGGCGAGGATTGAGTGTCCGGTGAGGTAGACCATAACATGTTATGCCGACAGAGCGGTTAGCTTATCTACTGATTGGTCAGTTAGAATTGAAGTTCTCTTTAACCTTAGTCTTCTCGCTTCATCGCCCATTCTTTTCAACTGATCTCTGGTGACTGAGTCCTCTATGTCACTGTAAGCAATTTGAATCAGACCACTTAGAGTAGCAAGTGAAGCTACGAGTTGGTTGTTTAAGCGCCTTAAAACTACAGCTCTCTCGGTTGCCTGTCTGTGCATCATTCCGTCATGGTTTATTAATTTTTGCGTATGCGCTTTAACTCTCTTGTTTAAAAGATGATTTATTCTTCCTTTTAAGCGAGATGCTCGCCACAAAAGGGTTGCCAATACTGCAAACAGAACGAGAACGAAGGCACCAATTACATTAATAAATCGAAGCTGCCTATTACTCTCCTCCTGCAGTGACAATATTTTTCTATGGTTTTCGATAAGCGACAGGTTTCTTTTACGGTTAACAGCGGAAAGCACATCCGACATTCCACCAACGAGCTTGCCATTTATCATACCCTCTAACTCCTCAATGTACTCTGATTTTAAATTTGACGCCTCTCGAAATTTCCCCTGTGCCTGAAGAATGATTGACATCATATCTAAAACATCCATTCGCTCCATCACAAAATCAAAATCGTCAGCTAGTTTCTTGGCCTTGCTTATGTACAAGTAGCTTTGATCAACATTATCGCGAATCAGTTCAAGTTCAGCGAGTTTGGTCAATCCATTTAAGGTATGTCGAATAGAGGCATGGTCTTCTGCTAGCTTTAAGGATTCTGTCAAGTACCAATTGGACTCATCTAACTCACCTTTCTTCAGCAGACCGGTACCCAATCCAAGATAACATCTCATCTTCACACTACGCTCGCAACCAAAACCACACGTTTCGACTGCACTCTCAAAAAGGCGAATCGCAGATTCTAAGTCGCCAAGCCCGAGTTGACAATATGCCATGTTTATTATCTCAATCTCAACGTTAGGGTCACCGTTATCCAACTTCATCTTATAAGCCTGATCGAAATATTCGTTTCCATTGCGATAGTCCTCCATCTCCAGGTAAATAAGCCCAATGTTGTTTAGTGCTCGTGAGATTTCGTCCCGATCACCAAATTGCTCTCGCAGGGTCAACGTTTCCAATCCGTACTTTAGTGCTATGTCAAACCGACCAACCCGAGTATATAATATTGAAAGTGTATTGAGGACAGCCCTTATTCGCTCGTCAAATTCGTTTCTATTGGCGATTTGCAATGAATGTTCGAGTTTCTCAATCCCAAATGAAATATTTCCCAACTCTGCTGCCACATCGCCAACCATATGATATGCCTTGGCAATTTGGAAGCTGTCGCCACTCATCAGCGCGAGTTGCTCGTATTTCAATGCATAATGCATCGCGGAGTCATTATTGGTATTTACAAATTTGCGAAACAACAAGTAAGTGATGTCTTGTGATGACTTGCTGGATTTCGAATGCTCAAGCCTAAGTGAGTCAAGTCCATTGCTCTGACAGAACGAAAGTTCTGGTGCTCCAAGTACGATTAGACCCAAGTATAGCTGGGTAAAAAAAGATTTATTAATGAGATTGATAAAAAGCGTCATCGTTGATACCTATTCAAAAGATTAGTGATCCTGGATAACTCCTCCTCAATCTTAACTAAGTGAAGCGAAGCTTGTCCACTCAGACTGTTACCAGATTCCGTCTTGGTTAAGGTTTGCAATAACCTAATTGAATTGAGAACTTCCGAATCAATTTGAAGAGATTTGAGTTCAGGTGAAGAGTTGAGTTCACTATTCCGATCACCAATTCTCGCCTTTAATATCTTTCGGATTCTATTCCTTGTTCTTACACCATTGTAAAGGACCACACTTACTGCGATTGAAAGAATAAGCAATCCAATTATCAGCAAAAGGAGGGTTGTGTGTTGGGATTCCTTACGCTCTTGGCTTGAAATCAAATCTAGCTGGGATTTAATAAGAGCTAAATTATCACGTTCGTTAAATTCCACGATCGCCTTTGATAAGCTACTTACAACCGGCCCCTTGAGAGCAGTGTTCATTATTTCAATTTGTTCACTCTGAACATCTGTTGCCAAGCTATGATCAGCCAATGCTCTATAAATCTGTTTTTGAATTTCTAAATTTTGCAATCGCTCTTGGACCAGATCAGTGGCGTTCGTCAGACTAGAAGCCATCTCAATATATCTCTTCGCATCTTCCAACTTGCCCATCAGAATCCTGATTTCGGCTTTAGCTCTTAATCCCCTTATTAGGTATCTTTTGTCATTTCCTTCATTTGAAAGCTTAATGACTTGATCCAGGTAATATTCAGATTTTTGAAATTCAGCATTATTCATCAAGCCTAAGGCGTAACTGAGATACACCACCGACCATCGGAACTGACTACATTTCCCTTGACAATACGCTAGAGCGTCCTCGTATTTTTCTAGCGCCAGTTCTTTCAGCCCTAAATACATATAACACTCACCCTGATTGATAAGAAAAATTTCAAATTCACTTGGATGGCTCTCGTCAGGAAACCTTTGTACGGCTCGATCTATATATTCAAGGGCGGTTTTATAATCCTGCATCTCCATATAAATCAATCCAATATTGTTCAGCAAAGCACTTAAATCCTCATAACCAAACCGTTGTCTCAGATCGAGTGATTCCAAATTGTAGTGAAGGGCTGAATCAAAACGCAGCGAGCGGTAGTAGGCAATAGCGAGATTCGATAGTATGTAAACTTCACGTTCTTGAAACGAATTTCTTCTTGCTATTCGCAAGGCATGCTTCATTCTATCTATTCCATTTTTGATTTCCCCAAGTTCCATTTTAGCATCCCCAATCGCATGTAGAGACATCAGTATCTTAAGGCTGTCTCCCATTCTTAGTGAAAGCTGATAAGAGGAGTTTGCATAGAAAAGTGCGGAATCTAGGTTTGAAGTGAGGAAAGACTTAAACTTGGAAAAGTTGGTCTTGTAGGATATTGAATCTTGCCTCCTTGTTTGACCAATTGAGGAATTCGAGATCGAAAAGATTAGCAGGACACAAAATACGTGCTTCACCAACCAAATCTTCCAATTCATATAGGGAAAATAAGAACTCAACAAATGATCTCCAACTCAAAGTTCAGAGTCGCCAGCCTCCTGTAAGTCGATCGCTTCAAAAAAGTAGTTAATTCAGGAAGCTTGCTCCGTTAATTCGGATATCCCCTCATCCTTTCGAAACAACCCTGCCAAACTCCTAACCTTCTTAGTCTCCGAACCCATCAACTTAAGGTATTGTCGTGTCATGACTGGATTTACAGCTTCCTTATCTGCCGTTTGGATCAATCCGCTCAGTGTAGCCATTGAGGCCGCCAACTCTCGATTCAGTTTATCAAGGATAACTTGCCGCTCTAATGCCTGTCGATTCAATTCATCGTTTCTGATATTAAGTTCAAGGGTTCTTTGCTGCACCCGATGATTCAAATGCTGGTTAATCATCGACTTGTCCCTGATGCGAAGCCAAAGAAGAAAAGCAATCACCACGAGGAAAATAAACAATACAACTACAATAATGTTGATTGTCTTTTGTTGCTGAATGGACGTCTCCTTTAATTCCAACAGTTCTCTTTGCGTACCGATGACTTCCCTGCTTTCATTTTCTGCATGTGACAGGGCTATTTGTGCCACATTTTGAATCATAGGACCACTGAAAAGCTTTTTCTCTAGATCTTTTGATTGCTGAAGGTAATCAGATAGTTGTTTAAAGTCGTTTTTCATTCGATAAGCCTCAACATAACCATCCAAGATATCCAGCATTGAAAGCTGATTCGAACTTGCGTTCGCTAATTCATAAGCCTCGTTCCAATAGAACAGGGCTTTTTCAGCGTCCTCTTTTGCTAACTCTAATTGAGCTTGGTAAACGTATGTATCCAATATCTCCTCTGTTAGATTCTTTTCCTTTGCAACACCCATGGCATTACTGATGCACGTTTCAGCTTTTGCCAGTGAATCAGTTGCCAAATAAAACTCCACCAAGGCAGTTTGAATAGTCCACAGGTCTTTTGGAATACAATTCTTTCCTTCACAATATTTTTCCGCCAAGCTTGCGTAGTATCTGGCACTATCCAAATCCGAAAATTCACTGTAAAGCTGGCTAATATTTACATAGGCTATAACCAAGCCCCATTCCACTTTATTCTCTTCTTTGATCCTAGCGGATTTCTTATAGTACTGAAGTGCCTTTCTCTTGTCTCGAAGTACAGAGTAGACATAGCCGAGGTTATTATATGCAATGCTGATATCACGCATGTTACCCTCCACTTTTCTTGCTTCCAGCGATTTGAAACAATATTCAAGTGCCAAATCGTATTTTCCTAAATTGATATAGTTAGCCTGTAGAAGATTATAAATAAACTTAAGTTTCTTATCAAAATGATGTCTCTCGGCAATTGCCAGTGCTCTATCAAGCATTTCGTTCGACTTAATGTAGTCACTCTCTCTTTTGTAAATCGATGCGTATTCGATGTAGCCCTCACATATCTTAAAAGTATCCTTCAATAGAAGCGCATCGGCCTGGCGTAGGTCATTTATTTCTTTAGCCTTGTCCAAATCACGATTCACGATTTCACAATACAACGCTTCCAAAACGAGAAATCTGGTGTCTCCAATCTCCTCTGGAAGTACTTTGTAAAGGGAGTCCGCCTTAGGCGTTTGGCTAAAACTTCCTACTGATATAAAAGTCAGGACTGCGAATAATGTCCAGGAGTTTTTCATTTCTGAAATTTATTATCTGACTTTTTTATCTGATCTCCAACTCAAAAGGTAACCTGGCCTGCACGCCTTGGTAGCGCTGGAGTTTTTTCCAACCTTGGTAAAAATAATAAGAATCACCCATCTCCTTCTCTATCGCCTTGGCACTCACCTGGTCTTCCCATCCGGAAGTCAGTTTCTCCAAAAACGTTTTGGGCTGTGGATAGTATCTCACTTTGTAGTCTGCTGCAATACCAGCCTTTTCTGCTGCTATCTCTATCGCATCCTGGTAGCCGCCCAGTACGTCCACCAGTCCGTTGTCTTTGCCCTGCACGCCTGTCCATACACGACCTGAGGCGATCTTCTTGATATCCTCTTGTGACATGTTGCGTCCTTCGGCAGCCTTGCGTGTGAAGGCCTCATACAAATCGTTGGTCTGCTGTTGCCATATCTCCTGCTCCATGGCGGTGAGCGGTCGTGTCACCGTTATCAATCCTCCCACATCCCCGGTCTTGACCTCCTCAGAGGTAATGCCCAGTTTGTTCTCCAGCAACCGGCTCATGTCGAAGAGCACACTGAAAATGCCAATCGAGCCTGTGACAGTCGTGGGCTGAGCCACAATGGTATCGCTCGCCATAGCGAGGTAGTAGCCGCCAGAGGTTGCGTAGTCCGACATCGAAGCGATGACTGGCTTCTCCTCAGTTGCAAGGGACACTTCACGCCAAATGTCATCGGCCGCCTGAAACACGCCACCGGGGCTGTTCACCCTGATCACAA
Source organism: Cyclobacteriaceae bacterium (assembly GCA_050185175.1). Taxonomy (GTDB): domain Bacteria; phylum Bacteroidota; class Bacteroidia; order Cytophagales; family Cyclobacteriaceae; genus ELB16-189. The sequence continues at coordinate 24,490 of JBFWZR010000046.1, forward strand.
TCGCCTTCACCCGATCGTTGTTTCTTGCACGCCTCAGCTCATTCACAAAGGTGTTTGAGCCCACCAACCCGTTGTCAGCTTTACCTGGCATGATCTCTCCATCCGCCACAATCACCGCTATCTCGTTGGGCGATGATTTGAAATCCATACTGTGCGTATATTCTGTAAATCTCGAAAAGTCAATCTTATCCGACTCCTCAAGCCCCAATCGCTTGCGCAAGTCGTCTCTCACCTGGTCTTCAAACATCAACCCATCGGCTAACTTATACTTGATAGCGTCACCAGGCTTTCGCACCACCATCGTTTTGGCAAGTGCAGCAAGATCGGCTTCCGGTATTTGTCGGGCTGCAGAAATATCTTTCAACATGCCGTCATAAAGTCCGTTCACCATCTGATTGAGTTGCAGTCGGTTTTCCTCGCTCATGTTTTCCCTCACAAAAGGCTCCACGGCACTCTTGAAATCGCCAACACGAAACACCTGTGGTTTGATCTCCAGCTTATCCAGTAGTCGCTTAAAGAAGGTGACGTTGATGGACAGTCCGTTGAGTTCCACTTGTCCTTCCGGGTTGAGATAGATCTGGTCTGCAGCTGTCGCCAGATAGTAGGCACCCTCTGAGTAGCCTGAAGAGTAGGCCACCACCCACTTGCCGGATTCGCGAAAGTCGAGCAGGGATTCTCTGATTTCCTTTATAGATGTAATACCCGCTTGCAGTTCATTCAGGCGGAGGTAGATACCCTTTATCTTGGCATCTGTTTTTGCGTAAGCGATGGCGTCCTTTAATTGCAATAGCCCGATCGCGGGTTCTTCTCCCGGAATCAACTCCGCCAGTGGATCGTCAATGGCCAGCTCCACGATAGGAGAATTCAAATCAAGGTATAGCACTGAATTGTCACTGATGACAACTTTGTTATCGCTGTTGATGACCATTGAAAATACAATGCTGCCGACTACAAGCAACACGACAAATGCCACCAAAGCGCCAAGACAAGACGCGAGAAAATTCTTTAGGAAACCCATACTGAACACATTAAGACTACAAACTTACACCCGGAAGACGGAAGTGTGAAATGCTCCCGCTAAAGTGTCATTCTGACTATCTTGGGGATCAATGGCGACCCCGATTTTCATATTGCTGGGCAGCAACCTCGGTGACAGGGAGGGGAACCTGGCGGCAGCGCAATGGTTCCTCGAAAAATCCGGCATCAAAGTGAACCGCGAATCGAAGGTGTACGAGACCAAACCCTGGGGCAAGGAAAATCAGCCTGATTTCCTCAACCAGGTGCTACAAATTGAGACTGAGCTTACCCCTGCGGCACTGCTATCCAAATTGCTGGAAATAGAAGAGGAAATGGGCAGGAAAAGAGTGGTGAAATGGGGAGAACGGATCATCGACCTGGATATCCTTCTGTTTGGTGATCAAATCATGAAGTCTGACCGGTTGACCATTCCACACCCCGGCATCCCCTCAAGAAGGTTTACGCTCGTACCGCTCAATGAAATTGCATCAGACGTAATCCACCCGGAATTGGGAAAGACGATACAACAATTGTTGGAGGAGTGTACGGATCCGTTGGAGGTGAGAGTGGTTTGGTAAGCCCTGAGATGCTGAGAGTAACGAAGCATCTCCTTGGCCATTAGAACACGCTAATAAGATAACTCAATCGACAGAGGAAGACACTTCGCTTTTTAGCTCAGTGTCTCATTACCACTCTGAGATGCTGAGTAACAACGAAGCATGTCCCTGGAAGCGAGAATAATAATCTGATAGGCATCAATCATTCAACCAGAGAAGACACTTCGCTTTTTAGCTCAGTGTCTCATTACCACTCTGAGATGCTGAGTGACAGCGAAGCATCTCCTTGGTCATTAGAACACGCTGCTAATAAGATAACTCAATCGACAGAGGAAGACACTTCGCTTTTTAGCTCAGTGTCTCATTACCACTCTGAGATGCTGAGTAACAGCGAAGCATCTCCTTGGTCACAAGAACAATCCTCTAATAGAAACAACGCAATTGACAGAGAAGACACTTCGCTTTTAGCTCAGTGTCTCATCCAATACCACTACAGACTCGACACGTTTACTTCAGGTGCGATCTTCTTCACCAGACCTTGCAATACCTTGCCTGGTCCGCACTCGATGAAATCCGTAGCACCATCCTGTACCATGCGCTGCACAGATTGCGTCCATCGTACGGGAGCTGTTAGTTGATCGATCAAATTTTTCTTGATCACACTCACATCGGTGGCGGGTAGTCCGTTTACGTTTTGATAGACAGGACAAATAGGAGCACTGAAATTCGTTTCATTAATTGCAGCTGCCAGTTCTTCTCTGGCCGGCTCCATCAAAGGCGAGTGAAAGGCACCGCCCACCTGTAGGGGTAACGCACGCTTCGCCCCTGCCGCTTTTAATTTCTCACATGCTACTTCAATCCCTTTCATTGAACCGGAGATCACCAACTGTCCTGGGCAATTATAATTAGCCGCTACCACTACCTCATCTATTTCGGCACATATATCTTCAACAACTTTATCATCCAATCCCAGGATAGCCGCCATGGTCGATGGGTTTATCTCGCAGGCACGTTGCATGGCCTGCGCGCGCTGTGATACCAATCTCAATCCATCCTCAAATGAAAGCGCCTTGTTGGCCACTAACGCAGAAAATTCTCCCAACGAATGTCCTGCCACCATATCGGGTTTGAAGTCAGCCGCAGCCAAGGCAACAGCGACCGAATGCAGAAACACTGCTGGCTGGGTCACCTTGGTTTGTTTGAGGTCTTCCGCAGTTCCCGCAAACATGATGTCGGTAATGTTGAAACCCAATATCTCATTAGCCTGGTCGAAAGTCTTTTTTACCGAGGGGTTGTCGTAAAGATCTTTACCCATACCCACGAACTGTGCGCCCTGACCAGGAGAGATGTATGCCTTCATAGATGAAAATTTTATTTAGATGCTGAACGAGTCAAAAATAATGAAACAGATTCTCAATCCAAGAATCTGGCTTTCAACTCTGGCGTGGGCAACATACACTCATCGCGTCTGCCAAACCAACGATAGCGATTCTTTGCCACCAGATCATAAAAGAAATCTCTGATGAACCATGGAACGATCTTGAATATGTAGAGGAGTGGCCAGAGAGAACCAAGATGAAGGCAAATTTCAAGCACCGCACTGCTGCGCTGAAAGTATCGATCACTCTTGATGAGAATAATACTCTCCATCGCTTTGGAAGGTATGCTGAAGTTCCTCAACTGTTCCTGACCAAAAGCTGACTGCAAAGAGGCAAACTTAAAGTGGCCACTCTTGTCTCTATTGATAATAAACTGAACAGAATGATTACACAGATTACAAACTCCGTCAAAGAGAATGACGTTTGAATTTATCGAATGAGATGCACCCATCCTTTGTAAGTCTTGTTCTTTTGAGATGGATCCACCACATCGAAGATGACCTCTGCCGAATAGAAATAAACACCACCAGGTACTTCAATCCCAGAGTTATCGTGCCCATCCCAATTGATATAGATCGTCCGCTCACCACCGGATTGGTATGTGTAGAGTTCCTTACCCCATCGGTCTAGCACCGTAAATTTCACGCTTTCCACAAATCGTGCACACTTGGACCTGATATCAATGATGTCGCGCTTGGATCCACATGGGTCCAAAGAATTTTCATCCAACACAACTCCACCGAAAGCACTGAAGTCCGGATTGAAGCAGTCACCATTCGGAGAGAAGACATTGGGTAACTCGTAATACGGGCAGTTGTCGAAACAAAATTCCTCGCTTAGTTCACTTTCATTCCCTGACCTATCCAACGCAGAAATTTTATAACATCTCGCGAAGGATGGAAGGTTGCTATCAATGAAGAAAGTATCCCTCACATTGGTGGCATAAATTTCAAAGGGATCGCCTACACGATTGGCGACATATATATTATAACTGCGAATGTCCGCACGACAAACTGGATCTTCAGGTCTTCTCCACTGAAGTGTATTGGAAAATGTCTGCAAGTCGCAAGAAGTGGTCGTGATAAACTCGTTGCAATCTCTCGCGATGATTTCAAGCTGAGGCGTACATGGCGCTTCGTCATCGTTAGGTTGCGCACAGATAATCTGCGAGAAGTTAATTAAAGGCTCATCGATTTCCGGATTGCCGTAGGCACCGCGGGTCATCACGCGATAGCAGTATATCTCTGTATCCACTAATGGCGTATCTTGAAACTGACCCGCATCTGTGTAGTTGAACTGACTTTCATTCACGTTTACACTGTCGATCAACACCAGTTGACTTTCGGTTGAACCAGACGGTCCTCTAAAAATTAAATGTCGCGGATAATCTTGTGTCTGATTGCTCCACGGCACGTCAGCGGCCCACGCCAAAGAAATCTGCTCGAATTCAGATGCTGCCTCCAATCGAACAGAGGAAGCAGTGAATGAGGTATCTACGCGAGTGTCGTTGGCATCAAACGCGATAATGCGATAGTTGTAGACAATCTCTTCCGTATTTAAAGGGGTGTCCACAAAAGTCAAGTCCGTCAGTCTACCTGGGTGAGGTTTGGTAATTTGCAGTGCACTGGTGAAGCCTTCAGCTCTCAGGACTTCATATGTATAAGGAGGTGGGAATTGTACTGGATCAACATCAAAGGGAGGCAGCCACTTCACTGTGATCTGGCCATCACTCGTACTGGTTCGGTCAACAGTTACTTGCGTAACGACAGGCGCATCCGCAAGGATCGGTGGAATACAAATTTCTTGTGACACATAGCTTTCTCCTCCACCCGGCAGCGGAAATATTGCCACCAAACGATAACAGTAGGATGCACCTGGCGCAAGTCCTTTGCCTCCGTTGGAGTCGCGGTAGGTGGTGGCATCAGCGCCTACTTGTGCGATTTTTGTGTAGCCAAGGAAATCGGGCATACCCGTCACACATTCGGGTGGAGTAAATGTAAACTGATCTACTCGTCTCCAGATGTCAATTCTTTCTGCGTTGCCGCAGACGTAAGGCTCCCATTGAAGGTCGGTCGCTCTATTTCCTAAGTCCACCTGCGCATCCACCCATACCGGTGCGGGTCCTACCACCCTGATGTTCCAGGTTTTGAACGAGGCAAGACTGGGTCCCGATTTCGACTTATCCGAAATTTTAAATACAACCTGATACGGCTGATCCTTGATGTGTTCACACATGGTCTCCCAAACAAAATTCAGGATTGCCTGATCGGGAGGGGTTGTTGACTGAAATTTGGGAGGATTAGGCGTGAAGGTTGCCGGAGAGGGTTGAATACCAAAGATCTGAGAGAAGGCTTCGATCTTAACACTATCCAAATCTGGATCAGATCCGAAGATGTCCTGATTAATTATGGTCCCTGCTTCCACACAAATATCAGCAGGCACATCAAGTTCTGGTCTTTGATTGTCACAGTCCTCAACGATGATCTGCATATCACGGGTCACGTAGCCCAACTGAACCCAAGTCCCTTGAATCTTGCGCCACTCTTTGATCAGGAACGCTATGTTGTATTCTCCAGGTGAACCGGGTGCATCCCATGTGATGGTTCCTGTTCTTGAGTCGATCTCAAACGTAGGCGGCCCATCCTGATTCTCGTTGGCCGTTCCGTAGTTAATCCCAACTCCTCCATAAAACTCCTGCGCATTGGGATCGCGATAGCCGTTTACGAATTGACCTTTCTCTTTTTTAGGAATTGCAAATTCGAAGGACACACTGTCACCATCAGGATCGAAAGCACCTGGGTTGTGAAACCATGCGGCACCCGTGCAGGCCTTGTCAATTGGGGGCACAAGAAGCTTAGGTGTATTGCTGCAACCAAGAATCGGATCGATGTTAATTGCTGTCTCGATATAAAATGTGGTCTCCACCGAGTTGATCATATTGAGGATGCCTGCATTTCGATTAGGCTCGAGATAACTCACCACATACTTTCCTGGTCCGGCAAAAGTGTGATTAATGGAATACGTAACGATCGCAACGCCAGGGCCCAGGTCTGGCCGCAATGTGTTTTCAACTATGGGTGTGCGGTGAGGCTCACTCCCATCTCCAAAATCAAGCAAGCCTTCTCCAAACTTAATATCCGAACCCGTGTTGGTATAAACGGTAATAGTAATCTTAAAAGTGAGGCCAGTACAGCTTAGGCGCTCCATCGTAATCTCACCGGCACGCAAGTGCGTAGCCTTACCTGAAAAGGAAATCAGGGAGGCAAAGACGAACAAAAGAGGGGTTAAAACAGAATTCCTGATCGACACACGCATGAAATCAAAATCGCAATAAATTTACAACAATAAAGCCGGAGAATGGGTTGCGGCCATCGCAAAATACCGCAACTTGTCCCCCTATAAACGATGAAATCGCCTCGTTTTTTATATAATCGCGTCCTTTTTTATTTAACAGTTATAAAGAAATTCTGTTAAGCCAGTTTTTGGTAACCAAACGCCAGCCATTTAGCCCATGAGAGTCATTGGAAATCTTGTACACCCGAAGTGCAACATCACTTTTTTTCATTGGAACAACCGGTACCTTATTAAAATAGAATCGGGTTCGCTCGAACAAACTTTTAAGGTGCAGGAGTATGATCTCTCCGGTGAAGAGGACTTAAAAAAAATTG
>JBFWZR010000047.1:0-29954 GCA_050185175.1 Cyclobacteriaceae bacterium
AACCGGGTCAGAGAACGGAATTCCAACCTCAATAATGTCTACTCCATTTTCTGCCAATGACTCACCAATCGTTATGGTGTCATTCAAAGTGGGAAAGCCAGCTGTGTAGTACACAGCAAGAAGGTCGCGCTTTCCTGTTAATGCCTTTGTAAGTCTGTTTTCTGTAGTTACCATATTAGTGATCTCCAAAGTTTTTCTCTCCTGCCGTGATCGCAACATCCAAGACATTTTGCTTTGGTGGCAATGGACAGGTGGCGAACTCTGTAAATGCACAGGGCGGATTGTATGACTTGTTGAAGTCAATTATCACATGCCCATTTTCATCTTCGGGCTCTACATACATGTACCTTCCGGAAGGATAGGTTTCATGTTCATTGGTTTGATCTCCAAAAATGATAAAGTACTCCGGTCCACCTTCGGACAATGCATCCAGGCGAAACTCTTTGTCATCAATATTGAAAATGAGAAGTCCCGGATTGGGTTGGGGATAAGTTTGTCCCAGAATGTTCGTAATGTCAATTGTCTTTGACTCTTCATACTTCTGAAACTTCCCTTCTATTCTCCATGCTGGATCAATTGGATATCTCTCTACCCCGTGAAAATTTCTTACTGCATCACTATCAAGATCACGGAGGCGAACGGCCAACTTTCCTCCACGGCTGATCACCAGCCATTCCAAGGTGCCGTGCTTCAGCACCGGAGCACGTTCCATTTCCTCAGCATAGATGACCTGATTCGAAACCAAAGTCGTATCGATTTTGATTTCGACACCGGGTTGAGCCTGTAAGGTCACTTCACCATTCTGCACTACAAACGTCCCAGCCTGTTCATCAATCTTACCTTTAGGGAAGACAATGTCGTTGGAGTCACCACTTCCAAAAGTATTGAATCCCTCATTGAGCCAGAAAAGGCCCGCCAGATTCAGCCAACCGTGAGGTCCTTTCAGATCGTCTTCAACTCTTTCTGCATGCCATTTTTCGATATCAGCTTTATACGCGACAACATCCAGCGTATTTTCCTTTTTTGCGGAACATGCAAAACAAAAAAGCAATCCTATCAAAAGATTTCTTGAAGCCATTTGGTTTTTGATCAATTTATAATTCATACTGAATTAGTATTTACCCCATCGAATATACGTTTCCAAATCCTTGTCGCCTCGCCCGCTGAGATTGACTACTACTACATCTTCCTCACTCAAGTCCATCTTTTGCAGTGCAGCGATAGCATGCGCAGACTCGATGGCCGGAATAATTCCTTCCAGGCGACTCAGCAGCACTCCGGCCTCCATAGCTTCATCATCTGTAGCATTTAAGAATGTGCACCTGCCTGTTTCAAACAAATGAGCATGCCAGGGGCCAATACCAGGGTAGTCTAATCCTGCCGAAATTGAATAAGGTTCTATCACTTGACCGTCATCTGTCTGCATTAGTAACGTTTTACTACCATGAAGTACTCCTGGTTTTCCAAGTGCGGTCGTAGCCGCTGATTCACCGGTATTTACGCCCTTCCCTGCCGCCTCAACTCCAATCAGATTAACATGTTCATCTTCTACATAATGGTAAAAAGCTCCTGCTGCATTGCTGCCACCGCCAACACATGCCACCACATAATCAGGATATGGATTACCTATCTCAGATGACAACTGCTTTTTTATTTCATCGCTGATCACTGATTGAAACCGCGCCACCATGTCGGGATACGGATGAGGTCCGACCACAGAACCTATTATATAGTGGGTATCTGAAGGATGGTTGATCCAATGCCGCATCGCTTCGTTGGTTGCATCTTTCAGTGTCATATTGCCACTCTCTGCGGGTACCACCGTTGCTCCTAATATTCTCATTCGTTCTACATTAGGTCGCTGGCGCTCCATGTCCAACTTGCCCATGTACACGACACACTCCAAGCCCATAAGTGCACAAACAGTCGCAGTAGCCACACCGTGCTGACCAGCGCCAGTCTCTGCTATAATTTTTTGTTTGCCGAGATGTTTGGCCAAAATGATCTGGCCGACTGTATTGTTTACTTTGTGAGCACCTGTATGACACAGATCTTCTCTCTTCAGATAAATCTTAGAATTATACCTTTCCGAAAGGCGTGAAGCAAAATACAGTGGTGTAGGTCTACCCACATAGGTCTTTAGCAGATTATGAAATTCTCCTTTGAAGTCATCTCCAGAAATAATATCAAGGTACCTGCTTCTCAACTCTTCAACGTTGGGATACAACATTTCAGGGATAAAGGCTCCACCAAATTGCCCGTAGTATCCTCTTTCGTCTACCTGGTATTTCATATTGATTTGATTATCTTATTCAATTCATTGAATTTACTTGGGTCTTTCAACCCCGGCCTAATTTCTATGCCACTATTGACATCAATAGCAAACAAACGCGGATGATTTATCTCGTTTATGAATGCTGCATTGTTGCTGTTAATGCCTCCGCTCAAAAAGAATGGAACATCACCTTTGTAATTCCTAAGTGCCCGCCAGTCAAAAGCCACTCCGTTGCCTCCGCGTTGCGGCCCCTTGGTATCAAACAAAAAATAGTCTACGACAGCCTCATATGGCTTGACTACATTAAAGTTAAATGTGTCATCTATTGAGAAGACTTTGATCACCTCCGCTTGTGACTTGACTTTTTGACACAACTCTGTTGATTCATCTCCATGCAATTGAACCATATCAAGCTTGTGTTTGCCAATAGTCGATATTATGTCGCTAACATCGGTATTCACAAAAACCCCTACTCGCTTCACGTTCTTATCAAGTAACCCTGGCATGGCGAAGTCGGCACCCACGAACCGAGGAGATTTATTATAGAAAATAAATCCCATAAAGTCAGGCTGCATATTGCCGATGTCCAATATGTTGGTTGCTTCACGCATACCACAAACCTTAAGCTTTAATCGCGACATTGGACTTCGGTTTCATTTCCAATCTGTTGAGTTCCTTGATAAATTCTCCTGCTGCTATTTCTGGCCGGGCTGTTTTCATAAACCTTTCACCGATTAAAAACCCATCAAATCCATTTTGTCGGAGATAGGCCGCAGTCGCAGCTGAATCAATTCCGCTTTCTGCAATTTTCACAGCGTCATTGGGCAGTTTTTCTGCAAGCCGGATACTTTGGTTCAGGTCGACCTCGAATGTTCGAAGGTTTCTGTTATTAACTCCTACCAAATCGGAACCGGCTTTTACACAGCGATCCAATTCCGATTCGTCATGGATTTCGATGAGTACCTCCAGTTGAATTGAATGCGCGAATTGAGTTAGCACTTGAAGTTCGTTCTCATTTAATACGGCAGCTATCAGCAAAATTGCATCTGCCCCTATCGACTTTGATTCAACTATTTGATATTCATCAATTATAAACTCCTTTCTAAGGATGGGACAGAAATTAAATCGTCTCGCTACTACCAGGTCATCGTTGCTTCCTCCAAAGAATTCCTTATCTGTTAAAATTGACAATGCGGATGCGCCCGCCTGCATGTATCCGATGGAAGTTCGCTCAACTGAAACGTAAGGATTGATATCGCCTTTGGATGGCGATTTTCTTTTTATCTCAGCAATGATTCCAGATTTATCCTCACGCTTGATGTAGTGTTTCAAGGAAAGGCTCTTTGTGGGAAAGAAGATACTTTGCTCCAATAACCGAACCGGATAGAGTTCCTTTCGCGTTTCTACCTCACGTTTCTTGTGATTGATGATCTCAGTCAGCTTATCCATTTACTTCCCCATTAAATTTTTGAAACATGTCAGTGCTGCGCCAGACTCAAGAGTCTTACGCGCCTTTTCAATAGAGCCGGCCAATCCAAGTGATCGATCGGCACAGTGCAAAGCCATCCCAGCATTAGCTATTACTACCGCATTCTGCGCATCAGATCCATCTCCAGTCAAAATCTTCTGAAAAATATCCGCGGCCTCTTCAACGGTCTCACCTCCGCTGATGTCTGCTGCCAAGACTTGCGGCAGCCCGAGGTCCGCTGGTGTCAACTGATCTTCACCCTCATCGGTATAGATTTTAAACGGACCCGTCAATGATATTTCGTCATAACCATTCAGGTCATGTATGATGATAAATTTCTTTCCTGACTGCTGGTAGAGATATCCATATTGTCGTGCAAGTTCAAGGCTAAAAACGCCTACCAATTGATTTGGAGGAAAGGCGGGGTTGACCATCGGCCCCAGCATATTAAAAAACGTCTTCACGCCAAGCTCCTTTCGAATTGGCGCCACGTTCTTCATCGCAGGGTGAAATAGCGGAGCATGCATAAAACAAAGACCTGCCCTGTCAAGCTCACCCTTCAGCTTCTCTTTGTCGTTTGAAAAGGTGAAACCAAAGTACTCCATCATGTTGGACGAACCACTAACCGATGAGACTCCGTAGTTGCCATGTTTCGCTACAGGCTGGCCAGCCGCAGCCACCACAAAAGAAGACAGCGTAGAAATATTAAAAGTATTTTTTCCATCACCGCCTGTACCGCACACATCGATTACAGGAAGTGTCGTTTCCAGGGGAATGCACAGTTCCAGCATCGCATCCCGGAAACCTTCAAGCTCTTCAATGGTGATGGCTCTCATCATGTAAATAGTAATGAATGCGCTCATCTGACTTGCATTGTACTTTCCCGAAGCCAGATCAATGAGCACACCTTTTGCCGTTGCCTTGTCGAGCGACCGATAACCGACCAGATCATTTAATATCTCCTTCATTACTTAAATGCTTATCCAATTTTTCAAAATCTGTTTTCCATGTTCTGTCAAAATCGACTCCGGATGAAACTGCACTCCTTTCACATCGAAACGCTTATGTGAAATAGCCATCACCAACCCCTGATCATTGACGGCAGTCACTTTCAACACTCCGTTTATCGTGCCAGGATCCACAGCCCATGAGTGATAGTGACATGCCTTCAATTTGTTCGGCACGTCAACAAACAGTCTTTCACCCTCGTCCACTACATTGACAACTGAAGTGACGCCATGAAGTACCTCACTCATGTTGAAAATGGACGCGTTGTAGACCTCAGCGATCGCCTGATGCCCGAGGCACACGCCAAGGATACTTTTCTCTGGTCCGAGTTCGCGAATGACCTGCTTGGTAATCCCAGCCTCATCGGGTACACCGGGACCTGGTGATAACAATATCTTATCAAACGCGGCAACCTCCTCTACGCACAACTTATCATTACGAATAACCGAGGGCTTGTGCCCCAACTCAGTGAGGAGATACGCCAGGTTGTGGGTGAATGAATCGTAGTTGTCCAGAATCAAAATTTTCATGTGTCTCTCTTAAAGTTCCTCTGCCATTCGCAATGCTCTTCTCAAGGCCTCCAGTTTATTATTTACTTCCTGTAGCTCGCTCTCGGGTTTCGATTTGGCAACTACACCAGCTCCCGCCTGTGTGATCAACTTATTTGCCTTGCTGAGAAAAGTTCGAATCATGATGGCATGGTTGAAATCCCCGTTGAACCCCATAAAGCCGATCGCTCCACCGTAGAAGTTGCGGTTTACTTTCTCGTATTTCTCAATCAAGGTGAGTGCCTTGTGCTTGGGTGCTCCCGACAAGGTGCCTGCAGGAAAGGTATCGGCCACCACCTTCAAAGGAGAGCCATTGGTGAGCTTACCTGTCACCTTTGACACGAGGTGAATCACGTGACTGTAATATTGAATCTCCTTGAATACCTCCACTGTGACCTCGCCAGCATTGCGACTAAGGTCGTTGCGCGCAAGATCCACCAGCATTACATGTTCTGCATTCTCTTTCTCATCCCTTGATAGTTTTTCCGCCAGTACCGCATCCTCTTTGTCATCGCCAGTTCTCTTGAATGTGCCAGCGATAGGGAAGATGGAAGCCTCTTGGCCCTTCACCTGAAGCTGTGCTTCGGGACTGGAACCAAATATTTTGAAACTGCCGAAATCGAAATAGAACAGGTAGGGCGATGGGTTGATAGAGCGAAGGGCACGATAAACGTTGAACTCATCACCGTGGAAAGAAGTAGTAAATCTTCTAGACAGTACAATCTGAAAAACATCACCGCGTTTGCAATGATCAATACCAGCGCCAACCAATTGCTTAAATTCTTCGTCTGTTAAATCTGAAGATTCATTCCCAGCGGTGCTGAAGCGAAAGGTTGAAAACCGATTACTAAAAATCAGTTGTTGAAGCTGATCCAGTTGACAGGGTTCATCTTCACTTGTTGCATTCTCGAAAAGTGTAAGGGAGTTCGAGAAATGATCAACCACAATTACATACTTAAATACCTTGTATAACACCTCCGGAACCAAACGTTCTCTTCTGTCAATCGACACATCCTCGAAATATCGAACGGCATCATAGGCCATGTATCCAAACAAACCACCGGACACGTATTTGGATTGGGCGGGTGTCGCATCAAATTCACTTCTAAAGTCATTTAATTTAGTGATGACATCTCCAGCACCTGAAATGTCCTCCTTTGTGTTTGATCCATCAGGGTAGCTCACCTTCAAAACAAAGTCATTGACCTCGAAGGATGCCATCGGCTGGCAGCAAATCAGAGACAGGCTATTTTCCTGACCGTGGTAGTCTGAGCTTTCCAACAAAATACTTCCCGCATACTGATCCCGTAGTTTCAAGTAGATGTTGACTGGTGTCAGTGTGTCGGCCAACAGCTTACGCGACCGGGTAAAAATTTTAATCTTCTTCATATTCACAATGCCATAAAAACAAAAAGCCCGCCCCGATGTATCGGGGCGGGCTCTATTCAGTATTCCTTAATTCAACTAAAGCATAGCAAGCCTATCCCCGATTTCAGGAGTATGCCACCACCATGCTATGTTGTAATTCAATTTCATTATTCCGCTTTCGCTCTTTTCTTAGGTGCCTTTTTTGCTTTAGGCTTGGTTTCCGCACCTTCAGCTTTGCTTACCGGAACTGCACCTGTAGTCTTTGACTTACGTCTTCTGGTGTTGCCGTAAGAGCCTTTCCAGATTTTACCTTTCCTTGATTTTTTGTCTCCTCTTCCCATAAAATTGGTCAATTCGAGCAGCAATAATAGTAAAGGGTTTGATTTTTACAAACCCAATTGAACACTTTAGACTACTTCTACCAAATCTTTACCCTATCCGATTCACTTCGATAAAGCTTGTCACCTTCTTTCACGTCAAAAGCTTTATAAAACTGATCGACATTGGTGAGGGGCACACTGGCCCGGTATTGATTGGGCGAATGAGGATCGGTGTTAATCAAGGTTCTCAGGTATTCATCGCGATATTTCGTACGCCAGATCGTAGCCCATGAAAGAAAGAATCGTTGCTCAGGCGTATATCCGTCAATGAGCCCCGGACTTCCATTTTCTCTGAGGTATCTTTGAAGACCTTCATAAGCGATGATCACGCCACCAAGGTCACCGATGTTTTCACCCAGTGTGAACTCCCCCTGAAGATGTTGCCCTTCCAATGGCTCATAGTTGCTGTATTGATCTGCCAACGCTTTCCCCTTGCCTTTAAACTTCTCCAGGTCTTCCTCTCCCCACCAGTTTTTCAGGTTTCCATCTGCATCGAAACGGCTGCCTGAATCGTCAAAGCCGTGTGAAATCTCGTGGCCAATGACAGCGCCAATGCCCCCGTAGTTTACCGCTTCGTCTGCTTTGTAATTATAAAATGGTGGCTGCAGTATCCCTGCAGGAAACACAATCTCATTGAACAAAGGATTGTAGTACGCATTCACCGTTTGAGGGGTCATTTGCCATTCTCTTTTGTTTACCGGCTTTCCAAGTTTGTTAATTGCTTGCCGCACTTGAAAGCGTGACGCGTTGACAGCATTCTGATAATAAGATGATTTCTCCGGTGACTTTTCGATCTGAAGCCCAGCGTAGCTCTTCCACTCATCCGGGTATCCGACCTTAACACTGATCCTACTCAGCTTGTTAAGTGCCATTTGTTTGGTAGAGTCAGACATCCACTCCAATTGCTTGATACGATCTGCCATTGCCAACTTGATGTTTTCAACCATTTCCAACGCTTTCGCTTTCGCCTCAGGCGGAAACACTTTGTCAACATATAATTGTCCAATGGCCTCTCCTAAAAAATTGTCTGTAGTGCTCATCACTCTTTTCCACCGTGGTCTCATTTGTTCCACCCCATTCAGGTATTTCCCCTTGAAGTCAAAAGACTCCTGAACAACTGCATGGTTTAGGAATGGCGCAGCTCCGTTTAAAGCAGACCATTTGAGGTACGTTTGAATTTCATCCCATTTGCCTGAAGAAAATATTTGTTGGCATTCCGTCATGAACTTCGGTTCAGTTACGATCAACGTGTCTTCAGTGATGCCCAAAGTATTCAAGTAAGAATTCCAATCGATGGCAGGCACCATTTGGGCAAGATCTGTCACCGATCTTTTGTGATACTGTTTTGAAGGGTCTCTGCTCTCTTCCTTGGTGAGTGTAGCAGAAGCAAGTTTTGTCTCCAAAGCCAAAATCTGGTTGGCATGCTTGTTAGCCTGTTCCAATGATTCTCCTGTAAGTTGTAACATGCTACTTACATGTTTCACGTATTCGTCTCTCGTCTCTTTCGACTTCTCGTCTGTTTTCAGGTAGTAGTCCCGCTCCGGGAGGCCGAGCCCGCCAGAGCCAAAGTAGGCGGCCACCTTATCGGCTTGTTTTAAATCGGGAATGATAAACAAACCAAAGAAGGCACCTCCACCTTCCGACTCCTGATCCGCGAGGTAAGCTGTAAGCGATTTGCTATTTTTTATATCCGAGATTTTTTTGAACGTGGGTTCGAGGACTGACACTCCAACTTTTTCTGCCAAAAGAGAGTCCATGCCGATGCTGTAAAAATCCGATGCCTTGCGCTGGTCAGATCCTTCAACATACTCAGGATTGGAAGCCGCTGTTTTCAGCAGATCGAGCAATACTTCGTTGTTGTGTTCAAAGACCTCGTTGCCACTGCCCCACGAACCTTTATCACCAGGAATCACGGTTCTGTCGAGCCAGGCGCCATTAGCAAACCGAAAAATATCATCTTGAGGACGGACGGTGGTATCCATGTTTGATAATTCTAGACCCTCGTTTTTAACGGCTTCGTTGGTGCTTGTAGAACATGATGCGAATAAGGCCAGAGAGATAAACGTGATAAAAGCGTATTTCATAATTGAATAATTGTGATGTCGGAACAAAACTAACGTTTTGGGGTTTGTTTTTCGAGAGGTAAATTTAGATCAACAAATTTGGGGGATATGGCCAGACCGACACCAGAAATCATTGAAGCAATCCGTAAAACGGCAGATAAAATCAGGAAAAGCGGAGATTATCAATGGGGGCACATGGGCGCCTGCAACTGCGGGTTCCTCGCGCAAGAAGTAACAAGTTTGAGCAAAAGGGAAATTCACAGTTTTGCCATGGAGGGACACGGTGACTGGAATGAACAACTTAACGACTACTGCCCCACCAGCGGCCTGAGAATGGACGACCTTATCTCAGACTTGCTGAATTTTGGTTTTGATATTGACGACCTTAAACATCTTGAGCGTCTTTCTGATCCGCAGGTTTTGCGGCAACTACCAATCAACGAACGGAACCTAAAACAAAACAGGAAGGGGGATGTAGAAATCTACCTCATGGCATTCGCACGAATGTTAGAAGAGAAGTTAGCCAATAAAGTGAACCTTGGTGAATTGTTGGAACCACAACCCGCACTTAATTAGATCGAATTATTTGAGACTCTCCTTGGTCATGGCAGCACAACTGCTACTAGAATAAGAAGCCAAGCCTGAAGTAAGCCAGCGTTCCCTCCACGGAGTGACCTGCCGTGAGAGAAACTACCGCCAGGTTGTATGGTGTAAACCAAAAACCACCTCCGAATCCTTTGTGCCACACGTTTGATGTTCCGGAGGACGAAGTCGGATCAATGCCTGTTGAATCTTTGTACCAAACCCGGCCGATATCGAAGAAGGCCAGCATGCCAATATTCGCAGGCATGATGTAGGAATGAATTTCACCTAACTTAAATCGAATTTCGTTGTTGAACACTAACTTGCTGTCGCCATAGAACCTGGTTTTTCTAAACCCTCTCACCTCAGTACGGCCATCCAGTATTTGCGACTGATAAATCTGGTAGTCTCCCCTTGTTATTCCACCGGACACCCGGGTAGCAAACGTCAGGCGTGCAGGAAAACGAAACGATTGGTAAAGTGCCAGCGATGCCATGTGGAAACCAAAGTCGCCAGCGTTTATGGAGGTAGAATTAAATTCGTTCATCCACTGCGATGTTTGTTCAAAATATAAACCACGCGTGGTAAAAATCTTATTGTTACGATTGTCAATTCCCCAACTGTATGAGAGGCCAGTAAAGTATTTATAGTCTTCGAGAATGGGTTCGGGTAATGTTGTTTCAAAATCTTTCACAAACCGATCTTCACCGGGTCGCTCCAATTCTACCAACTGAACTGTGGGGCCTACTTTTAAAAATCCGTAAGCACCAATCCTTCTGGTTAACCTAAGGTCCAATGACCATTGTTTAAACCGAAGGCGATAGTAATCGATCGCATTGTCTACATCTATCGCTGGGTTTTCATCTATATTCTTGTCGAAAACAGACTCATTGCCAAGGCCAAAGAAATTGTTCACGAAATTTGGTGACTTGACATCCAGATCAATTTCTCCATTCCATTTACCGACAAGGTGAGTGAACACTCCTTTGTAATTAAAGTTGAAAGAGCTGGTGATGATTGCGTAGCTTCCTAAGAAAAGGTGACGCGACTTGAACGGGTCTTTTCTAAAACCATGTGTGGTTGCCAGAAATCCACCTCCAAGAAAAATTCCATCGTCCACATTATAGTTTCCAAAAATCAATGGCGCAAGCAAGTTGTATTTGAATTCTCTGCGATTGTATTCATTCACCAGCTTGGTATCAGATCTTCGATCACGAATCTTACTTTTCGCTTCCACTATCAACCCTCCGGTCTTGTCATACACAATTGGCTTTTCACGCGCTTCAGATACCAGATGGTCTTCTCCTTTGCCACCAATCACCCGGACTTTAATAGATGTTTTGTTGTCGCCTGTGAATGCAAAATTGTCATGCCCGTCCATGCCCTGCAAGCGAAGCTCATTAGTCTCGTTATCCTTAAAAATTCTTTCGTAAAGTTTCTTCTGCTTCTCTCCCTCCTTCGATGTTTTAAACATCTCCACTTTAACAGATCCATCTTGCAAATACTCGACCTCAAAGCGTTCATGTTTGTCGGAGCCCAATATTGTCACTTCTCTCGCCAAAAATCTATAATGGTCAAGGGCATAATTTTTCAAATTGGCTCGCCTCGCCTTCAGTTTTTTAATGACTCCTTCACCGTGTAAATCAAATATGGGTTTGGGCCACTGGTGTATCGCATTCTCAATAGCTTCATCGGTGAGGGCATGGGTCAGGCTATCGGCTACATCAATCCAATCTTGTTCACTCAACCCGGTGAGAAAACTTCTGTCGAAATAGCGTGCATTGAACATAAAGCCAGCCGGCCAGTCCAGTTCGTAGTCAAAGCCTTGCAGTTTTGGTAATGCCCACCGCTTACTGAACATCCTCGGTATTCTTCCTTCATTTACAAAGAAGGCCTGATCGCGGTCGCGAGGGATGGGGCGATAAAGTTTACCTTTCTTTTTGTCAAACTCTGCCCATCTCCATTGATCATCGTGGCGGTCCCAGTCACCAATCCACAAATCAAACAAACGAGAGCGCAGCACAAAACGTTGGTCAACTTGATTGTCGTTATCTTTTGCCAGTTTATCAATCACCTTAAAAGTACTTTCTATGTCATCAGCATTTCCAAAAAAATCCATTTCCTTCGCTTTTCCCTCAGGTCTCTCTTCGTACAGCATGAGCCGGTTGGCAAACGTTTTTCTGTAGTTGCCCAATCTTGGGTCATCAGGTAGCCAAACCACTTTGGGGTTTGTGTGATAAATCCCCGCTGCATCAGCTAGCGGAGGAATGACAGTGGCCGCGTAAGGATGTGAAGCAGAAATCTGATCTTGCACTAAATCTTTCGCAAACGTTTCGCGAAATGCTTCCGGGATCGCTTTCTCTGGAAATTTTTCTATCGAGCGTAAAGTGAATTGATGCCCTTTCGGATCTTCAAGACGCAGCGAAAGCGTTTGCTGACCGCCTCCCTGCTTTAAAATTTTCAACTCACCGTTTTCATTTTCAAAATCAAAAACGGGCACTTCGATTTTTTCTGCCCACACATCCCTGTAGTTTTCACCCAGCCATTTCATCTTTTTTGCAGAGGCAGCATATTGATTGCTTGCATTCTTAATAACAGTTCCGCTTTCTGACGTTGCCACCTGATCAGAGTTCGCAGGTTTTGTTATCTCAAAATTTACCTGATGGACGGCATCTGCATTTGATTCCGTGTAAAATTCAATCCGCACCTGATTGTCTGCCTGAATGGCAACACGCGCAAAGCCTAACTGGTCTTCAGCAAATTTTGAATACCCTTTCTGCTTAACGTAGGTGTGTTTCGATCCTGAACCACTGACTACATAGTGTACACTGTCCTTTGAAATATATTGCAAGGAATGTTCATGTCCAGCCGCGAAGATTGCCCCCGGATAATTTTTAAGAACGTTCTCAACTGATGTTCTAAACTCGCGATAGGCAGGATGTGAAATATCCTGAACACTGCCAAATATTTTGCGATACAAAGGGTAGATTGATCCTAAAACCGGAAGTGGTATGTAAAGACTTTTTTCAACAGCTGTCAAAGGAAAAATATGTTCTTTCAATCGTGAAGTTCCGCCATGCTCCCCATAGGTGTAAAGGGGGTGATGAGCAGCCACTACGACCTGTCTACCTTCATTTCTTTGTAGTATCTCCTCCAGTCCCGCGATCACATCCGTTGATGATTTGAACTCACAATCACTTTCCTCACCTAAAGGTTTACTCCAGGGATGAAGCCACCACTGGGAGTCAATGATTACCAGTACAAGCTGATCACTCAAGGCGACTTCTACCGGACCGGGACATCCCCCCTGTGGTAAGAATTGAATTGCCGTGTTGTTAAGTGAGTCGATGAATGATTCCTGGTTTGATAATACTTCCAATCCATCAACTCTTCCTCTTTTCCAATCGTGATTCCCGGGGACAAAGTAGATATTATCAACACCCTTAACGTTGTCGATCTGTGATCTTAATATTTCCTCTCCTTCTGACCGTAATTTGTGATCTTCATCTGCAAGTCCACGAGGATATACATTGTCACCCAGGTATACTACAGCTGAAGAAACACCTGGATTTTGCGCGAGTTGGGATTGAATTATTTTCCTGTATTGTACGTTTGAAACTGTCGGCTCTCCGGCATCACCAATCAGGTACAAATAAAAAATGTCCTTATTAGGGGATTGGGCAATGCAATTGATGGATATCAACACTATCGCCAAAAGCCAGATAAAAAACTTCATTCCCAATTAAATAAAATATGCAGCCATTTAGTTCGTTCCTTTCCTCAAATGAGGCACATCACTTTTTTGGCAGCTACAAATCTTGTGAAATTTTGATAGTTTTAGGCGCCTAAAATTGCAATGAATTCGAATTTACTTGATAAGTCCAAAAGATACGCGGAGGCCGTTTTAAAGGATCTGCCGGATAAGTTTGCTTATCATAACATCCGGCATACCCAGCAAGTGGCAGATGCGGTGACCGAAATTGGGGCCAAATCGGGATTGACCGATGACCAAATGGAAACCGCATTGATTGCAGCCTGGATTCACGACACCGGATATGTGCAAGGATGTGAATCACACGAGCGCTACTCAGCAGAGGCAGCAGAGAAATTATTGAGGGAATGGGGCGCATCGGAAACGAAAATCAAAGCTGTGAACGATGCCATTCAGGCGACAATGATGCCTCAAAACCCCAAAGACCTTGTTGGGGAAGTTTTATGCGATGCAGATCTCTCCCACCTGGCCAATGGTGACTTGTTTGAGGTAAGTTCCAAGTTGCGAGAGGAGATGGCTCAGACCAAGGATAAGAAATTTTCGGATGAAGAGTGGATTAATTTCAATCTTCAGTTCCTTGAGGGCCACAGATATTTCACTCCTTACGGGAAAGAAGTACTGGAAGAAAAAAAACGAAAGAACATCAAGAAACTCAGGAAGAGACTAAATCCTGAATTTGATAAAGGATATGTGAAACAGTTGGAGAAGGATCTGGAAAAACTCCAACGCAAGATGGACAAAGGATCTAAACCGGAACGCGGCATTGAAACGATGTTTCGCATCACCTCGCAAAATCACATCACGCTCAGTGAGATGGCCGATTCAAAGGCTAACATTATGGTGTCGATCAATGCCATTATTCTTTCGGTTATCGTGTCGGTGTTGTTTAGAAAACTGGAAGAGTTCCCGGACTTGCTGATACCCACCGTTATGTTGGTGTTCTCCTGCTTGCTTACCATCGTTTATGCCGTGTTGGCCACCAGGCCCAACATCTCTTCTGGAAAATTCACCACTGAAGACATTAAGCAAAAGAAAACCAACCTGCTCTTCTTTGGCAACTTTCACGGCATGCAACTCGACAACTACGAGTGGGGTGTAAAGGAGATGATGAAAGACTCTGATTTCCTTTATGGTAGCATCATCAAAGACATCTACTTCAACGGAAAGGTGTTGGCGAGGAAGTATAAACTGCTTCGAATCTCCTACAGCATCTTCATGTTTGGGTTCGTGGCGTCCATCCTCGCGTTCATGATCGCGATGCTGATGTTCTATTACTAGATCAACTCACTTTGTGTACTTCTACTTGATTCTCCAATCCTTTTAGGGAAACTGGCCCCATCGATTGTGTTGAAATATTTCCCAACACCACACTCCTTCTTACTTCTTCGGTGATTAGCAACTCAGATCCAAAATCCTTATTGAGTTGCTCAACGCGAAACGCTATGATCACGGCCTTCCCGCTTATTGAATACTGTTTCCTGCTTTCGTTGCCAATGTTGCCCGTGATTACTTCGCCCGAGTGAATACCCATACCCACTTTTGTTTCCGGTATAACCCCTGAAACACTTAAGTCCTTCACTTTTTTAATGATTGCCAGAGATGCCTGAAAAGCCATGTCGGCATGTAGTGGGTTGGGGCTGGGCGCACCAAAAGTTGCCATGACGCCATCTCCTAAGATTTGGTTTACAACTCCGCGGTGCTGATTAATGATTTCGAGAACAGGGCCAAAGAACTTATTTTGGAAGTCAAGGATTTCGTCCGGACTGCGGCCCTCAGCAAATTTGGTAAACCCCCTGATGTCGAGTGCGAGCACAGTAGCATGTAGCCTTTTCGGTTTTCCTCCTTCCTGCGTGAGGGTAGCCAGAATCTCCCTTGAGACCTGTTGACCCAGGTGAACCTCGATTTCACTTTTTTGAAATTTGAACTCCAGCGATGAGCGTAGTCTTCGCTTTACTTCTTCCGCCACAAAGGCCGCCATTGCTGCGGCAAACAGGTACATCACGCACCTCAGGTAAAATCCATTTTCAGGAAGAGAAGGCATGTAACGAACGGGAATCCCTGCAAGGTTGTAAGCGTAATAAATTATTCCTCCAAACTGAAACGCAGCCAACGCTCCCGCGAGCAAACTTAACCGATAGTCAAGGTGAAGTATGGATAGGATGATAAAGAAGAAATAGATGAACTGTATGGGAGAGTCAATAAACTGATAGATATTTTTAATATCCACCAGGTAAAGGATCAACAAACCCATATAGGTTATCTCTATTGTAGTTTGCACTACTTTAAATCGAGTGCTAATCTTTTTGCCTCGAGAAGTAAACTTTCTTATCAACCACACCATCAACACCTCGTACAGCACGAATATTAGTATCCAGCCCATACCAAAGAAGTATGCCGAATCACCGCCATAAAACCTGATCACAGAGTCGTCAAGAATGAAATAGTTCAAGGTCATTACCAGAATGCCCACCGTAAACACTCCCACCAGTAGCATAGCCCTCTGTAGTTCGCTTTTGGCTAGCTCGCTTTCAAACTCATCGTATAGTTTCTCGGATAGGTTCATTTACCTTTTAGCGGGAAGTCAAACAAGATACAGTCTTTGGGTCGGTTATTCTGATTTACAAATCTATGCCAAAGACTTAGTCGCGCCTCCTCTACCAGCCCACACTTCTTTAATACAGCCAAAGAAGCCATGTTTTCGGCATCGACAAAAGTCCAGATTTTGAATACGAAAGGAAGGCTCATTAGTTGCTCCAATAGAGCCTGACAAGCCTCTGTTGCAAAACCTTGATTCCATGAGGCTGGGCTAATAACATATCCAATCTGGATTTTGCCATTGTCGTTAACCGCGCCTATTGCTCCCACCATTCTATTCTCATTTTTCAGGCGAATCGAGAAGTTAAACTCTTTGGCAGATCGCCAGGCTGTGATTGCAGATGAAAGATATCGTTGCGTATCCGCTACTTTACGATGTGTTGGCCAAGAGACAAACCGGGTAGCTTCGGACTTGCTGGCATAAGTATAGAAAATCTCCTCCGCGTCTTCGTATTTTAGCCGCTGTAAAATCAGACGTTGTGTTTCAAACTGATCGGGTAATCGCACTTTTTCCATGAGTCTAAAATCAAATATCGTTCACCGTTATTTCAAAAAGGAGTTGAGCGATGGCAAAATTCTATTAAAAGTGGACCCTGTTCACCTTACCGGAAATGAGCTTTTCGTTTCAACTGATGGTGAAACAAGTAAACGAGCGTTAGCCTTCGATGAGCAGATATGGGATGACCTTGAGGTGGATGCTTTCGAAGAAGTAAGTGCGATGGAATTCAATTTATATTCAAGCGGACTGATTTAATCGTGTAACCTTTACACGAGAATAATATCGTTGCGATCATCGGATCGACCAACGATTCTTTCGTCAATTCCTTTTTCAGGTACGTTTTTATTCTCTCAAAAACGCTTCGCTTCGTCTGTTTAAGGGAAGGAAGAATTTTGTTACAGCAATTCATAAAAATAAAATCAAATATTTTTTAGCCATTACTTCCACTCTCCCGTACATGCAGCTACAAAATTTTAACTAATGCGAATATTTTTACTAGCCACTCTTTTAGTGCCCATCATTTCATTCGGCCAACAAAAGTCAACGGTCAGCGGATATATCAAGGATAAATCCAATGGTGAAGAGCTTATAGGCGTAACGGTTTACGTCAATGAACTACAGACTGGTACCGTCACCAACGTGTACGGTTTCTATTCACTCACCCTGAATCCAGGAACCTATCATCTTCAGTTCAGCTACATTGGCTTTACCACACAGGTGAAAGAGATCACATTAACCAATAGCGTTGAACTCAACATGAATCTTGCGCCAGAAGTAATGGAGATGGAGGAAATTGTAGTGACAGCTGAGCGGGATGATGCGAATGTAACGAGCTTGCAAATGAGTAAGCGCGAGATCAATATTGACCAGGTAAGAAAACTTCCAGCCGTAATGGGAGAAGTTGATATTATCAAAAATGTGCAGATGCAACCCGGTGTAATTTCTGCAGGTGAAGGAACGTCAAGTTACTTCGTGAGAGGCGGTAGCGCTGATCAAAACCTCATCCTCATCGATGAAGCACCGATCTATGACCCATCTCACTTGTTCGGATTGTTCTCGGTATTCAATGCTGATGTGATCAAGGAATCGGAACTCTATCGCGGGGGTATTCCCAGCCGATTTGGCGGAAGGTTGAGTTCGATACTCGAAGTAAGAACTAAAGACGGAAATAACCAGCATTTGGCAGGTAGCGGAGGTATCGGATCACTCGCCAGCCGCTTGATGGTGGAGGGACCTCTTCGTAAGGACAAGAGTTCATTCATCGTTTCGGGAAGGAGATCGTATGCTGATTTATTTCTGAAAGCTGCCGGCAAAGACAACACGGTTTCCTTTTACGATGTGAACACTAAGTTCAATTGGAAGCCGGATAACAAAAATCGTTACTATCTCGCCTTTTACGCAGGTCGTGACGAATTTAATCTCGATCAGAATCTCGGGTTCGGATGGGGTAATGCAACAGGTACTTTCAGATGGAACCACCTTTTCAGCGACCGGTTGTTCTCCAACACCACATTTATCGCCAGCAACTTTGATTACAAGCTAGACTTCGATGATCCACTCCAGGGATTTGTCTGGAAGTCGCGTGTACAACAGTTCAGCATCAACAACGATCTAACTTATTTTATCACTCCGGAGAATGAACTGAGTTTTGGATATCAGATAAGCTACAGGAGATTTCAACCAGGCGTTATATCACCTAATAGTGAAAATTCCATCTACGAAACTGTGAGAATGGACAAGCAATTTGCGCTTGACCATGCACTCTACGTTGACAACCAGCAAAAGCTCAGCGATAAGATAAACATTAGCTATGGCGCACGATTGTCAATATTCCAAAACATTGGTAAGGCTGACATCCCGGTGTATGCTGACCCAACAGACAATGTGACCATCACCCGAATTGACACCTTGCACTACGGCTCATTTGAGAATATCAAAACGTATATCAATGTGGAGCCAAGGTTTTCATTGAGATATGCCGTCAACGACAAGAGCTCGATCAAGGCATCTTATAACAGGATGGTACAGAATACACACCTGATCACCAATGGTACTATTCCGGTTCCTTTCAACACGTGGAATCCGAGTGGATATTATTTGAAACCTCAAATCGCTGACCAGGTTGCGTTGGGATACTTCAGAAATCTCAGTGAACATAATATTGAGTTGTCTGCGGAAGCTTTCTATAAGGAACTACAGGATGTAACAGAGTTTGCTGACAACGCCAATGTGTTTTTCAACAAGGACCTCGCGGTGGAATTCCGTCAAGGTCAATCGACAGCCTATGGAATTGAATTCCTTGCAGAAAAGACGGAAGGAAAGTTTACCGGCTTTGCCAGCTACACGCTTTCCAAAGTAACAAGGACAGTACCTGGCGTCAATCAAGGCAAAGCATATCTGGCCAACTATGACCGCAGGCATGTGTTCAATGCAGCAGCAACTTATGAATTCAGCAGCAAGTGGACTTTCGGTGCTACGTTCACTTACAGTTCAGGGCGCCCCATCACCATCCCATCAGGCCGTTATGAGTTTGAAGACTACAATGTCGACATGATCACAGAAAGGAACGCCTACAAACTGGCCCCTATACACCGACTTGATTTGTCTGCAACCCTGACGCCTCAAAAGAACAAAGACAGGAAGTGGCATGGACAATGGGTGTTCTCACTTTACAACGTTTACAATCGTCAGAATCCGTTTACACTCTATACCAGAACCATGCAGGATGAAGACGGCAACATCGTAGGAGATGGATCACAGAAAGAGGCACGAATGGTTTATCTGTTCCCAGTGATTCCTTCTGTCACCTACAATTTCAAGTTTTAAGAATTAAGCGCTATACCAATATGAAAGCAATAAAATTAATCACCGCTCTGGCAATTGCCGCTACACTATTCTCGTGCGAAAAGACTGTAGTCATCGATGCGAGACAAGCCAACGAAACCATCGTCATCGAAGGGCAGGTCACCAACGAACCGGGGATGCAGTATGTCAAAGTTTCCCGCTCAGCTGGTTTCTATCAAACTGGTTCTACTGATCGGGTTACCGATGCAGTAGTGTCAGTAACTGATGACCTGGGCAACACGGTTCCTTTTGTTCACAATCCGACAGGAAAAATTGAAACAAGAGGATACTATTTTGACAACAGCAATTTTGTTGGGCAACCAGGGAGAACTTACCTCCTGTCTGTTCAGGTTGGAAGCGAACTCTATGAAGCCACCGATAAGATGGCGGCCGTTACCAACATTGATTCACTGTCTTACAGAATAAATGAAGATGAACTAGATGATCCTAAGGACACTGGAAAGTTCTATGAGATTCTAGCCTTTATGAAAGAACCACAAGAAACGGACGACTATTACTTATTTAAGTTCTACAGAAATGACTCCATCACCTATTATTTCGAAAATTCTGATATATACTTTGCAAGTGACGAGGGAATTGGCGAGAATATCGATGGAATTCCTTCACCTGTATTTTTCGCGATAGGCGACAAGGCTAAGTTTGAAGTCTATAGCCTGTCCAGAAATGCATTTCTCTTTTACAATGACTTGAGCACCCTGATCAACAGTGACGGAGGGATGATTTCACCTCCTCCTGCAAATCCAAGAAGCAACTTGAGCAATGGCGCTTTGGGTCTGTTTCGAGCCAGCGCGGTCAATTTTGCCACGATCACCATCGAGGAATAAAAAGACAGAGGTATGAAGGTTAAGTACAAATCTCATTTCAAAAGTCCTGCTTCAGATCGCGAGTGGTTTCGGGATTGGGTGAAGAGACTGGAGCAAGAAAATGGAAGGAGCTATCAGGAAATAACCCTTCATACCTCTTTAGGTAAAACAAAGGTGTACGGAATCAACACCGACACCAACCTGGAAGAATCGATCGTTATTTTTCCGGGAGCACGAACTACCTCGCTGTTCTGGGATTTGGATAATAATCTCGCGACACTTCGCGAAGACTTTAAAATCTTCCTTGTGGAGACCAACGGATTGCCGAACCTCAGCAGTGGTCAGACACCAGATATCCATGGCAATGGCTATGGAGAGTGGGCTACTGAAATACTGGATCAACTGAACCTGAATCGAGTGTTTGTGGCTGGTGCTTCTTTCGGTGGACTCATATGTATGAAGCTGTGCATTACCAGCAGCGAAAGAGTAAAAGGCGTTTTCTTGCTCAATCCAGGATGCCTGCAGCCCTTTTCTTTAAAGCCAAGAAATCTGCTTTACAATCTTTTGCCGATCATAAGTCCTTCGAAAAAGAATATCCATGCATTTCTTGACAAGGCTATTTTCAACAAACCTTTCCACGCAGTTGATCAACCTTATGAAGAATTGATGGTTGACTATGAGCACTTTGCATTAACCCGATTTGTTGATAGAACACAGAAGCCATATTACATGGCTGAAGAACTCGGTCTGGTGAAAAATGATATTTACATCCTTCTTGGAGACAAGGACCTCTTGTTCCCCCACCGCAAGTCGATCGAAAATGCTTCGCGTTGGATTCCCAACTTGAGAGATGTAGTGGTACTGGCTAATGTCGGACATGGCATAGAAACCACCAAGAATGCGATGAAATACATCAGCAGATGGGCGAGTCAGATTGCAGCCAAAGAAAAGCCGACCTTTCATTCTGTTTTGTGAGTTAGTCAACGAGGATCTGATCTAAAATTTGATCGTATGGTGCATATCGCTACCTTTGCCACCCGGCAAATCGGCACGACCAGCTCCTGCTGAACTCCCCCAGGACCGGAAGGTAGCAAGGGTAGGTGGTTGTAGCGGTGCGATGTTCGATTTGCCCTTTTTTATCTCATTCTCCTCCCCCTAAAATCCTTCATTTCTTTTAGTTTTGTAGCCTAAACCACTACAAATGCAATTCTTTATCGATACAGCAAATCTGGGCGAAATTAAGGAAGCCTATGACCTGGGTGTCCTTGACGGAGTAACCACCAATCCTTCACTTATGGCTAAGGAAGGTATCTCCGGAGCCGACAATGTGAAAGCTCATTATAAGGCTATCTGTAACATTGTGGATAACAACGTAAGTGCTGAAGTAATTGCCACGGACTTCGATGGCATCATTAAAGAAGGGCGTGAGTTGGCCAAAATCGATGATAAAATTGTGGTGAAGGTGCCGATGATCAAGGATGGCGTGAAGGCGATCAAAAAATTCAGCAGTGATGGTATTCGCACCAACTGCACCTTGGTCTTTTCAGCAGGTCAGGCTATTCTCGCTGCCAAGGCAGGTGCCAGCTACCTCTCTCCTTTTATTGGAAGACTTGACGACATTTCACAAGATGGACTCGACCTTATCGCTCAGGTTCGGCATATCTATGATAACTACGGATATGAGACCGAAGTGCTTGCAGCCAGCATCAGACATACCATGCATCTCATCAAGTGCGCGGAAATCGGTGCAGACGTGGCTACCTGTCCCTTGAAAGTAATCATGGATTTGTTGAAGCATCCATTGACTGATTCCGGTCTGGAGAAGTTTCTTGCAGACCACAAAAAAGCAAACCAGTAGTCTTTAACAAGAACTGATGTTCTCCAACGATCCGGTAGTACGTGTTAAAGAGGCCACCATATTTCAGGATCACAATTCTGTATTAACCGACATCTCTTTTGATATTGAGAAGGGTGAGTTTGTGTTCCTCGTTGGCCGCACCGGATCTGGAAAATCATCATTGCTCAAGACCCTTTACGGAGATCTTCCGCTTAGACTTGGGGATATTCAGGTGGCAGGATTTAACATTCGTGAGATCAAGGGCAAAGAGGTGCCTCTCCTTCGCAGAAAAATTGGCATCATCTTCCAGGATTTTCAATTATTCCCTGACCGCACGGTAGGTGAAAATCTAAATTTTGTAATGAAAGCCACCGGATGGAAAGAGGGCACCAAAATGAAAAGCCGCCTTGTAGAAGTGTTAATGCAAGTAGGCCTTGGATCTGTAGAGAAAAAAATGCCACATCAACTCTCTGGCGGAGAGCAACAAAGAGTGGTGATTGCAAGGGCACTCATCAATGAGCCTGTAATTCTAATTGCAGATGAACCCACCGGTAATCTTGATCCGGAAGTTTCCAGCGGTATTATGAAACTCTTTCAGCAGATCAATAAGAGCGGAACAGCGGTGCTCATGGCAACGCACAGTTACGGCCTGATCAAAAAATTTCCGGCAAGGGTAATCAAATGCGAAGACAACAAAATTCTTGATTCTGCCAAGATGCAGTTTGAACTGCGAAGTGAAGAAGACTTCTGATCCGTTGCAAGTTTTTTAAAATCACAGCCAAAGCGCAGGGACGCAAAGTTTTGAGTCACGCAGAGTTCCCTGAAGGAGACACTACTAGGACCGAAGAGGATCAGACAGCAGCGTCCTGATTGTTGCGCTTGGTCTTTAGGTCCTCCAGCTTTTTGATTTGCTGATTGAGAAGATCCATACGGACGAGTATGTTTAGTATCAGAGCATCCCTTACTTTTTCAGTTGGTCTCGCCTTCATCTCGTCTCTCAGCACCTGATACATCGCGTCAAGCTTTTCAAAATCCTGGGTGAACTGGTCGTTTTCGAAAGTTTCATCAAAATTATCGATCAATGCTACTTTCTTGGCAATCTCATCTGAGTAGAAGGACTCCACGTCCTGAAACTCCCCCTGCAATCTATTGGCCTGTTGTTTGTCCGCTGGCTTCTCCACATTTGTGAAGAATAGAAGCGCAGACAATCCCATAAACACGACCGCAGCAGCACGCCATATGGCAACCGAATTCCACAAAGAACTTTGCCTCATTTGTGGAAGCTGCGAAGAGATTCTCTCCCACACTGAATCACTGGGCTCCTGATCGTCAAAAGCCTGGCGATTGTTTTTAATAAAATCCTTCAATGAGTCCTTCATAACGATTAGCTGTTATTTTCTTGGTCACCCAATTCTGTTAATTGTTACAATCATCCGTGTTCCAGTATCTCCTTCAGTTTCTTCTTCGAACGATTAAATTGCGATTTTGAAGTGGATTCTGAAATCCCCAAAATTTCGGCAATTTCTCCGTGATCGTATCCTTCCAAAAGATACAGAGAAAGCACCATTCTATAGCCGTCTGGAAGTTGATTGATCGCCTCCCGCACTTTTTCCACCGTAAAAGGAAAATCCTGAAACTCATCCCGATCTTCCTCCGGCATCTCAATCTGGCCCTCTTCAGGAAACCGCTCTGCTCTTTTCCGCTTGATAGCGTTGATGGCCTTGTTGACAACAATTCGTTTCAGCCAGGCACCAAATGTGGCATCGCCCCGGTAATGCTTAAGGTTCTTGAATGCGCTGATGAAAGCCTCCTGCAGCACATCCTCCGCTTCGCCCTCATCACGCACAATCCTAAACCCTACGTTGTACATGCTTTTGCTGTACAACTTGTAAAGTCTATAATAGGCATCCCGGTCTCCCTGGAGGCATTCCTGGATAATATCCTCGTGAATATGTTCAGTATGGGCCCCCAAACAAACTATAGGTCAAGTCTAAGGACACCTCAATACTAACAAGGTTGCACTCAGCCCTTGTTCAATTCGGCCAGATTGGCCACAGCGGGCTGAAAATCAGGCACTTGCTTGATGATGTCCTCGTATACTTTTTTGGCACCGGCCTTATCCCCCTTGCCTTGCAAAAGCATCCCCTTCAGATTCAACACCGCGTACTTCATGCTAAAGTCTTTTGGCTTACTGTTGGTGTCGTTAAAGCCGATCTTAATCGTTTCGGCATCCGGTTTCTTCAAGAGAATATCCACGTTAGTGAGTCCCTCTTCGTATCGTTTGAGATCATATTGAAGGAATGCGATTTTATACAACGCCATTGTGTTGTTGGACAGGAGGTACAGTGTTTCATAGTTCTGCAAGGAGCGATCCAATATTCCCAGCGCTTCAAAAGAAGCAGCAGACAATTCCAGATACGCGAGGTTTTTCGAATCCCTTGCCAACAACTCCTGACTAACCAACATGGCGGGTGCATATTGCCGCCCGTCAAAATACATGTAGGCGAGTGTGAATATCAGTGAGTCATTTTCAGGTCGCCTGATGATCATGTCATAAAGAGCACTTTTTGCTACCTGGGTATCATTCCACCGGGAGGCCATCGCATACTTTTTATAATAGTGTTCCAATACCGGATCGGTTGTGTCGTTCACCTGTTGTTCCGGTGTGGTTGCAGGCACTTGCGTTTCAGTTGGTTTGGTCTCTGCCGTTTCTTTGGAAGCCTTTTTCTTTTGGGCATTGGCAGCAATGGAGATTGTCATTATGATCATCCACGCTATGCTCGTCACTAATCTCATGTTCAAATAGTTTTAAATTTCAGTTTTAAATCAGTCCTTTTTCCGTAGCCAGTTTCACCATCAATTGATAGGCTTGCTCGCGGTCATTTTCAATTTCGCCATCCAATATCGCATCTTTTATCTTTTCTTTTATTTCACCAATAACCGGGCCGGGCTGAATCTTGAAAATTTCAATGATTTCATCCCCGCTTATGGGGGGTTGAAAATTTCGCACGCGATCTTTTTCTTCCACTTCAGCCATGCGTTTTTCTACCAAATCGAAGTTGGCCAGATACTTTGACACCTTATCCATATTCTTGGATGTAATGTCGGCCCGGCACAACATCATTAGCGCATCAGTATCACTTCCCGCATCAAATAACAGGCGTCTGATTGCGGAGTCCGTTACCTCCTTGGCTAACGCAATAGGTCTAAGGTGCAGTCGAACTAATTTTTTAACGAAGTGCATTCGCTCATCCAACGGAAGCTTCATTCTCCTGAAAATACCTGGCACCATTCGCCCTCCTTTTTCCTCGTGCCCATGAAACGTCCAACCGTGATTTTTCTCAAATCGCTTTGTGATAGGTTTAGCAATATCGTGAAGTATAGCAGCCCATCGCAGCCAAAGGTCATCGGAAACCTTACAGACATTATCCAAAACCTGAAGCGTGTGGTAGAAGTTATCCTTG
The DNA here is from genome assembly GCA_050185175.1 of Cyclobacteriaceae bacterium. GTDB lineage: Bacteria > Bacteroidota > Bacteroidia > Cytophagales > Cyclobacteriaceae > ELB16-189. The sequence goes on from JBFWZR010000047.1 coordinate 25,528, forward strand.
TGTCCCTTATTTTCAATATTCTCAACGCCTTGCAAAGCCACCATCTCTGGAAAAAATTCTTTCAGCAGGCCGCTATGAAAGAGGAGTTTAAAACCATATGATGGCGTCTTACTCAAAATAATTTTATTCAACTCATCCGTTACACGTTCCATCGAAACAATCTTCAGCCTAGAGGCATTCTTGATTATCGATTCGAATGTGTCTGGTTCGATGTCGAATGTCAGTTGAGAGGCAAACCTCACTGCGCGCATCATTCGCAGAGGATCATCAGAAAAAGTAATATCAGGATCAAGTGGAGTTTTAATGATCTTCTTCTTCAAATGGTCTACTCCACCGAAAGGATCTACTAACTTACCCCAGTTATTTTCATTGAGACCAATTGCCATCGCGTTGATGGTAAAGTCCCTTCTATTCTGATCGTCTTCGAGCGTTCCATCCTCAACGATGGGCTTACGCGATTCACTTCTGTACGACTCCTTGCGTGCGCCTACAAATTCAAGATTGAACCCCTTCCAATTTATCTGTGCCGTTCCAAAGTTTTTATAAACTGTAACACGCGCATCACCTAAACGGCTGGCCACATCAGTAGCCAATGAAATTCCACTACCCACACAAACAAAATCAATGTCTTTGCTGGGTCGCTTCAGAATGAGGTCTCGGACGTAGCCACCCACGGCATAAGCCTCCAGTCCAAGGCTATCCGCGGCCTGCCCCACAGTCTTAAATACCTGATTTTCATTAAGTTCAGAAGAAAACTCCATTGCCAGCCACTTGGTTCTAATCCGAGGGCAAAGGTAAGATTTTAACGAAAGTTTAGGCCGTATTGTCAGCGCTTATTGAAGGTAGGGCAAGGGATATATCGCTGCTTCTTTTTTGATCGGGTATGGGTTTGAATGTCCAGTTTGTATTGCAGTGATACCTCATGCGTGCCACCCGAAATTGCTCCCAGCTCTGACACTGTAAAGTCATAACTGTATCCCATCTCGATTTTTTCAAATTGAAAACCAAGGATCACCACCACGGCATCCCTGCTCATGTTGTCCACCACGTTTTGCTTGATAGGGATTCCTCTATACCACAATCCAATTGCCACTGGCTCGTATAGAAAATAGGCTCCCACATCAAGCTGACTAAACTTGCCCTGCATCTTATACACGAACGAAGGCGATAGCACTGACATCTTATCCCGGGTAAAAGGTCCGCGGTCGAGCGGGATTCTCACCCCTCCATGAAAAGTTGTTTTGATAGGAAGTGACGCTTCCTCATTCAACAGAGATCTGTTGGGTTGGTTAATGTGACTGGACGCAAACCCCAACCAAAATGTTTTGTTGTAGGCCAGCATTCCTGCACTGAAGTCGAAGTAATTGGCATTGCCCAGATTGAAAAGAGCTGGATCATCACTTGGCGTGGTACCTTGCGAGTCAAATTGCAACTGATCTCCAAACAAAAGCCTGTTAAAATCTATGCTACGAAAAGCATAGCCAAAATTTAGTCCGGAGGATATTACCCATTTGTCATTTACATTCCATTGGTAAGAATACAAAAAGCTAAATTGAGATGACTTCATTCCTGCAGTACCGGCTTTGTCCACAGTAGCCATAAAGCCAACTCCGCTGTTATAGTCGTGGAGATTGTAATCATAAGAAAAAGCATATGAAACGTATCCCCTGGCAATATTCGGCCACTGGTTGCGATAGCTTGCCATGAACCGATGGTCGAATGTGGTACCGGTGAAGGCAGGATTAAGATACATGGGGGCTGCATAGTATTGTGAGAATTCAGGATCCTGCGCAGCAAGTGCACCAGAGATAAACAGCAACAAAATGGTGAACTTCCTAGCCATCAACGAATCAGATTTACGTCCCCTACTCTCACGATTCGTTGCCCGTTTTCATACAAGGCCGAAATCTTGTACACGTAGACATCCTGTTGGCAGAGTTTGCCATTGTAATAACCATCCCAGCCAATGTTGGGATCGGTACTTTGAAACATCAGTTCGCCCCAGCGATTGAAAATAAACATCTCAAATTCAACAACGCCTCGCGTGATGGGAAGGAACACATCATTTTTACCATTGCTTTGATCGTTGCCACCAGTGGCACCCAACAGGTTTGGAGAAAATGCATTTGGAACAAGTACTTGTCCCCCTACTTCTACTCGCACCGCGCTCTCCAGCTTTGTGGTGTCTGAACAACCATCTTTGTTGTATGCGATGAGTTGAATGTCATACTCACCTTCTTTCTCATATATGTGTTGTGGCTCGCCAGCGAGCGATTTGGTGCCATCTCCAAAATCCCATTCAAAGCTTGTGGCTTGAATACTTTGGTTCTTTGTATAGAGTACTCCTCCCGGGATGTAGACAAGTTTTGGCTTGATGTCGAACTGGGCACTTGGGCGGGGGTAAACTTCGATGATTAAGTTTTTGGTTTCCGTTACTGTTTGCCCCGTAATATTCGAAGCCGACAATGAAACTGTATAAGTACCAGGTTCAAAGTACGTATATGAAGGATCGACTGCCCTTGAGGTTGCCTGGCCTTGTCCGAACTCCCAGAAATAGGTGCCGGGTTCAGCAAACTGGGAAAGGTTGGTGAACTCAACCGTGAGAGGAGCGCAGCCGGAGGCAGGTGCATAAGCGAAATCAACCACAGGTGGAATGGCATCAATGGTAATTGTTGAAGTTGCAGTCTCGACACAGACATTATTGGTCACAGTTAATCTTATCGTGTAAGAACCATACGTGGGGTAAGTATGAGACGAAACTGCGGGGTCGGTAGATGTGGTGCCATCACCAAAATCCCATTCATAAGTCCAGGGTCCGGGATTGGTAGTATTAACGATTGTCACCGTAGAGTTGGGCAACATCTGGGATGCAGGCGAAGCTGTGAAAGAGGTGTTGATATCATCACCGCTGGGGACAACCACCACATCCGTGCTCGTGGCGCTTACGCAATTCGCAAAGTTTGTAGTTTCCAGACTAAACTGAACCGTGACATCGGCTGATCCGAAAGCAGGCCTTGTCAATTCATAGTTCAGCTCATCGTTTATACTATTGATATCCGACACAATTATTCCATTCTCACGAACAATCCAATGATAGTCCGCCAGACCCTTTGGATTGGCTTCAAGATGGAGGCGCATTAATTGACAATCGAACAAAAGGGTGTCGATGGCAAATCCTGATGTGGGGATTGGGCTGATGCGGATTGTTCTGGTCGAATCGCCAAAACAGCCTGAAGGCAGGGTTGTAATTAGTGTTACAAAAAAGTCTTTGAGGGCCTGCGTGCTGTTCACAAAATTGTAACTAAAGGATGGTGTTGTTCCGGAACTTGTTTCAGAAATGATACCTCCGCTATCGCTCACTCTCCACCGGTAGTCGGTGGGGCCGAGTGATTGTGTTTGTGCATCCACGGAAAAGTTGACCGACTGAGGAGAACAGTTGTTGTTAAATGGAGAATAGTTTGTAGATATAAACCCAGAGCGAGTGCCAGGGAAAACAGTAATCGTAGTCACCGATGAAGGCGTCTCGCAGCCGTTGACCGTAACTGTCCTCATCCTCAGGTCAAATTGCTGGTTCACCATCGTGATGTTTTCAAAATCATGAACATAAAAAGGTGTGAACCCGGGATCAGTAGGTTGTTGAGTTGCCACCAGTTGAAACCCGCCTCCCAGCCGATCATCTACTTCCCACTCAAAGCGGTCGATGACGTCAGGTTGGCCGCCAACCGAATTGTTTGTAAACGTAACGGTAAGTATGCTACACCCCGAAACCACATCCGGAGTGATTGAGGCATTCGGCAAAGGGTCAACCGTTACTGGCAACACCAACATATCACTACAGCCGGCCTGATCTGTGGTGACGCGAAGCGCTACCTGATACGTGGCGGCAGCACCCAGCGATCGGGTGAAGGAAGTCTGATTGTCGTAGGCGGGATCTTTATTAAAAGTGACGCCATCATAGTCAAAGTCCCACTCCCTGAGAATGATTGATTCTCCATTGATTGCGTTCAGTGTAGAGGTCTCATTAAAAGTGGTCAGATCTCCTTCACAAACCCGGCTTGCCGTAAACAGAGGTGCTGGCTTTTCAAACACACGCACCTGCACTTCATCAATTGTTTCGCAGGAAGTAATATTATCACGGATGATCAACCTCACTCTATAGATGCCGCGACTGGAAAATACTTCATCAAACGGACCCAATGGTACAGCGGAAAAGCCGCCTCCGACTGGTTCCTGACGCACGAGCGTATTGGTCTCATCATAAAACTCCCACCTCCACAACGTAGTTGGTGTGATCATGCCTACTGACACATCAGCAAAGCGCACATCAAAATTTGAAAGAGGCGCTGAGGCTTCCTGGCAAAAATCTGGCACGATGGGATTGTTGGACAAATCTGTGACCCCGATTTGGGCAACCAGAGAGGGAGAAA
>JBFWZR010000048.1:0-29548 GCA_050185175.1 Cyclobacteriaceae bacterium
GCCGGAACAAGTCAAAGTAGTGGAGTCCTTTGCTGCGCACCAACAGCTACGGAAACCGTACCTCCGGTGATTTCAAATTGCCCTGGGGATATTAACGAAGTACTGGGCTTATCTCTTTGCACCAAAGGGGTAAGTTGGCCAGTTCCATCTGCTACTGATAATTGTGGGCTTGCGAGTTTTACTGCCAATCATAGTCCTGGTGAACAATTTCCGGCAGGAGTGACAGTGGTGACATACACTGCCACTGACAATTATGGAAACACTGCAACATGTTCATTTAATGTTGTTGTATCTGACAATGAGCTACCAAAATTTACATCCTGTCCGGGAAATATTACCATAGCGTCAGGCACAGCCTGCAATGCATCGGCCACATGGAATGCCCCTGTAGCTGCAGATAACTGCGGTCTTGCCAGTGTTATATCCAGTCACACACCAGGCGAGCAATTTTCGCCAGGCACCACCACCGTTAGCTACACTGCGACCGATGTGAACGGGAATGTTTCTGTCTGTTCTTTTAACGTTGTCGTGGCAGATCAAGAGGCACCAAAATTTGTGTCCTGTCCTGCTGATGTTGTAGTATCTGCTGACGCTGGCTGCGAGACAGTGGCATCATGGAGTGTGCCGAGTGCAACCGACAACTGCTCGCTCATAAGTGTTACCAGTAATTTCACGCCTGGCTCCAATTTCCCTATTGGTACTACGGAAGTAGAATACACTGCGTCAGATGCGGCAGGAAATGAAAGTAAGTGTTCGTTTTTAGTAGTAGTCAATTCAAGCGTTGTTCCGGTTTTTTCAAATTGTCCAAATGACATTACGATTCTGGCGGAGTCATCCAATCAATCCGTAGTTTCATGGACACCTCCGACCGCTACGTCATCATGTGACGATCTCATATTGGAAAGTAATTTTTCACCTGGCGACAATTTTTCTGTTGGGGAAACGATGGTCATTTACAATGCAAAACAGGGTAGTAAAAACATACAGTGTTCATTCAAGGTCACAGTAAAATCATCAGACCTTGGGTTGATCATCAGCAAAGTGCTGACGCCTGATGGTGATGGTGTTAACGACACCTGGCAGGTTGAGAATATTGATCAGTATAGCAGCTTGATTCGAATTGTGGATCGGTGGGGCGGGTTGATATATGAGGCAGAAAATTATAACAACAGTAGTGTGTGCTGGGACGGTACATCAAAATCTGGAAGTAGGGCACCAACTGGTACATATTTCTATGTAATGAAGGTGGAGCGAGCGGGAGTAACAGAGGAATACAAAGGATTCATTGAATTAATTCGATAAGAGAAGTGCGGTTTGTCTATGGCTTAATTAAAATCGGGCTCACACTTGGGGTGTTCGCTGCAACTACTCCGTTGCATGGACAGCAGAATCCGCAATTCACCCAATATATGTTTAACCCACTCGGCATTAATCCCGGCTATTCAGGTCTTGATGGGGCGCTAAGCGTGACATTTCTAAACCGGCAGCAATGGGCGGGCATTCCAAATGCGCCAACTACACAGGCGCTGACGATCCATGCTTTATCAAAGAGGAAAAAACTTGGTGTTGGGATCAATCTTGTAAATGACAAGATTGGGATTCATCAGAATCAGTTTGTTCAAGGTAATGCCTCATATCATTTACAAACCGGACAACATTCATCTTTGTCTATGGGAATGCTTGCAGGAATTAACATGAGACGATCTGACTATGCCTCGATTCTTTCTGGAACTGTTACAGATCCACTCGTTGCCAATGCCAGCGTTTCTAAAAACTTTATTGATCTTGGTGTTGGATTTTATTTTAAGTCAAGACGATTTGAGGCTGGTCTTTCAGCGCCATCTTTACTGCCTAAAAACCTTTCAGTAGGGGATTCACTCAAAGTTGATTTTGCTTCAACCAATCTCTTTTTATTTGGAAAGTATCGTTTTCCGCTCGGGTTGAATTTTGAGGCTGAGCCGAGTACATTGATAAAATATTTAGAAGGCGTACCGATCTCATTTGATGCGAACTTTATGCTCGTTTACAAGTCAGTATTGGCATTGGGTACATCATACAGAAAGGGTGAATCGGTTGCTGGATTGATTAGGGCGGACATTACATCTCAGCTTGCAGCTGGATATGCCTATGACTACCCAGTCGGTAAAGTGTCAGGTTTTGGGAATGGATCGCACGAGATCATGTTAAAATACAAGTTTGTGTTTTCACCTTCGCGGGTTTCATCACCCCGATAGGTATTGAGCAATGAGGTGGAGTATTACGATAGGGATAATGTTGATTAGTGTCGCTGGACGAAGCCAGGAAAATGTCTTCAGTCTATTTAAGAGCGATGCATCCCTGGCGATGTCTGCCTTTAATGATCACAACTACGCTGAGGCAATTCAATTGTTTAATGATGTGGTTGCCAAAACACCTGGCGATAAAAGGGCACACCTTCACCTCGCGCGCTCATTTTATGCGCTCAAAGAATTTGATCAAGCGGTCGAATCCTACAGGCGATCATCATCTGATCTGACACAACTCAGCTATGACGACTTGTTTGCTTTGGCAGAATCTTTTGCGTGTACTCAAAATTACACACGGGCGGGTGAATATTATCGTGAATGTCTCAAAACAAAACCCGGAGATAGGTTGCTGATGAAAAAAATCTGGCAGGTTGAAAACATTCAAAACCTTTTTGAAGACTCGGCTCATTACACATTGGAATCAATATCTATCAATACCGGTGCTGGTGAGCTTGCCGCAATGCCATATCAGAGTGGAGTGGCTTTTGTTTCCAACCGCGATCAGATCGAACTTATTGAAAAAAAGAATGCAACTACGGGTACATCGTTCTACAAAATTTACCGCACCAACACAAACTATGATACGATTGCAGGCTCCGTTTATAGAAGCTTTGATAATGTGGTTCCAATCGCAGGATTAGAATCTAAATGGCAATCCGGATCAATATCCTTTTTTGACAATGAAACAAAAGCTGTTTTCGCGACAAGCTCATCCAAGCCATCGGCAGGAGGGACCAGGCATCTCCAACTTGTTTTCGCTGAGAAAAAGAATAGTCATTGGAAAGTATCTGAATCATTTCCATACAATGGCAGCGAGTACTCAAATACTGATCCAACAATCAATGAAAGTGGAACTACACTCTACTTCAGTAGCGACATGAAGAATGGTTTTGGGGGCAAAGACATTTACAAATCTGAAAAGGTAAACGGCAAATGGACACCGCCAGAGAATATGGGGGAAATGATCAACACGCGCTATGATGAAGTGTTTCCGTTTCTGCACAATTCCAGCGCACTATATTTTTCTTCAAATGGATTAGCGGGCCTCGGTGGTCTGGATATTTTTAAAGCAGTAATCTATCCGGATGGTATTGATGAACCTGTGAATGTTGGGTTTCCCGTTAATTCAAGCTGGGATGACTTTGCTATTTATATTGACTCGCTAAGTGAAAACGGATTTGTATCGTCAAACAGGGCAAATGGCGGATATGACGATGATATTTATGCCATCTCGATGGACTTGCAAACATATCCCGTCACTGTTGCCGGAACGATCAAGCTGAAAGAACATACGTGGAGTGATTCAAGCGAATTGAAGCCCATGCCCCATGCGAGGCTTACGCTAGTTGATACCTATAGATCTGCGTCTGTATATGAAGGTACCACAGACCGAGAAGGTAATTTTTCAGTGGTGATACCTTACTTCAGCAAGTACATATTACGAATTGAGGGACTCGAAAATGATGAGCATGTGGCTGTCATGGAGATACCTAAAGAACGAAAGGAATCAAGCGATTACCAGATAGTGGTTATTAGCGATCTGTTCAAACGGCAGCAAAAGGACGATCCGAAATGAAAGGCGTCAACTTAATTTTCTGGTATCAAAAGCTGCTAAGTTTTAGCCTCCTGATCTTGGCCATGTCGCCAGCCTTCGGTCAAAACAAGCAGTTGGTTCAGATAAGAGCATCAGGCGAGGATTTGAAACCCATTCCCGGTTTGTCATTGTCAATCAACAACGGTGGGTTTATCACACTTGACAAAAAAGGTATAGCCTTCACTGAACTAAGTGACAGCGATCTTCCTGTCAAAAATATAAAGGTAAACGATAGCAGTCTTGAACCTGCCTCCTGGAACTACAGCAAAGGAGTTTTGGAGGTTATTGTTAGAAGGAAGAGTTATCATTTGGTAAACCTCACCGTGCAGTACCAGGATGGCAAGCCCGCTACTTCTGTTCGCGTCACATATCAAGGGCAAAAGGAGATACAAGTTTCTTCTGATAATCTGGGGAGAATTGAGTTACCACTGCCGCTGAATGAAAGTGTTTCTACAACGACTCAGTTTACGGTTGAGGGCCATCGCATAGTAGAGTTATTGGGCGGAGATATTCAACGATTGATTGTGGAATTAATTCCCAGAGAACCTGCAGCGACCCAGGAACAGAAGTTGACGAATACTGTCAAACTTGATACAAAATCTCTTGATACCGTTAAATCTCTTTCAGGATTGTTTGGTTCAATAGGCGAGTATACTCAACTGTCCGAGAGTGACAAGCAACAACTCGATGAGAAGTTTTCCCAGTTGTTTGCTGAAGTAAAAGACTCTATTGTGCAGCGTCAGACTTATCTCGATAGAATTTCAAACACCTCCTATGTTAACGAGGACATCAAGAACCTCCTAAACCAGGTAGGCAGTGAAGATCGATTGCTGCAGCAACAGCGGGAGGAATTCAACGCTAAGATTGCAGTAATCGAAAGTAAGCTAAACTCCGGATTCTCTACACTGAGCCAAACGGAACGAAAGGGACTGCTCAACGACCTCAACGCCCTGGAATCGCTACTCTCCGAAAACGAAAGTCGCTTTTTTGAAAATCATAACGATTATCGTCAGATCATTAATGGTTTGAAAGAGAAATATTTTGATGTGGAGCGACTGGAGAGTCAACTATCAGAGAGCGAATCGAAGCGTATTAAAGAACAAGAGTTGTTTAGGGAACAGATGCTTATTGCAGCAGGAGTCCTTGCCCTCCTCAGTGCCGTTGCGTTGTTGTTAGTTTATTTTAGTAATCGACTTAGAAAACAGAAGAAACAACTCATTAAAGCAAACAACGAGGTGATTCAAATGAATGAAAACCTTGAAGAGATTGTGCACCAGCGGACTTCAATGCTTCGGGAAGCAAACGAAGAACTTGATACGTTTTTGTATCGCGCTTCTCACGATCTACGATCACCACTTTGTTCTATTAAAGGATTAGTGAACATTTCTCCTTACCTGACCAAAGACGAACTTATCGATAAAGTAGGCGACACGATGCATAACATGGATCGACTGCTGGAGAAGCTTGAAATGGTAAGTGAGATCGCTGGCTCGGAACGGCATTCGAGAGTCAAGATCATTGATCTTATTAAAAAAGTAGAGTATAGGTTTAGTGAGTTTATTCTCAGATACAACGAGTTGTTTGTTATCGACTGTCCAACCGATCTGGAGATCGTTTCAGATGAAAACTTATTGGAGTCTATAATCAACAATCTCGTGGAGAATGCAGTGTACTTTGGTGCGGTTGAGAATAGAAAGCGGCCAGAAGTTAGAGTAACCGCTTCGTTCCGGGATCAGAATCTGATCTTGAGTGTTTACGACAACGGGGTTGGCATCGACAGAGAGGTTCGGGATCGTATATACAATATGTTTTTTAAAGGACACATCAAGTCACGTGGCCATGGGCTAGGGTTGTATATTGTAAACAAGGCTGTTCAGGCTCTTAATGGCAATATCGTCTTCGAAACTCAACCGCATCAGTACACACTTTTCCTCGTTACAATACCCGTTAAGCAAGCTGTCCAGCATCCGCATATGGCCGTAGCGTCCTAATGCACGAAATATCTGCTGACTTTAGTCTTCGAAACGATTATATTTAATCTTCTAGCAATTCAAATAATTCTAAAATTTCATTGATATGAAGGATATACGTAAAGAAGACATCAGTCAGGAGGTGTTTGACCTGTACGATAAGTACGCACACAATTTGTTGGACAGAAGACAGTTTGTGGACCGACTGTCAAAGCATGCGGTGGGTGGCATCACCGTAGCGGCATTGCTTGCTTACCTGATGCCCAGATACGCGGAAGCTCAACGGGTGACGATGCAAGATGATCGGCTAAACTCCGAGTACAAGGAATATGATTCGCCAAAAGGAGCAGGCAAAATGCGGGGGTTACTTACAAGGCCCGCTGGAAACACTAAAAAACTGCCAGGGGTGGTTGTTGTTCATGAGAATCGGGGACTGAATCCGCACATAGAAGATGTGGCACGGAGAGCAGGATTGGAGAATTTTATAGCTTTTGCTCCTGATGCACTATATCCGCTCGGTGGCTATCCTGGCAATGATGACGATGGGCGGGCTATGCAACAAAAGCGAGATCGCACGGAGATGCTGGAAGACTTCATTGCAGCCTATGACTTTCTAGGTAACCATGCCGAGTGTAGTGGAAATATAGGTGTGGTCGGCTTTTGCTATGGTGGCTCTGTGTCCAATTCGATGGCTGTTCGTATTCCTGCGTTAAAGGCTGCCGTGCCATTTTACGGAGGTCAACCGGCAACAGAGGATGTACCAAAGATCAACGCGCCATTGATGTTGCATTATGCCGGGTTGGACACGAGAGTAAATGAAGGCTGGCCCGCGTATGAAGAAGCTTTGAAAGCGAATAAAAAAGAATATACGGCCTACATCTATCCCGATGTCAATCACGGTTTCCACAATGATACCACACCAAGGTATGACGAGGCTGCGGCCAAACTTGCCTGGAGTAGAACCATCGACTTCTTCAATAAGAAACTTAGGTAACCTATTATGGCACAGCGCGGCATTTCTCGAAAAAGGAAAAAGGGAGGGAAGGTGCTGGTGTGGGACTACTACGATGTTAAAGGAAAGTTGATTACCAACGCAAAGATTAAAGAGCGTTGTAATAAGTTGGTGCTTCCACCTGCCTGGCAGGATGTATGGATATCCGTTGATGCCAATGCGCATCTACAGGCCACAGGCGTGGACGCTAAAGGTCGACTTCAGTATCGATATCACGCAGCCTGGACTGCCGCGCGCTCCGAAGAGAAGTTTGATGGCATGACGCGATTTGCAAAAACGCTTCCTCGAATCAGAAGGAAAGTCGATACAGATTTGAAATTAGAGGGCATGCCACGAGCAAAGGTGGTGGCATTGATTGTCAAACTCATTGATATCTACCACTTCAGGGTGGGCAACGATGAATATGCTAAAAGCAACAAATCGTATGGACTTACGACTTTGAAGGAAGGGCATGTGAAATTCGATTGGTCGAAGTCGGCCGAGGGTGAACTAGATGCAGTTTTTGAGTTTGTGGGTAAATCTGGAAAACTGTGGAAGCGAAGAATCTGGGAAGACGATGTCGCGCTGCTGATCAAAGCTTCAGGAGAGGTAGGTGGACTTAACAAAAAACAAGACTTATTTAGATATGAGGATGATAAGGGTAATGACTTTGACGTAAAGTCAAACCATATCAATGAGTACCTGGATGCAATCACGGCAAAAAATGAAAGGGTCACGGCTAAGGATTTCCGCACCTGGGCAGCTACCTGGAAAGCTGCTTCAAGGCTGTCCAAGCAGCTTGACCCCGATACTGCAACTGCACGGAAGAGAGTGGCAAATGAAATTATCAAAACAGTAGCTGCGGATTTGGGCAACACGCCTTCTGTATGTCGGTCTTCCTATATTCACCCATCCATCTTATCCGACTGGGCTGATGGCAAATTCCGTTCGAAATGGAACAAGGCTTCGAAAGCCAGAAAGGTTAATGGCCTATCCAAGGAAGAGACAACTACGCTCTTCTATTTGAAATGATTTTTTACTCGTATCGGAGTGAATCGACTGGGTTAGTTGCCACCACACGAAAGACTTTGTAACCCACTGTAGCCGCAGCTATGGTTAGCAAAATTGCGACAGCCAGCGTTAATACCTCCGCATTGATCGCCACATAGTATTCCCAGACACTGTCCATCAAACCATTCACCATTATTGATCCCATAGTGGAGCCTATCACAAATGAAATAATCATGATGATCCAAAAGGCTTTACTGGCTTGCATCACCATGTTGCGCGTAGGGGCACCCATGATCTTTCTAATTCCAAATTCTTTGTTTCTTTTTTGAAGATTCAAAGAAACCAAAGAATACAATCCAGATATTGACATAATAATCGCCACAGCCCCAAGGAAAGTATAAAGGACAACTACACTATCGAAGTGCTCCATCACCATCATCATGTTCTCCTCCATGAGTTTACCTGTGTACAACTGATTTGGAAATAACTTTTGCCAAGCCTCTTTTATTTGCTGGTTGGTTAAAATGAGATTTTCCGGATCAGTAGAGGCAACGAGGTATTTATAGTCAGCTACAGGCACATACCTGAAAGCCATCGCAGACAGGGGTTGAAATAAAGCCTGGAGGTAAACGTCTTTTACGACACCGATGACGTAAACTTGAGTGGTGTCATTGAGGGTGATTCGCTGACCTAAATTGTTTTCATTCAGTTCAAAGACCTGCATAAAGTATTCATTGACTACAATCGCTTCCTTCACATCGGATGTCTGATCTTTTTCGAACCCCCGGCCTTGAATTACTCTCACATTAAGCGTTTTAAAATAATCGTCACCTACATCAAGAACATCGATTTCTTTCTCCACCTGTTTTTCAGATCTCGCGGCCACTTTATAGGAACTATTGTAAATATGTTGTGCTGCTCCTCCAATGGATTTAATGCTCTTGTTCTGCTGTAATTCATTTCTCAACAAGTCGTACTGAGAGGGATTCTCAAGTGGCACCTGAACAACAGAATGGTATGAGTATCCGAGGTCATAAGAACGCTGAAACCGCGAGTTATAGTAGAAGGCAAGGGCAAATATCACAGCCGCCAGCGAGATGCTGAATTGAAATACAAGCAAGCTATTTGATAGGAGGCCTGCTCCACCAAAACGCGTAGTACCTCGCAAGATTTGAATTGGCTTAAAGGATGAAATGTAAAACGCGGAGTAACCACCAGCCACTAGCGCTGTAACTAAAATCAGGCAAGCAATAACGATGAAGAGCGTCACATTTTCGGCATAGTGTATCTTCAGCTGTATCCCTGCCCACATCGAATTCCATCCATCCGTGAAGTACTCTGCAAGAACGAGTGCCAACAGCAAGGACAAGACACAGAAGACAATGGTTTCGGATAGGAATTGAACAATCAACTCCTTTCGTTTTCCTCCAATTACTTTGCGAATACCAATCTCTTTCAGTCGCTGCCCAGCCACAGCTATTGAGTTATTCATAAAATTAAAGCAGGCTACCAACAGTAGAAATCCTGCCATGGCAATGGGTGCAACAACTGCAGCCGGAGGCATGGGTCCATTCATCCAGTGGCCTTGATTCCTTTCACGAATAGCACGTGCCGACATGCCGATGAATGGCTCGACATAGTATGATTTCACCTGAAGGTCTCTTCTGGCGTCATTTTGAACCTGCACATATTTACCAAGCTCAGCTTCAATGGATTTTATGGTTGCAGGATCTTTGGTGTAAACGAATGTCGTTGCCCATCGACTCCAGTCGCTCTCAACCTTTGATTTTTGTTCCGGATCGCTAAAGTAATTGTCGTAGGAAGTGAGTAGGTCGAAACGGAAGCTTGAATTAAATGGAAATGCTCTATAGACACCGCCAATCTCGTATTCGCGAGGTTCGCCTGCGATAATTTGAGTTAGAGGCTTACCGACAACGTTAACATCCCCATAATAGGATTTGGCAAGCTCATCGCTAATCAACACTTTAGTCTTGTCTGTTAGACCAAGACTGCCCTGAAGCAGGTCAATTGAAAAGATCGAGGTGAATGATGGCTCTGCGTAAACGAACTGCTTACGAAACATGTCATCACCAATTCGAAACTGCGCGTCTTTGCTGATGTATTGAATTACCTGTTCGTCTTCCGATAGATTTTGTCGAATAAGATTGGAAACTGGCATAGGAGCAACTCCATACGGTGTACGCCTATCCTCACTTTCTTGCCAGAACGCTACGCGGTAAATATTTGCTGCGTTGACCTGCGTTTTGTCAAACTCCACATTGTACTCATAGTTGACGTATGCGGTTATACAGCAACCCAGGGCAATACTCATTCCCACAAGGTTGATCAAAAAAGGGATTTTGTTTTTGCTAAAGTTGCGCAGAGCGAGTTTCAGGTAGCTAGCGAGCATATGGAATTAGGTTGGATGGTATTAATCCATTAAGACGGATAAATGCCCTAACAAGTTACCCACTTAATTCACTTGCTACAATTTTGAACGAATTTGGACAGGCCAGACAGCTATCGGTAATAGCGCTCGAAGATGGTTCTCGTAGCAATACCCACCGGGCCTTCGTATATCCCACCAATATTTCCGATATCCTCAACCAACACCTCTACAGTATTGGTGCCTGGTTTGATGAGGTCGGGGGGGATCGAGTAAACCCGAAAGCGGTCGTAGGACTGGCTGGCGCCAAAATGCCTTTGATCATTTGTACTTCCAATCAGTCGACCATTGATATATACCTTATCAAAGTCGTCAATCTTACCGAGAAGTATGACATAGTCTTCTTCGCGATTGGTGAGTGATTTGTCAGCCGTAAAAGTTCTTCGGTACCAGGCAAACCCATCATATTTGCTAAAACCCTGGTGTTCCCACGGAGCCGGCACCATTATCTTTTCCCACTGCGAAGGATTTTTTATTGACTCGCCCCAGGAGCTCAAGCCAAAGTCCCAAAGGCCCTGAAGATCAACCAAAAGACGACTTCGCTCGGCTTTGTAGATTCCGATATCACCTTCGATTATTCCACCACCTTGAGTTACATCAAACACCCGTATGGCAATGGTGTTCTCTCCTTTAAAGTTGATGATAGAACTGGGGATGTTGTATTTACGCTCGGTGTTGTAGGCCGTCTTGAACTTGGGAGGCATGTATCCGGAAAAACCGATCAGCAGTCCATTGATATAGACTTCATCACAGTCGTCAATATATCCAAGATTGATGTAGTAGTTCTCATTGCTGGACAGGCGCTTACCGTCAAATCTTTTCCGATACCACGCAAATCCATCGTAGCCATTGAATCCCTCATCCTCCCAAGCGGAAGGCGCTACAATGTACTCCCAATCTCTATCATCGAAATCTGGTTTGGACCAGGACTCGCGATCGCCAATGTGAAACTTCCAACTTCCGCGCAGGTTGATGACCTGCCCATAACTAAATGGCATGGTCAGACCGAGGAGAAGAAGATATGTAGTTAAAAGTTTCAAGTCCTGTCTCGCTAAAAATACAAACTAATAAAGAAAAAGGTGCGTAACCGTTCCGCAAGTTACGACACCTTTTTACTTAACAACACTCACACTTTTCAAGCCCCACTATTTTGAAGCCACCACTGGTTGGTATGCAGTGCTCTCCAGTTCAGGCATCCATTTGCCTTCCTTTGAACCCGTCACTTTATAAGTCACCACCAGCTCCTGGCTTTTCACTTCTATCCAAAAGGTGTCATTCATATTGCGTTGCACTTTGTAGCGCTTCGCAAATCCACCGTCAAACGATTTGCTCTTTATTCTGTCGCGAGCAATCATGCCCTTGTTATCAAGAAACTTCACGTTTACTTGTTGATCAGTCTCGGTTTCGAAGATGAGCTTGATCATGTCTCTTTCCGCTGGCAATACTTTTACCGGAGGAAATTCTGTAGTCTGCGCGTTACTTACATTCAATGAAATGATACCTAGCGCGGCCACCACCATTCCGAGTATAATTGTCTTGGTTCTCATAATTGTAAAATGTTTTGTTATGATATTGATTCCTTCACAGTACAAATAAACGGGCGTGCCGATGGGCAGATGTCACCACCAGGTAAACGATTGTAACAAGATGTAACAGGAATTTTTTTTCGCTGAACTAGAGCACCAAACGGTACCCTGTGCCATGCACAGTGAGAATTATCCGTGGGTTGTTTGGATTCTCTTCCACCTTTTGTCGCAGCCGAACGATGAAGTTGTCCACCGTGCGTGTGGTTGGCTGCTCATCGTAGCCCCATACCTTCTCCAGAAGATCATAACGGCTGACAACTGCATTTTTAGACTGATGCAGGAAGCTTAGAATTTCGAACTCTTTGTGAGACAACCTGACTTCCTTACCCTTTTCCTCTGCGCGAAACGCAGTGAAGTCAAGTTGAAGGCGACCGATAGTTATCCAGTCCGACTCACGAGTGGGTGCGATTTGACTTCTTCTGATAATTGCCTTAATCCTTGCCAGCAGCTCCCTAACGCTGAAGGGTTTGGTAATATAGTCATCGGCACCAAGTTCAAGCCCAAGCACTTTATCTAATTCCTCTCCACGGGCCGTGAGCAAAATAATCGGAGTAGTTACACCGGCAGCTCTTGCTGACTTGCAGACATCGAAGCCAGATATTTTTGGCAGCATCACGTCAAGCAGCACGAGATCATAATTATTAGCCTTCAGTTTCTCAAGACCTGTTTCTCCATTATCCGCCTGATCGATAGTGTAAGATTCCAACTCGAGATTGTCTTTCAATCCCAATCTCATAGCTGGTTCATCTTCAATAATCAATATGCTTGCCATAACTACTGCGCTAGTGGAAAATAAAGATAAAACGTAGATCCTTTGCCCGGTTCACTGTCCACAGCAATCTCACCATCTTGCTGCTCAATCAATTGTTTTACAAATGAAAGTCCGAGACCAGTACCAGGGCTTTTCGCCAAATCACCGGTAGACACCCTATAAAACTTATCGAAAATGTGCTTCTGATCATGGCGGCTAATACCTGCACCATTGTCTTTAACCGCAACCCAACCCATTCCATCTTCAGTGCCTATTCCAATGGATATCTTTTTGTTATCAACACTGTACTTAATTGCATTATCAACCAGGTTAATGATCATCTCCATAAGCGTTTCGCGGTCCGCATTCACCCAAACTTCGGAGGTTGACTCGAAAGTGTACTCAAATCCTTTGTTACGAAGGTGGAAATCATAGGTAGCCAGCATTGACCTGATTTCTTTGGCCAATTCCACTCGCTCGATGTTCAATTTCTTTTTTCCCGCCTCCGTTTGGCTGAAGTTGAGAATTTTATTCACAATGCCTGTTAGCCGTTGCGTTTCTTTGCTAATGATGGTGTAGTACTCTTTCTTTTTTTGTTCTGAAGGAACTCGGTCCATTTCCAATGTCTCGGCAAACATGCTGATCAGTGCGAGAGGTGTTCGAATTTCGTGGGAGACATTTGAGACAAAGTCCGATTTATTCTGGGCGAGTTGTACTTCCTTCTTCACATTTCGAAACACAAGGAATAGTGCTACAATTAGAATGACGTCCAGTCCGATTAGTAAGATCAAATTAGTGCTCGTTCTCTCTCGCACCAATTGCTGAATGGAGGATCCCTGAGTTCTTATTCCCAGAGCATAGTTGGGGAATATCCAAAAATCGCTGACCAGTTTTGCGGAATTTAATGATGCGGTGTCGAGGGTAAGTGTTGAGTAGACATTAGATTTGGTCGTTTTGTCGTACACTGATAAAATAAATTGATCTTTGGAAATTACCTGAAGGCGTGGCCCAACAAGCTGATTGACAAACGCATCCGGATCGACAACAAATCCAGCTACCTTAAAGGAAGCAGGAGTAGATCCAACAATAAATATCAAGACCTGGAGGTGAGCCAGACTTTCTTCGCTGGTAGGAAGCATCACTATCTTTTGGAAGCCACTTTTCTTGTACTTGATCAACTGTTGAATCAACATGCCATTTTCCCCCAGACCTTGCACTACCGACTCTCTGATACTATTAGCGACCAATGTATCGAGCGAATAGGACCTTAAAGATGCGTGATGGATTACCGTGTCTTTGCTAATGAAAACGAGCTTAATAGAGGAGTTCAATGTGAGCATCGTCTCAAGCGAAGGTGGTAATTCATCTGCAGATTGATTTTCAAATGCAACCTCCGTCTTGGAAATCCAGCTGTTTAGTATATCGTCTGAATATTGATTCGCAGAGAAGAGAATTGCTTCCAACTGCTTTTGGTATATCTCTTCAATGAGCTCTTCATCCTTGCTTAGCCCAGAAATCTCATACACTGAAAAAAATAGCGCAGGTATCAGAAAGACTACAGTCAGGATGATGGCAATTCGTTTGGTAGGTGTCATGCCTTGCTCAATTCACAATCTTACGATAAAAAAAGTAATTGGTTTTGATACGGGTGGCTATAGAGAGTTTGTGACAATTTTTTACAAACTTTTAACCTTACAAATTGATTTGAGTACGGTCATCCTTTGTCGATGATGAGCGATTCAAATAGTTAGTATATTGAATAGTTATCCAATTATAGACCCATGAAGAATCTAATCGTTTTCATTTCTTTTCTGCTGAGTTCTGTTGCGTATTCTCAGAATCTCGACTCCGTTTTCAAAACCATGAAATACCGAAACATCGGTCCCTTTCGCGGTGGTCGATCCAACTCTGCCACTGGTGTGATTGGAGATCCTTTCACTTATTACATGGGCACCACAGGCGGAGGGTTGTGGAAAACAAATGACGCGGGAAATACCTGGAATAACATTTCGGACGGATTCTTTAAGACAGGCTCAGTTGGGGCGGTGGCCGCTTCAGAAAGCAATCCTAACATTATTTACGTGGGGATGGGTGAGCATGCTCCACGAGGTGTGATGACATCGTACGGAGATGGTGTTTATAAATCTTACGATGCGGGCAAAACGTGGAAACACATGGGGCTGGAAAAGACCATGCAGATTTCGAGGATTGTGATCCATCCTAGAAACCCCGACATCGTTTTGGTAGCCGCACAGGGAGCGATCCATGGCGCTACGCAAGACCGCGGTATTTACAAATCGACAGATGGAGGAACAACGTGGAAGAAAGTGCTGTATGTAAACGACATGACAGGCTGCTCAGAGTTGTCGATGGACGTGTCCAATCCTCAAGTGATGTATGCAGCCATGTGGCATCATCAGCGTTTACCGTGGAAGGTGATTAGCGGTGGACCCGGAAGTGGATTATACAAGAGCGTGGATGGTGGCGAGACTTGGACCAGGCTGGAAAAAGATTTACCGAAAGAAATGGGTAAGATGGCGATCGCTGTTTCCAGGGCAAATCCTGAGAAAGTATATGCACTTATTGAAAGCGATTGGGAGAAGGCTTTAGGTGGACTGTATGTTTCAAACGATGCTGGTAAAAGCTGGGCGCATGTAAGCGAGGATCACCGGCTCATCCAACGTTCATGGTACTACATTGAAGTTTTCCCAGACCCTAATGATGAAAACACAGTTTACGTGATGAGCGCTTCAGCACTTCGCTCAATCGATGGAGGCAAATCATGGGAAACCCTTGGTGGCACACATGGCGACTATCACGACTTGTGGATCAACCCAGGCGATTCGAAAAATATGATAATTGTAAATGATGGAGGTGCTGCAGTTTCATTCAACTATGCAGAGACATTCTCCACTCAATACAATATGCCTACGGCTCAGTTCTATCGAATCAATGTTGATAATAATTTTCCTTATCGGATTTATGCCGGCCAACAAGACAATACGACTGTTAGAATTCAGAGTATGGCGTTTGGCCGCAATGATATTTCAGAGGAACACTGGACCTATTCAGCCGGAGGTGAAAGTGCCTTTCTTGCATTTGACCCCAACGATCCCACCTACGTGATGGGAGGAAGTTATCTGGGAACAATCGAAGTTTTGAACACCAAAGTGGCTTCCAGTACTAATGTGATGGCTGCACCTATTCAATACCTCGGCCGGGATGCAAGCGATATGAAGTATCGTTTTAACTGGAATGCTCCGATCATTTGGTCTAAACACGAGCCAGGCACATTCTATCATGGATCTCAACTGCTTCTTAGGACACGTGATATGGGGGTCACCTGGGAGGAAGCATCACCCGATCTCACCAGAAATGAGAAAGCAAAACAAGGAAAGATGGGAGGGCCCTACACTAATGAAGCTGTAGGAGCAGAGAATTATGGAACACTTGCTTACGTGATCGAATCACCAAGCGAGAAGGGTGTGATATGGACGGGAAGTGATGATGGCTATGTGCAAGTAACACGCGATAACGGCAAAACTTGGACGAACGTAACGCCCAAAGGACTGGCCGAGTGCCTGGTCAATTCAATTGAGGTATCACCTCATGATCCTGCCACAGCCTATATCGCAACTACTCGTTACAAATTCAATGACCTTACACCGGGTCTGTACAAAACGACTGACTATGGCAAGACTTGGACAAACATCAGCAAGGGTATTCCTTATGGAGCCTATACCCGCGTGATTCGTGAAGACACTTCGAAAAAGGGTTTGCTTTATGCAGGTACGGAAACCGGCATGTACATTTCTTACAACGGAGGTGCGAATTGGTCAGCGTTTCAGCTAAACCTTCCTGTAACACCAATCACAGATCTTATGCTTAAAGGCGATGACCTGGTGGTGGCCACCATGGGCCGATCATTCTGGATATTGGATGACCTCGGTCTAGTCCGTCAATACAAAGAAGGTACTTCGTCATTTACGTTTTATAAACCCGATGATGCCATGCACGGAAGTTGGAGAAGTCCGCTGAGCGGCAACTCCAGTGATTTTGATGGTACTAATCCGCTGTATGGTGTAAACCCAGCTAACGGAGTTGTGATGTATTATAATTTGCCAAAGTTGGCAGACTCGGTACACCTCACTTTGGAAATAAAAGATAGTACCGGAAAATTGATAAGAACACTAACTTCGAGGAAAGACGAATCTTACCAACGCTATTATGGTGCACCGCCTGCTGATCCGGTATTATCTAAAGCAAAAGGAATCAATCGCTTCGTTTGGGATACGCGATACCCATCAATAACCGGGACACCAACTGCTTACATTGAAGGTAGCTACAGGGGGCATAAAGCCATACCAGGAAATTATACTGCCACCTTGAAGTATCCAGGTGCCGCAGAGCAAACGGTTGAATTTAAAATCCTGAACAACCCAATGTACCAAAACACAGCTGATCAGTTCAGAGAATGGAATGATTTTATGACAACAATGGAGCAGTCGGTCAGCTACATGCATCAAAAGGTAAACCAGGTCAAGTCTATGCGCGATCAACTGAAAGATGTCTTAAAGGCAATGTCTGACGAAGCCAAGTTCGTTTCACTGAAGAAGGAAGGAGAGGAGTTAGTTAAGAAAATGACGGCCTGGGATGAGGACATGGTTCAAAGAAGATCAAAGGCCTATGACGATGTCGAAAACTTTCCTAACAAGTTCACCGCCAATTACCTGTTTCTGATCAACCACTCTGATAGTGACATACCCATGGTGACCAAACCAGATAAAGATCGCATGGCCGAGCTTGAAAACGAGTGGCAGCCATTGAACAACAGAGCTAAGGCGATTATTGATACAGACGTTCCAAACTATACAAAAAAACTTTGGGAGGCCGGAATCGGTGCCGTTTGGGTCTCAGATAACTGATTTATAAATCACATTAAAACGAAGGCGACTTTACAAGTCGCCTTTTTTATTGGCAAGTCAAATATCAATTTAAGGGTGCACTTTTTGATATCAACCAGGAAGATCATTCTGGGTGATATTTAGTTGTGTGAGAAAATTAACTCGTTGACCGGCTAGTCCTTTATGTTGATCCGGGTTGTCTTGCATATCAGAGTTTGGCCTTCTTTGGGAATTAAACTTAACGAAGTCTAAACTATGAAATCAATTAACCTGTGGATAGCATGTCTTTGCCTGCTACTTGTTAACGCCAACTGTAAAAAAGAAGATGATGAACCTGCGCCATCGGACACTGGCATCAACTTTGGGTCGCATGACTTTGGCAGCATGACCGATGAAGAGGGAAACACTTATAGAACAATTGTTATCGGTTCAGCTACATGGATGGCCGAGAATCTTAAAGTCACAAAATTGAACGATGGCACTGAAATTCCTGCCGTTCCTGCTGCGCAGTGGATATCAAGAACGGCACCGGCATACTATGATGGATCTGCTGAGTTTATTGCTATTTATGGCCGTCACTATAATGCAGCGGCAAGTATTAAAGCGTGCCCGGTCGGGTGGCATCTTCCCTCAAGTGCTGAGTGGGATGCACTGGTAACTGCGGTAGGAGGAATGGAGGTAGCCGGTGGCAAAATCAAAGAGACAGGCATACAACATTGGGTGAAACCAAATGAAGCTGCTGAAAACAGTGTCGGATTCACTGGTCTACCCGCAGGCTCAATTCACATCGGAGCGCTGAGAGACAGAGGATCTGATGGATACTGGTGGACGAATGACCAACAAACTTTCTACTATGCTTCCGCTAGCCTCGCGCAGATGAGAACGAAAAGCACAGCCACCGCTGACAACGGCATGACAATACGATGTGTAAAAGACTAGAGTTTCGCGCCTAGCGTTCTGGTAACAGATTCCTTAAAGTTGCCACCAATCGGTACAACCTTGCCGGGCAGGTTAACCGAGGTAGCGTTGAAAGCAGTGATATGGAGTAACGAAACGATGAATGACCGATGAACCCGCAGAAATATCTGCGGGTTTAGCTCTTCTTCAATTCTGCTGATGGCATACTTCGTTTTGTAATCACCAGTTTTGGTCTTAATAAAGATGTATTCTTTCTGGCTTTCGATAAACAGGATCTCATTAGTGTTTATCACCAGTCTTTTGCTGTCCGCCTGGATCGTGATGGTCGATTTCGCAGTGGGTTCTTGCTCAACCTTTACCTTACTCACCGCCTGATAAAATCTTTTGAATTCAATGGGTTTCAGTAAGTAGTCCACAACATTAAGCTCATATCCCTGCACCGCATACTCATGATAAGCTGTTGTAAGAATTACCTGTGGTGGATTCACCAACGAAGAAAGCATATCAACACCTTTCAAACCTGGAAGATGGATGTCAAGAAACATGAGGTCGATCTGTTCTTTCTTCAGAACCTCAAGCGCAAACAGCGCATCACTGCACGTATCAACTAAAGTGAGGAATGGAACTTGCTGTATATAATCCCTCAGCACTTCGGCAGCAAGCGGTTCATCTTCGACCAGGAGGCAACGTATCATTTGGGCAATGGGATTGTAAGTGAAACAAAAAATTGATCCCGGTTGTCATGAATTGTTAAGTCATGGCCTGGATATAATATCTCTAGCTGACGTCTGGTGTTAGTCAGGCCGATCTTATCAGAATTCTGGCTGGAAATTGCCTTGCCTTTGCTATTGGCAAAAGTTGCAGTGAGCGTATCCCGTAACAAAACGATTCGAATGTGAATATCGATATCAAATCTTGATTCGCCCGCACCGTGTTTAAATGCATTCTCAACAAAGTGAGTTAAAATAAGTGGCGATACTTTTCGATTTTGATCGTCTACTTCATATTCGAACTTTATTTTGAGCCGGTTCGTATATCTTAGTTTTTCTAATTCAATATAACTTTCAATTAATCGAATTTCATCCATGAGAAGGATGTGGGCGTGTGCGGCTTCATAAAGAACGAATCGCAGCAGGTTGGATAACTTAAGCACAGCTTCTGCCGTTTTATCCGATTGTTTACGGGCCAGCGAGTAGATATTATTTAACGTGTTGAAAAGAAAATGAGGGCTCACTTGAGCCTTTAGAAATTTCAACTCAGCGTCAGCCTTTTCCTTTAGGAGTGTTTGCTCCAATACTTTGAATTTAGATTGGCTTCGTATCAACTTCACACTACCTGCAATCCCTGCCACAGCAAGAAAACTGAACAGATAATAGAGTAAGCTTCCAATTCCGAATGATATTTTAAAATCTGATCTGCCATACACCATGGGCAAAATGAAAGCGTGGTTGACCACGAGGAGTAGTGGTGTAGTGATTGCACAGACCGCCACGGCTAGAAGAATAGCTATTTCAAGTTTTAATTTTCCGGCAAAATAGAGATCAATTAAAATGAAAATTGCATAGACTGCTGGAATGTAAACCACAAAATATGGGAGTTGGGCAAAGAAGATGAAAATGAACTGGCTCCATAATCCGCTGACGCCCACGTCAGGAGTGGCAGGAGCGGTGTCAGTCAGGTTAATCAGCACCTTAAACAGAATGAAAGAAATCCAAAAAGCAATGTGCTCGCTCAATCTGCGCATGCTCAAATAAACGGAATGGGTACCTAACCGGCAATCGCTCAAACTCGTGATTCTACTTTCAGCTTGTTTTGGTTGACTATAATCAATCATTAGTTGACACCAATGCTATTTTCGTTGCTGCCTGTCCGCGAAATTTTATCTCCGACTCAGTAGTATTCATCCTTGAATTATAGCCACGGCTATTTTATATTAGATCAGGATAGGTGGTTAGACCGAAATACGAACTATGTGTACCTCCGTTAGTGACTTTAAATTATGCAGTTGTGGAACTAAGCTTAAGCGTCCCTGGCTGCGTCCGTTGCTTCGAAAGACACCTATAGCTTCAAAAGTTCGACCTGATAATGATGAGGAAATAAGAGACCTTCCAGCTAACAAATGGTGCTTATACATGCGAGATAATCACCAGTCGCTCATCGGTGATTTTGTCATGGATGACAAATATTGGGAAGAGGAAAAGAAGAAGAATAAGACCTATGGTTTTCTCGTTGATGCATTGAATAGCAGGAATGATTGTTTTGACTTTCAGTATCAGCCGAAAGATGGTGATCTGCTAAGAATCAAATTAGACTCCAACCAAATTATCGACATTGTTTTTGAAAACGGGAATTGGAGAATGAGTGATCAGTCATCTGTATTTGAACAGTATGATCATTGGCTGATCAATTCCGGTGACGTGAAACAGTTATAAACCTTCGTTAAAGGGTAGCGTACTAGACCCTCGTGTTAAGTATTTTTGGCTCTTTGCGAATTGATAGAGTGGGTGGCCCCACGCGATACCTGACTTACATCTGTTAAGTGGCTGACTGATATCATGTCAATTAGTATAAAGGGGGTCTAATTTCATGGCATCAAACAGTAGAGCCATGAATACAGAAGAAGTACTTACCCCGCCTAAAAAACTACCAAAAGAACAATCACAGAAATTCGTTTACGCCTATCGCGAAGGCGATGGTCATAACAAGCAACTTCTGGGTGGCAAAGGTGCCAACCTCTGTGAAATGACACAGATCGGACTTAATGTGCCTCCTGGATTTGTGATTACTACCGAAGCGTGTTTGGCCTATCTTGGACATAAGGACCTTTCACTCCCCGAGGGGCTCATAGCCGAGGTTAGAGCGCAAATCAAAGACGTTGAAAAGGCAACAGGCAAAAAGTTTGGCGACCCTAAAAATCCGCTGCTGGTTTCCGTTCGTTCAGGTTCTGCCATGTCTATGCCTGGTATGATGGACACGATCTTGAACCTGGGATTGAACAAACAAACACTAAAAGGATTGGTTGAGCTAACAGGTAATGAAAGATTTGCCTATGACGCCTATCGCAGGTTCATTCAGTTGTTTGGAAAAGTGGCGCTTGGTGTACCTGACGAAAAATTTGACGAGCACTTTGAAGAAATAAAAAGACGTGCCGGTGTGAAACTGGATATTGGTTTGCAAGCTGACCATCTCAAAGAGGCAAGTGATCGCTTTTTAAAAATTGTCAACGACAACTTAGGGCGACCGTTCCCCGAAGATGTATTCGAACAACTAGAAATTGCTATTAAAGCCGTATTCAATTCATGGATGGGCAAACGCGCTATTGATTACAGACGAGAATTCAAAATCACTCCTGCAATGGCCAATGGCACGGCAGTGAACATAGTCACCATGGTTTTCGGAAATATGGGTAATGACTGCGCAACAGGTGTTGGGTTCACCCGTGACCCCGGAACAGGAGAGAACGTAATGTTTGGCGAATACCTGACCAATGCACAAGGTGAAGATGTCGTGGCCGGAATTCGAACACCGAAACCAGTGAGTGAACTGGCCACCGAAATGCCCGAACAATACCGCCAGTTGGAAGAGCTAAGATCAAAACTCGAGGCACATTACAAAGAGGTTCAGGATTTTGAGTACACAATTGAAAATGGAATACTCTACTGCCTGCAGACACGTAATGGCAAAATGAATACCACGGCTCTGGTGCGTACTTCCGTGGAAATGGTGAAGGAGGGGTTGATTACAAAGGAACAAGCACTACTGCGCATCAAGCCAGATATGCTGGAGCAGCTACTGCACCCACGTCTGGATGAAAAATATAAGGCAGAACCGCTGGCACAAGGTCTTCCTGCGTCACCTGGTGCAGCGTCTGGTCACATTGTCTTTGATGCTGATCGCGCAGAAACCCTAGGTCGTGCCGGAGAAAAGGTAATCCTCGTAAGAGAGGAGACTAAACCCGAAGACATTCACGGCTTCTTTGCCTCACAAGGAGTGTTGACAAGCCGTGGTGGTAAAACGTCTCATGCTGCAGTAGTGGCCAGAGGTATGGGCAAACCATGTGTTGCCGGAGCTGAAGGCATTCATGTAGATACCAAAACAAGAATTGCCAAGGTTGGTGAGAAGGTGTTGCACGAAGGTGATTACATCACCATCGATGGAGGAAATGGTAATGTATATCAGGGTGTGATCCCTACCGTTGACCCAACTTTTTCTGAAGAACTAAAAGTTTTATTGTCATGGGCTGACGAAATGTCGAGCCTTAAAGTAATGGCTAATGCAGATACTCCCGAAGCTGCAAGAAAGGCATCTGATTACGGAGCGATGGGCATTGGTTTATGTCGTACTGAAAGAATGTTTAATGCGGTGGACAGGCTGCCGGTAGTGGTGGAGATGATCCTGTCAGAGACCCAGGAGGAGCGAACACAGGCTTTGGCCAGGTTAAAGGAAATGCAGCGGCAAGATTTCAATGAGATCTTTACCGCGATGGCGCCAAGACCCGTTACGGTCCGGCTGCTTGACCCACCCATTCATGAATTTCTTCCAACAGAAGATGTCCTCAAAGACGAGTTGGATCACCTTCGTCATTTGAACGAAACGGTAAGTGGTGTAGCCAACCTGTTTGGCAGTCTTCGCTTGCTGAAGGCCGATCCACACATGGCCGAAGAGTCAACTGCCCCATTCAATGCAACTGGAGTTGAGCTTGTCGGGCAGGCCATTCAGAAGAAGGAACAGATGCTGAAAAAAGTTAGGGAACTGCATGAGGTGAACCCGATGCTGGGCCATAGGGGAGTACGACTCGGACTTACTTTCCCTGAGATATATCAAATGCAAATACAGGCCATCCTTGAAGCAACCGCTGATTGTTTAAAAGCAGGAATTGATGTCCATCCTGAAATCATGGTACCACAGGTGTGTAGTGCTGAGGAACTGAAAGCCGTGAGGATGTTTGTGGATGATATCAGGTCAAAAATTGAAAAAGAAGCCAATCTTGAACTCAAGTTCAAGTTTGGAACAATGATAGAAGTAGTAAGAGCATGCCTTCAGGCTGAAGAGCTATCTCAAAATGCCGACTTCTTCTCTTTTGGAACAAACGATCTTACTCAAGCCACATTTTCATTCTCCCGAGAGGATGCTGAAAACAAGTTCTTGCCGTTCTATATGGCGAAAGGGTTGCTAAAAGAAAATCCTTTCGAAGTACTCGATAGCAAGGGAATGGGAAAGCTAATCCGACTCGCAGTGAATGATGGAAGGAAAAAGAAACCACAACTCAAAATAGGAATATGCGGAGAGCATGGAGGCAACCCTGAATCCATCAACTTCTGCCATGAAGTAGGACTTAACTACGTTTCTTGTTCTGGCCCAAGAGTTCCAGTAGCGAGAATGGCGACAGCTCACGCAGCGTTGGCCCAAAACAATAGGTAGAGACTAGGGCGATACTTTTCGCATAGTGAAATCACTTTTCTGGGGTGATTCCAATGGGGAGCACACTGGCTAAATTGCTTTCATGGCAAGCCAATGTTATTGCAGAGTCACGAGAATCTTTTTGCTTTTAACTATTTCGTTATCGAGTTGCTCCAAGGATGAAGGACTTGATGCCTCGAAACCCGATTGCTTGCTCGCCCAAGTTACAATTGAAGGTCAAGTAAATAATGTAACCCCATACACAGATGATGCTACAGGTATCGAATATGCATTGGTTGGTTTTGGCAACCTGGGAGCGCTAACCGACAAAACAGGATTTACCATTATCGACACCTCCGATCCAACTAATCCGATCATAACCAAAAAGATGACCTCTGTAGGAGGGCTTGACCTGGCCACGTGGAGTCACTATGCGTATACTTTGGGCGGTGATCAGAGCGAAGCTAAGATTGTTGATCTTGACGATCCTGACAATCCGGTGATTGTAGGATCATTTCCAGATGCCTTCTTTATCACTATCAGTGAATCCGGGCTTATGATTTTGTCCCTGCCTGGCGTTGCAATCTATGACTTGAAACCTGATCCACTTCATCCCATTTTACTTTGGTCAGATGGAGACATGGGTGGGCAGGAAACATCAGTGGTTGGTAACACCCTTTATGATTTTCACGAAAAGAAAGGAACGCGCATCTATGATATTACCGATCCATCAGATCCGCAGCTTATTGTTAATATCACCTCATTGAATATTCGTTTCCATCATGGAGGCCAAACTACGCCTGATGAAAAATATTTGTTTATCAACGATGAACGGGAAGAGGGTTCAAAAAATGATCACGATTTCACAGTCTGGGATATTTCAAACAAAGCAGCGCCAAAGCTTGTCGGAAGCTTTAATGACCCAGAATCTTC
The DNA here is from genome assembly GCA_050185175.1 of Cyclobacteriaceae bacterium. Lineage (GTDB taxonomy): Bacteria > Bacteroidota > Bacteroidia > Cytophagales > Cyclobacteriaceae > ELB16-189. The sequence continues at coordinate 24,790 of JBFWZR010000048.1, forward strand.
CGTTCACAACATCAAGATCGTTGGTAATAGGGCGCACTTCGCATACTACGTCTCTGGCTATAGGGTCTTTGACATCACAGATCAAACCTCTCCATCCGAACTTTTTTCTTACGACACATCTCCGGCCGTGACTGGCAATGGACTTTTCGTTGGAGCGGTAGGTGTAGCAGCGGGTCCATCGGGTAGGGTATATATCACCGATCAACAAAACGGCCTGTTCATTTTCGGCAATTGCGCTCCATAATTGCTTAGCGACTTCTCAATTTTAGGCCTCTGATTGTGTAATTGCGGATCACATTTTGCTTCAAAATAATTAGCTTGGAGAAAAGTCTTCACCATGCTACGCCAACTCCTTTTTTCACTATTAATGTTTGGTTCGCTTTGTTCCTACGGACAAAAGAAAGTCATGTCTATTATCGACTTCCTGAATATTCCTGGTGTCGCCAATCCACAGCTTTCTCCCAATGGCAACCAGTTTACCTACGAAGTTTTTGAAAGCAACTGGAAGGAGAACAAACAGATCAGACATATCTGGAGAGCTGATGTCCCTGGCGACAATCAGGTGAAACTGACCAATAGTGAAGACGGAGAGAGCAACGCATGCTGGTCACCTGATGGAACGCGTATCGCATTTTTGAGCAAGCGTTCTCCTAATGAAGAGAATCAAATCTATATCATCAACAATTCAGGTGGTGAAGCCTGGCAGCTCACGTACCACAAAACGGCTCCTTCTAATATTCAATGGTCTCGCGATGGGCAGAGCTTATATTTTACGGCCAGCGAAGCAAAAAGTAAGGACGAAGAAAGCAAAGAGAAGCTAAAGGATGATGTCTATGCTTACGATGAGAATTTCAAGCTTAGGCACCTCTGGAGAATTAACTTGAAAGATACGGCTGCAGTCAGGATTACCGAAGGACAATACTCAGTCAACAACTACCAACTCTCCAATTGGAGTAGCAAGATCATTATTACCCGCAGCATCAGCCCTCTGTTCAATGACAGTGACCAAAATGAATTGTGGATGATAGATGCTGATGGCCAAAACCAAAAGCAGCTGACCAATAATAGTGTAGCTGAATCAAGTGCAGAACTTTCGCCTGATGGTCGTCAGGTCTTGTTTGTCGCTAACGCAAATGAAAATTTTGATTTCTACTACAATGATAAGTTGTTTGTCATACCCTCGCAGGGTGGTGAACCTAACCTTCTTACCAGGGGATTTCCATATGAAGTCAATCAGGCTCATTGGGCGAAAGACGGGAAAAGTATTTACCTGCTGGCTAACACGGGGCTAGAATCACAGCTTTTCAAGTTGCCGCTAAATAATGGCAAGTGGGCCCAGATTACTCAAGGCGATCAGGCCATCAACTGGTGGCACTACGATGCCAATCTGGATATGCATCTCTTCGACCTAAACACTTCAACCAATGGAGGAGATATTCATATGATGAAAGGCACTGATAATAAAACCATTCGCAAGCTCACAAAGGTCTATGACTACCTCAACAATGATTTCAAATTACCAAGACAGGAGCGTGTGAAATGGAAAGGAGCCGATGGTGTTGAAGTTGAAGGATTGCTTTTATATCCGGTCGACTATGAGGTAGGAAACAAGTATCCACTGGTTGTGCAGACACACGGAGGCCCAGCTTCTGCTGATCATTTTGGCATTTCGAGGTCTTTCACTGAGTATCATCCTGTTCTTACCGGAAAAGGTTATATGGTTTTGCAGCCTAACTATCGGGGAAGCACAGGATATGGCGATGACTTCCTTCGCGATATGGTGGGCTCTTATTTTAAAAATGCTCATCTGGATGTGATGGCTGGTGTCGACTACTTGATTGGTAAAGGTCTGGCGGATTCCGACCGGATGGTGAAAATGGGTTGGAGCGCAGGTGGTCACATGACTAACAAGATCATCACATTCACGGACCGCTTCAAGGCGGCTAGTTCAGGAGCAGGTGCAGCCAACTGGATATCTATGTATGCACAAAGTGATGTGAGAATCTACCGGACACCATGGTTTGGAGGAACTCCATGGCAGCAGGATGCGCCTATAGAAAAGTATTGGAACAACTCGCCACTCAAAGATGTGCATAATGTAAAGACACCTACATTATTTGAAGTAGGAGGCAGCGATCCAAGAGTTCCATATCCACAATCTGTTGAGATGTATCAGGCACTGAAGAGCAATGGAGTGCCTACGCACTTGTATATCGCTCCCCGTGAGCCACACGGTTGGCAAGAACTTAGGCATAGACTTTATAAAATCAACGTGGAATTAGAATGGTTTGCTAAGTATGCGCTCGGAGAAAATTATGAATGGGAAAAGGCACCTGAAAAACAAAAATGATCGTTCGCTCGTGAAATGGCTAGTGATCGTCTCTGTTGTCCTTCTCAATTGCACATCCAACTATAAACATGAGGATCTTATCGGTGAGTGGAAAGTGATCGAGATAAAGTCAAGTGAGAACGCAGTGTCAAACACATTCCTCGGTGCTGAAACCGTGTCTTTTTCCGAGGATGGCAAGTACACCTTTCCGCATTCGATAAACGAAAAGGGAGAATGGACTGTCGTAGGTAACAAACTCAGGCTTCATAGCAATTCTGTCAAAGACATGCGGGGTGTCGTTGTTTACGAGGGCCACGACAGCGAGTGGATTATTGACAAGAGTGATCAATTCATGATTTGGCGTGGCACCTCCAGGTTCCGCAATCAGGATTTGGGAGTGATGTTTGAAAAACTGAGAATTCATTGATGGACAAGCGTATTTCGGGGCGAAGAAAGAAGGGATCAGTCATAAAATGGATTGGTCTGACAATACTTTTCTTATTCGCATGCGTATTGGCCGGATCTGTAAAAAGAAAATATGAGCAGCCTCTGGAGAGATCTCCATCCAACACAACTGATAGGAGTTGGGCTGCACAAAGCTATGGTTTCGCACCACACCCTGATGATTTCCATGACCCTGTTGTCCAGATTTACGCATCCAGAACCCGAGGCTCTAAGGGCGCCTTTGCTGTTCATACATGGATAGCCACTAAAAGATCGGGAGCGGATCAATATATTATAAGCCAGGTGATCGGTTGGAGGCTCAGAAGAAATGGTACTGCACTTTTTAGCGAATCAGGAGTTCCTGATAGGGAATGGTATGGCAACGAGCCTACACTGTTACTCGACCTGCGCGGAGAAGAGGTTGAACAATTGATTGACAAGGTGGAGGTGGCAATTGAGAATTATCCCTGGACCGGTGATTATACAGTGTGGCCTGGCCCAAATAGCAATACATTTACCGCCTGGCTTGGATTGCAAGTCCCCGAGCTTAACCTTGATCTGCCGTCTACTGCAATTGGCAAGGATTGGCGTCCTGTGAGTGAAACATTTGGTATGTCGGCTAGCGGCACTGGTGTGCAGGCATCTTTATATGGCTTGCTTGGTGCCACTGTGGGCGCTGCCGAAGGCCTGGAATTAAATATTCTTGGCTTGAGTGTTGAGGTGGATGTATTTGACTTGGCACTTGAGCTACCCGGAATAGGACGAATCGGGAAAGAGGAGAGCCTTGTCAACTCAGAAATAGCCTATTAGTAAATTCACAAGTCAAAAAAAACGGGATTATGTCGTTTTAAAAAACCAAAAAGGCTTAAATTGGAGGCATGGAGCAAAAACACAAATTGCTTTGTCTTCCTCTCCTGACTTTTTCCTTAGTTTCGTTTTACTCATCGGCCCAGTTTGTAAAAGCGATTAAACCGGGAGTATATACCTCCTATGGCTACAGCAAAGCCAGACAACCACTAAGCGACATTGCCAGAAGTCAGCAATCATCGATTCAGCAGAGATTTGCAAGCGGTGGTGTGTATTTCAATTTTATATTTCGCAGCGACAATCCATCAAAACACCTATCGGCCCTTCAGTATGCGAAACTAGATATCGGCACAACGCTGAGGTCTGGGTTGTTTGAACCCACAACTGGTAGTGTCTATCGTATTGATGCTGGCGGATTTGACTTTGGACTGATGCTTCCTATCTCTTACCGACTATCCGATAAGGTTGATGCATACAGTTCCATTGGGCCGGTTGCTACAAGCCTCTGGTATCGCAATGTTATTCCTTCTCAAGACCCTCCCGACATAGATGAGTTTAAAGTAGGACTAGGATTTGAAATGGGAATATGGATACGAAAGCATATTTCTATCAGCTACAAAGCCACAACACAGTGGGGGAGATATGCCTTCAGATCTAATGCGCTGTATTTGAGTGTAAACTTCAAGAAGTAAATCATTTCTCCCACGGGTCAGCTGAATTTTCGCAGTGCCCACACACCAACTGCAATCATAAACAAGGTGAATCCCGCCTTGCCTATTTTCCATGCCAAATCCTGAAGAAAGGGCTCAGCATCGTGCAACACCATTTCATTAGGATCACCTGGATTAACATACATCCTTACGATATCACCCTGATGGTAATTCAACTGTTTGAATAATGGTGAGGTTTCTGTTTTTTGATAGGGGCGTCCTTCATATTCCCAGGATAATGTCAAAACTTGTGAATCCTCTTGTTCTGGATCCAATCTCCATTCTATAACCTTACCTGATACCGGAATAAAATCTTCTACGGCCTGGCTTACACGGAAATAAGTAATAACACCGACCCCAATCACCACGAGTGCCAACATGGCCAGTCCCTTCATGAGGAAGCCAACCCACGGTGCTTTCAAGAATTGCAGCATTTAATATTTAAATAATAAGAAAGTTACTCTTTTAG
>JBFWZR010000049.1:0-29222 GCA_050185175.1 Cyclobacteriaceae bacterium
CCTTGTATTTCAATTCCTTGGTGAGTCATTGGTTATCGCGTTCATCTCCGGGCTTGTGGCCTTCTCCCTCATCTGGATCATCATTCCTGTGTTTAATGATCTCGCTTCTACACAACTCGACGCTACACAACTTCTCTATCCCGCAAACCTCATCTCGGCCCTCCTGGTTACGCTGGCTGCTGGTTTTATCGCGGGAATTTACCCTTCGTTTGTGATGGCTTCATTTCAGCCTGTCAAAGTACTTAAGGGTCTACACAAGGCTGTGAATAAGAAAATTGACTTGCGTAAAGCTTTGGTAGTAGGTCAATTCACCGTCTCGCTCATTCTTCTAATTGGAACATTGATTATTTCCGATCAGCTGGATTTCATGCGCAACAAAGACATGGGCTTTGACAAAGAACAGGTTATCGTTGTAAGGGCGGTAGGTTCCGGTATGCCTCCAAATTATCCAACATTCAAAGAACGCGTGCTTCGTGAATCGAGCGTAGTCTCTATGACCAACCTGTCACATGACATGGGGCAAAAGAATCTCCCCTACTTTCCAATGATTGTAGAGGGTATTGAAGATGAACAGATGCTTCCGATCATGACAGTAGGATATGACTTTCTGGAAACCTTTGGGCTGGAGATGGCCGAAGGTAGATTTTTTGATATTGAACATCCCTCTGATAGCTCGCTTGCAATTGTGATCAACGAAGCCGCGGCCAAATCATTTGGTTGGAAAGATCCTATTGGAAGAAGAATTACTTTTGGTGAGGGCGGCAATCCAGATATCAATGTGATTGGTGTTATTCAAGATTTTAATTTTGATCCGCTTAGAAACAAAGTGACACCTGCTGTATTCAGTTTCGCTCCAGCCTTCAGCAATATCGCCATCAAGATCAAACCAGGAGACTTCAGGTCAACTATCGCTAATATTGAAAGTACCTGGAATGAAGTCATTCAAAACAGTCCGTTCACCTTCTACTTTCTGGACGAGGCTCTCAACCAGACGTATGAAGCCGAGGAACGGCTATCGAGCATTTTCACCTACTTCTGCGCTTTAGCCATTTTTGTGGCGTGTCTTGGGCTGTTTGCTCTGGCATCGTTCAGTGCGCAAAGGAGATTAAAGGAAATCGGTATTCGCAAAGTACTGGGAGCAACGGAGCCCAGCTTAGTTCTGTTGCTCTATCGCGAGTTTCTCGTACTCGTTGTTATCGCAGCCGTTCTTGCCAGCCCACTTTCCTATTATTTATTCAACGGCTGGCTTGATGAATTTGCCTATCGTATCGAAATCAACCCCATCGTGTTTGTGATTGCGTTAATTCTTTTGACGATTATCGCATTTCTTACTGTGGGTTATCAATCTCTTGCTGCCGCACGCTCTAACCCCACACAAACGCTTAGAAGCGAGTAGAATTGGTTTTTAGCATGGTGATTTGTTTTAGTATCTTTAGTATTCGCTAATACGAAATCACTATGCGCACTCCATCAAACTATTTTGAAAGGTTTATTCTGTTTGTTACAGTTGTTGCCTTTGCATGTTCGCCTGCCAAAACAGACGATAGACTGGGTACGATATATTTTGAACCTACTGGCAGCAAAGAGGCCGTTAAACATTTTGAGGAGGGCCTTCTGCTCCTTCACAGTTTTGAATTTGATGATGCTGCTATTGCATTCCTGAGTGCACAGGAAACAGATCCAACCATGGCCATGGCTTATTGGGGAGAGGCAATGACCTACAATCATCCGTTGTGGGCAGAACAAGATTATGAAAAGGGGGTGGCCGCACTCAATAAATTTAGCGCAAGCAAAGACGAACGAGTTGAAAAATCAGAAACACCGATTGAAAAGGATTTTATGAAGGCGGTGAATGTCCTTTATGGAGAAGGCTCAAAATATGAGCGCGATGTGGCTTATGCTGAGTTTATGGAAGGAATGTATAATACCTATCCAAAAAGCCAGGAGGCAGCAGCATTTTATGCATTGTCATTATTAGGATCAGTGCCTGTGGGAAGAAATCAGGAAGTGTATGAGAAGGGCGCTGTGATTGCAAAGGGTATTCTTGCCGAGAATCCCAATCATCCTGGTGCGCTACATTATCTCATTCATTCTTATGATGATCCCGATCACGCCAGCAATGCCGTAGAAGCGGCCAATCGTTATATGGAAGTGGCATCTGCTGCTGGGCATGCCTTGCATATGCCGTCACACATTTATGTTGCTACCGGCATGTGGGATGATGTAGTGCGATCCAACGAGCTCTCTTATCAGGCAAGTGTTGACAGAATGCAACGCAAGAAGCTCGACAATGATGCCAGAGGCTATCATGCATTTCAATGGCTGCTGTATGGATACTTGCAGCAAGGACGGCTTGAAAATGCAAAGCAAATTGTGAATGAAATGAAGCAATACACTGACGAACTTCCTTCCGCCCGCGCGCGCGTTCACATGAGTTTGATCAAGGGCGCTTACCTCGCAGAAACCGGAGATTGGAATGGAGAAGTTTCCAATATTGTCATCGACCAGAAAGGACTTAACATCAGTGTGGTAGGCATCAATTCATTCTTAGACGGATTGAAATCGTTCTCACAAAATGATAAGTCGAAACTGGAGGAACACATAAATAAGCTTGAACAAGAGCGACAAAAAGTATCTATTCAACTGGAAAATAAGGGAATCGCCATGTGCAGCGGAGTGGGTTGGGAATCTCAAAAGGCTAACCAACTGGATGTCGATCAGGCGAATGTCATGGAAATGGAATTGAGAAGCGTGTTGGCAGACATGAATGGAAAAAAAGATGAGGCCGAATCTTGGCTAAAGAAAGCAGTGGAACTGGAAACCAATATCAGTTACTCCTACGGACCTCCTCCCATTGTTAAGCCTTCATTTGAAATGTATGGCGAGTGGCTGCTGCAGAATGACCGGCCAGAAGAAGCGTTGACGCAATTTGAATACAGTTTGAAAAGGGCTCCCAACCGTGTTCTTAGCCTGAAAGGAAAGTTAGCCGCAGCCCGACAACTGGGAGACACCAACATGGAAGATGAGCTCATGAAGGAATTGGAAACCATTCGTCACTTTGCAGACAAGAAACCTGCTCTTTCTGAGATATGAACCTTGGTTTTAATTTTGGTTCAACTGAATGTCTTTTTCACTGAACATCAAGATATTACAGCCTTGTGGACTAGTTGTTCATTGTTTTTCTTAAAAAACAATGAGATTTGACAAAACAAAAACGGGATAGTAGCTGCAGGCTACTATCCCGAAAAATCTAAGGTTCGCCCTACAAATGTCGAGCCTTGTCCCAAAGCCTCCTAACAAACGGAGGCTTTGGCTTTTTATCTTGAGAACTCTCAGTATCGCAAAAATAGTGGATTAGCGACTTTCTGGCTTTTTCCAACTCAACATCCTGTCAACATTCAATAAACAAATCAAATTGTGAATAAATTATTCATCTCAATATCAAGCGTCTGAATAAGGCCTAACTTCCTCCGAGACATCACAGTACTGCAAAAATTGTAACTTGGCCTTTAACCGATCCATTTCCCAGTTATATGGAGATTGATACTGTTCGTTTAAGCTTCAGTGAATCATCACTGCAAGTATTGAATATTTGCCTCGCGGTAATCATGTTCGGCATTGCACTCGATATCAAGCGGGATGATTTTCGCAAAGTATTTGCCGATCCCAAAGCGGCTGCCGTTGGAATTATTTCTCAATTCTTACTCCTTCCCTTTTTGACTTTCTGTCTTGTGTGGCTAATCAAGCCTGCGCCAAGCATCGCTCTCGGAATGATTCTCGTTGCAGCGTGCCCGGGAGGAAATATTTCAAACTTCATGACGCACCTGGCGCGTGGCAATACTGCGCTTTCTGTTAGCCTCACATCTATTGGCACGATGCTGGCTATTATAACAACTCCACTCAACCTACAAATCTGGGCAAATCTGTATCCGCCAACTGCGGCATTACTTACTGAAGTGAGCCTTGATCCCTGGGATGTTTTTCAGACCATTGCCATCCTTATCGGAATTCCACTTCTGCTGGGCATGACACTCAGTCAACATTATCCTATCCTCTCACAAAAAATTTCTAAAAAGGTTAAACCACTTTCTATCCTGATTTTTGTCGCCTTTGTTGTGATTGCATTTGCCAATAACATTGATGCATTTATCGAACACATCCATCATGTTGTGCTGATAGTTTTTTTTCACAATCTGATCGCTTTGTTGGCGGGTTATTACGCTGGAAAAATTACTTCGCTACCATTTGAAACCAGAAAAACGCTTGCGATCGAAACAGGAATTCAAAATTCAGGTCTGGGCCTTATCCTCATCTTCGGTTTCTTCAATGGACTTGGAGGGATGGCCATTGTGGCGGCCTGGTGGGGCATCTGGCATATTATCTCTGGATTGCTGCTGGCGAGCTATTGGTCACGTAAAGTGGTGCCAGTAGAAGCCTGAATTCATTTCTTTCGATCAGTCAATTGCTCCTTTTTCGAGCCATCAGCAGACATCACAAATAACTCATAACCAGAATTATTCAATCCCAATCCGAGGTACACGATGCGAATACCATCGCGAGACCACCTAGCACCCCAATCATCAGTTTCATTATCAGTAAGTCTTGTAACAGAGCTATTTCCCCGATCAAAAACAAATATTTCCCATTTGCCATCCCCCGAATCCAAGGAGTCGTATTCATGTGCATCGAAAATCACTTTGGTTCCATCGGGAGATATTGCCGCATTTCCGATAGAATTATAACCAGGGACAATTCTCTCAGTTATAATTCCATTCATATCAACGAGATGTAGCGTCTCCTTTCCATCAACAAGTATCGAGTAGAGTATTTCATCTTTAGTCGACCACGTTGGCCTCCCCGGATATACCGATCCGGTATACAGTGTTCTTGATGTTGTATCTCCATCTTCAGTAACCATTAAATTCCATAGATCATTTTGCTGAACCAAAAAGGCCACATATTTTCCATCATTTGACCATACTGGAGATGAATGCATACCGTCTTTATCAATTAGCAAACGCTTAGTACCTTCTTCCAAATTGTATAAATAAATCTTTCGCTCACCCGATTCATCTGATGCAAACAAAAACTCTGATCTGGATGGGTGCCAGTTTGGTTCGGTTTCATTGGCCTTTAAATTCGTTATCTGCGTCAGTCTTTTATCATCAATTCCTATTTTGAAAATATCCCAATTACCGTTGCGATCAGAATAAAACAGTGCTTCAGTCCCATCTGGCGACCAACTGGAAATATAGTTTCTATAGTTCTTGATGACCTCATTTTTGGCACCACAGCCTGTGATGAACAAAACCAATGCGATTATTGAATTTTTCATTTTTGTTTTTTCAATGTTGACATCCAGAATATGCCGGCAAAGAATCTTTTCCTTTGTATAAGAACTTCTTTGATTTACCTTGGTGAAATAAATTCAAAAAATGAAATCATCTGTTAATGCTTTGTTAATGTGCAGTCTTGTATCAGTATTGTTTCAAGATTGTTCTAAAAGAGAGGAGGTCCTCTCAGAAACACTTCAACGAATAAATACCGAGGTTCTTCAGAATTCAAAAGCTTATGCCACGCTTGGAGAAGCGACCAGTACTATTGGTCATAGGTTGACTGGTTCTCAAAATGGCTTTAAAGCGGAGGAGTATACTTACAACAAATTCAAGGAGTATGGATTTGACGATGTACAATACCTTGAGTTTGAAGTAAAAGCATGGTCCAGAGGCAATATTGAAGTTGAGATTGATGGCGAACCCGTTCCTGCCGTTACGCTGGGGCATTCTCCATTGGAGGCAGATGTTACCGGCAGCCTTGTCGATATGGGTAATGGACTGGACGCAGACTATGCTGCCAACCCAGGCGCAGTGAAAGATAAAATCGCGTTGGTTTACATCGGCATTCTTGACGGAAGCCCTGAGGGATTAAACAATCTTCACCGAAGTGAGAAGACAGCCTTGGCTATCAAAAATGGCGCAAAAGGAATTGTGATTATCAATCAGGTGGCCAATGGCGTTCTATTGACAGGCACAGCCTCGGTTACCGGTGAGTTGATTCCGATTCCTGCTGTATGTATAGGCAAAGAGAATGGGATGGCGTTGAAAGAAAAACTCAAGACCAAAGGGGTTGAAGCGCACATTCAAATGACAAATAATAGTGACCTGATCCGGGCAAGAGATGTTGTCGCAACGATTAAGGGCACTGAGCTCCCCAACGAACGAATTGTAGTTGGCGGACATCTGGACTCGTGGGATTTGGCAACAGGTGCAATCGACAATGGCATCGGTTCATTTTCTGTTCTCGATATTGCAAGGGCATTCAAGGCCAACAACCTCACTCCAAAAAGAACTGTTCAGTTTGTAATGTTCATGGGCGAAGAGCAGGGATTGCTCGGATCGCGCTATATGGTAGAGCAGGAAATTAAAAATGGTACCATCGATCAGGTCAAGTACATGATGAACCTCGACATGAGTGGCAATCCTATTGGAATCAATGCAGGTGGAAAACTCGACCTGCCTGACTTCTTTACTAATCTTGGTGCAGAAATTCAGAAAGTAGATACCATATTTCAAAACAAGTTTACCAATCGTTCTGGTCTGCACAGCGATCACCAGCCATTTATGCTGGAAGGCGTACCCATCGTAGGTGTGATCAGCAATCTTGATAGGTCTATTTATGGTTGCTATCATTCAGATTGTGATGACTTCAATCTTGTGAATGAGCAGCACCTGATCAACACCGCGAGATTTGGAACGATGATCTTATACGGATTGGCAAATGCTGATCAACTTCCTGCAAAGAAGATGAACAGCGAAACAACAAGGCAGTTTATGATTGAGAACGATCTTAAGGAAGCGTTGAAGATCGGTGGAGACTGGAAGTGGGAAGACTAAGGGAAATGAGTTTGAAGAAAAACGGCCACCGTGTAAAACCGGTGGCCGTTTTGTTTTATTCAGTCATTGCTCTCTTGTAGAAGTCCTCGATGTCCTTCTTCATCTTAATAATAGAAGGCTTGTGAATGTACATCATGTGACCCGCTTCATAAAAGCTCTGCGTTACATGTCCACGAAGGTCCTTATCCAGAAACATGTGATTTACCGTGTAATCCGTGCCGAAATACGGTGTGGCAAGGTCATAGTAGCCATTGGTGATATGCACTTTTAAGTAAGGGTTTTGGTGCATGGCTGAGCGAAGATTCTCTGCCACATTGAGAAACCTGTTTTGCACATTGCTATAATTCCATGGCCGTGCCTTACCCCCAGTGTAATAAGGATTGTCTTCATTGTACTTCAGCTCTCTGCGGATGTAGTCATTGATGGCCATCGCAAACGGTCCCATGATAGCATTGTTCGATGGGTCAAACTCATATCTTTCACCCGCGGCATCATAATCAGAACCCGTAAACCGCCCGTCAAGACGACCCACTGTTTTATGTTCACTCCTTAGCAATTCCTTCACGAATCTTCCGATGTTGATTCGATAGTTGGTTTGTGCAATGTACTCCTGACTTAAGCCAGTGAACGCACTCAGTTTTTCCGCGATGGATTTCTTTTCCGCCTGAGTCAGTTGATCGCCTTTCAGCAGTGCGGACGCATATTCTCCCATCGCAAATTTTTCAACTTCTGCCAGAAAAGGCTTCAGTTCAGCATACTGTGTGCCCGCTTTTTTGTGATACCACGCAATTGCGCAGAACGTTGGCAAATATGTAATCGCGGGTAAGTCATTTCCAGGCAGCAATACTTCGGTCTCCCAGTTCAAAACTGCCGAGATAAGTACTATTCCATTTAAGTACATACCGTACGTGCTTTGCAAATGGCTCGAGAGGCCAGACGCGCGAATGGTTCCATAACTTTCTCCTGCGATGAACTTTGGGGAGTTCCATCGTTCGAAACGTGTAGTAGCAAGATGAATAAACGCTCCCACCGATTCGATATCCTCTTCATAACCCAAGAACTCTTTTTTATCCACTCCTTCAGACGGTCTGCTATAGCCCGTCATAATCGGGTCGATAAATATCATGTCAGTGATATCAAGCCACGAGTAATCATTATCAACAACTTTGTACGGAGGAATTGTTGGGCCACCAAAATCTGTCATGGCGATTCTTCTTGGTCCCAGCATACCCATATGAAGCCACATGGATGGCGAACCTGGTCCACCATTAAAAACAAAAGTGAGCGGTCGCGTAGAGGGATCGGTCACCCCATCTTTCTTGTAGTACATAAAGAACATCTCACCTTTCGGCTTGCCCTTCTCATCAGGCAGAATCATATAGCCCGTGTGGGTAGTGTAATTGATGGGCTTGCCTGCGATGACGATTTTGTGTGGTGTCACTGCAAGTGACTCTTTGCTTTTGCTGTCAACACTTTGGGCAAACGCTATGGAGGTCAATCCCAGGAGTGCAATAGATAAGAACTTAAACTTCATTTTCGTTGATTATAGTTAAAAGTGATATCACATTTTGGTAGGTTCCTTCTTGATTGCAATCATTTCAATTCCCTTTTCTTTAATCATTTCATTGATTGCATTCACGTTGTTTTCAATCAGAGAACCAAGTTTTGAAAGTTCATTGTCTATTTCTCTCGAAAGCTCAACACGTACTTCTTCGGCCTGCTTGGTAGGCGGAAAATCACCCTGTCCTTGCTCATAAATCAAGAACGCCAATCGGTTATTCAACTTGATCCCATAGTTCAACGGATCTTGCACCGATTGATTTTTCGTCTGGTGAATGTTGTTTTCAATCACCGTCAAGTCACTTTCAAATTTTTTGATTTGCTCCAGAAGATTGTTGTTCTCCGGCTTGTCTTCTACTTTGGTTCGTACATATCCTAGATCGGATTTGATTTTGCGGATATCTAAGATCCCCTGATGGGCTTCGCTCACTTTATCGCGTACCTTCATCAAAAAATCAAACTGTTCCTGAAATTCCTCCGTTGTGGTTTTTAACCTCGGGTCTTTCAGAATTTCAAATTCTTGCTCCGTTGTTTGCCCACTCGCTGTCAACCGCGCCTTGTATTTTCCTGGCACCGCTTTTGGACCAACATTTCTGGCTGAATAAAATACCAATCCGGGAAAGGTCTTATATCCCGGATAGCGCATATCCCAGACAAATCGATTCCCACCCAGAGCTGGTTTAAGTTGACCACTGGCAAAAGTTTGAATCACCTTACCATCGCTTTCCATCACTTCAATTTTCACATCGTCTCCATCCTTAAACTCAGATAAGTAGTAATACATGATCACACCTCCCGGATGGTTTTCACCTTCCAGTCTACGATCGATACCCCAGAAACTCGGACCACCCGCCATTCGGTAGCTCGGCATCGGCTGAAATAAATATGATTTCTTTGCTTCAATTTCTTTCGAGAGCTGATGGAGAGGAGTCAGATCATCAATCATCCAGAAGCCTCTCCCGTGTGTTGCCGCAACGAGGTTATCATTTTTGATAGTAAGATCATGAATAGGTACTGGCGGAAGATTCAGTTGAAATTTTGCCCAACTCGCGCCATCATCAAAAGAAACCCACATTCCCTTCTCTGTTCCGGCATAAAGCAATCCTCTTCTCTTCGGATCGGCTCTGACAACACGAACATACTCCTCGGCAGGAATACCTCTCGTGATCACAGTCCAGGTCTTGCCGTAGTCATTGGTTTTGTAGATGTAGGGTGTATTGTCACCAAACTTGTAAGACGTGCCTACCACATAAGCGCCTCCCTTAATAAAAGGATTCACATCAATACTGTTCATCATGTTGTTCTTTGGAGCCATTGGCGGAGTTACATTGCTCCAGGTCTTCCCTCCATCCACCGTCACATGAATCAGCCCATCATCAGATCCTGTCCAGATTTCATCTTTGGTGTAAGGTGATTCGGTGATGACAAAGATGTTAGCGTAATATTCAGCACCAGTATTGTCTTGTGTTATCGGTCCGCCTGACGACCTGATTGTCTCAGGATCATTGCGAGTCAGGTCGGGGCTTATGGTCTCCCAACTAAAGCCTCCATTGTAAGTCACATGAAGATGATTGGAACCCGCATAAAGTATTTTGGGATCATGTGGACTGAATCCAATTGGATAGTTCCAGTTGAAACGATACTTCATGACTTCAGCTCCCGATCCAGCTGGCAACACAGGCCAAACATTAGTTGATCTCTCCTGCCCGGTTTCAAGATCTTGCATAGTCATGTATCCTTTATAGTCACTGCCATAAATCTGGTTGTTGTTCAAGGGATCAGGCGCCAGGTGCGCACTCTCTCCAATGGCTAATGCCACCCAATCACTTTGGGTGATTGAGCCTCCAGTGCTTCTATGGTTGATTCTCAAGCTGGTGTTGTCCTGTTGTGCACCATAAATTCTATAGGGAAAATGATTATCAGTGGTAACACGATAAATCTGAGCGGTGGGCTGATTATGGTAGGTGGTCCAGTTTTCACCACCATCGTTTGAGACCTGAGCTCCTCCGTCATCCGCTATGATCATACGTTGGTTGTTGTTGGGATCAATCCAAAGATCATGGTGATCTCCGTGAGGTGCATTTTTCAATTCGAAGGTCTTGCCACCATCTTTTGATACACCATAGCTCACATTCATCACCCACACCTTGTCCTCGTTTTGGGTGTCAGCATAAATTCGAGAATAATACCAGGCGCGCTGGCGCAATGCACGATCCTGGTTCACCTTAGTCCAGGTTGCCCCTGCATCATCTGAACGAAATACTCCACCATCCAGATTTTCAATAATGGCCCACACCCTGTTTGAATTCTTTGGCGACACGGTTACACCGATAATTCCATTGGTGCCTTTTGGCATGCCTGGGTTATCAGTCAGCTCATCCCAGGTGTCACCACCATCAGTGCTTTTCCACAACTTTGAAGCGGGCCCACCACTATCCATTCGGTATCCGTTGCGACTAATGTTCCATGTGCTGGCATACAAAACGCGAGCGTTATTAGGATCAAAAGTAAGGTCAACTACGCCAGCCTTATCATTGATATACAATACACGTTCCCAGGTCACTCCTCCATCCTTACTCCGATAAACACCACGCATGTCATTCGGCTTCCACAAGTTTCCCATCGCGGCCACATACACCAGGTCCGGATTCTTAGGGTGAATTCTGATGCGGCCGATGTGTTTGGAGTCTCGCAGCCCGATATGTTTCCAGGTCTTGCCAGCATCCATTGATTTCCATACGCCCCAACCTGATGATACATTGCTTCGAACGCCTTGTTCTCCTTCACCGACATAAATAATATTAGGATCACTCTCCGACACGGCCACTGCTCCGATGGTTCCACCAAAATAGTTGTCAGTGATGTTGAACCAGGTTTGTCCGGCATCCGTGCTCTTCCACACGCCTCCGCCAACACCACCGAAATAGTAGGTATTGGGGTCACCTACAACTCCAGTTGCCGTTACCGACCGGCCTCCCCGAAAGGGTCCGAGCTCGCGCCATTTCATCCCACCATACAACTCCTGAGTGTATGTTACAGAAGGCGAAGAATTCACTGGCGACTTTTTTCTCTGCGCAACTAAAAGATGCGTGTGAATCGCGAAAACCAATAGCAGAAATCCAACGCGGAATTTCATATTCTTATTCATGTTCTTAATAATTAATTCTTATCCAAAACAATTGCCGGGATGTTTTTTTCACGGAACATCTGATTATACGCTGCCACATCCGTGTTCATGATCGTCTGAAGGTCGGACTTGTAGGTTGCCCATTGCTTGTCGACATCGCTACGTCTTTCCATCACTCCTTTTGTAAGTGCAGGCTCGTGAACATCCGCCACGCCCAGCAACTGGAAAAACTCTGTATTCAACTTGCTTGGCCAGTTGATTACATCCTGACCATTCTTTTGTCTTGTTTCAATCACGTTTGCCTCCCAGTCCGTCATTTTCTTAATGAGTGCTTTGCCTGCATCAACCACTGACTTCATGCCTTCATTGTTCTTCAGCATTTCATTATATGATTCAATTTGTGTTCTCACCTTACGCATTGAAATAATGGAAGTGTGAATATCTTCAATGGTAGCTTCCACATCGGAAAGAAACTTTTGCTGCATTGTCCATTCCGCAGACGTTGCGCTTACGCGTGGATCGGAGATAATTTCAAGATCAGTTTCTGATGACTCTCCTTTGTAGGTTAGTCTCGCTTTGTACTTGCCAGGCGCTACTTGATGTCCCTGATAGTTTCCATACACGTAAGCATTGGGCACATCTTTGATATTCTCAACTCTGAAATTCCATGCGAATCGGTTTACTCCAGCTTCGGAGGGTATGACTTGCGGAGCGGGTGGCCCTCCAGGATAAGGCTTGAAGCTTTCATCTTTCTTGTTTGTATAAGATCGAATTACCTTTCCACCAGCATCAAGAATTTGCAGCGTGAGTTTATTCGTATCTGCTTTTTCCTTTAGATAGTAATCGAGTATCACTCCATTCATTGGATTCTGGCCAACTCCTGGAGGCACCGGCATCCACGGAGGCGAAAAGCTTGAGAACCGATACGTTGCCTTTGGCTTGTAAAGTTGTACACCTGCATTGCCAAACGATCCTTTCGATTGCTGAATAGCTGCCAGGTCATCCAATATCCAAAACGCACGACCAGCAGTAGCAGCAACCAGGTCATTGCCTTGAATGATAAGATCCGTCACAGGAACCACAGGAAGATTGAGTTGCAACTTGTTCCATTGTTGTCCTCCGTTAAACGAAACATAAAAACCTCTTTCTGATCCCGCATAAAGCAGATCTTTTACCTTCTTATCCTCACGGATCACTTTAATAAAGTCATCGGTGTCTACACCTTTTCCGATTTTTGTCCATGTCTTCCCATAATCAGTCGTCTTATAGGTCATGTTGCTATAGTCATTAAACTTATAGCGTGTTGCTGAAACGTATGCTGTTGCCTTATCAAAAGGAGAAACCTCAATGGAGCTAATTAAACTTTCAGGAAGCCCTGGAGGCGTAATATTCTGCCATGACTTACCTCCATCTCGGGTCACATGTACCAAGCCACAATCACTGCCAGTATAGATCACTCCGGCTTCATGTGGTGATTCAATCAAATAATAGATCGTGTTGTAGTTTTCACCACCTGCACCTTCGTTAGTAAATGGACCTCCGCCTTCACCTTGTTTGGTGGTGTCGTTACGCGTTAGGTCGGGACTGATCACTTCCCAGTTTTGTCCCCAGTCAGTTGTTTTGAAAACTACGTTACCTGCATGATAAATCGTTTTTGCATTATGAGGCGAAGACACAATCGGTGCATTCCAGTTGTACCTATACTTCATGTCTTTTACCTGATACGCCAAATAACTTGCCGGGTACTGACGCACGTCTTTACCTTCACGTGTGTTCACATCCAGCACTTCGATGTTCCCCTGATAGCATCCACCCATCAACAGCTCTGGATTGTTGGGATCAAACACGATGTAAGCACTCTCACATCCCGGCCCCGCAAACCAATCTCTCTCAGTGATGCCCATTGAGTTGGTTCGACTAGCAATCACGACCGAAGTGTTGTCTTGCTGTCCGCCATACACATGGAATGGAAATACATTGTCAACATTCACGCGATAGAATTGTGCTGTAGGTTGATTGTCCAGCGTGCTCCACGTTGCTCCTCTGTTGTAAGAGATTTCAGCTCCACCATCATCACCCAGAATAAGATTGTCATTGTTGGTTGGATTAATCCATAAGTCGTGAGTATCGCCATGACCAACCCGCACATTGCTAAAATTTTTTCCTCCATCGATTGATCGCATCACAGGAGCGTTGAGCACATATACAATGTCTTCATTAATCGGATCAGCAAACACTTCCATATAATACCAGGAGCGCGAGCTGATGTCCTGGTTGTTGCTTAGCAACGCCCACTTTTTACCTCCATCATCAGACCGATAAAGTCCAGACTTGGCTTTCTCAGTTTCAACAATCGCGTACACGCGGTTTGAGTTGGCACGCGAAACGGAGATGCCCATCTTCCCAAGGTCTTTTGGCAGCCCCTCCACAATCTTCTTCCACGTTTCTCCTTCATCTGTCGACTTCCATAAAGCTGATCCTGGCCCACCACTCTCCACTTTCCATGGATAGCGCCTGTGTTGCCATGTAGCCGCATACAATATGCGCGGATTGTTCATGTCCATGCTTAGACTGGAAACGCCCGTGTTTTCATCCACATAGAGCGTCTTTTTCCAGGTCGCTCCTCCGTCTGTTGATTTATAAACGCCACGATCGGCACTAGGCCCGTGCACAGGCCCCTGGCCAGCAACGTAGACTACATCGGAATTTGAAGGGTGTATTACGACATCAGAAATGTGTCTCGTCTTTTCTAACCCGACATTCTTCCAGGTTGCGCCTCCGTCAGTCGATTTGTAAACACCATCTCCGTAAGATGTCATCACTCCACGCACCGCGTGCTCACCCATTCCTACATAAACGACATTGGGGTCTGACTCAGACACTGCGATATCCCCAACCGATCCGGTCTTAAAAAAACCATCCGAAATATTTTTCCAACTGCTGCCAGCATCTTCTGTTTTCCACACACCTCCACCGGTGTATCCTGCATAGTAGAGCATGTCGTTTCCTTTTACTCCGGAAACAGCATTGGAGCGGCCACCTCGAAACGGGCCGATGTTTCTCCACTTTAGTCCTTTGTAGACTTCGGCATTAAAACTGGAAGTTGTGGTAGCAGTAGGTGTGGATTTGCCCTTTCTTTGAGCAAATGCACCAAAGGAAATCGCCACTGCG
This sequence comes from Cyclobacteriaceae bacterium, assembly GCA_050185175.1. Taxonomy (GTDB): domain Bacteria; phylum Bacteroidota; class Bacteroidia; order Cytophagales; family Cyclobacteriaceae; genus ELB16-189. The sequence goes on from JBFWZR010000049.1 coordinate 14,752, forward strand.
AGTAAAATAAAAAAGGGAATTCTTCTCATGATATTCAGGTTTGAATCACCCAAGTACCAAAAAGAAAAACTCCCTTCCTATTGTAAATTATTTGAAAGGCTTCCCGGCCTCCTTTGTTAATTGTTCAGCATCGAATCGTTGGTTTCCACGTTCAGCAGAGGTATGTCTTTAGACTGGAAGATCTCGTTCAATTTTTTCACTTCCTGGTTAATAATCTGATTGTACTGCTGTCTGTACCCTGACCAGCTCTTCTGCAAATCGTCAAAACGGGTCTTGTACCCTTCTGGCACACGGGGATCGTGTGTATCAAGGTTATTTCGAATAAAGAAGAACTCGGAATTCAGCTTCGATGGCCAGTTAAGCGCATCCTGAAATCCCTTCTGCCTCTCTTCCAGAATATTGGATTGCCATTCTTTTATCTTCTTCGACAACTCTTCTGCAGCTTTTACAAGATCCGTGGCATTGTCGTTGGATTTGTATTGATCGCCAATGGTCTTCAACTGCTGATCAACCTTCCTGATTTTGTTTACTGCGTCATGCACTTCCACAATAGCATCTTCCGCTTTCTTAATGAGCGCTTGTTGTTCTGTCCATGCAGTAGCGCTCACTTTCAATCGCGGATCAGCCAGGATTTCAATGTCAGCCTCAGAAGTTACTCCATCGTAAGTCATTCTGGCTTTGTACTTGCCAGGCGCCACCCGGTGTCCGTTGTAGTTACCTTCAAACACAAATACACCAGGAACATCGGGCAACCCATTTGTTCTAAAGTCCCACACAAACCGGTTCAGGCCTTTGTTAGCCGGAATGGGAGTTGGCTTGGATGGCCCTCCCGGATAGCTCTTGAAATCCTTCATCTCCTGGTTGGTGTAATTTCTAATCACCTGACCCTGCGCATCCAAAATCTCAAGCGTTACCGTTTTGTCGGTCACCTTTTCAGAAAGGTAGTAGTCCAACTGAACCCCCTCAGGTGGGTTTTTCCCAACACCATGTTCTGTAATCAAATAAAAACCCGGTGCTCCAAAAATTCTATAAGTCGGTTTTGGCTGCACCAATTTCACCTTTGCACTTCCAAAGTCTCCTTTAGACTGTTGCAACGCAGAAAGATCATCTAGTATCCAGAAAGACCTACCCGCTGTAGACGCTGCCAAATCATTATCGCGAATGATCAAGTCAGTAACGGGTACCACCGGCAGGTTGGATTGGAATTTCTGAAAGGAAGCCCCCTGATCAAATGATATATAAAATCCTCTCTCAGCTCCAGCATACAGTAGGCCTTTAGTTTTCAAATCCTCTCGGATTACTCGGATAAAATCATCCTTGCCAATACCATTGCCAATTTTTGTCCACGTCTTACCATAGTCAGTCGACTTGTAAGACATGTTCGAGTAGTCGTTGAATTTATAACGGGTCGCTGCGAAATAAACTGTTCCTTTGTCGTGCGGAGATACTTCAATGGAATGAATCATCGTCTCCGGCATATCGGGCGGAGTGATGTTGGTCCACGTTTTGCCATCATCTCTTGTTACATGCATTAACCCGCAGTCGCTGCCAGTGTAGATGACTCCTTTCTCTAACGGAGACTCCGCTACATAATAAATAGTATTATAGTTTTCACCTCCTGCACCTTCGTTTGTAAATGGTCCTCCTCCTTGTCTTTGTTTGGATTCATCATTTCGAGTAAGATCAGGACTAATCGGATCCCAACTTTGGCCTCCGTTATTGGTTCTGAACAACACGTTACCCGCATGGTACATGATCTTAGGGTCGTGCGGGGAGTTTATAAGCGGGGCATTCCAGTTGAAGCGATATTTCATATTCCTCGGTTGCTCTCCAAGGTTAGTCGAGGGATATTCCATTATATCCTTGATCTCTTTTGTGCTCACTTCCTGACGGCTAATCGTTCCCTGGTAGCAGTCTCCGTATAACACAGTTGGATTGTAAGGGTCGTCAAATGCAATGGCAGCACTTTCACATCCAGGTCCATCAAACCAATGTTTAGTTAAAATCCCATAGGTGTTTGTTCGGGATGGTATCGCCACGGAAAGATTGTCTTGTTGTCCTCCATATAACCAGTAAGGCACCTGACGATCAGCACTCACGCGATAAAACTGCGATGTGGGTTGATTATTAAGCGAGGACCAAACCTTTCCCCAACTGAATGAAATACACCCACCGCCATCCTGAGCAAGTGCGATGTTCTTGTTGTCACCAGGGTTAATCCAAAGTTCGTGGCAATCACCGTGGACATCGTTCAGGTTAATCCATGTTTTACCTCCATCGATTGATCTCATGATAGGAGCATTCAGTGCATACACCACATCTGCATTTTGTGGATCAGCAAATACTACCATGTAATACCACGAACGAGCCGTGATAATCTTATCGTTGCTTTGCAGCGACCATGTTTTGCCGGCATCATCAGAACGGTAGAGACCGGACTTCACTTTTTCCGCTTCGATTAATGCGTAAACTCTTTCTGGGTTTGCACGCGAAACCGACAGCCCTATTTTTCCCATTTCTGCCGGAAGGCCATTGGTAAGTTTTGTCCAGGTCTCACCGGAGTCAGTCGACTTCCATATTGCAGAACCGAGGCCACCACTTTCTACTTTCCAGGGATAACGCCTGTGCTGCCATGTTGCAGCATACAATATCCGTGGGTTGCTCATATCCATACTCAGGCTGGACACACCTGTATTTTCATCTACGTACAGCGTCTTCTTCCATGTAGTGCCACCATCAACAGATTTGTAAACTCCACGATCAGCGCTGGCACCATGCACAGCACCTTGCGCACCGATAAACACAACATCCGGATTGTTCGGATGAATAATTACGTCAGAGATGTGACGGGTTTTTTCCAACCCGACATTCTTCCATGTCTTGCCGGCATCAGTTGATTTGTAAACTCCATCACCAAATGAGGTCATCACACCACGAACGGCATGTTCCCCGGTTCCTACATAAACCACATTCGGATCTGATTCACTTACCGCGATATCTCCAATTGATCCAACTCCAAAAAATCCATCTGATACGTTTGTCCAGTTGTACCCTCCATCAACGGTCTTCCATACTCCGCCACCCGTGTAGCCGGTGTAATAAGTCATTGGGTCTCCAATGACTCCCGATATTGTATTGGCCCGGCCGCCACGATAGGGGCCAATGTTTCGCCATTGCAGCGCAGCAAAATTGGAAACGTCAACTGAAGTTGAAGTAGCAGGTGGTGTAGATTTTGATCTGCGTTGAGACCAAACTGTCGTATGCATTGACGCAATAGCAACAGTCAAAAGGAACAATCGTATCATGGGAAATTATTTTGCGAGAAGTACGCAAAACTTCGAGAGTTTGCAAAGTAGAATTATGCCGGCAAAACTCGGGCTAGCGAGTGTTCAATTGCTCCATGGCTGCAACAAACTTCGACTTGATTTCCTTCAAGCGGTTGTGCCGATTCCGTTTTACAACCCACTTTCCGTTGACTATCGTTCCGAAGAAATGGTTGACGTCCGAGGAATAGACAAGTGCGGGCACAAGGTTTTTGAGGCTCGTTGAAGCAGGAAGTGGTGCCTGGCCATCAACAATCACAGCATCGAAAGAGCCACAAATCTCAAAGTTGTTATTTGAACTTACTCCCATCGCTTTCCTGCCGGATTCTATTTCTTCATTGATCATGTAGTGGCCCGCGTCTCCGCCAAAAGTATTGCGCGCATGCGTGACTAGTCGTTGTCTATAATCAATCATCCGAAATTCCTCCAGCGGATTCAATCCGATATGACTATCTGTTCCAATCGACCAACGCCCGCCTTTGTTCACATACTCCTTCATTCGAAATATGCCATCACCAAGATTCCCTTCCGTAGATGGACACAACACCACGTGAGCTCCTGATTTCGCTAATCCATCGAGTTCATCATCATCCAAATGTGTTGAGTGTACAAGGTGAAATCTCTCGTTTACTGGTAGGTTATCCAACACCCATTGCATTGGTTTTTTTCCGCAGTAATTGAGACAATCATTTACTTCCTTTTTTTGCTCAGCTACGTGAACGTGAAAAGGTAGTTTCTTTGGCCCGTTATCAAACGTGGTTTTGATGTCAGTCAGTTCTACTGCCCGAAGCGAATGAACACTAAAGCCAAGACTTGCTTTGGCATAACCCTTAACCGAGTTTTTAGAGCTCTCCAATAATTTGAAGTACGCATCAACCGTTGGTGAAATAAACCTGCGTTGTCTTGGTTGAGGGTCTTGCCCGAAAGTTCCTTTCTGGTAAAAGACGGGCACGAGGGTAATACCAATTCCTGCTGTTGCTGCAGCTCCCACCATTCGATCTCCCATTTCCGAGAGATTGTTGTAAGGCTTTCCATCTTTGTCGTGATGGAGATAATGAAACTCGGCAACATGTGTATAGCCATGTCTTAACATCTCGGCATACAACATAGCAGCAATCGCTTCTGCCTGATCTGGATCAACGGATAAAGCGCATTGGTACATCGCCTCGCGCCATGTCCAAAAGTCGTCATGCGTGCCAAAGGGATGATTCTCTGCCAATCCTGCCATCGCATACTGAAAGGCGTGTGAATGTGCATTTTGAAATCCGGGAATGGCATACCCATCCACTGAATCCATAGCAAATCCATCCCCCGGAGCTTCCTGAGATAAGTATTGAATTTTACCCACGCCATCTACACCAACATAGGCAGGAGCAAGCCAGCCGTCACGCTGGAGGAGTGCCTTGAATTTGTAATAGAAAATGGGTGAAGAATTATCAGTCGAGCCCATCAATCAGGTTTTCAAAAGTGTGCATCAAAACTTTCCTCATTTTATTCGCACGAGCTTCATCAAGGTTCAACTCTGTGTCGTCCATGTACATCACTTTGCTCATTTCCAGTTGAAGGGCGTGCTGGCTCTCCATAGGTATTCCAAAATGCCTCGTGATGAATCCCCCCTTAAAAGGATAATTATGTTTAACCTCATAGTCTGCACTTTCCAAGCCTGTCAGCGCAGCCTCTATTAAACCTGGTGAGGCGGAAGTCCCATCTGCATCGCCAAGAATCAGGTCAGGAAATTTTTCCCTATGAATAGTTGGCACCTGCTGTCTGATGGAATGGCAGTCCCACAACAATACCTTCCCAAACTCTTCCTTTAGGTCATTGAGTAATTCTGAAATTTTAGCATGATAAGGTCGGTAGTAATTCTCCAGCCTGCGTTCAACCTCAGTTTTTGAAACCTCCTTTTTGCTATCAGTATAAATAGGCTTGCCAAAAAAATCTGTGGTCGGGCAAAGGGCAGTGATTATCCGGCCATCATTGTACAGTGGTTTGCTTTCAGGGTCGCGATTAAGATCAATTACCCAACGACTGTACACCGCATGAATCATGGTGATGCCCATGTCAGTTGCGAAATTGTAGAGATCATGCACAAACCAATCTGTGTCATCCGGTTGCCTGATCATTTTTTGATCATACTCACCAGCGATCTCTCCGGGAAACGAAAGGCCGCAATGAGGGACGCTCAATAAAATTGGCACTCTCTGTCCTTTCGGTTCGATGATGACAAACGGACGCGACATTTTCTTTAACTTTTCTTCTTCTTTCTCTTCTTCACATCCTCACCGTCAGTTGGCTTCGTTTGCGGATCTGGCTTTCTCAATTGTGTATTGAGTCTTTGCAAAGAGTCTTGCAGCAATCTTATTTGTTGCTCTGATTGGAGAAGTTCATTTTTATAATACTCTGCTTCCGATTGACCTAACCTGGACTTCAGTTTCATGATTCTAGCATAAGACTCATCTATTCGCGCTTTAGGAATCGTTCCGTCTTTTACAAAACTCTTGATAATAGTATGAACACGCTCTACCGTTCGGGCTTCACTTCCCTCAATGTTGTTGGAGAAAGTCAGGATATCAACACCCGCATTCACGGCTAGTCTGATCGCTTCCTCCAGGCCGAAGTGCTTTGTAATCGCATGCATTTGCATGTCATCTGAAAATACCACTCCATCAAAATGAAGTTGCTTTCTTAGCAGGCTATCAATCATCCGCCTGGAGAGCGTGCCAGGCAATCCCTTGTTGTCTAAATTCCTATTGACAATATGAGCAGTCATGATCGCATCTGCATAGCCCGAATCAATCAGGGAACGATAGGGCGTCAATTCCTTTTCCTGCCACGTTTTGGTAACATCCGCTATTCCCAAATGTGTGTCGTCCTTTGAGCTCCCGTGTCCGGGAAAATGCTTTAACACCGTGATTACCTTCACTTGGCGGTGCGCCTTGATGAACTCACGCGCATACATCGACACAGAGTCTTCATTGCTGGAAAATGATCTTTCCGGTTTCACAATCACAGGATTAGCGGGATTGATTGCCACATCAACTACCGGTGCGAAATTGACGTTGATCCCAAGTCCAGCTAAAGTTGCCGCAGTTGTTTGTCCATAGTATCTAACTGAATCAACTGAAGCACTCATGGCTGCAGCTGTTATTGACCTCGGAAATCCATACTTTTCTTTCAACCGATTCACTCTTCCGCCTTCCTGATCGATTGAAATAAAAATGGGAATAGGAGCGACTGATTGATAGGCCCAGGCCAGTCTCTTGAATTGTGCGTAGGAGTTCCTGGATGGAATATTCTTTTCAAAAAAAATGATTGAACCCGCCTTGCCATCCTCAATCTCTTTCAAAGTCAGATTGTCTACTGTTGTTCCCGGTACGCCAATGAGAATCATCTGACCAATTTTTATGTCGAGACTATCCAATGATTGAGCCACAGAAATCGCGGCATTGGCGCAAAGTGCGAAGGCAAAAAATAAATTCTTAGTATTTCTCATGTACTTCCTTTAGCACCTGTTCCATTTGGCTTCTGATCTCCCGAGTTGCCACAGTGTAATTGTTATTCATATAACTGAAAATCAGTAGACGGTTCTTCTTTGTCAGAATATATCCACTCAGACAGTGATTGTTGCTCAGCGTGCCTGTTTTGCCATAAATATAAGGAGTATCACTCTTGTATGCATTCTTGATCGTTCCGGCCATACCGCCAGTTGCTAGCAGTGGAAACAATCTTTCGCGCGGCATCTTTTCATAAATCTTTTGCCACAACCGAACGATCGATCGCGGTGTAAATAAATTGTAACGAGAAAGCCCGCTTCCATCTACCCATTGCGGTTCGTCTGGTAAATCGAACAAGAAATTCTCCCTGGCATATTCGATGGCTATCTCTGACTTCAACGTATCGCTGATCACTCCCGCACACATCAGCAATAATTGCTCCGCAATAAAATTGTCGCTTTCCTGCATCATCACTTTATACAAACTGTCGGAAGGCACACTATAAACTACATTCACGGAAGTAGGAGCCGGAATATCGACAAGTGTAATTTCTCTCTTCAAAGTATCCGACAACAATGCCACAGTCATTTCAGCTGAAGTCTTGAAAGGAAAAACCCGTGTGAAGTTCATAGAGTCAGCACCAGGCGAAAACGTGAATTGATTGTCATCAAATCTTCTTTCCATCTCCGGTTTCTCTCTCCTCGCTCCGCGGCCAAGATGGGATTGAAAAAAAGAAGGCGAAGCTTGAACGCTTCCACTAAGTGTATCGGTAAAGGTGACTGTATTGCCGTACAAGGGGAAGGCAGATCGTTCCGCGGAGTATCCATAAGGATAATCATCCCAGGCCCAACCAGGGCCAAGAGGAGAAGCATCAAACCCAGACTTTGAATAGTAGAGATTGGAGGGATGATCTTTCAAAAACTGAAACGTTCGGTCGGACTTGCAAACCTCACTATATAAAAACGAGGGATCTCCAGTGCCCCAGAAAATCAGGGAATCATTTTGAAGTACATATCGCAATGCAGGAATCGAATCGCCTAAAACCTGAAGACTGGTATAAAAAGTGAAAATCTTCGTGTTGGAAGCGGGGGTAAAATATTTCTCCGAGTTGAAGTCGATTAAATTCTTGTGAGAGAGTGGATCGTAAAGTAGAAATCCTACATGTTCATTGAACTCAATTTCCGACCGAATCAGGTTTTTTCGGATACGATTGCCAGGCGCACATCCGATGGCGATTGCAAAAAGTAACGGCAGCGCCTTCCACACTTTTATTCCCACGCGCTAAAATATCGTTCCTTTAATACCTTTCTGTGATGTGTCTCATGTCCCGCGATAATGAAGCCTTGCGACACCACTGAAAATTCTACATTGTTGGCAGTCCCCTTTCTTGACATCATCTCAGGGGAAAATGCAGCGAACATATCAATCGTGGACGCCCGAAGATGTGCCATCTCACTCAGGATGCTTTTCATATCTCTACCGGATGCATTGGACTCTGGGGTGTAGGCATTCTCATCGAAGCCCGATAAAGCTGTCCTGTCATTGCGGGCAAAACGCAAAGCCCGATACATGAATATACGCTCCACGTCAATCATGTGACATAAAACTTCGCGGACTGTCCACTTACCCTCAGCGTACCTAAAGTCTTCCTTGTCTTTTGGAATCGAATGAAATAACTCTTGTGATCGGTGTCCAGAAACGCGAAGAGCCTGCAACAAGTCACTCTCCTCTATTTGTTTAACATAGTTTTTGTAGAAATGGGGAACGGTATCGAGATTCAGCAACATGCAGGTTTTAAATTTTAGTGTCTTAGAATTCAGTAAACAGAGCGTCCGGAAGTTTCTCATCCACTTTTACGTTCTTCGGTCCTCCTCCATCAGATCGATCGGCCGACAAAAGTATTGCACCGTATCGTTGATAGTTGTCCCACGGTCTTGTCCATGAAGCCGAATCTTGCTTTGCGTCTGCATAGAATGACCAATACTTCACCAATTTTTCTTTCACATCGACAAATAAGTCATACTTGTTTTGCGGTGTATCGCCAACATTTTCAAAAGTAAGTTGCAAGACGTTATAATAGTTGTTGTTCACCAATGTGTCTTCCCCCATGTACTTGATGGTCACGCCTGAATCCTTCAGTTTGAACGGCATCACCAGCCAATAGGAATCGTTGATCCAAATACTCTTAGCGCGATCAAGCATCTTCTTAAGAGAATCTGGTTCAGTCAGTTCCTGGCCTTTGGTTTGAACCCGGCCTTCCATAGAATTGACATTCACAAGGTAGGTAGTGCTATCGGGCATGCTCTCTATTCGTACTCTTCCCTCCTGCTTGTCCCAGGTCAGGTTTCTTCTACCGAAGAAATTCCAGGAAATAAAACGCGTGTTATCCCAGGCTTTACGTCCACCCATAGCCATCATAATGCTATCGGCTAGCTCCATGGCAGCAGGATCCGAATCCTGAAAATTAAACCCCTCTGCGGGTGGGTTCAGGGTTGGATCTTCGTTGGAAGTTTCTTTTGCTGGCTGACAAGACCAGAAACAAGCCACTAGACATAATAGTATTATCGATTGCTTCATATTGGTTGAAGAAGTTGAGAAAGTGAATTTAGGCAAATTAAAACGAATTTAAGGAAGCCTTTCCTTAAGGTTGATCTTCATCTTTTTGATGTCGTATTTGCCCTCGGATGCCTCAACCATAAAGGTCCGCATCTTGTATTCAAGCGGTAGAATCAGAAGGGCAATAAACACCTGAATGAAAAAGTCTAAAACCGGAGTAGTTTGAAGCGGGATAAGTGACTCGGCAGTATTTTGCATTAATTGAATCAACATAATCACCGTGAGAATAGACAGCAATTGACTGATGTGCCGGTACTTGTTGTTTGCTGCGCTCAGCCGCAACGACAAGAATACCAAACTTGCGAAGAAGACAAACTCAACACCGTAGAACCAGGTTTGTTTCCAATAGGGAGGCACCACCCGAAAATCAACTGATTGGAGCTCCGATATCTTACCGAAAAGGTCTCTCGACTGTATTCTGAGTTTGTATTTACCCGGGGTAAGGAAAGGGAAGTTCACAATGTTGTTCGAAGTAGACCACTCTGACCAGTCTTTGCTAATCCCCTCAATCATGTACTGATACTCAATCGCTAGCGCATTTGTATACTCAGGCTGAATGAATTCAAACGAAAGCGCACTCTCTTGCTGGTCAACTGCAATTAACTTTCCTGGCGAGAGCTTTGATCCGGAACCTCTTACTTCTTTTAAGAAAAGTGGGTAGTTGTTGATGTTCCCTAAAAGGTCTGACTTCGTAAACTTGTACAGTTCATTCTCTGATGTGACGAGCCAAAGGCCGTTGCCATCATCTGCCATCGTGAGAGATCGAATATCCGGAAACAATCCAAGCCACTCAAGTTTAAGGTTGTTCTGCAAATTGTAATCCACTGTTCGCCAACGATGCCCATCGTTGAACCAAAACGTTCCGAGTGATGTGAAATATTTTCTTGGCCCTGGCAGGGAATCATACCTGGTGAACTGGTGCTTTACTACATCATATTGATGAAATGATCCTGACGCTGCGACAAATACCTCCGTACCTAGTGCAAACCCCATCGTCTCATCCAATACCGGTTCGGCAAATGGCACAGAGGAGACTGATGTCACCTTCTTATCAATCAACTCGACTTTCGTCACACCAGCCCTTCCGCACAACCAAATATTTTGAACGTGATCTTCGAAAATATTTCCAACGTAGTCACGCAAAGTATCCAGCAAGTGTGTTTCCTCCCAACCTTCTTTACTTGGCTCCAATGTTCTTATCCGATCGTTGTACGTGCTCACCAACATCTGCGATAGCGTAGGTGAATAAAAAATAGTGCGAACAGGTACAGCCAACAATTCCTCCGCTTCAAGTCCGTTGACTTCAAAAACTCCACCGACTCCGGCCGCAATCAACCTTCCGTCCATTCGGATCAGGTGAGTAACCTTTCCACTAATGCCTTCTACTTTTTTATATGCATAGTCAAGGGATTGCAGAACCTTTCTGGTCCTCTTCTCCACAATTTTTTTTACATCTTCTTTCTTCTCGTCACTTCTCTGCTCAGGCTCCTCTTCTTTATCCTTCTTCTTCAGGAAACCAAATAGCCCTCTTCGGCTTTTCTTGCGCTCTTCCTTTTCTTCCTCAGCAGTCATCTTGCGATAGCGCGTCACATAGTAGGTCTCTTCACTATAGATTTCTTCCTTATTCAGTTTATATAAGCCCACTGACGTACCTACATAAACATTGCTTGCATCGGAATAGGCACTTAGGAGATTACCCGATAAGCCGGGATAGTGATTGTAAGTTCTGAATGGTAGATAGGGTGCAATCCTTGTAAAGCCGTAGTCGTGCGCGACCCACACCCCTTGATTCCGGTCAGTCATCATCGCGAATACTTCGTTGTCAGGGAGGCCGGTGTAGTAATTAATAATTTGTTCCGTTGCTCCGGTTTTTGGATTCAAAAAAATTACTCCGCCACTTAGCGTACCTAGCGCAATGAGATTTTCATTCACCCACTTACCAGATACAATCACACTGGCCGAGAGGTATTCTAAGTCTTCGGGTCTTATCTCAGTCCCGGTGTTTCCATCGTAAAAAAAAATTCGGCCAGAGGATGAGCCGATTAAAAATCGCTGCTGGTCGCTAAGTCGGCTTGAAAACAAGATTTCATCGCCTCCCAAAAAAGGAAGAGTAGCTTTGCTTAAAGAACTGCCCTGTAGTTGAAGGAGATTCGAATTGGAGTCTGTGACATAAATTTCCCCCGCAATTGAAAACAACCCCGTAAACAATACTCCCTGAGCTGCAATTGAAATCTCAACAGATTGAGTTTTTGAATTGTAACCAAATAGGTTTGCATCATTAATAAAATAGACAACTCCGTTTAGGGAGACGCACTTGAAAATGTTTTTTTGATTATTGGCACTCGCAACACCCTGGTATGCAAGGTTGTTGTCATCGTCAAGAGAAAGCTTGCCGAAGCCCGTCAAGCCCCCAACGTATAATTCGTCACCTTCTGCGATAGCGAGTGAATAAATTGCACCGGGCGCCTCAATCACATTCCAATTACGCCCATCAAACTCCACAACACCTGACTTATTAGCAAAATAAATTACACCCTTACCGTTTTGCACAATGTCAAAACTCAGGTAGTCAATATTCTCATCTGAGGGTGAATGGTGTGAGAGAAAATAATTCCCAGACTGTCCCCAACCTACCTGGGAAGCTATGAGCAACGTAAAAATGAAACCACAGAGGACTCTCATATCGCAATCAGGGCACACAAGATACTCATTTAGAATAAAAAAGGTGAGATCGTTAGTCTCACCTCTTGTAGCCGTTTCTTAACTCTTGTTAACGTGTGATAAAAATAAAATCACTTCCTGGAGCATTGTCTCCAAATTCACCAATGCGAGGCTGAGGTTTCAAAGCCTCAACATAAGTATTTATTTCACCCAGTGTAAGGATACCATCTTTACCACCGCGACTTCTAAATGCTTCGAGCATCTTTCTTGCAAATGGAGAGTTCATTCCTGGGCGACCATCGGGCACATACTCCTTCCCGCCCGATGTCAGGTATTTTCTGGTCTTGTAAGTAAGCTTCCTTGTGACCATCTCAGCTTGCGTTGCTTCTTTATAAATATCATCATCCATGCCACGGTGGGCCATTGCCGCATCAAAAGTTCCTCCGAAGCAAACATCCATGGCCAGGAAGACATGATCACAAGGAATGTTGTTGATGATCGATCGCAGACGGTTATGTGAGAGATAAGTTGTTTTTGCTTCATCATTGGCCAATGATTCTTTGGTCACTACGAAGCCCTCGCCAAAGGTCTCGTCATACTGGCCATGCCCTGCAAAGAAGATGAACAATTGATCAAGTGGCTTATACTTCTTCTCAGCGTACTCACGAATTTTTTTCAAAATATCGGACTGAGATCCTCCCTCGGTCACCTCAACTTTAAACCCATAATTCTCACGAAGCTCCTTGGCGATCATTCTGCCATCATTTACAGGGTTGGTAAGGTCGGGCCAGTGATCATAATCGTTGGTTGTGAATAGAATCGCGTAGTCCGTACGATCAAGTTTGCTGGCATCCGCAAGCGCAGTTGTGCCGATTCTTATAGTTCGATGGCTCACTGTCTTGGTGCCGTCTTCGTTCTCCGCGATAATCTCAATCACATTGTTACCTTCCATAAGGGTAACATTTTTCTCAATCACCGCTTTGTGCTTCTCATGATCCTCTGGTTGCACCGACATCATACCGCGAGAGGCGGATGCTTCGCTCTCCTTAATGATAATCTGGATATTTTTGATCGGCTCGTTTGATTCAATCTCAAATTTGATCTTGTACTTATTCTCATTAGAGTAGTTGCTTTCCGCAACCGGAGTGATCCAACTGATCACCGGGATAGTGGATGTCACCAACTTATTTGGATCACTAAAGTCAACCTCGAATGAGTTAGTCCGTGCGCTCACATTTTGTGCGCTAACCTGTATTGAGAGTACAGCCAGAACAAAAAGGAATGATAATATTTTCATGGCTTTGTTATTTATTCAAAATGATTTTGTTACTAAAAACTTCACTCTTACCAGCACCCGCCACTGCTAGCCTGTAAGTATATATTCCATTAGTCCATTGTCCTGCGGAAGTATTCCATTGGCTTTCATAAAAACCAGACGGCAACTGACCTTCATGAAGAACACTCACTCGTCTGCCCATCATATCATACACTTCCAGACGCACCTGGTACATTTCATTGGATGCAGGAAGCGTAAATGGAATAGTGGTCACTTCCCTCGCAGGATTTGGCCAGGCATGACCGAGCAATATTTTTTCAGGTTGAATTCGTCCCTTGAGATTTGATCCGTAGTACACCTTAAACTTATTTGACTCCTCACTGTAGAATGAGTAGGAATTCACATCCCGCATGTCAACCAATTTTTGCTGTGCAACATCCAACAGATAAAGATCACGGTCGTTCAAACCAAATGCTTCATTATTCCATTCAACTGATGCAATCCCCTCAAGGTTGCTGTCGACTGTAAACTCCCAAGTGTATTCGCCCTGTGTAGGTACGATATCGCGAGAAAATCGCTTTGCAAAATGTTCAGGATGATGGAAGTTCACTTCCAGAAAATCCGTTAACCGAGGAAGTGTTACATCATCGTTGTCATCGTAGGAAATTTTCGCATCAGGACTCATACCAATGCCACCAAGCTTGAACTCCACGTCTGACTGCTTCAGCGTAAACATGGTTCTCCACCTTTCACTATCAAGTTCTGGTGAAAACTTCCTGCCGCCTTGACTCTTCTTTCTTCCACCAGGAGCCTGGCCGGCAAACGAAATAGCATAATTCTGTACCGTCTCATTGGCAAAAACAAACCCGCCTTCGTACACCGCCATCGCATCTCCGTCTACGTAGGCACGTCCATTGCTATCATAGAGTTTAAGATCGCCTACTCCTGAAACTGTTGAATTGAATGCCTTCACATCCGACCATTTGATGGGCACGAGATAGGGATTACCAATTTGGTTCCATCCCTGGTTAAGGCCAATGGTAAATGTTAGTACTCTCATATAGGGCGCGGGTTGTAAGCGCAAACAGTTTGTTGCCAGAT
>JBFWZR010000050.1:0-28892 GCA_050185175.1 Cyclobacteriaceae bacterium
TAGAGAAGCAACGGACACCGCCACCTATTGAAGGCGAATGGTGTCATTTACTACCATCGCTTTTGCTGACCCGCCACCAAGATAGACTGATACGATGTGCGGATTGTATCCGATACTGTTGATCTCGATTTTGTATTTCTCAGGATTTGAATAGCTCGTTTTCAATTGTGCATTATACACGCCTTTTTCCATTTCACCCAACCCTGACTTGGTGCCATCAGGTTTACGGATCGATACTTGCGCATTAAGTTTTTCACTACTTAGAGCATCCTGAACTACCATTACAATAGTCGCATCACCATTTTCAGCAACTACTGGGGAAGCAACCGTTGTAACGGTAGGAGTCGCAGCAACCGACACCGCCTGTGTTTTTACTGAAGCACTTTCTGCAAACAGGTCTGCGTAGTCAGGATGCGCCAGATCCACAGGCTTCCAGTTTTCCATGTTCACTTTATAGATATCCTGCTCTCCGATATTTTCAAGTCTTACGGATGAAATGTAGGCATCGGTCTCATCGGCATTCAGAACAAAATAGATGTCGTTTTCCGGTGAGTTGATAGGATATCCCAGATTCAGAGGCTCACCCCACGTTCCATTAACTGTGTCCAGCTCTGACCTGTAGATGTCGAGGTCGCCCATGCCTGCATGGCCATTGGAACTAAAGTAGAGGTGTCGGCCACTGGCGGTAATGAACACACCATCTTCATCCATCTCTGTATTTACAAGCGGACCGAGATTTCTCACGTTTGTCCATCTGCCGCCTTTTCCCAGGTCCGCCCGGTAGATATCGGTGCCACCATAGCCACCGGGGCGATTACTAGTAAAGAAAACCGATTGATTATCTCTGGAAAGTGATGCCGAGTTTTCAAGATACTCAGAATTGATTCCTTCCATTGCCTTAGGTGTTGACCATTCAAACCCTTGGCTTCTTTGTGAGATAAACAGATCACCACCGTTGCTGTCATGGTAAAGTATCATTTCGTTTCCATCAGGAGAGATGGCAACACTTGAGTTATGGTAGTTGGTATTGAGCGGACCTCGCATATTTTTAGTCTCCGTCCATTTTCCGTCCTTGAACTCCGAATAGAAAATGTCTTCGTAGTATTCCAGGTCCGTTGCCAGTGTTGCGTTCAAGTTGTCTTCTGGTCTGCGGGATGTGAATACCAACAGCGTCTCATCTGCATTGATAGTAGGAGCGTAGTCAGGATACTCAGAGTTGATGCGGTCATCCAGGTGGGTGATTTTTACATCGACAGGATTCTCAAGGTAGATCACGGCATTTCTGCACTCAAAGATTTTTCTATTCACTTCATTAATCTTGTTTGATTTCTCAAGTCGGAGTGAACGGGCAAGAATTCTGTTGTACCGATCGTAGAACAAAATGGCGCTGTCGAACTTCTGATTGTGATGATAGGCTTGCCCGATGAAATACAAAATGTCTTCGTTTACAGTAGGGTCAAGGTCATAAGCCTTGCGGAAGTAGGGCAGAGACTTTTCCTTGTTTACTGTGAGCATGATGGATTGGCCCGCCATGAACTGCGCCTTGGCATTGTTGGGGTTCATTTGGGTAGACAGAACAAACAACTCGGTTGCCTGTTTGCGATGTGTGTAGTCAAACACCTCCATTCCGAGGTTATAGTATTCTTCAGAAAGTGCGAGAGAGTCCGTCTGCGCAAATCCGGTGATAGAAAATGAGACCAATGGCAGAACCGCCAACAGGTACCTCAATGAAGCCAACATAGAACTAAAATTTACCGCAATTTAAGAGAAATATAGACTTTTGAGGAAGTAGTCTTGCCGAACTTAAGGGGTGAAAAAGGCTGGTGCCAGGTATATGCCTGACACCAGTTAGGAAATTCATCAGAATCCTCCGGGGAGAATGATGGCCCCCACAAAAAGCCGGTCCAGACCTCTCCAATATGCACGGAATGTAGGGTCATTGGCAAACAGGATGACATGACCATCTCCATGTGGGATATCCGCGAGGTACATCTTACCAGCAAGGTCGGCTTCGGTATTCTCCCACTTATGCCCTGAGATCAAGCCCTTAGGCTTGAAAGTGATCACGTTGGTTCCCTTAGCGGTGGTCGAGAGATGGTAGTTTCCTCTGAACTGGACGCCAATCTCCTTCTCATATCCAAGCCCGAGGTAGTAGTCGTTGTTCACTTCTGCCTTGAACATAGAGCCAGGAAGGCTTTCGATGTTTTTTTCGGAGTCATTGTTTTGCTTTGTTATTAGTTCAACATCCGACAAGCCAACGTCTTTGCGTGCAGTGAATGCGGCTCCACCTTGGAGCCCGATAAATGTTCCACCGTTTTTGATCCAGGTATCGAGTTCAGCCACACCTTTCTTGCCCAACATCTCCTCGTATTTTGCGGGATTCCCATCAGGAAAGATGATTACATTATAACGATAGAGATTTACGTCATTGAACATTGAGGTTCTTACTGGCGTGAAATCCAGACCAAATCGTTGATGAAGCACACTGTACACACAGCCATACGTCACGGCACGAGTTGGTTCCTGGGTCATCACCATGATGCTAGGTTTCTGCAGATAGGCGACATACTTTGATCCCAGCGATATTCCTCCTTCACCCCATGCCGTGTTGAGCGCTTGTACCTCAGTACCATATTCTTTCGCCAACTTGTCAATTAGCGCATGCAGTTCATCATCATTCCTATCTACGCGAACGAGGTATGTGCCGTTGTCGAGGTTATTGCCACCCACCTGGGTAGACTGTAGTGTATAGGCTACCTTATAATTCATCTGAAGAAGCTTCCCAGCCAAACGTGTCCCTGCGTTGGTGTTCTGATTGAATGCATAAGCGTAAGTTGCCTTGCCGCCAGTTACTTTTCCCTCTTTGCTAACAGATGTCACTTTTTCCATTCCTGAAGTTGGGATCTCATCTTCTGAAAAGGATGCATCAACCCCATAGTGAACTGGAAGTGCCCATGCAGTCACGTCATAAAACCCATGTCCCTCTTTCCGTGTGTCTTTTCCAAGCTTCGCGTCACGGTCTTTCCTTGCTACCACGTCACGCATAAAGCTTTCTTCCATTTTGGTGTCTGCTTCCAAAAGAGTTTTTAATAACCTCTTCTTGGGTTGACGCACAGGGATGATGTAGCTGCCTGCAGGAATAGTTTTAGCTTTAAAGCTTCTGTCAAAATAGGTTTGCGACTTCTTCACGGAAACGGGAGAGTTGTTCTTATAAACTTCGATGTGATGCCTCAATAACAACTCCACCAACTCCTGTGCACGTTGCGGGTCATCTTGTTCGTGGATATAGTAGGTCTTGAATGGCTCAGTCGTGGTTTCATCCATTCCCTTTTTGAAGAAGTTGTAGAAGTCAATGAGAATTTCCTTTCGGTTCTCGGCCAGCGTCTCCAATGTTGCAAGGTCCGCAGTGAAGTGTTTGTGAATGGCGTTGCGTAACGTAGAAATGCTTCCATCGGGTCTTTCCCATGCGTAACTTTTCTTTCCGCCACCGCTGCTCTCATAAGTAGCCGCAATAGCTCCGTTGAATGCGGGGTATGAATCCCAGTAGCCGGGAAAATACAAATCATAGTTCTCAGCCTTTGCATAAGTCCAACCATACTGATCAAATGCCTTAGAGGTATTCCGCCCGATAGCAGTCGACCATTTTCTCAGTGACTCGGGATAGTTTTGATTCATCGGTGTCGCGAACGGGCCCATGTAGTATTCATTAGGCTCACCATGATTATCAATCCACACTTGTGGGTTCCAGTGATGTAGTGCTTTGGACGCTGCCTGTGTTTCAGGTTGGGTCAGCGCATAGCCATCGCGGTTAAGGTCCACTAAGTAGTGATTTCCATCTGATTCGATGAACCACTCACCATGATGTTCCGAAGCATTGGGATCAGCAATGCCGTTGCCCACAGTATTGGATTTCATCCAGGCTACAAATGGCTGATGGCTGTCTGGGTTCAACGCGGGATTTACAATCACCACCATATTATTGATAATCTTGGTGGTGAGAGCATCTGTTCCTGCAGCGAGTTGATACATTACCTGAATGCCTGCCTCGAATGCCGAGGTTTCACCTCCATCAGTTCCATAGTTCATCCACCCGATAGGTACCGCGGTCTCCGCAATCTGGTTGGCCTGAGCGGGAGTTGTTGTTCTGGGATCGGTAAGCTTTTGGATTGTACTACGGATGTCTTCCAGCTTCTGAATGTTCTCCGGGCTACTGATCGCCACTAGCCAAAGCTTACGCCTCTCCACAGACATACCATATTCAAATACTTTCACTCTTTTACTGCTGGCCTCCAGTCGATGAATGTAATCGACCATCTGCAGGTTGTCGGTAAGGTAGTCACCGATCTCAAATCCCATTACAGATTGAGGCGTGGGCACAGAGGGATCGTAGGTGCCATTAGGAAGCCATTGAAATTGTGCATAAGTGAAGAGAGGGCAGAAAGCTGCCAGAAGAAATAGTAGTCTCATGTCGGATTCGTTTAGGTGCGAGCAAAGTAAAGAATCGCTATTGCGTATAAAAGGAGGTTGTGAAGACCGGTTAATCCGCGTTTAATTCCGGTTTTTACCAATCCGAAGAAAGGGAGACAGCCATCAAATCCTTCCACCCGTAGAAGGAGGTAACTTTTTTAACTGTATGATTCATATTATAAAGAAAACAATCACGCTAGTCTTATTAATTGCAATTTGTGTTCCCGGTAATCTGTCAGCGCAAGAGGTTGTTCGTTCAGAGTACTACGCAGGAATGCCGTTTTGGGAGTCTCCCATAGTTCCGTTTAGAGGCGAATATCAGATAACCGAGGCACAGGCGAGGCAAAGAATCAATTTGAAGTTGGAGTATGATAGCCAGAACCGCATAGTGCAAGCCAGTGTGCGGCTGGGAGGCAACTTGAAATCATTCGAAGGATTTTTCGGCAACCTGTACATCAACGCACCACAAACGAGGGTAATATATAGTGAACACGGAAGCAGACATCACTTCTATGACATACTCGGGAATCAAATTTCCGTGCAGGATAAAATCTATGAGAAGCGGTATGAGACCGATAAATACGGCCGCAATGTCCGATTGACTTACTTTGATAAGGATGGAAATCGAACTGAGGATCAGTTCGGAAACCGATCCTTTGATTGGAAATACAATGCAGACGGGAGTGTGACCGAGCTTCGACTCGACAAGGATGGAGAAACCGTGCCATTGCGCGGTGACTTCGAGTTCCTCCGGACCAGAATAACATTCGGCTCCGATGGCCAGGTAAATCAACTTCAAAATATTGACGACACTGGACAACTCGTCAACGCAAAGTGTGGCGCAGCAACGTTAAAGTACTTCTACGATGACTTCGGTCGATTCCTTCGATGGGAAGTGTACGACAAGGAAGGCCAGGTAGCGCGTGGCCCATCCAGCACCGCAGGCGAATACAACACCTTCGAAGGATACGAACTAAAGGACATCATATTCTTTGACGAACAGGGCAAGCCCGCAACACATTGGTCGGGTGCTGAAAAGTGGCGCTTCACATGTGACAAGTTCGGAAACAGAACTTCTCTCAAATATTTAGATGCGAACGATAATCCTGTTAACGGAGTCCGCGGCTTTGCCGGCATGTCATACGAGTGGGACGCATCAGGAAGATTTCTGAAAACGCAGACCTATATCAACACCGCAGGCCACCCCATGAATCACCCCGAACTCGGATATGCGATAGTAGAATACATCCACGATGCCAAAGGCCTCGTCACGGAAATAAAATACAAAGACGAGAAAGGAGAGCCAGTAGCAAACCGCAAGAATAAAGTTTCAATAGCGCGATATAGCTATAGTGATAAAGGAGTGCTAACCAACACAACCTATTTAGACGACAAGGGAAACATAATTTCTATATGAGAAAACATCTTTTAATTATCCTCATACCCGGAATACTGGTGTGGGCATGCGGAAGATTTACCACAGAAGAAAAAGCAGAACTGGCAAGAGGCAGTGAAGTATACCTCACACACTGTGTTAGCTGCCACGGAACAGAAGGCGATGGACTGCAAGGCGCGTATCCAACACTGCTGAAACCAGTGATAGCCAAAGCCAACACCGATCGCGCAATTCATCTTATCCGCGTGGGGTCAGGCATAGAAGGAGGGATGAAGCCCATCGCACTCACCGATAAAGAGTTGGTAGAAGTAGTAAACTACATACAGAACACCTGGGGCAATGAGTCCCCATTCATTACAGAGACCACAGTTCAGGAACTAGCAAACAAATAAGTTATGGCAAACTACACATTGACAGTCAACGGAAAAAATCACCAGGTAGAGGTCGACCCTGACACACCACTTCTTTGGGTGATTCGCGACACAATGAAAATGTACGGAACAAAATACGGATGCGGCATCGCACAATGTGGTGCCTGTACCGTGCATGTAAATGGAACACCCATACGATCTTGTTGCGTGCCCATCGAAAAACTTCAGGGCAAGAATATCATCACAATAGAAGGCCTGTCACAGGATGGCAACCATCCCGTTCAACAGGCGTGGAAAGAAATTGACGTGCCCCAATGTGGCTATTGCCAAACAGGACAAATCATGACCGCAGCAGCGCTCCTCGAAAGAATACCGAATCCATCAGATGAAGAGATCAACCGGGCGATGAAAGGAAATCTCTGTCGTTGTGGCACCTATCCCCGAATCAAAAAAGCAATTCAAGAAGCCGCTAAACTCAAACAATCATGATGACGACCAGAAGAAATTTTCTCAAAGTATCTGCACTGGCTGGTGGTGGGTTGGCGATGGCAGTTTCCTTACCAGGTACTTCGGCCATGCTTGCTGGTGACGACATCAGTTCGTATGACCTGGGTGCCTTTCTGAATATTGACACTAAAGGCAATATCACTTTCTTGCTGACCAAACATGAAATGGGGCAAGGATCAGGAACTGGTTTGCCAATGATTATTGCCGATGAGCTGGGAGCGGACTGGTCGAAGATCACCTTGAAACGTTCTGACTACGATCCAAAATTCGATTCGCGCCTTATGGGCACCACTGGTGGCAGCGGCACGGTCGCGAAAATGTGGGAGCCGCTTCGCGAGGCAGGAGCAGCCGTTCGTGAGATGTTGAAGTCAGCAGCAGCTACACGTTGGAATGTTTCACCAGACATACTGACCACGGATAACAGTTTTGTTGTGAATCCAAATGGCGAGAAGCTTGAGTTTGGAGAGTTGGCTGAAGCAGCATCAAAGCTGGATATTCCTGATGAGGTAAAACTCAAGAATGTTACAGAATTCAAGTATATCGGCAAGCCTGTAAAAAATCTCATCACCAACGATGTGGTGATGGGAAAAGGGAACTACGGCATCAATGTCGACATCGAAGGCATGGTGTACGCAGCCATTCAGCGATGCCCTGTATATAAAGGAAAACTTGTTTCTTTTGACGACACAGAAGCGAGGAAGGTCAACGGTGTGATTGACGTTGTGCCAATTCCTCATCTCGACCTGGATTTAGAGGGGCAATATGTGGCAGAGGGTGTAGCCGTTATTGCCACCTCTACCTGGTCCGCCTTTAAGGCACGTAAACAGCTCAAGGTAGAATGGGACTATGGGAAGAATGGCTCACGTGACATCGAGACTTACAAGAAGGAGATGTCGGAGAGCAAGATGCAACATGCTTACTCGAAAGGAGACTTCGATAAGCAAAGTGTGGAAGAAGGATTTGAACTGGTAGAAGCAGAGTATGACAACCCATATGAGGCCCACGCACTGATGGAGCCCATCAACGCTACAGCGCATTTCACCGGAGACTCATGCGAGATTTGGGTAGGTACTCAATCTGGTGAGCGAGTGGCACAGGCTGTGATGAAAGCTACTGGACTTCCACAAAAAAAAATAACCGTGCACGTGCTTAACTCTGGTGGTTCTTTCGGAAGAAGATACTATCCAGATAGTTCAATCGAGGCTTCGTACCTCTCAAAGGTATTGAGCAAGCCTGTGAAGCTGACATGGTCGCGTGAGGATGAAATCATGCACGACTACTTTCATCCTTACCAGCGAAGCCGCCACAAAGCCATCATCTCTCCACAGGGAAAAGTAACAGGATGGTATGCCGGCTTGATAAGAGCTGAGGATTATATGGAAGGGCTCACAAGATGGGAGATACCGTATTTCTTTGATACCATCAAGACAGAGTCTAACGTGATTGAGGGAATGGTTCACGTAGGCGCATGGCGAAGTGTAGGGCCACACTCGAGTTCGCTTGGAAAAGAATGTTTTATGGATGAGTTGGCGGTTAGGTTGAACAAAGATCCATTGGAGTTCAGACTGGAGATGTTACAAGGAGAGATTGTGCAAGAGGGTGATGACGACTTTGCCAAGGTAATTGTAAACTATCGAAAGGTATTGCAGGAGCGTTATATCGCGGTATTAAACTTGATTAAAGAAAAAGGATTGTGGACTGCGCCTAAGAAAGGAGAGGGCAGAGGTATCGCCATTGAAAACTTCAGTCGCACGGTATGTGCTCATATTGTCGATGTTTCAATCGACAATTCCTACAATGGTTTTAATGTAAACAAAGTAACAAGTGTAGTTCACTGTGGTACTGTAGTGAATCCACACTTCGGACGCGGACAAATTGAAGGTGGCGTGATCTGGGCATTGAGCGCTGCGATGTATGGAGGAATTGAAGTTAAGAACGGTATCGTGCAACGTGATAATTTCCATGACAACCTATTGCTACGTATTGATGAAACTCCAGAGATAGAAGTTCATTTTGTGGAGAGCACTGAGCCACCAAGTGGTTTGGGTGAGCCTGGAACACCGCCACTTGCTCCAGCACTTCTCAACGCTATATATAATGCAACTGGAAAGAGGATAAGAAAGATACCGGTTCGCAGAGAGGACTTGCTACACGCCACCGCATAGCAAGACAGCCAAAGCAGGTTTAGATTTTGGTTGACGAAGGAATGCCAGCAATGGCATTCCTTTTCGTTTTTTTAGTTGTCGCGTAGCGTCTCCGCGGGATTCACAGTGATAGCCTTGAACAAATGATAGCTCAGTGTAACAAGCGTGATCACCATGATCGCAACAAAGGTGGCAACGAAGAAATAGGCGTTCACGTCAATATGGTATGCAAAACCCGCAAGCCATTTGTCCATCACATACATGACCAGTGGCCACGAGATGATACAGGCAAGTACTACCAGCACCACAAAGTTCTTTGCGCTGAGCACAAGGATGTCCTGAATTGGCGCGCCTAACACTCTTCTGATGCTAATCTGTTTTACCTTTCCTGCCAGGGAAATGGCTGCCAGACTATAAAGCCCAAGACAAGCTATGCCTGTAGCCAAAATAGAAAAGAAGCGTATAATGTTGCCAAAGAGCGTTTCCTTTTGATAGAGTGATTGAAGTAACTCATCCTGAAATTGATACTCAAAAGGTACATCAGGAAAATTTTCCCGCCATTGAGACTCGATGGCGCGTAGCGTATTGAAGACATTGTCTCCTTCCATTCTTACCGCGAGGTTAAGTACTCTTCCATACGGTTCAATGATGGCCATTGATCCTATCTGCTCGTGAAGGGATCCATAATGAAAGTCTTTCACCACGCCAATGATCTCTCTTTCTAATCCCCGCACAAACACCACACGCTTGCCTATGGGGTCGGTGAGACCCAGTGTCTTCACAGCGGTTTCATTGAGTACGATGGTTTCCGATGAATCTCGCGCGATGTCTTTTGAAAAGAAACGACCGGCTACCAATTCCAGACCCATCGTTTGAAGAAACTTTTCATCTGTTTGCAAGTAGGCGATTTGAATTGCATCCTCTGGCTGTTGCTCAGGAAGATACATAGGGTTGCCTGCGAAACCTTCACCCATAAGATGGCTGGCAAGGCTTAGATCTTTCACGCCAGCCTGATCATTGATCATATTGATAATAGCCTGCGATTTGCCTTCCAACATCTCACTGCTGATGTTTATACTTACTACACCTTCTTTCACGAACCCAAGATCTTTAGACTGAAAGAACTCGATTTGTTTACCAATCACAAGACTGATCGAGATAAGCGATGCAGATAAGGCGAACTGAAAACCTATTAATACATTTCTTAGTCCGTGGCCTTTTATTTTAAATGTCCCTCGAAGGAGTTCGAGCGAGGTTATGGACGATAATCTTAATGCCGGGAATAATCCGGAGATCATTCCAATGAGGCAAGTGAAAGCGAATAGAACAAAACCATACCCAATTATTGAATTGTCCTCAATATAGATCTGACTTCCGATATCATCTGGAAGAAAGCGGACGCTTGCAACAACTAAGACAACTGCTGCGATCAAGGCAATCAATGTGTATAATACTGATTCAAGAATGAATTGAATAAGAAGTTTTCCTTTGGTTGATCCCAACACTTTACGCATCGCAATCTCTTTAAACCTTGACATGGCCATGGCAATGGAAAGGTTCACATAGTTGAAGCTGGCAATAAGAATGATTAATACACCCACTGCAAGTAAACTGTAAAGCGTAGTATAGCTGTTGCCCTTAAACATGTTGCGTGGATTGTAAAGATCTGTTGATCCCAGGTAGATATCCGTGAGTGGTTGCAAATCAACAGTCAAATTCATGTCTGCCCACCGTGTATCACCTTTTTTATATTGATCGGAGATTTTTTGTTCAAGAGCGGGGATGTCGACACCCTCGCGTGTTTTGGCATAAGTAATGAATCCCATCCATACCCAGCTATCCAGAGTTTCAAGATAGCCCTCAGGAACGATATAGGTCTGAAATGAAATGAGTACATCAAAACTTAAATGTGAGTTGTGCGGAACGTCTGCAGCAACGGCAGTGACTTGTAGTGGTCTGGTGCCGTCAAGTAACACAATTTTGCCGATAGGATCTTCGCTGCCAAAGTATTTCCTGGCAGTCGATGCTGTCAGCACAATCGTGTTGGGTTGATTCAGGGCAGTGCGCCTGTTGCCTTTCAATATTTCAAAATCAAAGATCCGAAGGAATGCAGAGTCAGCGTAGAAGGCGTTGTCTTCATAAAATGTTACGTCACCGTTTTTAATTAATGGTCGATCCGCTGTTCGCAATCGGGTCGCGTGTTCCAGCTCCGGGAAGTTGGCGGTAAGGGCAGGGGCAAGACCCGGAGGTCCTTGGGGATAGTTAAGTGGGGTACCCGAACGCATTACTTTGTTTACCACACGATAAATTTGTTCATGATCCCTGTGAAATCTGTCAAAGCTTAGCTCAGAAAAAATGTAAACTGAGATCACAATCACACTGGCAAGGCCGATCGCGAGACCTGCGAGATTGATATAGGAGTGAGGTCTGCTCTTGGCGATGTTTCGAAAAGCAACCTTTAAGAAGTTGGTAGCCAAAGAGGGATTGTACCGAGGTGTTGGATTCGATTTCATGCTTTTTGCTTTGTAGTATTCTTGCGACAACTTTTCCAGATCACCAATTCGATCTTGTGTCACTTTTTTGAATGCGTCTTCGGGAGACATGCCAGAAGCTATCAGATCATCAATAGCATCGCGAGTATGCGACAGGAGTTCTTCTGCATTGCCAGGTTCAAAGCCCTGATACTTGTTCAGGCTTTTGCGCCACACTTTCAATTCATGCTCCAGATCAAATGCCATATCAGGTAGTTTTCCAGATTCGTGTCATGAATGCATGTAAAGCAAGCCACTCGGCCTTCTTGTCTTCGAGAACAGTCGCACCTTTGCGAGTGATTCGGTAGTACTTTCTCATCTTGCCGCTTTCACCTTCTACCCATCGCGACTGAATAAGTTTGTTGGATTCGAGGCGTTGTAATACGGGATAAAGCATTGCCTCGCTCCATTCCAGTTCACCGCCAGATTGTTCGGCTACTTCCTTGATCAGTTGATAACCGTAGCTTTCACCCTTGGCGAGGATGGTAAGAATGACCGGTACTGTTGAGGCTGCAATGAGTTCTTTCGAGGGCATAAGGCTTCAAAGTTAATATACCTAATACGATTAGGTATAACACAATGTTACTTATTGCGCCTTTATTTTGTTAACGACCTGTTAATCCTGTTAATAAGGTGTTCCGGTTGCCCTTTGGGCTTTCATGGCTTTGAGATACCACTCGTATTCATCCAGAAAACGGTTGGCCGATTTTGGTAAATAATCCTCCAGAGGTTCACCTTCCTCCGTAAAAGATTTCCCAACACTTGGAATCGGCTGAAGTATCGGAATACTTGGTGTTCCCAATTCTGCCATAATCACCCTTAGATGCACGGCTGCACGAACACCTCCAAATCTACCTGCTGAGTAGGAGACGATTCCATTGGGTTTGAAGAAATATTCTTTCTGATAATGATCAAGGAGGTTCTTCAACGCAGGGGGGATACTGTGGTTGTATTCTCCGGTAATAATGATAAAACCATCGGCCCCTGCAAGTTGATTTGCTATTCGTTCCATGTTTTCCGGTGCTGTTCCTTTTGGAAACTCCTTATACATTTTATCCAGCAATGGCAGTGGATTCTCTTTTGCGTCTATGAAATGAACTTTGTGGCCACGCTCTGCTAGCAACCGATTGAAATAGCGGGCAGCTAATATTCCTTTTCTTGCCTCTCGCACTGAACCATAAATTAAAGCAGTAGTCATGTTGTATTTGTTTGTTAAAGCATAGGTTACTTAAGGTAAACAATTATACTTGCAAAGGATTCCCCACTTATCTTAATATTCCCTTTATGGAAGCAATGGATTGGATTCAGCTTGCAGGTCACACGGGTGCTCTGTTGAGCAGCCTCACCTTCGTGCCGCAAGCATACAAGACATGGGTTACCAAAAGTGTTGGTGACTTAAGTTTTGCCATGCTCGTCATCGTGTTTACATCTACTATCGTGTGGCTGATCTATGGCATATACCTCATGCTATGGCCGGTGATTCTTGCCAATTCATTCATCAACATTGTCAGCATGGTGTTGATTTATTTCAAATTCGCCTTTAAGAAGAAATACCTCGTTTGAGCCTGTTTGACTATGGAAGTGGAAAACCCATGACATAACCTGGGTAATCCAGTAAAGCCTTGCCTTGCTGTTGAGCCATACCTTTGTATCGTGATTGGTACTAAAACCATTTACGCAAACAATTATGAATTCAATACAACTGATAGGGCATGCCGGTGCATTATTGACCAGCCTTACCTTTGTGCCTCAACTATACAAAGCATGGACAAGCAAAAGCGTTGGAGACCTGAGCACAGCAATGATGATCATCGTCTTTCTTTCCAACATCGTGTGGATCGTATATGGCGTATCACTGACGTTATGGCCAGTGATCCTCGCCAATTCGTTCGTAGCAATAGTTAGCTTCGTGCTGATCTACTTTAAGTTCAGCTTCAAAAGGAAGTACTGGGAACAACCTTAACTACTCCTTAAACAGACTGAACTGGGCGTCATTGACTGCCTTCTTAAAGGATTCCCAGTTGTTACTAAAGAAGTTGTCGATTTTGTCCATCACGGGTTTCACTTTCTTTTCTGCGTCCGACAAAATTCTTCTTTGTGTTTCGCTGGGAGCGAAGTGTGTATCCTGCAGGTATCTTCTTGCCGTGCCTAGTTGTTCTGATACAAGATTAGGGTCATCGCTGAAGCCCTGAATATCTTCTGGTGGATTCACTTCGAGAATGAGCTTGTCTATTTTCGATTTTGTTGAATCTCCGAGCTGTTTCAGTTTGTTGTTGGCATCACTTTTCTCACGCTCCTTCAGTTTGGAAAGGATCAGGTCCACTGTCTCTTTCGATTCGCGCAGCCTGTCCACTTTGGCTGTCGCATCGTGGATTAATGTGTTGAGCTTGTCAATCAACGCGGCCTTCTCATTCATCTCACTTACCGTGATTTGTATGGCAGGATCGAGTTTGACTTCAACCATGGTGGAATCCTTGTGCGGACCGTAGTTAAAGACGATCTTGTAGTTACCCGGTGTTACTGAACGTCCACCACGCTCTGCCGCATCTGCCGCTGGCTTCTTTTGATCTGGAGTGCGTTCACCTTTCATATCAAGTCCCCAATAGATTCTGTTGACACCTTTTGTTGGTTTGTGTTTGATGGTACGGATCAACTTGTTGAAGTTGTCATACACCATCACAGATGTCTTCACTGAATCCTTTTCTGTAGCAGCCTTCTGCAAATCTTTTATATAGTAAGTAAGCATCGCACCGAAAGGTTTATTTTCGCCTTCATAGAAGGCATCACCGGTGCTGCGATAGCCATTGGGCTCGCCCTCGCGCGTGAGATAGGCTGTAGGCGCATCAAAAGCTTTGATGTCTTTTATGATAGTAGTGTTATAACCGGTTTTGGCAATTTCTCTCAGTGCTCTGATATCATCCAATATCCACACCGCGCGACCGAATGTTCCCATCACAAGATCAGCTTCGCGTGGCTGGATAGCGAGGTCCATCGTGGACACTGTTGGATAACCGCTCGTCCACTTGTACCATGTCTTTGCATCATCGACAGAGACATAAAGACCGAATTCTGTTCCCAAAAAATGTAGGTTGGAGACAACAGGATCCTGAACAGTCGCCAGGCAGTAACCATAAACTTGTTGATCATTTGCAATACGCGTCCATGTCTTTCCCATGTCCTTCGTGCGATAGAGATATGCACTCCAGTCGCTTTGCCTGTAGTTGTTGATCACCACTACCGCCTCATTGGCGTTGTACGATGATGCCCGGATCTGGGTAATCCACGCGTTCTTTGGTGCACCGGGCATCTTGCTGATCATGTTGGTCCATGTTTTTCCTCCGTCAGTGGTCAGTTGCACATTTCCATCATCAGTGCCCACCCATATCACACCTTTTTGAAGAGGGCTTGGCGCAATGCTTAATATGGTAGTGTGATTTTCTGCCCCACTGTTGTCAAGTGACAATCCACCTGTAGTGGCTTGTTTCTGTTTTGCAGGATCATTCGTGGTGAGGTCAGGAGAAATCTTTTCCCAGCTTGCGCCTCGGTCCGTTGACTTCAACAAATACTGGCTTCCGAGATACAATGTAGTCTTGTCGATCGGATCAACAGCAATACCCGCATTCCAGTTGTAACGCAACTCTTCTCCGGAGGCGAGGAACGGTTTTACAAACTGACGACTGCCTGTCTCTAAATCATAACGCGAAATGTTACCGCCTTGAGAGAGAGAGTAGCCATACCTATTCTCAGCCATCGGGTCAGGTACTACATCAAAGCCATCTCCACCACCTACACGATCCCAATACATATTCCTGATACCATACCTTCTCCACATCGCACTCGGTCCGCGCCACGAGCCATTGTCCTGAAGACCACCATAAACATTGTAAGGGAGCTCGTTGTCAACATTAATATGATAGAACTGCGCCAGCGGGAGGTTCTCTATGAAACGCCATGTCTTGCCGCGATCGTGGGAGATAACGGCACCGCCATCATTTCCACAGATAACAAAGTTTTCATCAGTAGGGTGACCGTACCATGCATGGTTGTCTACGTGAACCAGACTTGGATCAATCAATCTTTCGAAAGATTTACCACCATCGTTACTCACATCCACGAAAGTGTGAAGGTTGTAAATCCTGTTTTCATTTTTGCTATCCACGAATATGTCGGCATAGTAAAAGGGGCGGCCACCAATGTTTTTGTTAGAAACCAGTGACCATTTTTCTCCGCCATCTTCCGATTTGTAAAGACCGTTCTTCTTGGATTCCACCAAGGCATACACAATGCTGGGATTGCTTGGCGCAATGGCTAAGCCAATTCTGCCCAGGTCCCCTTTAGGCAAGCCATCAGTTGTTGTTTTCTTCTTCCATGTTTCACCTGCATCATAAGAGATATACAATCCCGAGCCAGGGCCACCTGAGTTGAAGTACCAGGGCCAACGTCTGTGTTCCCACATGGCCGCGATAAGTTTGTTGGGGTTAGAAGGATCTACCACTAGATCACCTACACCCGTCTTTGGATCGACATACAGTACCTTCTTCCAGGTCTTCCCGCCATCAGCTGTTTTGTACACACCGCGGTCCTGTTGCTCGCCCCATGGCGAACCGATGGCACCAACATACACTATGTTTGGATTATCTCTGTTGATGATTACCCTGTGGATGTTCTTCGTGGCCTCAAGTCCCATGTGTGCCCAAGTTCGACCGCCATCGATAGATTTGTAAATACCATTACCACTAGTAAGACTGTTACGAGGATTTCCTTCGCCCGTACCCACCCATATCTCTGCCGGGTTGGATTGGTTTACAGCAACTGCACCTACTGACGCGGCTTTCTCATGATCGAAGATGGGAGTGAAGCTGGTGCCTCCGTTGTCAGAACGCCAAAGGCCTCCCGAAGCTGTTCCGATAAAGATGATGTCAGGGTTGGATTCGACAACATCAATAGATGTAACACGTCCACTCATACCAGCTGGGCCGATGTTGCGTGGTTTCATGCCTTTGAAAAGAGACATGTCCATCTGCTGAGCTGAAAGCAGAGTAGTAGAAACAACAAGAAGTGTAGTAACGAAAAGTCTCATGATAACAGGGTTAATCTGATCACTAATTAGATAAAATTGACCTTGAGCACAAGGGGGAATATTCTGGCGGTCGAAGGTTTACTTTCTCAGCCACACTTCCTTTCTGTAAGCCCGGTTCGCAGTGCGGTTTTCTCGTTTCGTGGCGAGAAGATGATCTCCATCGACTTGCCTCACCCGGTAGCCCATCAGATGTAGAAAATCTTTCGCGAAGAATCTCGCAATACGTTTGTTCACCACCAATGTACGTCTGAGTTCGTTACGCCATCGGATGCCGGGCAACCATGTAAGCCAGGAGTCGAGATGAAGGCATCGGATGATCAAAGAGAGTTTTAGATAACGAGCCGCTACCTTGCTGATGAGGAAATATCCTTCATCGCCCTGATCCTGATACAGCGGCATAAAGATGATTCCATCTTCTTTTGCCTCAATCCATTCACCGTTATGGAAAGCCAGAAGCTGACCCGTTGCGATATCCTGAAAATTTTGAAACCCATGGCACATCTTAAATTGATCGCCTGCTTTTACAAGATGTCGGTAGGTAATCTCGTAGAACACTTCCGGGTAGCCCCTGTGGGTAGGTACCGGTTGGCCCAGCATACCAATAACTTCCAAGACTTTTATAATGAAATCTTTGTGATTGAAGATTGACTCAAGGTCGTTGTGCTGACCTGCCTCAAAACCGATCGATATATAACCCCACTCATTGATGTAACTCAGTAGTGGCCCCTCCAAATGTTCTTCGATGCCAAGGATCACTGGCACCTTGAATTGCATGGCAAACTTTCTATTGATTATAGTGTCGTTGAGGGTAATGAAAGGAGTGGTTGCGCTGGAGGTAGTGTGAAGATCAATGAAATAAAACGGGCCGGTATTTGTGCTAAGCATATCCTTTAGCAGGTGTAGCAGCTCCTTCTGTTCATTTAATTCTCTTGAAATAGGGTTATTTGCATTGGCGTGGTTTGCATGCAGCTTTTCTTCCGTCCATATTCTGTTGAGGTCAACATCTCGGTAACGAACACCGTAAGGTAGCGCGCTTAGGTTTCCAGCAATGCCGATCACCGTACCCCGTTGCAGGGTGTTACCCTGCTCAATATTCTTCAACACTTCATGCAGAGCAAAGACACCTGCAGGTTCGTTGCCGTGAATGCCTCCAAAGAAAATAACGGTAGGGCCGGGTAGCCTTCCTGACACCCGGTTGATAGTCCGGTCGATATGAATCGATTGTTGTAATGCCTTGCTGTGGACTTCGATCATTGAAGGCGCGTTACAATATCGTTTCGTGTGATGATGCCCACCAGTTTATCCTGGTGAACGATCGGAAGGCAACCAATTTTCTTTTCCATCATGATACGGGCGGCTTCGTCTGCATTCATTTCCGGAGGCACTGTGCTCACGTCAGTCTGCATAATGTCTTCAACCTTCGTGGCCGATTCAATCGATGTGTCGATGTGTTCGAGGTTTTTGGAGGAGAGCAGACCCACGATTCCATCTGATGCATTTACCACAGGTACATGGTGAATATTTTTCCATTGCATAACGTGCCGCACCAGGTCAGCGTGATCTTGCGGACGTACTGTAAAGACATCTGTGGTCATGATCTCGTGAGCAAGTTTGGTGTTGTATTTTGGATAGTGAGAGGGGGGTGAGATCGGTACGCTCCAGGTGTGCAGCGGCTTGTCGGCCTGTTGCTGTTCGGCTATGACTTCAGTCAGGGCCTTTAGCGCGTCATCTCTTTTCAGTGTTTGTCTGAAGCTTCGATAAGTGCTCACCATCCATTGCGATCCTGTTATCCTGTTGTTGCGCAACTCTATGACTGACAGATATCGGATAATGTCTTCTTCATCTACTCCCGCTTTGCGCAAACCATTATGCGCTATCGGCAGTAATTCCTTTCTGACTAATTCCGCTGCGGGGATGACTTTACCCATCCAGTACATCTGGCTTTCCTTTCCGCATCGTGCAGCTTTAACGAAATTTGCTTTGGCATCACGAAAGTCCATCAGCTCATGAATATTGTCGTACTGAGCTGGACGACCGAGCATTAGGCCAATCCAGAATGCGAAGTTCGCAATCTCATCTGTCAGTGTGGGGCCTGAAGGGATATACCTGTTTTCTATCCGTAGGTGTGCTTTACCATTGACAACACCATAACACGGGCGGTTCCAGCGGTAGATGGTGCCGTTATGAATACGAAGTGCGCGTAGTGTCGGTATATCTCCTTGTTCTACTAATGCCATCGAGTCTTCGTTCAGCTCGGTAGACAGGATCATCGTGTGGCGTGCGATGTCATCTTTGAAGATGTTGGTGATCGAGTCTTTCAGCCACTCGGTTCCAAATGACACACGTGCTTCTCTGTCCAGGGAGGTGCTGGTCGTATTGCGTATGTCCACACTCTGTTGAAATAATGCGATGCGAGTTTCACTCCACAGTTCGCGTCCTAGCAGCAGCGGAGAGTTGGTACACACTGATAGCACGGGCCCTGCGATGGCTTGTGCCCAGTTGTAACTCTGCACCATGTCTTCGGGACTTAACTGAAGGTGTACCTGAAAGCTGGTGTTGCACGCTTCGAAGAGTATGGACTCGTGTAGGAGTGTGAGTTCGTCAACACCACGGAGGTGGAGACTGAAGTCGCTGCCACGCATTTCACGCATGATGTCGTTGAGCTGGAGGTATCGGGTGATGGGAGTGAGGTAGGTAAGTTCGAGTTCACGCCTTCTGATGGTGGGCAGGATGCCGGTGAGGATCACCTTATTATCAAATCGTTTTGCAGCTTCGCGAGCATGGTCGACCAGGGAGGTAAGTTGCTGATGAGTTTGCGTGAAGCAGTTGCCTTTGATTTCGAGAGGATCAAGATTGGCTTCGAGGTTGTAGACGGCTAGTTCGGTAGTGAAGTGGGGGTCGTTGATTTCCTTTAGTACATCTATCGCGTAGGTCGAGGGGCTGTAGTCTGATTTCACCAGGCAGAATTCCTGTTCCGCGCCCATACGCCTGATGCCGGACTCAATCATGCCACGCTCGATCATCAGGTCAAGCGCGTTTACATCGCGAAGTAAGTGCCCGATGAATTTCGCGCGGTACTCGTCATGAAGCCGGTCTACCTTGTATTCGCCCATGGCTGTACGTTTGAAAGGGAAGATACTAGGGGACATCAATGGGCTTCATGATGAAAGTCAGGATAATGGATGATCTTAGTCTATGGTCGATCGACAATTGAGTGAGATTCTAGATTCTTCGGTCAGTTACCTATCGGTAACTTCCCTCTGAATGACGGCAAGAACAACCTCGTTACTCAGACTTGTTTATCAGAGTGTAAACGAAGGCAGAGCGAAATTACGCGTGAGCGAAAGTGATCGCCTGCCTGCTGCAGGCACGGAAGATTCTTGCTTTGGGCATCTATTTCTGAGATTCTTCGGTCGGCTTTAAGGCCTCCCTCTGAATGACGAGTTAAACCACGATCGGTGCACTCAAACAACTATCGGGAATCTTAAAAGCTTCGACTAGTGGCACTGCCTCCTGGCGGACTTCCCACACGAGTTTGTTGATCTGCTTGCGGATGGCTTTGGTCTTCACACCTTCCATGTAGTCGTGTTCGAGGTACCATCCCTTGTTCTTTTCTATTTGAGTAAGCGCAAACAACGCGCAGAGCTTCTGGAGGGAAGCTTTACACTTCGCATCTTTCACGCTATCCACTGCTTTGATGAACTGCTCAAGGATGACTCTCTCTACAAAGGCATGGCCAACATTCACCAGATGATACTGAGTCTGGTTGAATGCATCGAAAGAATCCATACCCTTGTCGAGGTGCTTCTTCAACCTGCGGGCGGCACTGGTGAGGATATCACGCTCACGGTAACGGAAGGCACTGAGGTGAAACTCAGGATCCATCAGGTGCTCGGTGTCGGTGTTGCGGATGGTAATAGGATTGAGTTCGGTGAATGACGTCTTCGCCTGGCTGCCTACATAATTTAAGATACCGAAGAAGTCCATGTTGCTGAACTCCTGCTTGAACTCGGTAAGTCTGCTCTTCGCTACTAACTGCATCAACACCGTGTTATCACCTTCAAAAGTGGTGTAGATGTCCGTGTCGTTCTTGAGGTCGTCAATGCGATTCTCTGTAAGGTAGCCCTTACCACCACACGCCTCACGACACTCCTGTAACGTGCGCGTGGCATTCCAGGTGGCAAAAGACTTGAGACCGGCAGCCAGCGCCTCGATCTCCTGCATGTCTTTGTCAGTGCGATTTACAAAACGCTCGGTAAGGTATTGCAATGCAAAGTGAAGTGCGTACACATTCGCCAGTAAAGGCATCAACCTGCGCTGGTGCGTGCGGTAGTTAAGGATCGGAACTTCGGGTGCATTGTCAGGACCGAACTGCCTGCGCTGATCTCCATATTTAATAGCAATAGTTAGTCCCGACTTCGAAGCAGCATTGCCAGACCTCGGTATACCAATGCGACCACCCACTAGTGTGCCCAACATGGTGAAGAACCTGCGGTTGTCGCTGGCGATAGGACTGATGAACTTTCCGTCCTCATCCACACCAGCAAAACGGTCGAGCATCTCATCCTTGTCGATGCGCACATTGTTAAAGTAGATCACACCGTTGTCCACACCGTTGAGGCCCATCTTGCGCCCGCAGTCTTTGATGGTTACGCCCGGGTACATGTTGCCGTGTTTATCGCGAAGGGGAACTACGAAAGCACTCACGCCATAGTCCTTACCATCGATGATGAGTTTGGCAAAGACCGTGGCCATTTGTCCGTGAAGGGCAGCGTTACCGATATATTCCTTCCGCGCCATCTCATTGGGCGTGTGAATGGTAAACGATCGATCCTGGTGACTGTAGGTGGCGGTGGTGAGGATGCCTTTTACATTGGAACCGTGTCCCGTCTCCGTCATCGCAAAGCAACCGGGTAGCTCAAGAGTACCGATGTCTTTAAGGTATTTCTTGTGATGCTTCTCCGTGCCGAGGAAGTATACGCTCATACCCCATAGCCCGAACTGCACTCCAAACTTGATCACCATGCTCAGGTCGTGGTAGCTCAAGGTCTCCATGATGGAGAAGTATTTCTTCATGTCGTCACTGCCACCGTAGGCTTTTGGGTAGGCCATGGCGCCAAAGCCTTGCGTGGCGAGGTGCCTGCACCACTCCAGCACTTTCTCTCTTCGTTCCTTTAAATTGTCGGTGTCAAGGTAGGCGAAGGCGGGATCGGATATCACCGTCTTCACTCTATTAATAATGTCAGCCTGGTCGCCCTCCAACAGCGCAGCCATTTTGTCGACTTCGAAGGTGGGCACCGTTCCCTGTTCGTAGGTGATGGTCTTGCGGTTGGCGTCTGTGAACATGTAGGTCGACTCGCTGCTGATGACACCCAATACCGACTCGATCTCGCGGATGGAGTCAGTAGCCTGAGCGTTGAGACCGTTCTTCGCGTTGTGGACTTTGGCTAGTTGCAGTCCGATGTCGGTGAGTGAGAGTTTCTTGTCTGCAGTAGACTGGTCAGCCACCTTTTGAATTTCTGCCAGCCATTCTTTCAGGTCGTTAGGTGAAGGGGGCGACTTAGGGTCGAGGTAGGAAAGGAGGAAGCTACGCTCTTCAGCGGTAAGCCAGCCTTGTTCGTTCAGCAACTTTTGAATGGTGCTGATCTCGGAAGGAGTGAGTACTGCATCCGACCACACGGAGTAGTAGAGTGGGAGGAAGACGTAGAGGGAGGGGTTGGCTTTTAGCAGGGGAGAGCTTGTCATAGATTAGTCTTTAGTTGATAGTCCTTAGTCTAGAGTATCCAGTGACCAGTATCAAGGATCAAGAATAAAGTTACGAAGGAAAGGGGAATTTATTTGTTGATGGTTGTCTGTCGCTTTCTTGTATTTGTTTCATAATTTGTTTTCGGCTTCTAAGATGGACATTACTCTACTCATTAC
This sequence comes from Cyclobacteriaceae bacterium, assembly GCA_050185175.1. Taxonomy (GTDB): domain Bacteria; phylum Bacteroidota; class Bacteroidia; order Cytophagales; family Cyclobacteriaceae; genus ELB16-189. The sequence continues at coordinate 22,419 of JBFWZR010000050.1, forward strand.
TCACTTCAATTCCTTTCTTCCCTTAACCGAAGAGGAGACATCGGAACTCCAAAAGAGGGTCAGCCAAAAGACCGTGAAGAGACGACAATTCATTCTGTCAGCGGGGGAAGTTTGCAAACATTATAACTTCATCGTAGAAGGGTGCTTTAAAATGTATAAGGTGGATGAGACTGCCAAAGAGCACAACCTACACTTTGCTGTCGAGAATCAATGGATCACAGACATCGGCAGCTTTCACTCCGAGCAGCCCAGTCAATTATATATAGAGGCAGTTGAGCCCTCTATCGTTCTCCAGATTTCCAAGAGTGACCTGATCCACTTTTATGAGCACAGCATCAAATTCAATAGAATCTTTCGGGTGATGATAGAAGATGAATTTGTACGACTGCAAAACCGATTGCTTCAGACCATCAGCACCACTGCAGAGCAGCGGTACCTGGAATTCATCGAACAATATCCTGACCTGTTCAACAGGATCTCTAACGTTCAGGTAGCCTCTTACCTGGGTATCACGCCAGAGTTCCTAAGCAATATCCGCAAAAAGCTAAGCCAGTCTTAAGGTAGTTTAAGACTCCTTCTTAAAGTACTTCATAGGCTGGTCTCGCAGCCCTTGATCACCTTTGACTTATAGTTATCAACAAAATGAAAACACTAATAACAACGGTGCTCGCCTTGACCTTGTGCCTGGCGTGTACACAACCTCAATCAGAAACAACAAACACTAACATTTCAGAAACCATGCAAAAGCAAGACAAAGCAGCAATTGAAGCATTGCTGCAGACTTACAAAAAATCATTGAATTCCTCAGACGCCAAGCTGGCACAAGGCCTTTATACCAATGATGGTATCTTCATGCCTACAGAGGCGCCTTCGGCTATTGGCCAGGAGAACATCCTCAAGTCGTATGAATTCATCTTCACTCAGATTCAATTGAATATTGAGTTTTATATTGATGAAATTACGGTGGAAGGTGATTTTGCCTTCGCGGTGACGAGTTCAAAGGGGACAACGCTCATCCACGCGACAGGAGACACCATTCCCGAAGCAAACAGAGAGTTGTTTGTATTTGAAAAGGTAAATGGCGAATGGAAGATCGCGCGATATATGTTTAACAAAACGGAGCCAAAGCGGTGATGGCTGGGTAGGTGGGGAAGGCTTGTTGTAAATCATTTAAGCCCTGACCTCGTGAGAGGTCGGGTTTTTTTTTTGTGGGTAGTAGGTCTGTTTGCCGAGCTCAGGAGATAAAGGTTTTTCTAAGGATTTTTGGTATTTTTAGTTACCGATGTGGCGGTGGTAATCCACTTAGATAATTAAAATTATTATTAGCCAGCCATAAGTGTCAACCTGGGAACTAATTGATGACAGAGTGGTTTCAAAATTTTAATATGCTATCAGCGTTTATTGGAGCGATTATAGGCTCAATCGTGACCATTTTATCTCGATGGGTACTATTCCGGATTCAATTGTATAGAAAGAAAAGGCTTATGAATGATGATCTCATTCATCAGCAAGAAGTATTCATTGAGTATAAAGCTGTTACTGAAAAACTACTAAGCGATTTTGAAAAAAAGGAAAATCTTGAAAGACGTTCGCACCCTTCGTTTGAGGACTTGTACGTTGACATTTATGAGTCTATTTCTAAACCTGATCTTTTCATAATTTACCAAAACAGGCTCCCGAAACTGGTTCAAATATATAAGTCAATCGAATTTCTTAAGGAATACAAACCATCAACGATATATGCTGAGTACGTTGATAAGTGGGACACACATAGAAAACTGCAAGAGCACTTGGATCATATGAAAGCATACCCAAATGAGGTTTATTGCAATGCCCAAATAGGTTATATCAATCACGCAATAGCGCAATTAAGATTGAACCTTAACACAATTGACGAGGTCAAACGAGATATTAACAACGCATTAAGAATTAAATTCTATTGGCTGAACCCATTTTAACCCAATCTGGCGTAAGTGTTAAAAAGCTCATGAGCGAAATAGACCAATCAAGCAATTTAGTTTCTGCTGGAGGATACCTTACTAGTGAAGAGTTGGAGCTAGTAAAAATAAGCCTTAACGCTTTGCATATAAAGTATATCGTCAGAGGACATGGTCCAGGGAAATATGAATCTCAATACTACGAAGTCATCGTCTTTAAAAAGGATTTCGAGGTCACGCGTAAAGTCATAATCGATCGAAAGAATAAGACAAAGGTGAAAGGTAGGCAATGTCCTAAGTGCAAAAGCCTGGTGTACCTTGAAGTAGAAAAGAATAGTCTTTGGGAGAAGATATATTATTACGGTACTACTTTGGTGCAATGCAAAAGATGCAAAACGAGGTATACCATTTGAACTGTCAAAGTTGTAAGGCCTTTCGACCTGATTGCAAGCACAGATCGCATTTGTCAGGTCGAAAGACCTTACTTCACTAAAAATGACTTCACTTAAGGTTAGAAAGCTGATTCAGGGACTCTGTTTTTCCTATCTTGTCCTTCATGGAAGAAAGATCGAATTAAGTAAACTGACAGAATGGGAATAGGTTGGGGCGTGCTGAAGCAGATGAGTGTTACCTTCAAGTATAACAGGAGCTTGTTAGGTAAAAAGAAAACGGCCCGAGAGACATGCAAGGAAGAGATCAGGAAGAGAGGAACCGACTTAAGCAATGTTGATGTTGGTGAGCTTAGGGCACGCGTGGCCAAGAGCTTGATGCGCAATCGGACCCATGATTTCCTTTCAAGGGCTTTTGCGGGTTTGTTGTTACTGGGCTTTGTTGGTGGTGTAATTTGGATTGTAACTTCAATTGATTTTAAAAGGAAAAAAGTTGGGAAATATGATGATAAAGGTGCGCTGTTTACAACTATTATCTATCGGCAACCGGACGGAACGGAGTTAAAAAGAGAATACTACAAACGGGGACCGAAAGCTGCTCAAACTTTGCTTAAGAACGGGTTGAGGCACCAAAATACCGAGAGTTTTTATTAGTCGGGGCATCAGTTCCGATCTGCCCTTTACTTTTACGATACGTTGATCACAGATATCTATTTCTTCAAGTCTGGTGACACTATCTTCAATTTTCCAGCATTGTATGATAATGAGGTACACCGTGTTTCACTGGTAGATACGACTCGCCATGTTCGTGTTGAGTTTGATTTTTACGATGGAAAAATAATTCAGAATTCTTATAGGGAAATAAAGATCGAAGGAAATTGAATTATTAGTGTAGTCAGGCCTTTCCGACCTGACTGCACTAGCATAATTATTTTATTGGGGAACTTGCGAAGTACGTTTCAACTTCTAGGTTGGCAGCGAACTCCTGATATTCAGTAGTACCAAAAATGGGCTGGGCTGCAGCCTGGAATTTTTCTCCATTTTCCCAGACAATGATTACCGCTTGCGTATTCTTGGCGAGACCTGGAATACCTTGATCGTTCAGCTTATGAACTTTGAATTCTCGTGCAAATTTGAATCCATCGTACTTCTTCAAAGAATTAAAGAACGTATCTCTTTTTTCTCCAAAAGCATCCGGGGATGTGCCTCTTCTTATTGCAAATTCGACAACAGTTCCTTCCTGTTTAATTGAATTCATGTCAAATGGTTTTCCATCCAGAGGCTCTAGCAGCGCATATGCAAGTGGGTTGAAACTTGAGAAATAGTCGATCGCGACTTTTTGAGGCATCAGCCGTGAAGCAGCCTCACCAAAACCCTGCATGGAATTCCAATGCGTCATACCAATTAAGATTCTACCTAAATCCATTTCTGGTACTACCGTAAAGAACGGTTGCCACTTTCCCTCATTCAGCGTGGCCTCTTCCTTGCCAAGTACTTCAACAAATTTTTGTCTCGTACTTAGGAATTGATCGTGTTTTCCTTCTTTAGATTGGTTAATCGCTATTTCATAAATTGAGCTCATGCTTTGGTAATTTGATTCAACGTCATTTTGATTTTTAGAAATGAACCCGCCAATGGCAAAGGAGGCGGTCACTATCAGTGTTAGGATTATTGCTGTTTTTGTTTTCATTTGATTGCTTTTGTATTTGTAAAAATTTATGATTGTGCACTGGATGTCAAGTAGTTACGATATGGAGACCTAGTTACGTCTACGTTACTATTGATGATCATCAACGACTTAGGAATGGAAAAAATTGAAATAAAGTCCAAGCGCTTCCACAACATGGTGCAGCAGATTAAAAAGTATGGTGGCTGTCCTGTCAGTTCGGCATTGAAGGTGTTTGGAGGAAAATGGAAGCCACTGATACTTTATTTCATATCAGTTGATGTTAATCGGTTCGGACAGTTACAGCGGATGATTCCGGATTGTAGTAAAAAGATGATGACAACTCAACTTCGGGAGTTGGAAAAAGATGGGCTAATTAGCAGAAAAGTTTTTGCTGAGGTGCCTCCAAGAGTCATCTATAGCCTGACGGACAAGGGTGAGAGCCTGCGACCGATTTTCCGCGAGTTGAGCAAATGGGGAATTGAGAACGTATTATAAAAATTACAAATGATGTCGGAGCCCTTTCGACCTGACTTCACTGGGAATGCCTGACTTCACATAAAACAGCTTACACCAAGAATTCTCATATTGGAAAATAGAATCACTTCCCATGACTCATCTCCTAATGACCATTCTAGAGTTCGCCTTCGGTCTCGCCACATTCTACTTTATGTGGGTTCGAATCAGTAGCCGGAAGAGGACGAAAAATTCGTGACCGCAGATTTCATTTAGTCGGGCAGTGCCTGGCGGTACTGCGACAGGGTTTGCTACATTAGCAGACTAAAAAACACTGGTATGTTTACGATAGAACAAATTGGAACTGCTCACAGCAAAGTGAAGTCTGGCGCTGACTTTCCGGCCTATATCCGTGATCTGAAGAAGTTGGGTGTCGCTCACTACAAGACCTTTGTTGCGGATGGGCACACAGATTATTATGGGGCAAACGATTATTGTGCAACATCACCTGCTAAGTATGCCGGTCTTCCTATCGCTGCCCAATGCGATGCAGATCAGTTTAAAGCTGCCTTGAAAGAGCATCAGCAAGGTAAAACTGATTATCCAACATTTATCAAGTCGTGTGCTGAGTTTGGCATTGAGAACTGGATTGTTGACCTCAGCAACATGACATGCACCTATTATGATCAATCGGAAAACGAAGTTTTAATTGAGGCAATACCACAGTAATGGGTGATATCATGTCACTCTAAGAGTTGATTTGCCTATTTTAGAAGATGAAGTATTCAATTGTAGCATTAGTCTTAGTAGTGTCGTTATTGAGCTGTGACAAAAAGCCTATCGTCACTTACGATCTCATAGTTTCAAATACAAATCTTATTGACGGTACCGGATCTCCATTACGGGAAGGGGTGACCATTGGAATTAAGGACGGAAAGATAACGGCTATTGACTCGGTGCTGGAAGTGGGGAAGGCGAAGCATATTGATGGCACGGGCAAATATCTGATTCCAGGGCTCTTTGATGGCCATGTTCACACCACAGACTATGACCGTGATTTTCCAAAGTTCATCCATTATGGTGTGACTTCTGTGTTTATACCAGGTGGCAGTACATGTACGGATGAGTATTATGCAGCCATGCGCGAGAGAGGAGATCAGGATAGTATTCCTGCACCACGTGTGTTTCATACCAGTCAGCACTTTACTATGGAAGGACGCCATCCTGCGAAGACCTACGCAAGCAGTAACTGGCGAGATGGTGAGACCATATTCTACTTGAAGGACACGATTCAAATTGAGCAGTTGGTTGAGCGTGTTGCAAAGAATCCGATCTCAGGTATCAAGTTGACGATAGAAGACGGACCGGCACCTCCATTTGTTGAGCGAATACCGCAAGTCTTTATTGATAAAACTGTGAAAGAGGCCGCCAAGCATGGACTTGAAGTTTTTGCTCATGCCAGCGACAACATTGAGTTTTTGATGGCATTAAAAGGTGGTGCAAAGAACATTATTCACTTTGTTGGAGTAGATATTGATTGGAGCGACCCGGAGCATTTGTCTGCGATCGACACCATGCTCGACCGTAAGGGATCCTTCGTAACAACACTGATGATTGACAAGTCCTTCCTTTATCCTTTGCATCCGGAGTGGTTTGAGTCGAAAGATATGTTGCCTGAGTATCGTGATATGATGAGTGAGCTCACGCCTGAACGGGTGAAACGTGCATCGATCTATGTTGAGATACTAAAAGAGGAATATGGATTAACTGAGGAGAGTCTTGCAAGCTTCATGGTGCCCCAGGCAGAGGATATAAATGTTCTCACCGAAAAAGGGATGAACATGGTGCTGGGTACGGACACTGGTAATGACTTCAATTTTCCGGGGTATAGTCTCCATGAGGAGATGCAGTTACTTAGAATGGGTGGAGTTGACCCACTCGAAATTATCAAGATGGGTACTCTGAATGCAGCAAAGATGCTTGATGTTGATGATGAAGTAGGTTCTATTGAAATGGGTAAGGTAGC
>JBFWZR010000051.1:0-28584 GCA_050185175.1 Cyclobacteriaceae bacterium
TATTAGAACGCTGCTTCTTGATGAATCGGGAGTGATAGCAAATGGCTTGAACCTCTGCCAGTTCCGCCACCGATTTGAGTACACCATATAATTCGATTGCCTTGTCAACAGTGTTTACAACCACGAGAACTTTTTTCTTTTGAGAGATCTGTTCCTCAATTTCTTCGATAAGATCGTCCATGTTTGAATCGCGGATTTCGAAGGTATTTCTGGCTGAATCAAGTAGTTCGGAGTCTTTCACAATGTCAACTTCACCAATCGTTTCACGTAGTAAATCCAATAGCTTTTGAGGCATGGTTGCTGTCATTATGAAAAACTGTGTATTGAAATGGCTTTTCAAATATTTTATTGTCGAAATAATTAGGCCAAGAGTGTACGGGCTGTACAAATGAATCTCATCAATGATCACTCGCGAGCTTTGCATGTGAAATGTTTTGACTTCCCAAAATCCAAGATTGAATCCTTGCGTTAGTATCTGGTCAATTGTACAGACATTTATGTTTTTAAAAAATGACTTATCTCGAAAATACTTCTTCTGATCATAATTGTTGTCTACTTGTTCTTTGATGAACAATCTTGCGGAGGAATGTATTAACTGAACTCGATCAATACCAAAATATGCGCTCAATCTTTGAAAGATTGCGTTTGATGTTACCCGAGTGGGTAATAAGTAAATTATACGTTCCCACTCTTTTTTGGTCGAGGCCCAAAGCAAAGCTGCTTCGGTTTTCCCACTTCCTGTTGGGGCGATCGCTATCACATTTATTTTACCGACACCAGCTTCCTGAAATTTCCTGAATTGAAAATTTCTTGCAATTTCCGCTTTCCCATCTTCAATAAGTTTGGATATAGTTTTTTCTTTTAAATATTCAGTACTATAAACTTTCCCATCTTCTAGCACGCTGTGGCCAGATGCAGTCCAGTCTGAAACATTAAGAATTGCTTTATGATTTATATACTTTTTTCGGGTATCAACAGATATTTGTATTTCGCGACTCAACAAATCATAAAACCTATTTCGATAATGGGCATGTTGCACTTTATAGTTTTGGGTGACGTAATACTTTAGTTTTTGATTAATTTCGATTTTCCTTATTCCATATTCTTTTGATTTCAAATCAACAAAGGCTAGAAATTCGTCAATTAGTTGCTTGTCGATGGTGTGATGTAAGCCAGTATTGTTTTGAATGTGCTTATTAAAACCATCGTCATTAAATGGCTTGTGATGAGAAAAAACGGCTATCAGGCTTTCAGGGTTCTCCAAATAATATTTTACATCATTCGTAAATAGAAACATCCCGGAAAAAAACTCGTGTCTGATTCTTTGATCATCATTGAAGGCTCTTTTGCCCTTAATTGTCTCTTGGAAGTTGGCACATATTTTTCCGAAGTCGTGAAAGGCTACACAGTAGAAAGAATCATTCCAAAAAGATTCATCCGGAATTATTTCTTCGTAACGTTCGCGAAGTTGGGCCCAGATTTTTAAAACTTCGGTTGTATGTTCCTCAAGCGTCTCTTTATTTGGCGGTGATTTTGCCCATACCTCTTTTAGGCCACTCATAGATTTATCAAAGGGACAAACAGATTTTTATACATTAGGCCTTCAACCGAATAGTTTAGTTTCATCTTTTTCCCAATCATTGAGAAAGTACCAACTTGGGAAACGGTTCTCCGGCCATAATCATTTGTATACTGGAATTTTAATGGCAAATCATATGTGAGGGGTTCTGAAGTACTATAAATTGAGAATTCTATTTTTTCAGATGCAAACCTAATGACGCTATCGATGACATCTCCTTCCAATAGACAGTTCTCAACATCTGTGCTTGAAACCACTGGCAAGTCGAATTCCATATTCTTAATAAGAGCCAATGAATCGCTGTTGCCCATTGTTAAAGCATACTTCGGATTTTGAAATGCTCCTATGAGTTTTGAGATGGCGTTTGAATTTTTGCTCTCAAATGCAATAATGAATTGGGAATAAATCAAGTATTCCTTCTGAATAATACTTCCGTCTTTCCCTGGATCGTAAGTTCGCATATCGCGAATTTCCTTATTGTATTTCCATGTGTCACTACATTTACCTAAATACACTCCATAAACTCCTATTTTACAGCCCGAGAATTCGAAGAACTCTTGAGCTTGTAGCGGTGATAATCCTAACGCAGCGCCAGCCAAACCAACAATAGTGGTTGGTGGTGGTAAGTCAAGTGACTTGTGGAAATTCTGGAAGTCCGGATTTCTAAACGATGCTGTTTGACTCAGTATTTCTATTGCGAAGTTCATCACAAGCATTTTACTTCATTCCATAGTAAGCCTTTACCCAGTTCTCCAGAGCATCAAATCCGTCTTTTAAACTAATCATGCCTTCTTCTTTGGGGAAGACAGCCTCTTGAACGGCAAAGAGATGTTTTTCAATAAACTTTCCATAGTCAGACACTACAGTTTGAAGTTTTTTGACGTTTATTTTTCCTTCTTCAGTAAGATCCACTGCTTCGAGAAAGATTGGATTTTTGGATTTCATTAGCCCAGCGGCCATAAACTTTGGAGAAATATCTGCCAAGAATCTGGTTTGCCGACCTTGGCTCCACATAGTTTGAAAGGCATTCAAGAAAGAATTGACACGATTCGCTTTCTCTTTGTTATCAACCAAATCTTTGGTTTCTATTTCTCTTGTTTTTTCATTCTTCAAAACCGTTTCTTTCCCTATCCTGTCAAGTTCAATTAGAATGGTGCCACGATAAACACCGGAATGAATTTCAGTTTCAAAGATATTCGCGTTTAGTCCGATCTTTTTTCCCGTGAAATTTGTGGCATAGTCTAAATCCCCTTTATAAGTCACCAGGGCAAGGAGCGATTCTACTCTGATCGGAGAAGTTCTAACATTAGAAAATCCAGCCTCATCATCTTTAGCTTTTACGGCATCCATATATCCAAACAAATCATCATCAATATATTTGGCTGGGTTCATCTCTGTTTTAGGCGCACCTTTGTCTGTGCTTGAGACTCCAACTGGTGATACAGGCTGCCCTAATTCTTCAAGCTTATTCCTTAATGCTCTCCTGATTGCCTGGGATGATACATAGGGTAATTCTTCTCCGTTTTGCAGGGTTACCTTCTTGATGGGATTGATATTATCGACCTCTTTGTCGCTACCATTAAGGCTTGCGAATGAAACCTTTGAGAGGTAAGTAATTGTTATACTGTTTGTTTCCATTATGAGTCTGATTTTTGGTTGGATAATACAATGTTCAGCGTGTTCAGTGCACTTATTTGCGCATACTGTTTAATAGCTATGTAATTGGAATCGTTTAAGTTTTCAATTATTTCATTGGCAACAGCAATAGAGTACTTTCGCTGAATTCTGATTAGGACTTCTCGGAATTGTACAATGTTTCTTGCTTTGTGCATGCTGATAAGATACTTGCGCCCATTTTTTGCATTTATTTTTTTTTCATTGTCATTTTTTGGGCTTTCAAAATTGATGATACCTTGGCCAATGCTTTTGCCAAGGTTTATTGCCCGCTGTTGTAATGATTTGTCCATATTAATTCCTCCAAAATTTATAGTGGGTTCGTAGACGGTTAATAACTCAGTGAGAAGGTCGTAACGTCTTCTTCCTGGATCATTATCTTTTGATTTGATAAGGATCAAATAACTTTTAGAAAAAAGACTTTCTATGTCAGATAATATTGATCTCCCTTTTAGCAATTTAGCCAGAATATCAGATCTGTATTTTCGTTCAATCATCATTTTCTTACTAAAATCTTTGATTGCGTCTGACCTGGCTGATTTGAAGATTAATCCTCTCCACAATTCTCCGATTGGAATTCTTTTTTTATTATTCTGCGGATTGGTTTCTAGCAGATGTATTAGCCTAATGATAAATTTGAAATTGCTATACTCTTCGTAAAAATTGGGCCGCATAGTTGATGCGAACTTGTCCGCTTTGAAAGTCACAAGGCTGATAGGTATCTTTTCAAAAGGACTGTCCTCGAATGGATCAATTTCTATTTTCCCCGGCTCTTCAAAATCAATTTTGAATTTTTTCTTATAAAAAGTGTAGATCAGTAGAAAGGTAATTTCCTCGGGTGAATAAGAATCTTCGCCTGATTTTAGGGTGTAATCTTCGTTGTTCTTTTTTGAATATTTAAAGTTTTCGAGTTTAATATTTCTCTGAAAAGGAAGCTTCCAACCTTCCATTTCATCTTTTGCGTAAAAAAACTCGTCACTATAGAGGCTGTTGATATTGACCAGATTGTTTGAATTGAAGAATGAAGCACTTATTGAGTCATAGCCTTTATAGTAAGAAAACATTGCAATTGCCGGTGAGAAACGCAATGTGTAAAGTGCTTTTTGGCTGACCTTCTTATCGGAGCTCTCAAGGAACGAATTGAAATTACTCAACCCCTTTATAAACGGAGATATATTTTGACCCTCAACAAGCGACTTAAAACCTTCACCAATTAGTGGACATTTCCTTTCACCTTCTACCCAGTATTTTGACTCTAACTTTAGGTAGGTTACTTTAGTGTAAGGCTCATTTAGGTAAACTTTACTAAGTAATTTAAGTCCGTTTGTCTCAAAATAGTCTCTTATCTTTTGAGCCGTGTCTGGTTTTGATTTTTGCAATTCAGTTATTTTTGGAGAGTTTTCCTTTTGTCTGGTAGTCCCTTGGGCATTGTTAGTTAGTAGTTCCGTAAGTCCATAGGTATTCATTTTTGGGAACCGATGAAATTCACCTGTCTTTTCGTTTAGGTAAACATTCTCCATTTTTTCCTTTTGCTTCAAGGATATTGTGTTGTAAACCTCAGCCCCCATAAAATAATAGACCTCTTCAAGTAAATTCAATAGGTTTTCATTCTCAACTATTAGTTTGTTAGGCAAAAGCTCATTTCTGATTTTACCGAAAGTTTTATTAGATAATTGAAATCGATTCAAATAACGATGCAATGCAACAATACCTGTATTGATGAAAATGTTTGAAGTCTTACTAAATTCGACTTGCCTCATGGACGGGGGAAAGTATATATTAGAAATATACGATTTCCCTCCCTGCGCTGCAACCCAATTGCACAAATCCTAAGAAATCCCTGTGTCCTCCACACAAAATCCCAAGTTTGGATGTAGGAGGAACGTGTCTGATAAGTGATAGGGGTAAAATGAGGTGCTTTGAAGAGGTCGGAAAAAAAGGCTAATCACCTCTCCACATCCGCGTACTCAGGCTTTTTGTCGAACACTGACTTTGCAAAAGGGCAAAGCGGGAGAATCTTGATCTTGTTTGCACGAGCATATTCAACGGCAGCATGCACGAGTTTTGCGCCTACTGATTTGCCACGTAATTCATCTGACACTTCCGTGTGATCTATAATGATCAGGTCAGTGCCGGCTTTTGAATAGGTCATCTCGGCAAGTCGTTTTCCGTTTTCTTCTACAAAGAAAGCTCCCTTGCTATCATTTTGTTCATGCTGTATCTCCATGGTGAGGCTGATATCTCAATGCCAAGATAGTCATCAAAGTGAAAAGTAGAACGACAAAAGCGAGCGCGATTCGAAGCGTTTGCCAATCTGCCACGAAACCAATGATGGGAGGGCCGAATAAGAATCCTGTATAACCCACTGTCGTTACCATGGCCAGACCAACTCCGGGTGAAAGCCCTTTCATATTGCCTGCAACGCTGTACGCGATGGGTACAATCACCGAAAGACCTAGTCCAACTATAAAAAAGCCAACAATCGTGACAATGGCATTCAGAAATAGTAGACTGAGCGATAGCCCTGCGGTCGCTACGAGGCTGCTGATAACCAGAAGTCTCTTATCTCCCAGTTTTGCTCTGGCTTTGTCGCCAAAGGTCCGTCCAAGTGTCATGGCAGCAGCAAATGCTGAGAGGCCAAACGGTGCAATCGTTCTCTCTGCCTTCACGATTTTCTCCATATAGTTGGTGCTCCAGTCTGCCATCGAGCCTTCTCCCAGCATGCAGCAGAATGCAATCAACCCGATGCCGACCAAAGCCTGAGATGGTAATCTGAACGCTGGGCCCTCTGCTGCCTCTGTTGGCTTATCCGTGATCAGCCGATACCTGGCCCAAAAAATACCGAGCAGTCCGCCACCAGTGATGACACATAGATGTAGTAAAAGATTAGGAGAAAGTTTTACAAATAGTGATCCGCCAAGTGCACCGAGCATCATACCGATGCTGAACAGAGCGTGAAATGAAGTCATAATGGGCCGACCGTATTGTTGTTCTACCATTACAGCCTGGGCGTTCATGGCTACATCCAACATGCCTGTAGAAATGCCCATTAAAAAATATAAACCGATTAATGCGGCATAGCCGGGCATTATCGGAATAAACGGCACAAAGGCGCAAAACAGAATAACTGAGACCAGCGTAATCTTTCTACTTCCATTTCGTATGATGAGCCAACCTGCGAAAGGCATAGCCACCACAGCGCCAATGGCTGCTGACAGCAACATGATTCCAATCGAGGCATTGTTGAGGTGATAGATATCCTGAATTCGCGGTAGGCGAGCAACCCAACTGGCATAGATGAATCCGTTAAGGAAAAAGATAATCTTTACTGCAAGGCGGCTGGGACTCAATTCAAATGCAAGGTTGAAGATTCAAGTTTCAAAATTCAAGATTTAAGATTTAAGCTTAAGATTCTGACTGTGTCAATCTTGAATCCGTAATCTTAAATTTTTGAATTACTTCGCGTAGGCCACACTTCTCATCTCACGTATCACGGTCACTTTTATTTGCCCTGGATACTGCATGTCTCTTTCAATTTTTTGTGAGATGTCGAAGCTTAGTTGACTTGCACGTTCATCGGTTGCTTTTTCTGCATCCACAATCACACGCAATTCGCGACCTGCCTGAATCGCATAGCATTTTTCAACGCCATCAAAGCTTAAGCCTACGTCTTCAAGTTCGCGTAAACGCTTGATGTATTGTTCCATCACCTCACGTCTTGCGCCTGGTCGTGCACCACTAATAGCGTCACAGGCCTGAACAATATGTGAAAGTATGCTGGTCATTTCAATTTCATCGTGGTGGGCGCCAATGGCATTACAAACCACGCCATGCTCTTTGTATTTCTGAGCGAGCTCCATTCCGACAATAGCATGCGGCTTCTCAAGTTCCTCAGGCCACACTTTTCCGATGTCATGCAACAGACCCGCACGCTTGGCTTGCTTCACATTCAGCCCAAGTTCTGCAGCCATGATGGCACACAGATTGGCTACCTCGCGCGAGTGTTGTAATAGATTCTGACCATAAGAAGAACGGAATCTCATGCGCCCCACCATTTTCACCAGCTCCGGATGCAGACCGTGGATTCCCAAGTCGATTACCGTACGCTCGCCCGTCTCCACGATTTCATCCTCGATGTTCTTTGAGGTCTTGTTTACGATCTCTTCGATACGAGCAGGGTGAATACGTCCATCCTGCACCAGTCTGTGCAATGCTAGTCGGGCGATTTCACGTCTTACAGGATCGAATCCTGAGATGATGATAGCTTCAGGCGTATCGTCTACGATAATTTCAACTCCGGTTGCTGCTTCCAATGCGCGTATGTTTCTTCCCTCACGACCGATGATCTTTCCTTTGATGTCATCGCTTTCAATGTTAAAGATCGAAACACAATTCTCAATGGCATGTTCTGTAGCGGTGCGCTGAATGGTTTCCACTACAATTTTTCGAGCTTCCTTGGTGGCCGTTAGTTTGGCCTGCTCCATAATGTCTTTGATGAAAGAACTGGCCTTGGTCTGTGCTTCTTCTTTCAGCGACTCTACCAATTGATCGCGGGCCTGGTCGGCCGTTAGTTTCGAGATGTTCTCCAGGATGGCCACCTTCTGTTGATTGAACTTATCCAGTTCTTCCTTGCGTTTGCGTACGTGGTCCAGTTGGATGGCGAGATTTTCTTTCTCCTCGTTTACCTCGCCTTCTTTTCTTTTTAGTTGTTCGAGCTCGCGTGAGATTTGTGCCTCGCGTTGTTTAATTTTTTGCTCGTTGTTGATGATCTGATTTTTCTTGCGATTGGCCTCTTCTTCAAACTCCTGCTTCATCTTCAGGAGTTTTTCTTTGGCCTCGATGATCTTGTCTTTCTTGATGTTTTCGGCTTTGAGTTCGGCCTCACGTACCATTGCCTGGTACTTTTCGTCCAACTCTTTCTGTTTCCTCTTCATTTTCCTTCTATAGTAGAAGTTGCCGAAAAGTAGACTCAGGATTACTGTGAAGGAAACACTGATCGCTGCTAATATGGTTATGTCCATGGTGCTAACATTTTAAGTTATCACCCGGGGAAAGGGAAGGAGAGAAGCGTGTGTGAACTAAACCGCCTGGGACACCAGTTGGTTCAAATGATTGATTTTCTCAACCACCGTTTGGTCGATGACTTCAAGGTTCTTTTCATCGGCCATTTTATCTACGAGACAGTCAAACGCAACCATTGCCAGCAGGTCCTGCTTATCATTTATTCCGAACTGACTACGATAGTGTTTTAGTTTTTCATTGATCAATTTCCCTGCGGCCCTAACTCTTTCTTCCTCATCCAATCTCACTTTCATGGGATACTCCCGGTCCGCAATCTTGATCTTTATTGAAAGTTCTTCCATTAACTACCGGTTATCTGCTCAGATGAGCTATGCATTTATCGATTTCTCGGATATACTCGTCCACTTTCTTCTTCAACTCCGAATTACTTCCGTCTTCCGGGTTTATATAATCTACAATTTTAGTGATTTTAATCTGATTTTTAAAATTGTTGATTTGCTCATCCCTGGCCTTTATACTCGACTTAAGTTCGTGATTTTCAAGTTTTAGGCTTCTTACCTCGTCTTTCAGTGACTTGTGGTCATTTAGCAAAACCAGAATTTTGCGTTCTAACCCGCCAAGGTTAGTTTTTAACATTTCTTGATCCATTTGAGTACGTTAGGTAAGCCCCGTTTTACCGAGGCAGCAATTTATTTTCTAATCAAAGCGCCCATTTTTTGTTCAAAGGCGCTCATCAACTTGTTCATCGTCTTGTCAATCTCAGCATCCGTCAGGGTTTTAGATGTATCTAATAAGATAAATCCTAAGGCATATGCCTTTTTCCCCTCGGGGATGTTTTTCCCTTCGTAAACATCAAACGCAATCAGCTCTTTGATTAACTTCTTCTCGGTGGCCAGTACCAATTCCTTGATCTCCGCGAATGTAACTTGTCGATCCAACACGAGTGACAAGTCACGCCTTACTTCCGGATACTTAGGCACTTCTTCTATCACTAACTTAGGGTTTGCGTTCTTGAAAAGCAAGGCAGCATCCAGATCGGCATAAAATATTTCCTGCTTGATTCCAAAATCTCTTACTACGGACGATTTTACTTTTCCCATAGTGCCCAAAACCTTCTCACCTTTGGTTAAAACCATGCCGTATTCCAACAAAGGATCATCGCTATTATGTTGTGAAACGTTTGAAACATGTGACTTCAGAAGAATATTGGTCACTTGCTGTGCAAGGTCAAAGTATGTTGTCTTTCTCGGCTTTGCCTGCCAGTTTTCTGCTCCGTTGTTTCCGCTTACATACAAAGCAAGACGCTCACGTTCATGATATCCCTTTTCTTCTTTCCAGTAAATCTTACCAAACTCAAAAAGCTTAAGGTCTTTTTGTCTGCGGTTGATGTTATGCGCGCATACTTCCAGGCCGGTGAACAGCATGCTTTGGCGCAAGATGCCCTGCTCTTCACTTAATTTGTTCAATATCTCTACCGGTTCTCCGTCCACCCTTGGTTTTGCGATTTGATAATAGCGCGCGTTGGTGAGAGAGTTGGTGAGAATCTCGTAGAATCCATTGCCCGCAAGCATTTCACCGATTGTTCTCTTGAAGGTGTTGATATCCTGCGCGGGAAAATCGGCCAGATAGCTGGTGCCAGCGCTGGTTCCCAACTCAATGTTATCGAAGCCATAGATTCTAAGCACCTCTTCAGCAATGTCAGCTTCCTGAACCACATCGACACGATAAGGTGGCACCGACACCGTAAATATTTCTTTGTCATCACTTACGATCTCGATGTCGAGACTGCCAAGGATTTCGCGGATGCGGTCATGCGGAATGTCCTTGCCAATGAGTCGTGTGATGTTTTTATACTTGACCGTGAAAACTTTGTTTTCAATTTTCTGAGGATACACATCCACCAATTCAGACGAAATAGTGCCACCGGCAACCTCCTTAATAAGAAGCGCAGCTCTTTTTACTGCATACACATTGAGATTAGGATCTGTACCGCGCTCAAACCTGAATGATGCATCGGTTTTGAGTTGATGATGCATGCCGGTTTTCCGAATATAATTTGGGTTCCAGTAAGCGCCCTCAAGGAAAATGCTTTTTGTTTTTTCAGAGACACCGGATTTCACACCGCCAAAAACACCTGCGATACACATTCCGTCATTGGCATTGCAAACCATCAGATCATCGGCAGTGAGTGTTCTCTCTTTCTCATCCAGCGTTACAAACTTGGTGCCTGCTGGCATAGTTTTTACCACCACTTTGTTACCTGCTACCTCGGCAGCATCATAAGCGTGTAAGGGCTGCCCCAGCTCATGACATATAAAATTGGTGACGTCAACCACGTTGTTAATCGGAGTGAGACCAATCGCCTTCAGTCTGTTCTTCATCCACTCCGGAGATTCTTTGATTGTAACGTCTGAAATGGTGACGCCTGCAAAGCGCGGACATCCAATTGTGTCATCTACAGTTACTGGAATTGATAGACTGTTGTTGTCTGCCTTAAATGATTCAACAGATGGCCATTTTAAGGAACTTCCTTTGTAGGCTTTGATGTCACGTGCTACTCCAATATGGGAAGCAGCATCCGCTCGGTTGGGTGTCAAACCGATTTCAAAGACAAAATCACTTTCAACAGGATAGATCTCGGTAGCAGGTGTGCCATTTGGTAGTTTAGTATCCAGCACGATTATTCCATCGTGACTTTCTCCTAATCCGATTTCATCCTCCGCACAAATCATTCCTTCAGAATTCTCACCTCGGATCTTTGCTTTTTTTATGGTGAAAGGATCTCCATTCGTAGGGTAGAGGGTAGTGCCAGGAGTTGCAACGACCACCTTTTGACCCTTGGCCACATTTGGTGCGCCACATACGATTTGTGAGGGCTGTCCTTGTCCCACATCTACGGTCGTAAGAGAAAGTTTGTCGGCATTAGGGTGCGGCTGGCAGGTTAGCACCTCACCGATAACAAGTCCCTTTAGAGACCCGGGAATTGATTCAAATGGCTCGATACTTTCAACTTCCAACCCGGTCGAGGTCAGGATTTTTCCCAATTCCTCAGGGGTCTCAGTAATGTCAATGTATTGCTTAAGCCAGTTGTAAGAAATCTTCATCGAAATGCCAGAAAATAAGCTTCAAAAATAGATAAAAGTCTGCTAAAGAGGTTGATCTGCAACTCCCAAATTGACTGTGAATCTGAGGTTTATTTGTAATTCTTTTCGCCCGCGCGAATGGCCACGCGCATTATGTTTTCCCGCGGTGGGAATGGGCATGAGAATTTATCAGAATAGGCACAATAGGGGTTGTAGGCCTTGTTGAAATCGAGGAGAATAGAGGAACTGCCAGGAACCTTTTTTAGGTCAAGGTATCTGCCCGCACCGTATGTTTCGCTGGCACTGGTGTCGTCTGCAAATGCCAGAAAAAGGGTTCCCCTGTTTGGACCTTGTTCCATAATCTCTAGTATAAGCAATCGGCACTTGACGCCCGAAATGGAGAAGTCAGCATAAGCATATTCCAGGTATTTGCTTTCAAGTCCGTCATTGGTGGCAAGCACCACCACGTTCTTGTCTTTGATGGGAGAAAGGCTGGCACTGATGCGAAAGGCTGGATCGGGTTCAAAATATTTCAAACCGGTGAATTCATCTGCTCTTCCGGCAAATGGAAAATCATCTCTCGTCATCGACAGGTCTTTCTCTTCTCGAAATGTGTTGATTTCTTCTATGTACTGTTCACCACCTTGGCTGTCTTGCAGCGAATAAATCGTAATCGTTACGAGCGAGATGATGATAACAACGAAAATGATCCTGTTAAGTGACATGTCAAGGTGCAATCACGGCCACTGAATCCATTAACGCCTTCATGTGCTTGTCATAGATTCTAAAAAAGGAGGGCAATGCATAGTCGGAGAAACTGCTTGGCCCGTTGGCCAACACACAGATGGCAATTTTCTTTGATGGATGAATGGCCACTTCGCTGCGATAGCCATTCACATACCCGCCATGATAGGCCAGCGTATCTTCCTGAAATTGAATGACACGCCACCCCAGTCCATAGTATGATTTTCTTATTCGGCTCCAGCGGTTAAAATTTCTGTTTTTGGCTGTGGCCCGCACTTTTGGATTGTACAATTGTTCAATCGTGGCTGGAGAAATGACCTGGCTTCTGTATCCCAACATTGCAACCATCCACTTAGCCATGTCAGTGATGCTGGCGTTGATGCCGCCAGCCGGAGCAGCATTGTAATACGTGTCAGAGATCGGTATGGGTTTCCATTGGCGACCGCGATACAAATGGGGTTGTGCCACATTCGTGCGAGAGATAATGTCATTGTAGGTTAACGATGCGTCAGCCATAAAGAGTGGACCAAAGACATGAGCCTTCATGGCCTGCTCGAAAGTTGAATTTGTGGCTTTGCTTACAACAGAATCAAGGATACTGTAGGCAACATTCTGATAGCTGTAAACTTTTCCTGGCTGCGCAATGAGCTCTACCTGCCGGAGTTCATTAAGCATGTCGGAGAGTGTCCTTCCATCCTCAATAAGTGTGGTGTAAGTATGGTATGGAAAGCCTGTAGATTGTGAAAGAACATGTTTGAGTTCAAGTGCGTCAGTAAATTCAGCAGGGCTCACGTCAAATCCAGGTATGTATTTTTTCACCTGGTCATTCCAATGCAAGATGCTATCCTCTACCAGAATTCCAGCAAGGGTGGCCGAGACCGGTTTCGAAACAGAGGCGAGTCTAAATACAGTATGCAAGTCAATCGAATCTCCCTTGTCGACATTCCTTAGGCCGAAACCCTTTAGGAAAACGATGAGTGAATCTTTGACGATAGCCACAGCTGCGCCCGGTGTGCCAGTCAGCGCCAGCGACTCTTCGATGTATTGTTCGTACTCACTTACTATAGCATCAAATGGGGTTGCAGAAGCCACAGGACGCTCTGCAACAGCTTCATTAATTACCGGAGTGTCGGGGGTGGTGTAGTAGATGAATGCGAGAAAAGCGGTGACAGAGATCAGTAAGACGACTATAAGTCTCTTCATTTCGGGCTTTTTTTCGTTCGGATATGCAGATTAAAGAATCCCATCATCTGCAAAGCTATAATATTTTTGGTTGGCAACGATCAGATGATCAAGTAGTTGAATTTCCAAAACCTTTCCAGCCTCTTTCAATTTTTTAGTCAATGTGACATCGCTTTGACTCGCGGTCAGGTTGCCGGATGGATGATTATGAACTACAATGATGCCGCTGGCCAGCTCCTCAAGCGCTAATTTGTAAATGATCTTCGGGTCTGCAACTGTTCCTGAAACGCCTCCTTCACTGACTCTCTTCTTCTTTAACAATTTATTCGCCCTGTTCAGCAGCAATACCCAGAACTCCTCGTGAGGCAGGTCTTCAAGATCGCCCCTTACCAGTTCGAAGGCATCACGCGATCCGGTGATTTTTGGTTTGTCTTCCAGGTCTGCTTCTTTCCGTCTTCGCCCAAGCTCCATTGCTGCCACAATGGCTAAGGCTTTAGCTTCTCCAATGCCCTTGTTCTTTATCAGGTCTTTTACGTTGAATCGAGCCAACTCATGGAGATTATTTCCAGCTGATTGTAGCACTAGCTTTGCGACTTCTACCGCACTTAGCGAGCCAGTGCCCGAGCCAATCAATAGGGCAATCAATTCAGCGTTTGAGAGGGATCCCTGGCCTTTTTGGAGTAGTTTTTCGCGCGGCCTGTCTTCAGCCGCCCAACTCTTAATGCCCAGGGGTTTGGTTGAACCTTTCACGTTGGGAGTCAAATATTGGATTTTTTAGGCAATAAAAAACCCTCCCTCATGATCGTTTTCCGAAAACAAGGAAGGGAAAAATATATTGGTAAAACTCCTTAAGCGAGTTTATTCACGTGCTTGGTCAGCCTGGATTTCTGGTTTGCGGCCTTTTTCCAGTGGATGATGTTCTTTTTTGCGAGCTTGTCAATCATCGCTGTAACATCCTTTAGAAGGGTTTCTGCCTCATTTTTTGAGGTACTAGCCAACAATTTCTTGGTAGCAGTACGGGTTGTTTTGTGCTGATAGCGGTTCCGTACACGCTTTTTCTCGTTTGACCGAATTCTTTTCTCTGCTGATTTATGGTTTGCCATAAGCTTTTTTCCAAATGGACTGCAAAGGTAAGATCATTGCGGATATTTGCAAAGCGCCAATAAACTCATTTTGCCTCTATTTCGCCCTCAAAAAGCAGCCACACATCGGGGTCGAGGGTCAGCTTTTTAGGCCTCTGGGCCAAGGTTTTTGACATAGAAATCGTCCGTTGGTCTAGCGGGACGGTGATTATCTCTTTGGCTCCATCTGCCGTGTCTACCTGAATCTCCAAAGCTGCCTTGAAGACATCTTCTTGGGTCTGCTCAACAGATATATTCAGTATCTTTTTTCGAGCATCATAGGTCCACTTGATCGATAGCACCGGATGACCGGGATGCCTCAGCCACTGATCGAAAAATTCCTTAAGATCCTCCTTAGAGACTTCCTCCATCACTTTTCGGAAATCGTCAGTCAAGGCGTTGCTGTATTGATATCGTTGGTAATAGTTATTCACTCCCTTCCAAAATGTCTCATCACCAATCTTCTTGCGAAGCATATGCAGAAACCAACCGCCCTTTTCATAAGAGTTGGTGTTGAGCACACGATTGATGTCAGAAAATGTCGTGTCGATTACCGGGCTGGGATTATTTCTGAAATAAGTAATGACTTCATTTCTACTGTCCCTCATGTGCTGCATCAGTCTTTTCTTGCCATATGTGTGCTCGAGATAGAGACTGGTAAAATAGGTCGCAAACCCTTCACTTAGCCACACATGGTACCAATCCAGTTCAGATGCTGAATCACCAAACCACTGATGAGCGACTTCATGCGCGATGAGATTTTCCCTTTCATTTTTACCTGTTACCGAATTTTCGAAGTA
Organism: Cyclobacteriaceae bacterium; assembly: GCA_050185175.1. Lineage (GTDB taxonomy): Bacteria > Bacteroidota > Bacteroidia > Cytophagales > Cyclobacteriaceae > ELB16-189. The sequence goes on from JBFWZR010000051.1 coordinate 15,206, forward strand.
GAAAATATTGCTGGCATTTTCCATTCCTCCGTATCGGGTTGTGGACTGCACGTTGGCAAGTTTCTTGAACGGGAAGGTACCAAGTTCATCGGTGAAGTAGTCGGTGATTTGAGCAGCTACTTTGTAATCCACAAATCCAGCTTCCTTGTTTTGAGGATACACCCAGCTCTCAATCGGGATTCCATCAACTATCCCGGCAGTGCTTGTGGCAAACCGTGCAACACCTATCACCATCACTTTCGTGGGAAGGGCTTTATCCTCTTTCCAGTGTACCCATGTTCTTCCTCTTGGTAATTGTTTTTTCTCTACCAACACGCCATTGGCAATAGTCTGGTAGTGGCTTGGAGCGGTCACGATGAATTCACAAGTGGCTTTGTCGTAAGGATGATCTATACACGGTAGCCAGTGGTGCGCTCTGTTTGGCCAATTGTCGCCAAAGATGGTTCTGTCACCAAACTTGTTTTTGCTGATGATGAGGCCGTCTTTAGGCTGTCCGGAATAATTAACCAGAAAAGTGACCTTGTCACCCTGGTTGACTTTTCCAGGCTTGATAGAAAGTCGCTCCCCGGCTTGGCTGAAATCAATAGCTTTTCCTTCACGCGATATGGACCGAACCGTCATTCCGGTTCCATCATTGGATTTTGCCACCAGATCAAGATCAAACTGGTCAAGGGAATTTCTGAATAAAATTGTAATTTCCGAGGATCCTTCAATGACATTGGTGCTGTCGTTTACCTCAATCGAAAATCGATAGTGCTGAATATCAATATTGTAATTGCGAGGATACGGGTCGGAACCATAAGCGAATTGGACGATATAAAACAGGAACGCAAAAGAGAATAGTCTTATCATTAGAATTAGGTTGTGAATCGAATACGAAAAATACTTCTGTTTTGTTTAGCTATGCCCATGTTTGGATTTGTGTGGGGATTTTATGGACATAAGCGGATCAATCGATTAGCGGTTTTCACTTTGCCTCCTTCGATGATCGGTTTTTACAAGAAAAATATAGAGTGCCTCACTGAAGAATCAGTTGCTCCAGATAGAAGAAGATATGCGGTGGAGGATGAAGCACCGCGGCACTTCATCGACTTAGATGAATATGGTGATAGTGCGGCCTATAAACTCCCAAAATACTGGTCACAAGCCGTGGAAAAATTTGGAGAAGATACACTGATGAGTCGCGGTATTGTGCCATGGCATATACAGACCATGTACCATCGGCTAAAAGACGCTTTCATGATCAATGACCCTTCTGCGATACTGCGACTATCTGCTGAATTGGGTCATTATGTTGCCGATGCCAATGTTCCATTGCATACAACTAGTAACTACGATGGTCAGTTGACCGGCCAGGACGGCCAGGACGGCCTTCACGGATTTTGGGAGTCTCGCCTGCCAGAACTCTTTGCAAAGGATTACACTTTTTTTGTGGGTAAAGCTGCCTATGTCTCAGACGTGTCTGCCGAAGCCTGGTCAGCGGTACGTGGAGCAAATGCAGCACTCGATTCCGTTCTTACCATCGAAAAGGATCTTTATGAACGAGTAGGCACGAAAAAATATGGATTTGAATCCAGGGGGAGACAAACACAGAGGGTGGTTGCCTTTAACTATTCGCGTTCCTATCACGAATCATTACACGGCATGGTAGAGCGACAGATGCGGAGGAGCATTAAGATGACAGGCGATCTGTGGTACTCAGCGTGGGTGGACGCGGGGCAACCTGATTTGAAAAAATTGATTGACTATACACCCACAGAGGAAGAACTGGCTCAGCGTAAAGCCTTGCTTCAAGAATGGAAAAATCAGCGGTATAACGTGAGAGCACACGACAGCGAAGAAGGAAACTGAATTTCAATGCGCTGCTTGTAACCTCTAATGACCATTCGCGAATGGTAATACCGTTTTCATTCGATTTAACATGACCAACATCGATGATTTTATTATGTTTATTAAAACCGTAAAATCATGCAATGGATCCTCACTAATTTTTGGGTTTCTGTGCCTGTCGCAGCAATCCTGATGGGGGGTCTGATCCTTGTTGTATATAAAGCCACGAGGACTCAGAAGAAAAACTACCCCTCACCCACACGGAGAGTCATTTTTAACAAATCCGACCTTCATCCGGCTAAACCTTTGCTTATCCGATTGCCTAAGCTTGGGTAGGATATTGGTAAATGAGCGCGGGTAATAACCTTTAAAAAGGTTGTAATATTCTTGAAAAATGTAAAAATTAGGCAAACCTAAATGCCTGCTTATGAGCTTTTTCAGCAACCCCAACCGAATTCCAGAAAGTTATGGCCTGCGTATCGCAGCCGGATTGATTGGCTTCTTCCTCATTATGAAACTAGTCGGATTGAGCCATCACGTGGAACTCCGGTTGTTGAATCTTTTTATTCTGGTGGGGGGAGTATATATGGCATTGAAGAAATTCAAGCAGACTCATTCCGACCGACTTAACTACTTCAGGGGCCTTGTAACCGGGGTGGCAACTGCTTCTGTGGGCTCGCTGGTCTTTGCGCTGTTTCTGTTCCTTTACATGCAGTCGGACAGCTCGCTAATGCAGTCTATCATCGAAAACGAACCCATGGGTAGATATATGAACCCATACATCGCATCGTTTATCGTAGCCCTTGAGGGTGTCTTTTCCGGGTTACTGGTCACTTTTATTCTCATTAACTACGTCAATACTGATGAAGTAAATCAGACGTAGGCTGAAACCCTCAAATTACCTGTAGGGTTGGTGGATACGCTATATTTGTGCCCTTTAAAGAGGGACCGGTTTGCCAATTATTCTCATCTGTTTTCTAGGCGTACTAGCGATTCAGGGTATCTACCTGACCCTTTATTTGATTACTTTCTCCAGAAAAGGAGTTGTGGAGGTTGCCGACCCCGAACCAGTTTCTGTGATCGTGAGCGCCCACGATGAGGAAGCCAACCTTCGTGAGCTCATTCCGATGCTGCTTCAACAGGACTATCCTGAATTTGAAGTAATCGTGGTGGATGACCGTAGTAATGACGAGACTTTTGGAATCCTCCATCACTATGCACAGACGACCAAAAACTTTAAACACCTCGAGGTTAAGCAGAAGCCTGAACATGTCAATGGCAAGAAGTTTGCGCTCACTTTGGCCATAAAGGCTGCCGCCCATGAGTGGGTTTTGCTTACAGATGCAGACTGTCGACCGGCAAGTAATCAATGGATCAAGGCAATGAGTACATGTTTTACCAAAGATGTTTCGCTTGTTGTGGGCTACTCGCCTTATGAGAAAAGAGCGGGATTACTCAATGCTTTTATTCGCTACGAGTCTTTGCTTACCGCGATTCAATATTTGGGTTTGGCTTTGATGGGTAAACCTTATATGGGGGTGGGTAGAAATCTGGCGTATAAGAAAAGTTTGTTTCTGGAGAATAAGGGTTATAGCACCCATTTGGGTGTTACCGGAGGCGATGATGACTTGTTTGTGAACACTGTTGCGAATCGGCAGAATTTAAAAGCATGTCTTTTGAAGGAGTCAATCGTGTACTCCAAACCCAAGCTAACATGGGGAGATTTTTATTTTCAGAAAGTGAGGCATCTGTCCGTTGGCAAACGCTATCGAACAATAGACAAGATAAGATTAGGTTCGTTCAACATATCGTTAATTCTGACCTGGTTGCTGTTCGTTCCCGCACTGTTGGTACCTGAATTTCTGGCGGTGGTATTGACAGCATTTATAGCACGTGTCATCATCCTTTTTTTCCTTTCACGTACAGTTTCGCGCAAGCTGGGTGACGGATTTGAAGCGTGGAAAGTGCCTTTTTTAGATTTTATTTTTGCCATTTACTATCTTGTCACCGGCCTTGTTGCGTTACAAACTAATAAAATCAGATGGAAGAAGACCTGAATAGCAGATTTTCGCAAAAGGCGCTCGAAGATTTCAAGCTGATCGATATGGCGGTGGATGGCGATGAGAAAGCTTATGCGAAGCTTCTCACCCGCTATAAACGACCGGTATACCATATGATCTTGAAAATGGTGCGCAATGTTGATGATGCTGAAGATCTCACGATCGAGTCTTTTGCTAAGGCGTTTCGCAGCCTCCATCGATTCAAAAAGGATTTTACATTCAGCACGTGGCTATTCCGAATTGCCACCAACAACACGATTGACTTCATCAGAAAAAAGAAGATCAATACGCTTAGTATGCATAACACCTATACTGATGATGACGGCCAGTCGGTGTCAATAGAGGTAGAAGACATTAATCCAAACCCGCAGGAGGAAGCTATTAAAGCGCAGAAAGAAGAACTCATTCAAATCTTCGTCAACATGCTGCCGGCCAAATATCAAAAACTGGTACGACTGAGATATTTCAATGAACTTTCGTACGAAGAGATTGCGCAAGAGCTGGAGGCTCCGCTGGGCACGGTGAAAGCACAATTACATCGCGCTCGCGAGTTGATGTACGATCTGGTAAAAAATAAGAAGGAACATATCTGACGTGACTGATGAGGTCACTCGCCACTTTCATCTCCCTTTTCTTTGTTTGGCCGACCTTTTCACAAATAGAGGTTCCATTGGTTAGTCCGCCTGCGCAACTAAAACAAACAATTGGGTTTACGGAAATAATAGTGGACTACTCTCGCCCCAGCGCAAGAGGAAGAAAAGTGATGGGGCAGTTGGTGCCCAACGGTCGTATCTGGCGGGTTGGCGCCAATGAATCCACAAAAATTTCTTTTGGTGATGATGTGAAATTGGAAGGACACTTCGTACCCGCTGGCACTTACGCACTTTATGCCTTTCCAGAAGAGAAGCAGTGGACCATCGTCATCCATAAGAATACTTCTCATTGGGGCGATGGCAGAGATGAGTATGATCCCAAAGATGACTTAGTGAGGTTTGTTGTGGCTCCTTCGCGTACGAAGTCATACCAGGAAACATTCACCATTGACTTTGACGAACTTTCACATGAAAGCGCCAAGATGACATGGACATGGGAACAAACGCGAATCAGCTTTTTAGTAGAAGTGGATACAGACTCGAAGATGATGCGTCAGATTGAAAATGCAATAGCTAACAATCCAACGGCAGACACCTACTATCAATCAGCGAGATATTTACAAGAAAAGAACAAGATGCATCAGCAGGCGCTGGAGTGGATTGCAAAGGCACATCAATTAGCTGGTGATAAATATTATATCCATCGGGTGTGGGCGTTGGTGTTGGCACAATCGGGAGATTATGCCAATGCGATTTCACATGCAGAGAAATCCAAACAACTGGCCGCACTCGAAGGCAAAGATGAATTCGTGCGGATGAACGAGCTGAGCGTTACAGAATGGCAGAAAAAGAAGCGCTGATTTATTGCGCTTTCTCTGATTCTACTGCAAGCATTCCATCTACAGCTTCTCTAATATCTTCAAATTGTGAATGGTAATTATTGCACAGCATGATCAATGTCTTGCCTTGTGCGATGTATCTCACGATAATCGTTTTATACCCGGGGTTATCACCGTTGTGCCAAACTACCTTACCCGCAGAGGAGTCAGAGATAATGGTCCAACCGAAGCCATAATTGGATTTTGTGCCATCATTTAGCGTTTGCGGAGTGAATGCTTCTGCGAGAGTTTCTTGCGTAACAAGTTGATTAGAGTAGAGTGCCTGATCCCATTTGAGCAAGTCTTCTGCCGTAGAGCTCACGCGTCCAGGCCCCTTTCTACCACCCAACCAAATGGTGTAGTTGGAAGAGGGGAACGAATCTGCTCTCACAAACTGATTTTTCTCCGGCACGAAGATATGGCCGTATGCAAGATTCGATAGCCCCAATTTTTCTTCATTACTGCGTATAGCAGTTGATGTCATTTGCAGAGGTCCAAAAATTCTATCATTACAAAATGCTACGAAGTCCTGACCTGAAGCCGCTTCAGTGATGCTACCCAGGAAGACGTATCCCGTGTTACTGTATTCATACTTTTCACCGGGAGTGAAGTTAATTGGTGGTTGATATTTGATCAGGTATTCAAGAATGTCTTTGTTGTTGGCCACTTTGGATTTATCCCAATGTTCGTCCATCACCGCCTGATAGTCCGGCAGGCCGGAAGTATGTGTGAGTAAATGACGAATAGTAATGTTCTGGTAGGGAAGACCTGGCAGAAATTTTTCGATGGGATCATCATAGTTAAGCTTGCCTTCTTCCTTTAGCATCATGATCGTCATCGCGGTAAACTGCTTTGATACAGATGCCAGTTCAAAAATATCGGTGGGTTGAATAGGAACGTTGGTTTCAAAACTTCTCACGCCAAAGGGCTTCAGATATTTTGTTTCTCCGCTTTCAGCGAATAGAACGACACCGCTGAAGTCTGGAACTGTCTGCATCACGGAGTCAATCTTTTCCACAGTTGATTTAGGAGCGGCAGTTTCTTTCTTCGGCTGACAAGCCGAGAGAACAATCAGAAGGATTACAAAGAGGGCTAGCGGTTTTGTCATGACTTCGTTCTATTTTTGATTGATTTGAATTACGTCTAAAACCATCCTAATTGCAAGACGCTGATATAATATTCAACTATTTCTCTGGCTTGACAACTCGTCAGCAAGATCAGATTCGAGCATTGGACGCCCTTTATAAAGATTGGAACGACAAGATCAATGTGATTTCACGCAAGGACATGGATAACTTCTACACAAACCATGTGCTGCACTCACTAGGCATTGCTAAGGTGGTCAACTTCAAATCCAATGCGCAAGTGTTGGACGTGGGCACAGGTGGAGGATTTCCAGGCATTCCGCTTGCCATCTTGTTTCCCGATACGCAATTTCATTTGGTTGATTCCATTGGAAAAAAAATTAAAGTGGTTGCTGAAGTTGCAAATGCCCTTGAGTTGAAGAATGTGCAGGCGGAGAAGATCAGAGCAGAAGAGATCAAAGGACGGCAATACGATTTTATCGTGAGTAGAGCTGTGACAAGAATGAAAGAGTTTCATCAGTGGGTGAAGAATAAAGTGAAGAAAGAAAGCAACCATGGTCTTGACAATGGAATTCTTTATCTAAAGGGCGGAGACCTGGAAGAAGAGATGGCCGAACTCGGCAGGCCTTACAGCATGTATGAGTTGTCGGAATTTTTTAAAGAAGAATTTTTCGAAACCAAGAAGGTGGTTTTCGTGCCCCTATAGCTTGAAGCCATAGAACCTACCATCGAAGGTACCCCCAAGTGCGATTGAGTCACCAACCAATGAAATAGTTTCTCCGGCATTCAACTTAAACATAAAGCTTCCGGAAAATCTCAGACTGGGAAGTCCAATAGGAGAAACAATCACTATTGGAAACTTAACTGAATTATACAGAAGGCTAATTTGTCCGGTAAGGGCGCTGTAAGAACCTTCAACAACAAAATAGTAGGTGCCAGCTTCTGACGCTGTGAAGGAATTGGATGCTAATACATTGAAGTCATCAAAGTCTTCCGTGGTAAAAGGTAGTGTAATGTTACTCTCGATTATGCCCGTAATATTGGTGTAGCTGAAATTTGTTTTAAATGCGTATGTATTTGAAATTCTCGAAGACAGAACAGCGTCTGCCGCATCTACGTAATTCTTTGTTGCCGCATCCTGCGGGCTTGTTGGATTGGCCAGATTTGTAATGGCCGCATTCCCTGCGCTATTCCCTTGCGTCATCACTTGACTCAGATTTTGGATTTCATTACTGGGATCAAAGTCTGCATCATTTACGCTTACTGTTCCTCCGCCAGTTCCGGAGACTGGTGTCAATGAAATGTTGCTTCCGGTTCGCGACAGCGTTTGCGCCTCGTTTGTTGCGTTTGCATCCGCATCATCGATGCTAAATGTTCCGCCACCGGCTCCATTGGCCTGTGTCATTGTCACGTTAGTTCCTGTTCGGGAAATGCTCTGAGCCTCATTGGTGTTGCTGTCGTCATTGAGTGTTACCGACCCGCCACCAGCTCCGGAGACATTTGACAGTGAAATTACAGCTCCGGTCTTCGAAATTGTTTGCGCTTCATTCGTTGCGTTGGCATCTGCGTCATCAATACTGAAAGTGCCGCCACCCGCGCCATTGGCCTGCGTCAACGTTACATTGCTTCCTGTCCTTGAAATGCTTTGTGCTTCGTTGGTGTTGCTGTCGTCATTCAGCGACACAGATCCGCCACCCGTTCCGAATACATTCGTGAGCGAGATAACAGCTCCAGCCTTTGATAATGTCTGGGCTTCATTCGTGTTGCTGTCGTCATTAAGAGTAAACGATCCTCCACCGCTTCCACTCACATTGGTTAAACTCACAATGGCACCTGTTTTAGAAAGAGTTTGTGCCTCGTTCACCGGGTTGGCATCCGCATCATCGATGCTGACAGTTCCACCACCCGTGCCGCTTACCTGAGATAGAGTGACATTGTTCCCTGTTCTTGACAGGCTTTGTGCCTCGTTCGTGCTGCTGGCGTCTGCATCAGCGATACTTACATTGATCGTGTTACCCGAACTTATGCTTAGGCTCCTTGTGTTTGGATCGACAGTTTGGGTGGATAGAGACTGAATTTCGTTTGTAGCGCTTTTGTCATTGTCAGTTGCGTCAAGATTATCTACATAAGATTTGGTGGCCGCATCAGAAGCGCTTACTGGCGTTGCCAGATTATTAATTGTTTGATTACCTGCACTGTTTCCTTGCGCCAATACGCTGTTGAGATTTTGAGTTGCACCTCCAAGGGTGCTCAAATCTACTTGCTTAGTGCCTCCTGCATCTGTGATTCTTAAGTTACTGCCTGCCAGGTCTACAGCAGTTATCAGCTCGTTGGTAGCACTATTATCACCATCTCCTGTGTTGGTGATCATGTTGTTCGCAATGCTTATTCCATTTCCAGCTTCGTAGCCATTTCCTGCTCTCTCGGCATAAAGTGCGTATGGAACACTCATAAGTTGTTGGCTTCCCATGAGTTTAAAATTCCTTCCACCGTTTTCGTCCAGTTCAATCTGGAGCCATTTGTTGCCATCTGTCCAGCCAATAAAATTGAAGGACCCAGTTGTTGGTTCACCTTTTCCAATCACCAACGTAAATAGTCCAAAAGTATTTGTCTTGATTTCATGTACTTCCTCGTATTCTATCTCTCCATTGGCGGAACCTTTCAATACGCTGATGCGAACGGATATGTCTGTCTGGGCAATGGGTTGTCCGTCAAGGCCTCGTGCCACACCTTGATAGTTGATGCCTTGTGGCGCTTGCGCCAATGCAGTAGCGCACAGAAGAAAAAGCCATGATATGGTCAGGAACTTCCGCATCAGTTGGTGACTTTGATTGCACTGAAACTTCCGCTCACGCCACTTTTTAGAAGGACCTTAAACACATACACCCCTTGACTTAAGTCGCCTAGTTGAATTTGATTATCATCCTTCGGGATGACCGTTGTCAACAGCCGACCCCAGATGTCGATAATCTGAACTGATATAATTTCGCTATCGCAGCCGGTCACCTCAATGTTGATCAGATCCCTAGCAGGATTAGGGAAGTAAGTGAAAGCAGTATTGAGACAGGGCTGTCGATCTATCGGTTGCAGATAACCCTGTGTAACAGCCAAAGTGGAAGTCGAAAGGGTGGTAATAGCTGGCTCACCAATGGATATGGTAATGGATGAATTTTCCATAGGCAATTCAAATCCGACTGAATTGGGTACACTGGGGGTGTCAAGCTGAGCGTACGCAAAACTACAAGAGATCACAGCCAACCAACTGATAAAAACTGACCTCATAACTGATTAAAGTATAGCAACTTACAACATTTACTTAAATTTTCAATTAAAGTGTAAGTTTTGAGCTGGGTTTGGACCAGCTAGGGGTGAAATCTTAAAAAATGGAGAATTAAGCAGCCTGGGTAAGGAGCATTCCGGCAAATGTGGCGGCAAGGCAAAGTGCCACGCTAACAATCACATAAACTGCTGAAAAGCCATTGAAACCGCCCTGAATCAAAGAAATAGTCTCAAGGCTGAAAGTAGAGAAGGTACTGAAGCCACCGCAGAAGCCAACCGACCAAAACAGCCGCGCGGTGGGAGAAAGCAATTGCTTCTGATCCGCAAGGCCTACCAAAACACCAAGGGTGAAGCAGGCCAATATGTTGGCCGCCAGCGTGCCAAAAGGAAAAACATGGGTATGAAGCGTGCCTACCCATTTACCAATAGAGTAGCGAAAAACGCTGCCCAACCCTCCACCTAGAAATACTATGACGGCAGTTTTCAATTTTGAGATGCTATCAACCGAACTAAACTATGGAATCGCAGGCCGAAAAAAAATTCGCGTGTATGTTATTCAAGTGATTCTGAAATTATTGCCTTCGGGTCAGCCAGTTTCGCCCGTTCGTCAGGTCCCAGATTAAGCTCCTGAGCTATCACAGATTGGGTAGGTCGAAACAGGGCAAAGACGACTAAAATAAGCGGAACAATAACCAGGAAAAGAGAATGTGCAGTGATGATGGCTGCTACCGAGACAAACAGCCCCGGGATTTCTAAAAACGCTGAGCGTATAAGATTGGCTGTAAAATAGCGCTTCATCTTATGTTTGAGAGGCGCAGTGGGAGGAACACTTTTAATAAAGAACCTGAACAATATATATCCTGCTGCCATCGACAACGGCACGACAATCATGATAATCTTTTGAAAGGTGAGTGCCAGATCATTGTTCTCATCACCAAGGTTTCCTTGCTGAATAAGAAAATAAGCCACGCCAGCGAGGAGGATCATCGCCATGAGTTGAGCAGCGTAGATCAAGTTCACCGTTCTGAAATATTCCTTAGACGTTATTTCTCTGGGCATGATAATATTATTGATGTTGAGCAATCATTTCGTCCATTACCTTATACACCTGTTCTTTAAGATACGATGTATCTCTCATTTGGAGGCCGTCAGTTTTTATTTCCTTGCCAATAATTACTTTGATGGTACCTGGCTCGATGTGTATGCCTTTTGGAGGCATTAATTTTCCTGCATTAATTACAACCATTGGTATCACTGGTTGCTTTGTTTCTATGGCAATCCGAAATGCGCCATCATAAAATGGCTGGAGCCTCTGAGCTGTTCTGTTTTGTGTTCCTTCCGGAAAGATTAGAATTGAAATTCCTTTGGCCAGAATACCTTTTAGATGATCCATACTTTTTCGCCTGCTCTCATTACTCGATCGATCTACGATTACACAAGCCGCTTGTGCTATCCATCCAAAGATGGGTATTCGCTTCAATTCCTTTTTGGCCAGCGGACGAAACTGAGTTGGTATCGTAAGTGATATCCCGGGAAGGTCAAGATAGGATGTGTGATTACTTACATAGATGTAGGCTTTGGAAGTATCTATGTTTTCTCTGCCTTCGATTTGATACAATATTCGATTTAGGAAACTAAAAGTACCCGACCAGATTTTTAAGAATAAGAAGCCGACAGCTCCGGCCCGATCGCCAAAAATAAATGGAATCAGAATGCCCGGGAGATAAATAATCATGAAGACTGTGAACACAATGAGTACCCAGATCAGATACAACTTCAACAAAAGAGAGCGAATAAAACTCAAGCCGTAACTATTTGAGTGGTGTTAAGTCTTTTTTGGTCAGCGCCAAAACTACTATTTCTTTTCAATCGCGGCCATATAAAATCCATCGAAACCTTCGGATGGCCACACGAACTTTTCTTCAAGTAATTTGAATGAATCCAAGTGATTAGAAATAAACTGCTTGACCTGATCGGTGTTTTCGGATGGTAAGATGCTGCAAGTGGAGTAGATCATAACCCCTCCTTTTTTTAACATGGAAGAATAGTCAGAGAGAATCTTCTGCTGAATTTCCTTCACCTTCTCTATGTATTCAAGGCTGAGTTTCCATTTTGCATCAGGGTTTCGCCTCAGCACACCAAGTCCCGAACAGGGAACGTCAAGTAGTAGTCGATCAGCAGACTCGTGAAGCCGTTTAATGCTTTTAGATGATTCAATCACCCTGGTCTCGATGTTCATGGCACCGGCTCGCCTTGCTCTTTTCTTTAATTCATCCAGTTTCCATTCCTCAGTATCCATGGCTATAATCTTCCCCCTGTTTTGCATCATCGCGGAGAGATGCAACGACTTTCCACCCGCGCCCGCGCATGCATCGACTACTCGCATACCCGCCTCGGCTCTTGCGTACGGAGCGATCAACTGTGAACCGGCATCCTGTACTTCGAACAAACCATCTTTGAAACTTTGTGAAGCGAATACATTCGATCTCTTTGCCAAAATGAGTGCATCCTCAAATCGATTATCAACTGAGGTTTCGATATTATCCTCCAATAGAATTTCTCTAAGGTCGCTTAGAGAAGTTTTTAAGTTATTCACCCGAAGCACAACAGAGGCTTCTTCATTAAGAAAAGGAAGCTCATCATCCCAACGTTCTTTCAACTCTTTTCGACCAAGTTCGTCCAGCCAGTCGGGTATAGATTGTTGTATGGCAGTTGGATACCTCGCCTCTAATCGTTCCGCTATTTTTTTGTATTTAAGGTTTTCGAACTCCGGCCATGACGGGAGTTCAAGCCCTTTCCAAATGATCCACGTGCCTAATAGCGACCAATAGTCTTTCGGTGACGATTCACCAGCCACCTGAAATAGTCGTAACCATCTTACAATTTCATAGACAGATTCTGCGATGAACTTTCTGTCACGAGCCCCCCACTGCTTGTTCTGTTTGAATATCTTCTCAATTACTTTATCAGCATACCGGTTGTCATCGAAGATAGCCGCCAAAGCCTCCACTACTGCAATCGATAGGTTCCTGTAAAGTTTCACTTTCCCTTAATTTTTGTGGAAATTTAGGGCATAATCGCTACAATCCTTTGTGTTGATAAAAAACGTTTGACTAACGTTTAAGTGGTTCGGTTTTTGATAAACTTTGCACTTGTTTTTTGATAATTTATGAAACGACTAAGTCTACTTCTCGCGCTTGTAATCTTTGTACCCGCTGTTGCTTCCGCTCAGGAAGATTGGACAAAGTCATTGTTTAAAGGTTTGGGTGACTCGGGAGCTAAGAAAAAAGCAGAGTTGGATCAAATTGATTTTCAATTTGCGATATCCGTAAATGAGAACGCCAGCTTTTTTGATGTAGAACAAAAAGGAGAGGGGTGGGCGCGAGGTCTCTATTCATTGAAAGAAAAAAGCGAGCGTACTGCTTCTGAAGTTGCAGCTGATACACTTGGAGTTGCTATCGAACTCTATAACTTGAGGTTGTACAAGATGGCTGAAAGTTCCTTTATAGAAGCAAAGAACTATATGGAGACCAATAACCTTAAGGAGGATATTAGTTATCTCCGCTGCCTCAGCAACATTGGTCTGGTCTATCTGGTGCAGGGTAGAATGGACGAGGCTCAACAGTACCTCACTGATGCAATTAGTATGAGTGA
>JBFWZR010000052.1:0-28578 GCA_050185175.1 Cyclobacteriaceae bacterium
GATTGATCCTGCAAATGGCAAACATGTTTTAAGTGGAAGTGACGGTGGCTATCAGGTTTCGTACGATGCTGGAGAAACCTGGGATATCATTAATAATGTCGAGTTATCGCAGTTCTACCAAATGTTTGTTGACAACAAAGATCCATACAATCTGTATGGTGGGTTGCAAGACAATGGAACGTGGGTCGGCCCAAGCAATTCGTTGATAGAGGCAGGAATTATGAAACGCCATTGGACTCAGTTGGCTGGTGGTGATGGATATTATGCAGTTCCTATTCCTGGTCAGGAGCATGAAATTTATTCCAATCTTCAAGGCGGGGTGATTTTCCATGTTGACACCAAGCTGGGCAACGTTCGCAACATTCACCCTTATCCTAAAATAACTGGTTCAGCGGGTGATGCTATTGACACGCACAAATACAGGTTCAATTGGGATTCTCCTATCCATGTTTCACCAAATGACCCCAACACGGTTTACACTGGTGGCAACGTGATTTTCAGAAGCAGAGACAAGGGTTACAATTGGGAAGAGATAAGCCCTGATTTGACGACCAATGATAAGTCGAAACAAAAAAGTTCTGGCGGTGAAATCTATCAAGACAACACAGCCGCTGAATTTCATTGTACCGTCCTCACTATTGCCGAATCCCCAAAAGCGAAAGACGTAATTTGGGCCGGCACCGATGATGGCAATGTGCAAGTGACCAGAGATGCAGGGAAGACCTGGACTAATGTGAAAGGAAACATCAAAGGACTGCCAGCTTTTGCTTGGGTTGGAAAGATTCATGCTTCGGAGCATGATGCGGGCACTGCATTCGTTGCAGTTGATCAACATAGGATGGATGATTTCCGACCATATGCTTTCATGACTACAGACTATGGGAAAACATGGACTACCATTAGCACAGGATTACCTCAGGATGATTATGTGAAGGTGGTGAGACAAGATCCGCATAATGCCAACCTTCTGTTTGCAGGAATGGAGCACGGCATTTTCGTTTCCTGGGACAAAGGAAAATCCTGGACGAAACTCAATAATAACTTGCCTCCAGTGTCCGTACGAGACTTGCGAGTACAAGCTCGTGAACGTGATTTGGTCATCGGCACGCACGGCAGAGGCGCATGGATAATGGATGACATTAGGCCTCTCGAAGAAATGTCTGACGCTGCTGCCAAACCCATGCATCTGTTTCCGGTGCGAACAGCAACACTATGGCATTATGCAGAACAAATCGAGAACCTGGGTGATCGCACCTATCGAGCAAAGAACCCAACGTTTGGTGCCTACATTAACTTCTATGTATCAAAAGATCCTAAGGATGTTGAACTGAGCATCATCAATAATGCTGGCACAGTGATTCGCACCTTAAAAGATACAACGATAAGGGCGGGCGTAAATCGCATGATTTGGGATTTGCGATCTAAAGAAGCAACGAAATTGAATAACCCTCCGCGTGGTGGTTGGGGCTCAGGTGTATTTAATCCCCTTGTAGCTCCGGGTGGTTATGTTGCCAAATTAACTATAGACGGTCAAAGTTTGGAGACGCCTATCGCAGTGAGAGCTGACCCAAGAGCAAACCTCAGCGATCAGGATTACAAACTCAAAGCCGAGACGATGAGTAGAATGAATGACTTGCTTTCGCAAACCCATGAACTGATTAACAATTCTGAGTCAGCGCTAAAGCAATTGAAAGAATTGAAGGAACGAGTGAAGGGAGGAGCGGAGTTGGGAACAGATCAATCTGTAAATGGCGACATCGACAAGGCTATTCAGAAGTTGACGGAATATCTGGACGAGACTTTACGTAGGCCTCCGCCCAACATGGGCTATCGCCAAAGACCAAGGCTGCGTGAAGAAATTTCATCTCTCATGCGGGCGGTTGATGGCGCTACGGCACGACCATCCACGCAGCAGGGCAACCGCACTGTAGAGCTGGGCCAGGAGACACGCGATGCAGCGTTAACTCTAGGGCGAATTATGTCTGATGACATTTCAAAGATCAACGATAAACTCAAGGAATTGCCGCAAGTCGTGATCAAGAAATCCACTCAAAAAGAAATGTAAATTTGTAGAGCCCCGAAAATTCGGGGCTCTATCATTACGATGAAGCGCCTTCTCCGCCTTTTGGCGATCCTCTTTGTTATTTACTCAGCCCTGAGTTTTATCATCGGGCTGATTGGATCAATTTCATCAGAAGGAGACTACTACGACTATGAATACGAAGAGCTTTGTGATGAGTATTCAGTGGCAGACACATTGCAGACCAATATTCGCCTAACCCATTTCAGATCGTGGAATAAATATTCGTATGATTCTGTGTACTGCCTTTCGTATACATTGTCAGGCGATGACATTACTTCATCAAATCAGTTTCGGAATGAATTGCGATCACAAGGTGATACCTATGAGAACTACTGGCGAAATGTGTACTACGATCTCGCCACTCATGATGCTGACTTACTTTTGTTTTTACAAGACTCACTTCAACAGTTGGCTACACAAAATACATTGACCAGAAATGAGTTGGCCAAACTAATTGTGTCATTTGTTCAGGATATTCCTTACAACTACGTAGTGCCCGGCCCGTGCGAGCGAGACGATCATCCCTGCCGCGCGAATGAGAAATTTGGAATTTTAGCTCCGGTTGAATTTTTATACACTCTGTCCGGAGACTGTGATACTCGATCTGTATTGCTCTATGCTGTGTTAAAACATTTTGGCTTTGATCCTTTGATCATGATAAGCAACGAGTACCGACACGCGATGATTGCCATTGATCTGCCAGCATCCGGTGACCACATCATTCACAAAGGAAAAAAGTTCTACTTTTGGGAGACCACCAACACAGGTTGGCTTCCGGGTATGTTGCCTCCGGGCACAAACAATGTTGCATACTGGAAAATATCATTAGACCATGAATATCAAGCTTTCGTTGCTAGCGCTCGTTGAAATCCTTTCGGGATTAAGCATCGGCATTGTCATCATGATGACTACCTATCAAATCCTGAAATGGGTTGGCCGCAAGCGGTATGACATTCACCACAATAACACGGCTTACAGTATTTTTATCGCCAGCGTGTTGTTTTCTGTGGGATACATGGTTAGCGGAGTTATTCAACCGTTGTTGTCACTGTTTAGATTGATGGCTGCAACAGAAGAGTCTACTTTCAACCTGATCATTTCCTTTTTAGGTTATGGAGCTATTTACATTGCTTCATCCTACACAGCGGGAATTTTAGTAAGTCTCGTTGGTATTACAATTTATACAAGCATTACTCCCATTGATGAATTTGCGGAGGTAAAAAATGACAACATTGGAGTGGCCCTGATTGTAGGAACAATCATTGTTGTACTCACTTTGCTAACAAGAGATGGCGTAAATTTACTAATGGAGTCTCAGGTACCTTATCCCGCGCACTTCACCGAGTAAATGCCAATCTAAAAAACGAAATCAGGCCGATCATCGGGCCGATTGCAAACGGAACGAAGACCCATCTGAAATCTAGTTCAACGATAAGATAGTTCATCACCTGCAGGCTAACGATGGTGATAGCAAAGCCGATAGAGTTCACAATCGTAAGTGCAGTGCCGGTAATTTCTGGTGGAGCTTTTTGAGCAACCAGTGTTGAGAACTGTGGCGAGTCGGTCACGACTGCCATTCCCCAAATCATCATGAACGCGATAAACACTGCTGGAGAGAATTCAAACGAATAGAATGACACCAGGCAGCAGGCACCAGAAACAAACAACGCCACGAATGCAGTTTTCGCACTCCCAACTCTTTCAGAAAAGAGACCTCCTATTACACAGGCAATACCTCCGGCTGCGATGCAGATGAACGACCACAGACTGGTCTGGATTTCAGTGTGATTGGTTGAGTTATAAAATTGAATAACTACCGGAAAGAAAGCCCACAGCGTGTATAGCTCCCACATGTGACCAAAGTATCCGAACGCAGCTTGACGGTAAGGTTTGTTTTGAAACACTTTGAAAAAAGCACTGAGCTCAATAGCTGCGCCAGTTTTTCGAAAAGGTCCATCTGGGACAAAAAGGTATACGGAGACGCCACCAGTTGCTGCCAAAATTGAAGTCGAAATGATAACGGCTTGCCAGTCCAATGAATCTGACACGTAGTTGATCAAGTGCGGAATTGACGTCCCGATAACCAATGCCCCTACGAGATAACCTAACGCACGTCCCAACCCTTTTTCAAAGTAGTCCGAAGATATTTTCATACCCACAGGATAAATGCCAGCGAGACAAAATCCCGTTAGTGCGCGTAGTAACAGCATTGTACTGAAATCTTCAGCGTACAGCATCGCCAGATTGAACACTGCACCAGCTAGTGAGCATGCGAAGAAAACCTTTGAAGGAGAGAAACGATCGGAGATAGCGAGAATCGCAAACAGGAGTGTGCCAGTGATGAAACCCAACTGAACAGCGGAGGTAAGATCGCCAAGAGCAGTCTGTTGAAGATTGAACTGTGTTTGAATGTATGGAAGAACAGCGTTGCCCGCGAACCAGAGAGAAGTACCGCAGAACTGAGCAGTAACTATAATTATGAGAACAATGCTTCGCTTGACGCTACTCAAAGTTTTCGACAAAGGTGGGTTTGCCTTCGTGTTTGCCGATCGTTAGCCCATTCACACTTCCGGTTCCTTGAAACTTATAGGCCACACCCACCATCTTTACCGCATTTGATTTCAAGTCGAATGACATTGAGTCGCTGTTTGCGTAAACAATAAACTTATCAGGCTGAAACTCAATTTTTACATTCACCCAATCACTAAAATCGCATCCAAGCATCGTAAGGTCTGACTTCTTTCCCTCCTTGTCCATAAAATTCAGTTCGCTCACACATCCTTTGGCAGAAAACGGAACTAACAACGCACCTCCCTCAAAAAGAATAACGATTTCAGAAAACTGACAGGCATTGGCACCTTCGGTATAATCATTTTTGAATTGCGTTTCTAAAATCAGGTCGTGAGTAGTCACATCTCCAAAATCACCAACCCTGAAATAGGCCACACGAGGAGGCTGGGGTTGAAGCTCCACATTGCTTGCCGTTATCTGATTAATTGTAAGTCCGAACGAACCATTTTGTAGTGCATCTTGCTGCTTGAAATAAACCGGAACAGGAGTCTGTTCGATTAAAGGCAGCCATCCTTCCGTGTTAATAACCAGCAGATGCTCTTTCACGATGGTCTCGTTGACCCGAAGCTTAGCCGCAAAAAAACCTGGGTAATAATAAATAGACGTATGCTGGTGTTCATCGCGATCAACAAGGGTGCTTAGTCGCTTGTCCCAGGATTGCTGAATGAAAACTGAATCATCTTGCGTGGCGGCAGTTGCGTCATAGTCGAAGATCACGGTATTGGGCACACCTACATCAACTACTTTTTTGCTACTGAACTGAAAGGGGGCAGGATCGATTTTTCTGTCGGAAGACATTGAGAGAACAACCAACAACACAGATAACCCAACCACCAGTATTCCTGCAAGGATTATCCAAAGACGTGACGACTGTTTTTTTTCAGGATGACGATGCGTCACATAATTTTTGTCATGACCATTCGACTTCCCGTTCATTGGGTGACTTTGCTTATAGGTTCTCCAGTTTTCGTATCCTACGAACTGAGCAAGTGCATTGAG
Source organism: Cyclobacteriaceae bacterium (assembly GCA_050185175.1). Classification (GTDB taxonomy): domain Bacteria; phylum Bacteroidota; class Bacteroidia; order Cytophagales; family Cyclobacteriaceae; genus ELB16-189. Next base: position 5,654 of record JBFWZR010000052.1, read on the forward strand.
TGTGGTGACCGTTGGCTTGCTGTCGTATTTGATTTTGCCCCAAATCCTTTTCAGTGTCGCAACACTTAACGCTACCCCTGTACTTTCCTGAATCTTCTTGCTAAGCGACTCAAAGTCCTGAGTTGACCATTCCTCTCCATTGCCCCAGCCTAATTGGGATTCGATTTTGCGTAAGCAAGATTGAATTACACTTTCTTCGGTTTCTACTTCCATAAAGATCGAACGATCGCCTGTTTCAACTTGAACGAACTTGTCATCGGCTTGAATTCTACGCGTCAGGCCCTCGGTTTCAAATTTGCGTTTTTAGTTCAAAGAATTTACTCCCGCACCAAAATTTAATCGATGCACAGACTCTTTACGTTCGCTTTTATTCTCATTTGTGCCAGCGTTTCCGTTTTCGGACAGATTCAGAATCCGAAAGTGAGATGGAAGTTCAAAACCCAGGGCACTATCCGAGGTACTGCCGTAACCATGGGCGATCGAATATTTTTCGGAAGCGGGGACGGCCATCTCTATGCTTTGGATAAATCAAATGGAAATCAAATCTGGAAGTTTAAGACAGAGGGGGCTGTGTCGGCAACACCTTCCGTCACATCTTCTCATGTCATTTTCACTAGTCGTGATAATTATATCTATGCACTGAACCCTGCGAGTGGTCAGCTTCTTTGGAAGTTTCAAATGCAACCACTCATCGATGCCTACTGGACATGGGAATATTTTACAGCCACACCCGTTGTTTCGGGCAATGTTGTGTATGTGGGATCAGGAGACAGCTACTTATATGCTTTGTCGATAAGTCAGGGCAAGCCACTATGGAAGTTCAAAACCAACGGACGTATAACCGCAGCTCCTTTAGTGAGGGGGAATACTATTTACCAGCCGAGCAATGATGGAGCGGTTTATGTGTTGAATAGTGACGGGAAATTGCAGTGGAAATTTGAGACAGAAGGAGCGTCACTGGATTCACGCAAGTTTGGATATGATCGCACCTGCATTTTTGCGCAGCCACTTCTTTCCGACAGTCTTTTAGTCATTGCATCGCGAGATGGCAAAACCTATGGAGTAGACATCTATTCACGTAAAGAGAAGTGGAGGTTTACCTACGGACCTACATGGGCGATGGCGACCAGTCTTGAAGACAAAACGGTGTATGTGGGTTGGTCAACCAACAATCACCTGTGTGCATTAGATGTAAATACGGGAAAAGAGAAATGGAAATTTGTTGCCAAGGGAGTAGTGTACACAAAGCCGTTGATACTTTCGAAACAAGTGGTCGCGGGTTCTTCCGATGAGCATGTATATGCGATAGACAAAAGAACAGGTGAGAAAGTGTGGGAGTACAAAACTGGAGCTCCTGTGTTTTCCTCTCCGATTGTTGATACTGATGTTATCTATTTCGGTTGTGATGATGGCAATATGTATGCACTGGAAGAGGGTGCCAAGCCCATCAAAGTTGTTTATGCACCGGTGCCCGGCCGCTTTGACTTTACAGTTGACCCCAAGATTGCTCCCTATTTGAAAACGCGTGGATTTACGCAATTGGATTCCGCAGGGCTTGTGAAGTTTGTCAGCAACCGGATCAATGACACGGCACCAAGTGTAATTGTTATGGGCTATGATCAATTCCCATCTAATCTTATTGGAGACGATCCGGAAAGAGGACCCATCAGAAAATATCTCGAAGCGGGCGGAAAGATTCTTTGGTTTGGAAACATACCCAACTACTTTTCATTTGACAGCAACGGAAAGTTTACCATCAACCTTGATGTGCCCAATAAACTTCTTGGCGTAGAGTACATCCGCATAGAAGAATCGGGTAACTACCACAGTAACACTACGCAGGAAGGAATGAACTTTGGGATACCAGCCTGGTTCACGTCAACGTATGCCAACATTACGGACAAGAGCATAACACCCCTTGCCTACGATGAACACCATCGTGTAAGCGCATGGGTCAAAAAATTTAGCCCAAGATCAGGATCTGGATTTGTCTCATGCCGTATTTGGGCCTGGGATGCTCCTTTGCGTGATGATCACCTGGAGCTGATTTACAAGCTTGCGATGTATCAGCTCGAATAAGACTTTCTCTTTCTAAATCCATCTATATGAAGTTTACACTAACCGCAATTTTTTTTTATTGCCTTCTTCTCAACACACTGGCGCAGCAGAAGCCTGATTTCAATACGGAACCCAAAGTGCAGTGGCGATTTAAAACCAACGCACCGATATTTTCATCGCCTATCATCAGTGATGGCGTTGCCTATTTTGGAGGGCTGGACAGTACACTCTATGCACTCGATGTTCGAAGTGGCGATGTGAAATGGAAAATTAAAACCAGTGGAGAGCTGCGATCCAATGTGGCAATAGAGGGAGATAAGCTGTACCTGATGGGTGGCAACGGGCTGCTTTCTTGCCTTGATAAGAAAACCGGAAAAGCTTTTTGGAGAAAAGTGTACGACAACAATGCGCTTTATATTGGTGAGCGTAGATATGATTTCGCTGACTATTTCCATTCTTCTCCCCTTATTCACAATGGTGTGATCTATTTGGGAAGTAGTAACAATCAGGTGTTCGCACTAAGTGCTGACTCCGGGGAAACACTCTGGAGTTTCAAAGCCAACGATATCATTCACAATAAGCCTGTTGTCGTTGGGGACAAACTCTTTATCGGTTCATTTGACGGACATTTATATGCGTTGCATTTAAAAGACGGGCGCCTGCTATGGAAGTTTAAGTCTGTCGGACAACAGTATTTTCCGAAAGGTGAGATGCAGGGTTCGCCCGTAGCTGGATTTGGATCGGTATTTATTGGGAGTCGTGATTTCAATTTCTATGCGTTGGATACTGAAACCGGCCAAGGCAATTGGAATATGAAGTTTCCGAAAGGCTGGGCGTTTGCCGCTACCGTTAAAGACACCGTGCTGTTTTTGGGTACGGCTGAGGATCGTCTGATGATGGCCATTGATGCACGTAACGGTCGCGAACTCTGGAAGGTAGAACTCAAGTTTCACATCTTCGGTCAGAGTGAATTTTCTTCATCACTGGTTTATGTGCCAACGATCTGGGGGAAGCTTTACGCGCTCGATCGGAAAACTGGCGCGACAAAGTGGACCTTTACGACTGACGGCTATAAGACGAATCATCTCAAGTACTTTAAGCCGGACGACACGTATCGCGATGATATCTATACAATTTTCAAATCCTCAATTGATCTGATCAAGGCAGAGTACAGTATGGGTGGGATATTCTCAACGCCTGCCATTGACAATGATATCATGGTAATCACGACCACGGAAGGAACAGTTTACGGATTAAAGAAATAACAATGAGAGCAACATTTACCTTGTTGATGTTATTATCAACTACAATCCTGTTTGCGCAAGGAGGTTACACCTATAAGGTCGAAAAGGTAGCAGATGAAATCTACGTTCTGCATCCTCAAAGCAACAATTACCGCTGGGTGACAGCGAATATTGTTGTGGTGATCAACGAAGAAGATGTGTTAGTAGTAGACAGTGGACTGCTTCCAGCGGCTGCAGAAGCTGCCATAGCTGAGATCACCAAACTTACATCAAAGCCGGTGAAATATTTATTTAACACACATTGGCACGGTGATCACTGGCAGGGAAATGAAGTATTTGCACAGCGTTTTCCGGGCTTGAAAATAATCGCTACGAAAGAAGCGTCAGATGGAATAAAACGTGATGGTATGCTTTGGGTAAGCAAACACTACATCAGAAATTTTGAAGCGATGGTCTCAAACTATGAAGAGCGATTGAAGAAAGGTGAGAAATCAGACGGCACGAAGTTTACCGCTGAGGAGAAGCAGGAACTGAGAGAGGGAATTGCTTTTGTAAAAAATGACATTGAGGCAGTAAAAAAACTGAAACCTACATTTCCCAATACCACCTTTGATGAAACATTGACGATAACCTGCGGCAGCAGGGAATTTCAATTTCATTATCTGGGAAAAGGAAATACGCGAGGTGATGGAGTGATCTTTTTGCCAAATGAAAAACTTTTGATCACGGGTGATCTTGTCGTCCACCCTTCTCCTTATGAATCCGGCACGTTTTCGCTGGAGTGGCTCCAAACCTCGCGAAAGTTGGCAGCGTTTCCTTACGCCACATTGATTCCAGGGCATGGTGAAGTGCAGCATGATACTTCATACCTCGATTTTTTGAATGCTTTATTCGCTGAGATCATTAAGCAGATCAACGAAGCCTACCTGGCCGGCAATTACAAACTTGAAGAATTCAATAAGGCAGTGACCCATGAAAGTGTTGTTTCGGTTCTCGAGAAAGAACCAAGATTTAAACCTCATACTGAGAAGCTAAGCAAAGGTTTTGTTCCGGCCTGTGTTGACAGGGTGCATCGGAAGGCGCATGATGGAAGATTAATTCCCTAGATAAAGTTCAACGCCCAAAGAAGGCACACGCAAAGAAATGTAACGACACCACCAACCAAAGTGGCGCCTCCATATGCGAGCATCGCCTGATTGACGGTAAGTCTGCTCAACGATGTACACACCCAGAAGTAGCTGCTGTTAACGTATTTGATGATCACTGATCCGGACGCTCCTGACAACATTGCAGCTTCAGGAGAAAGTTGCAGGCTGGAAAGCATGGGTGCTACGATGGAAGCAGCCGTGATGACACCAACTGTAGTGGAGCCAGTGATCATGTTTCCAATCACACCAATGAGAAAAGGAAGGATGATAGCGGGCAATTGGTAGTGAACAAAAAAATCTACGATGTAGTTGACAACTGGAGTGCCCTTCAGAATTTCGCTGAGCGAACCTCCAAGTCCTGTTACTACGATGATCATTGCGGCACCTTTCAGAGCTGTTTCGATCCAATTGCTTTTTGATTCTTTCCTGGCCTCGGCACTTTTTGCATTGCGATAGGCCAACCAAACTCCGATAGTAAGTGCGCAAACGGGCCAGCCCAGGTAAGTTATGATCGGCTTAACAGCGTTACCCTCATCCAAATAAAACTTCGCTACACTCTGAAGTGAAATCAGAATGATGGGAACGACAATTGGTGCATACGACCAGAAGATGGAGTTAGCAGAGGGCTTACCAGTGTGTGTTTCTGTTGCAAACTCTGGATTGCCAGTGGTTAGTATCCGTGGGCCAGCAACCCACTTGCCCCAAACCCAGCACGACAAAGATCCAACCAGACAACAAATACTTCCATAGACAATTATTTTTCCAATATCTGCACCGACTAGTGCAGCAGCTGCCAATGGTCCTGGAGTGGGAGGCACAATGGCGTGTGTAAGTTGGAGCGCACCAACCAATCCGGTTGACATCGCTGCAATGCCCGTATTGGTAGCGATGGCGGAGGCATGGACGAGTGGATTTAGAATAACATAAGCCACATCAGAAAAGATAGCGATGCCTAATACAAATCCAGTGAAGGTCAAGGCCAATGGAATTCGTTTCGATCCGACAAGGTAAATGATTGAGTGTGTGATTGTCTTGATTGCTCCTGTGTGCTTCAATGCTTCGGCAATGATTGAACCGAGCACAATCACCACTCCGATTTTTCCCAAAGTTTTCCCAAAACCTTCTTCAAAGGCTTCGATAAAATTTTCTTGCTGCACACCTGGGATAATACCGAAGAAGATAATAGGGATCAGCAAGGCGAGGAATACATGCCATTTCCATTTTGCAATGAGAAAAAACAGTACGACAACCAGAAGTATAAATGCAACTAAGGTGAGAACTGGATTCGAGGATACTGCATTCATGAAGCCGCGGAATTGGTCAGAAAATCCATGGCAGCTTGCACGCCACCTTTTTGATATGGGATATTCATTTTCTCAAGTCCCATTTCAACACCGGATAGCATTCCTAACAACATCAATTCATTGAAATCACCGAGATGACCCAGTCGAAAGACTTTTGACTTTAGTTTTCCCAAGCCGGGGCCGAGAGACATATTAAGTTGTGTGAGAATATATTTTCTTAGTTCGTCTGCATTGTGCCCTTGCGGAATGATCAGGGCCGAAGTGGAATCAGAGTACTCGTCAGGATTGATACATTGATTTTCCAATCCCCATTTGTCTGTTGCTGCTCAGCATGCGGCAGCCAATCGTTTGTGCCGTGTAATAAGGTTGTCGAGCCCTTCTTCTTCGATCATTGTCAGTGCTTCGTCAAGCCCAAAGAACAACCCACTAGCTGGCGTGTAAGGATAATAACCTGTTTCATTCATTTCCAGAATTCTATCCCAACGCCAGTAAGAGTGCACTGATCTGGAATTTTTTGATGCGCTAACAGCTTTTGCGTTAACCGAATTGAAACCAAGCCCCGGAGGCATCATGAACCCTTTTTGGGAAGCGCATATAGCCACGTCCACACCCCAATCATCTTGTCGAAACTCCGTGGTAGCCAGAGACGATACCACATCCACCAACAGCAATGCTGGGTGCTTACTTCGATCGAGAGCAGCACGAATTGCAGGAATGTTGCTGGTGATTCCTGTTGACGTTTCGTTGTGAACCACCATCACGCCTTTGATGGCGTGCGCCTTGTCCTTGTTTAGGAGCTCTTCAATTTTTACCGCATCTGCTCCCTGACGCCAGTCACCAGTTATCCATTCGATATTGAGGCCGATTTTTTCAGCCAGGTTTTTCCAAAGCACAGCAAAGTGGCCTGTTTCATATCCAATGATTTTATCACCTGCATTAAACAGATTCATTAATGCGGCTTCCCAGGCACCGGTGCCTGATGAGGGATAGACGATAACGTCACCGTCTGTCTTAAAAACCTTTTTAAGTCGCTGAAGAATATTCTTGGTAAGGATGCCGAACTCCGGACTGCGATGGTCGAGCGTTGGTTTGCTCAAAGCACGCAGTACTCGCGCAGGCGTGTTGCTGGGGCCAGGAATTTGAAGAAAGTGCCAGCCGCGTAGAGGAGGGAAATCGGACATAGGTTTACTTCGTCCTAATGTCGCAATTTCCCTTAAAGATTTGAATCAAATTATATGGAAGGAATCAGTTGACTCCGTACTCTGCCTTCCATGATCCTTGCTGTTTGCGCACGATCACAATTTGTCCGGTGTGATACGCATTGTGCGCACTAATATTCACCAATGTAGGAGCCCACTCAGTAAGCTGTTTCTCGGAAGCGTTCTGAACGATACCCTCCAACTCGGTCATCACCTTATCAAGTTTTGACACCACCTCTGACCACTGCTTGCTGTCAAACTTGTCAAATGTTTCTGTGTTGTTGCCAGTGAACTGCTCTACTTTTTCACCTTTGAAGTCCTTAAGGATTCGCTCGTTCCAGAACAGTAGGTGGTGCGCCAACTGACCGACTGAGTGATTCCCGGTGCCATCAGTCCACATCGCTTGCTCTGCAGAGAGATTCTTGAGTGAAGAGTTTACGGCCACAAACCAATTATTATTGCTGTGTGATTCTTTCAGGTGATCGACCAGCATTTTTTTCGTTGCCGATTCTTGTGCGAATACGAATGACATGGCGAGACAACAAATGCTAAGAGTAATTATCTTTTTCATAAATCGTGATTTTAGTGCAATATCATTTTTGTTTTGCTTTCGCGGTTAGAAAGAGATTGACAATTCGGTCACCCACTGTGCCGTATTTTGTAACGGATGAATTAGAAAGAAACACGAGAATCAATCCCTCTGTTGGATAAATTCTGAAGGCGGTTATTCCTCCCACTGATCCTCCAGTATGACCAAAGCCCCGGACTCCATTAGTTTCAATTCTTCCCCAACCAACTCCATAACCCGTGCTGTCTCCGTTGTTAAGCACTTGCGAGGTGGTAAATTCTTTAAGTGTTTCTGCTGAAAGGAAACCCGGACTCATGTGCGCTTCACCAAATTTTACCAAGTCATTAGTGGTGGAAATAAAACCTCCACCCGCCCACTTGTAGCTGTTGTCAACATGAGTCGCGTTAATCACGTTGCCAAGACTATCCAAATCATAAAATGAAGTTCGATTGAGAATAATGCTATCATTTTTATCCGCGCACGTTGCTGTCATTTGCAAGGGATCAAATACGACCTGCTGCATGTAGTTGAGAAATTGTTGGTGACTTGCCTCTTCAATGACCGCGCTTAACAAATTGAAACCGTAGCTAGAATAACTGTATTGCGTTCCTGGTTCGAAAAGAAAAGAGTCCTTGTCAAAGATTTCCAGACTCTGACGGACGGAGTTGTAGTGTTTGTCTAGGATAAATTCGTCACCACGATAATGTCGGATGCCAGCAATATGTCCTGCAGTTTGCTTTACAGTAATTGGAAATTCTTTTTTTGGAAAGTAGGGCACGTAAGTCTGTACTTCATCCTGAAGATTGACTTTTCCCTCATCAACTAATTTTCCGAGTGCAGCGACTGACAGAGGTTTTGATACACTGCCAATTCTGAATTTGGTTTCACCTGGCTTCACAGGAACCTGCAGCTCCAGATCAGCAAAACCAAACCCTTGCGACCACACTATTTTTCCATCAATTGATATAGCCGCATCTATACCTGGGATTTTTTGATTGATTCGAATCGAGTCCAGAAGCCGAGCGCTTTCGGTAACGGCTTTTTGGTAAGGTGATTCCTGTGTTTGACAGCCAAATAGAAAACTAGCAGCTATTGCGACAGCGAGAATGAGTAATTTATTCATATTGGAAACTACTCAATTCGTGCGAAACATTTTACTTTCAATGACATGGAAGCCCTTTGGATTGTAATTGGCTCTCTTCTGATGTTGGCTGGATTAGTGGGATGTATTCTCCCACTGCTTCCAGGGCCGCCACTTAGCTATGCCGCACTACTCCTGCTGCAACTTACTTCAACTGCAACTTTCTCAACACGCTTTCTCGTGATCTGGGCAATTGTAGTAGTGGTGGTCACTGCTTTGGATTATGTAGTGCCACTTTACGGAACAAAACGTTTTGGAGGCACACGTTATGGTATCTGGGGTTGCACGATTGGATTAATCGCAGGGTTTTGGTTGGGTCCTCCCGGTATTATACTTGGCCCATTTTTAGGAGCCTTTATCGGTGAGTGGATGGGCCACCGAAATGGTGATCAGGCATTACATGCTGCGTTGGGATCGTTCTTCGGCTTTCTGTTTGGAACGCTGATTAAGTTGATCGTTAGCGTGACTTTGCTTTACTATTTTGTCGTGACGCTGATCTAAGCACCTTCTACTGCAATCATTCTCGTGTTCGATGCTCGCTGCCGGATAAGTTTTGCTGGCGCATAAAGCGGAGAATTCCACCATGCTTTTGCTTTTTCCATGGTTGGGAATTCCAAAATCACAATGCGACCTGGCTTCCAGTCGCCTTCGAGTGTGGTGGTCTCTCCTCCTCTGGCAAGAAATTTACCATCAAATGGAACGAGACTTCCAGGTGTGTGTTTTTTGTATTCCTCGTATTCTTTTGGATCGGTTATTTCTACGTCAACAATAATGTAAGCTGGCATACGGTTACGGGAAAATTTTATAGATGTCTTTGCGATGGGCCACTCGAGCAAATATTACTGCATTCTTGTTCACAAATATTCCAATGCGATAGTCCCCATGTCTTATTCGGTAAGCATCAGCAAATCCGACCAACTTTTTTGTGCCGGGAATGTCCATGATCCGATTTGCCTTCTTGACCAAGTCGATGACGTCAGCAATTGCTTTTAGGTCGTTAGGATTGGAAATCTTGTCTAGGTCTTTGCTAAATTTCTTAAGAAAGCTGACCTCCATTAACCCTTCAGCTTTCTCATAATTTCTGCTTCATCGGAAGTGTCGTTGAGATTTACGTCTTTCATAAGAATAGAAAGACCGATATCCTCAGCGTCTTCATCAGAAAGAACTTTAGAGTCTATTCCAAGTTTAGTGAGAAGCTGTGTAAGAAACTTCAGCTCATCATTATTTTTAGGGCTTACAACAATTGAACTCATTGAAAACAAATTTACGAAATTGAGCGATGAGTAATTGGGCAATTTTTCACCAATTTAAATCACCCCCTGTGCTTTCATCGCGTTGGCAACCTTCAGGAAGCCTGCAATATTCGCCCCAACCATATAGTTGCCAGGCTTGCCATATTCTTTGGCCGCAGCCAGACAAGTATCGTGGATGTTTTTCATGATACCCTGAAGTTTTGAATCCACTTCTTCACGGGTCCAATTTTGGCCCATGTAGTTTTGTGTCATCTCCAAACCGCTAGTGGCTACACCGCCCGCGTTGGATGCTTTACCCGGTGAGTACATCACACCATTGTCGATGATTACATTGATACCTTCAATGGTAGTCGGCATGTTTGCACCTTCGCCTAATAATTTTATTCCGCCCTTTACAAGGTTGTTGGCATCCTTCTCATTGATTTCATTTTGTGTAGCACAAGGGAATGCACAGTCGGCTTTAATTTTCCAGAGCTCGTTGTGATCTGCATTGGGATCAGTTGCGTGAAAAGTTGTGCCCTTAAATTTATCAGCGTACTCCTTAATCCTTCCTCTTCGGTTGTTCTTCAAATCTTTTAAGAACTCCAATTTTTCGCCAACGATTCCTGCTTCATCGTAGATAAATCCGCTCGAGTCTGATGCCGTCACAGCTTTGGCACCCATCTGATTAATTTTTTCAATTGAGTATTGAGCCACGTTACCTGACCCCGATACAATACAGGTTTTTCCTTTTAATGAATCTCCTTTGTATTGCAGCATGTTTTCAGCAAAGTAGATAAGCCCATAACCTGTAGCTTCTGTTCTTATTAAACTACCGCCCCAGCCAATGCCTTTACCTGTTAGCACGCCAGTGAATTCGTTTTTGATTTTTTTGTACGCTCCAAAAAGGTATCCGATCTCTCTTCCTCCCACACCGATGTCGCCCGCGGGCACATCTGTTCTGTGATCAATGTGTCGAGCCAGTTCGCCCATAAAGGCCTGGCAGAATTTCATGATCTCATTTTCACTCTTCCCTTTTGGATCAAAATCGGAGCCACCTTTACCACCGCCCATTGGGATTCCTGTAAGGGCGTTTTTGAAAATTTGTTCAAAGGCCAAAAACTTCAACACACTTGGCGTAACGGATGGGTGAAAACGAAGCCCACCTTTGTAAGGACCAATAGCACTATTCATCTGCACACGGTAACCGCGATTCACTTGCACCTCACCTTTGTCGTCCAACCACGTGATGCGGAATGTGATCAATCGTTCCGGTTCTAGAATTCTTTCCAGAATTTTCAGACGGTTGAATTCAGGATTCTTTTCAAGAACAGGTGATAGTGATTCGATTACCTCCTGTGCGGCCTGAATGAATTCAGGTTCATTGGGATTACGTTTTTTTACGTTGTCGAGGATTGCGTTTGCGGCCATAAAAAGGGAAATTAAAGTGCCAATTTATAACATTTCAAACGATTGCTACGTAAGGCTTAAAAAAGTTTGTGGCCGTTTATCGCGCTCGTAAAAATTTCGTTTGTTGACCTATAACGACAATATCTATGAAGTACCTGCTGACTCTGATAACCCTGGTCGCCCCTTTTTTTCCAGCACCCGCGCAAAACCTGGATCAAATCGCCATTCAAAAAGCTGCTGATAGATTTTCAGATGCTTACGTGAAAGGAGATTACCGTACGATGATATCAATCTATACGGACGATGCTGTTTTAATGTCTCCCGGGCAAGACATGATTTACGGTCGCGATGCGATTTATAAATTCTGGACACGCGACACTACTTATCATCAGATTTTTCATAAGTCCAAGTCGGACAAACTTGAAATTATTGGCAATCTCGCTTTCGATAATGGGTATTGGTATTCTCAGGCTGAGTATGGAGGCGAAAAACACGATCTGTATTCCGGAAAGTACCTGATCATTTGGAAAAAGAATAAGCAAGGAGAGTGGCAGATGTATCACGATATCTGGAACAATCGTGCTAGGGGGTGGGAGGAGAGGGAAGAAGTAGAGAAAAATTAAGCTTTGGAAGGTGATCGTCTCTTTTTAATTTGGAAAAATCTCATTATTCTTGATAGGCTTTTTCAAAGCTTATATTGATTAAATGAAATTAGCGGTCGCTGCTTTAATCTGTTGCTTTCCATTTTGTGGCCATAGCCAAAGTCTGACCTTTGAGAAAATGTTAGGGGTTCCACCAACGGCTGGGGAGTTTTTAACAATCACGGACATCGCAATAGGTCCATCAGGGAATCTATACGTCCTAGATGGATTCAGCCGATCTGTTCAGGTATTTAATGAAGAGAGAACATTTCTCCTGAAATTTGGTGAATACGGGAACTCAGAGGATAAACTGAAAATACCTGTGGCACTGGCTGTAGATGGTGATGGCATGGTATACATTGTTGACTCGGGACAACAATCTGTGAAAATATTTGATGCTTTAGGGGTCTTTCAGGATGCCATCGAAATTTCAGGTGTACGGAATTTCGTTGCGAGGGCTCCAAATGGAATTTGGGTTGATGGAGACGGAAAGATCTACGTCACAGACAATAGTGAAACTGTCAGTGTCTTTGGCCCGGAGCATAATTTATTAATTGAGTACGGATCGCGAGGCTCTGGCAATGGACAGTTATCTGAACCCTCTGATATAGTCACTGATTTAGATGGAAACATGTATGTTGTTGATTCTGGCAATAACAGAGTTCAAGTGTTCTCCCCGTCTGGTTCATTTCTTCGAAAATTCGGGCTGAAAGGAGTGGCTGACGGAGCATTCGATCAACCCACAAAGATTTCGATTGATGAAAATGAAAATTTGTTTGTAACGGACTTCTTCAACGATCGAGTTCAGGTGTTTTCCAAGACAGGAATTTACATAAAAAAAATCTCAACTGACCTGCCTTCAGGTTATAAGTTAATTAGCCCAAATGCGATACAGGTGGGGCTTTCCAACGTAATTCATTTTGCGGGAGATGCTTCGGAGATTTATACACTCGATGAAACATTAGAATCCTTAGAAGTCTTTGGAACTGGGCTACTGAGGGATGGACAATTAACCAATCCATACAGTGTCTCAGTAAATTATACGAATGGAAACATTACCATGCTGGACATTGAGCCAGCGCGTGTCCAGACGTTTGACGCGGAGGGCAATTTTATTAGCGGGTTCTCATTGAATTCACCTTACGAATATTCGTCCCTTGCAGTCTCTGTGAGCCTCGATGGGTCAATCTATGTTGCCGATATTGATCATGACCTCGTGCACAAGTATGACTCCGAAGGTGGTTATTTGCTTTCATTTGGAGGTCCAGGAACCGATGAAGGGAAATTTCAATCCCCACGGCATATTTCTGTCGCAAAGGATGGAAAGGTCTATGTATCAGATGATATTAAGGGAACGGTCCAAATTTTTACCAGTGAAGGTGTTTTTCTCAAACAATTCGGCAAAAAAGGCACAAACGATGGGGAGTTCTGGCAGGTCTCCGGAATGGCCTGGGATGATTCAGGCCAAATTTACGTGGGCGACCGTAGCTTAGGACGAGTTCAGGTTTTTGATTCAGATGGTATTTTTAAAAGGGCAATTTCACTGCCAGGTGTATTTGAGATATTCTCAATTGCGGTGACGCGAAGCGGTTCAACTGTCTATTGCATCGAAACAGGGCCCGCAGATCCATACGGGATTATTGTTGATAGTGAGGGAAATTTAATTAGTGAATTTGGTGCCCGAGGATATGGCGAGTTGGAGCTTGGTTCACCAAGAGGCATGACACTTGACGGTGCTGGAAATTTGATTATTGCCGAATGGGGAAACCATCGCGTGCAAGTACTCAAAGTGGGAAAGTCTCCTCAGTCGATTAGCTTTAGTGAAATAAGTGATAAAACTAACACAGATTCACCATTTGAAATCTCTGTTAAAGCATCATCAAAACTACCGGTCACTCTGACCATTACTGAGGGCCAAGAGATAGCTGAGCTCAATGGTTTTGTTGTTCAATTAACTTCACAAACTGGACGCGTAGTAATTGAAGCTAAGCAGGAGGGCGATATTGAATTTCAACCTGCAGAGGTTGTCTCAAGAGAGTTTCAAGTGGTGGAGAAATCTAAGCAAGAACCCGAAGGCCCAGATATCGTCACTGGAATAGCAAAAACTTATTCTAATCAAATTTCAGTCTTCCCAAACCCTGTGGACACTTTTGTTCACCTGGCAGGCGAGGAAGCACTCTTGATAAACAAAATTGAGATAATTGACCTGGTGGGGCGGAAAGTTTTGACAAAAGACATTGAAAGTAGATCTTCCAATGTCAGCATCGAGGTGGCAGGACTAAGTGCGGGTTTATACTATTTAAATGCTATGACAAACAGGGGCTTGGTTGTTAAGCGAATTGCTAAAAGCCGTTAGGCCAACTTTGCTTTCAAAAATGAAGCAGTGTATCCCTTGTTGATTTTTACCATGTCTTCCGGAGTACCGGCAAATAATAATTGACCCCCTTTCTTCTCTCCGCCTTCTGGCCCAAGATCAATTATCCAGTCAGCGCATTTAATTACTTCCAGATTATGCTCTATTACAATCACCGTGTGGCCTTCATCCACTAAAGCATTTATGGCCTTGAGCAATTTACTGATGTCGTGGAAGTGAAGCCCGGTAGTAGGCTCGTCAAAAATGAAAAGGATGTGTTCGTTGGTGTCGGAATTCTTTTTACCAAGGAATGAGGCGAGTTTCACACGCTGTGCCTCACCACCACTAAGTGAATTTGAACTCTGGCCAAGCTTCACGTAACCGAGCCCAACTTCATACAGTGGCAATATTTTATCGTAGACTGCTTTCTTGTCTTTGAAAAATTCAAGAGCAGACTCTACGGTCATATCAAGAATATCTGCGATGTTTTTGCCTTCGTACTCAACCTCAAGTACTTCTTGTTTGAATCGTTTGCCATGGCAAGTTTCACACTTCAGGAAAATGTCAGCCATAAACTGCATCTCTACTTTGGTCTCCCCTTCACCCTGGCAGGTTTCGCAACGACCACCTTCCACGTTGAAAGAATAATGTGACGGTTTATAACCACGCTGTTTACTTAGCGGCTGATCAGAGAAAAGCTGTCGAATGGCATCGTAGGCTTTCACATAGCTGATCGGATTTGATCTCGATGATTTTCCAATCGGATTTTGATCTACGAATTCTACTTGAGTAATCCTTGCGATGTCACCTTCCAGTTTGTCATACCGACCAGGAGTTTCAGCAACAGATCCATTGACGCGACCGATGGCTGGATAAAGAATTTTTTTAATCAAAGTTGACTTTCCACTGCCGCTCACTCCAGTCACCACCGTAAGTGTACCCAATGGAAATTCAACCTTTAGGTTTTTGAGGTTATTTTCTCGTGCACCTGACACGATGATCGAATCCTTCCACTTCCTCCTCTTAGCAGGCACTCTAATTTCTTCTTTCTTGCTTAAATAGTTGGTGGTGTGTGATTGCACCTTTCCATTCAAATCTGACAACGCACCCTGATACACAAGCTCTCCGCCATGTGCTCCGGCATCTGGTCCTATATCAATGATCTGGTCGGCTGCCCTCATGATCTCCTCTTCGTGTTCCACCACAATGACTGTGTTTCCAAGATCCCGTAGTGATTTCAATACCTCAATCATCCTATCAGTATCTCGTGGATGTAATCCAATGCTCGGCTCATCCATGATGTACATAGACCCCACCAGTGCACTGCCTAGTGCTGTCGCAAGCTTGATGCGTTGGAACTCACCGCCTGACAAAGTGGAGGTCAGGCGATTCAAGGTGAGGTAGCCAAGTCCTACCCTGATCATATAATCAACGCGTGACCGGATTTCTTTCAATATCCTGTCACTTACTTTTTTCTCGTAGTCCGTCAGCTTCAGGTCATCGAAGAATTGTGCCACCTCCTCAAGCGGCATTAACACGAGGTCAGTGATGGATGTATCGTTGATCTTTACATAAGAGGCATCCTTGCGCAGTCGAGTACCTCTGCAGTCCGGGCATGTGGTCCGTCCGCGATAGCGCGATAGCATGACCCGGTATTGGATCTTGTGCATCTTCGACCCGAGGTATTTAAAGAAATCGTTGATGCCATCGAAATACTCATTGCCATTCCAGAGCAATTCCTTTTCTTTTTGCGTGAGATCAGAATAGCTGCGATGAATAGGGAAGTTGAATTTGATACCATTTGTTACTAATGGCTTCAACCACTTTCCCATCGTTGCGCTGCGCCAAGGTGCGATGGCGCCTTCATACACCGAAAGACTTTTGTCAGGAATGACGAGATCTTCATCAATACCCAGAACCTTTCCAAACCCTTCACAGGTGCGACATGCACCGTATGGATTGTTGAAGCTAAAAAGATTGACAGATGGCTCAGTAAATGAAATGCCGTCAAGCTCAAACCGATCAGAGAACGAAACGGGTTTAGTGCCATCTATATATACTGTGCAATCGCCATGACCTTCAAAGAATGCGGTTTGAACCGAATCTGAAAGTCGGAATGTGAGGTCTTCATCCTCTTTGTTCGTTACAGCACGGTCGATGAGTACTTCAAATGTGGAAGACTTGGCGGGCTTTTTCTTGTCGGTGAGTATCTCTTCAATAAACCTCATCTCACCATTCACCAGGATACGCGCAAACCCTTTGCTTAGCAAAAGATTCAACTCGTCTTCCAGTTTCCGGCCTCTGGTGACCTTGAGTGGGCAGGCCACCATGATTTTTGTTCCGTCTTTAAGTTGATGGATGCGATCCAGTACTGACGTTACCGTGTCCCTGGATACAATCTCACCGCTTACCGGAGAGTAAGTTTTACCAACGCGGGCGAACAACAGTTTCAAGTAGTCATATATCTCTGTTGTGGTGCCAACAGTAGATCGCGGGTTGCGCGTATTTACTTTTTGCTCAATTGCTATAGCCGGAGATACGCCCCTGATATAATCTACATCGGGCTTCTCCATTCTACCGAGAAACTGGCGGGCATATGAGCTCAAACTCTCGACATACATCCGCTGCCCTTCGGCAAATAATGTGTCAAACGCCAGTGATGACTTACCGGAGCCTGAGAGCCCAGTGATGACCACGAATTTATTTCTGGGAATTGCTACACTTAAGTTTTTGAGATTGTTGACCCTCGCCCTTTTTATGATGATAAACTCTTTGGGATCGAGCTGATCAAGTTGGGGTTCAGTAAACACGGACGGTTTGGTCATGAGCCTGCAAAATTAATCAATTGCGTGGCAATGAGGTCTAAAAAATAAGACACCATCTTGAACTCAAGATGGTGTCAGGGTTTAGGTATAGAGAAAACCTTAAAAACTAATCGTCAAAATCGGGATCATAGCTTGGGTCCTTGCGAGATCCCTCACTGTCATCATCAAAGTCAGAGTCTTTGCTGTTGTAATTGTCATTGTCGAAATCATCGTCATTGTCGGAGTCGAACTCCTCTTTTTCACTTGACTCAACATCATAACCTCCATCGCTATTTTTCGTGGCCGGAACTTTAACCAGGTAAACTGAATCCTCTGTCTCCAGTGGAAAAACAAAAATGGGTTCCCTCTTGGCGTTCATGATCCGCGAAATGCTGGTCTCATAGCCATTAGGATACTGCCTCTTCACCAGGTCCTTCAGGTCGTCCGGGAGGGTGTCCAGACTTTTTATCACTCGTTTTTTAGTATCACCCATGCGGTTGTATATCTCAAAAAAATCGGGCTCAAATAGCAAAAGAAAATCTTTAACAGGCAATATTTTCGCATTATTTTTTTGCCTCCAATTATAATATTTCTACCTTTTCGATCCAGAAATTAATAAACCAAACCCACACACTATCGAGAGAGACTTCTACGTTACCTAAAAGTGAGACAGAATGATAGACAGAAGAGTAAGCGACCAGGAACTGGTTACGCTTTATCAAAATGGTAACGAAGGGGCTTTTGAGATGCTACTTCTAAGGCACAAATCGCGAATCTATACGGCCATTTACCTCATCGTAAAGGACCGTTACGTAGCGGAGGATCTCCTCCAGGAAACTTTCATCAAAGCTATCAACACAATCAAAGGCGGGCGCTACAATGAGGAGGGCAAGTTCCTTCCATGGCTTAGTCGCATTGCGCACAACCTGGCCATCGATCATTTCAGGAAAAATAAAAGACATCCTGAAATAGTGTTGGAAGAAGGCAGTAGACTTTTCGACTCCATGCAATTTGCAGACGAGTCGTTTGAAAATGCTCAACAGCAACGCGACACTAAGCGCAAGCTGAGAGGCCTGATCAAGGAACTTCCGATAGAACAAAAACAAGTGCTCATTATGCGCCACTATCTCCAGATGAGTTTTCAGGAGATAGCTGACAGAACCGGAGTGAGTATTAACACTGCCCTGGGCAGAATGCGCTATGCGCTTATCAACCTGCGAAAGAAAATGACAAAACAACATATTGCCTATGACCCAAACCTTTACCCAAGACGATCTGATCAGGTATTTATACCGCGAGACTACGGAGAGGGAGACGCGGGAGATTAACAATGCTTTGATCTGCGACTCTGAATTGCAAAAGCAATACAAAGAGTTGGTAACAATGAAGAGTCAATTAGACGAACTTCGAATGGAGCCTTCCGATCGCTCAGTGAACGGAATTCTAAATTACGCCCGAGGCTTACAGGAGAAGCACTAGTTATCTCAGCAAAAAAACTCATCACCACCAGCCTGACCTAACTCAGGTCAGGCTGTGGTTTCCAAAATTCTCAGCGTATCACCTTGCTGAGTCCGCATTTGCGCTTTCTTTGCAGCGTGAAAGTTTTATTGCTTCACCAACATTTTAAAACTCCATACAAAGGCGGAGCAATCCGATCTTACTATTTGGCGAAGGCTCTTATTGACCGTGGCATTGACGTCACCGTCATTACCGGGCATAATGATCCCTACAAAAAGGAAAACTTAGATGGAATTGAAGTCCACTACCTCTCAGTTCCTTATGATAATAGTTTTGGTGCAGCCAGGCGAATCCAATCTTTCCTGCGATTTGCTAACAGGGCGACAGCATTAGCGAAGAGGCTTACCTCGGTTGATTTGTGCTACGCTATTTCGGTGCCGCTTACCGTTGGGCTGGTGGCCTTGAGATTGAAGAGGAAGTTCAAAATACCTTTTGTGTTTGAAGTGGGTGACTTGTGGCCGGAAGCACCTATCCAGCTGGGCTTTATCAACAATTATTTTGTCAAGAGGTCCCTTTATACGTTGGAGAAGAGGATTTACAACGCGGCCGAATCGGTTGTCGCATTGTCTCCAGCAATCAAAAATGAGATTACCAAGAAGGTGCCAGGAAAATTAGTACACCTGCTGCCGAACATGGCGGATACAGATTTTTTCCAAAAAGAAAGGATTAACAAAGACGACAAATTTGTCGTGTCTTATATTGGGGCACTTGGACTAGCCAATGGACTTGATTTTTTTATTGCTTGCGCGAATGCCGCGCGGAAGGCCTCACTTCCCATTCACTTTATTTTGTGTGGAGCTGGAGCCGAGAAAAAGAGGTTGCAGAACCTCGTGAAATCAACAAAACTGGAGAATGTCTCTATTCTGGACTTCGCCAACCGAGACGGTGTGCGGGAAGTGCTGAAGGTGACTGATGTTGCGTTGATCTCTTACAAACCTGTTCCGATATTGGAGACAGGTTCGCCCAATAAATTTTTTGACGCGCTCGCAGCAGGCAAACTTGTCGTCATCAATTTTGGAGGTTGGATAAAAGAAGAAATTGAGTCTGCGCAATGTGGAATTTCTGTGGATGCATATGACCCTTCGGATTTCATTCGAAAGATCAAACCTTTCATTGACGACCCCGAGCTACTTGAAAGGTATCAGAACAACGGACGAGAGCTGGCAGAGAACAAGTACTCAAGAAGTATACTGAGCGAGCAGTTTGCCTCAATAATCAAAGGAACACGCGCGGCTGCTCTGCCTTTATAGCGGCTTATATCGTGATTTATTGAAAATGGCCTTGGCATCTGGATTGGCCATGACATTTGGTAGTGATTCATTTGAAACCTCGGCATATTTTTTCACAATTTCCCAGCCCACCCATGTAGCAATGCGACCCGGACATTTCTCTCCTACTTCCAATGTCTTTGGCCGTTCGGCAATGTATTTTTGTTTCACCAGGTGACTGGTGGCGTAAAATACTTCATCTTCTACTAGTCGTTTCCAAATCAAGTCACTGTTTCGTCTCGAGCCTTCAATTTCCTCGCGTGTATATCCAATCAAAATGCTGTCGGGTACACAGGGCAGCATCTGTTTGGTGAAATAGTAAGTTTTGCCGTAAGAGATCATATCGGCAAGCACCGTTCGATCTTCCAGATTTGTTTTGTTGTAGCGACTGTCAATTCCATAAAGCAGCATGATAGAAGGAACAACAAAGTCTTTATCATATCTTCTGAGAATATAATCATACATGTTAGGCCTGTACTTCGCGCCCTCACCCAGAAAATAATCCAGTCCGATGATAACCAGTGTATCAGACACGAACACATCTGTCTCCAACCCAGAGATTACTGTTTCGACTTTCGGTAGTTCTACTTCAGGATAATAGTACTTGAAGTTTTTGAAGGCGGAGTTAAGCTCCTCGCGTAACGATGAGAGATCGCCAAACACTCCCTTGGTTTCCAGGAGCAACGAATCAAAATAAGGATTGGAGAATCGACTGTACAATTCGTTAATGAACATTGAATCATTTGGGTAAGAAGGTCGGTTGAAAAACACATCTCTCATGACGGTATGCCTGGAAAAAAAGTTGACAAGCTCTCGCTTGGAGGAGAAGGCTACCACAGAGTCTTGTAGTTGGTTGATACTAATATCCACCGGGATGGAGGAGGTATCAGGTATGTAAGCACACTTTTCCTCACTTTCACTTTTGCAACTCCACAATAGGGCAACGCATAAAATGGTAAAAACAAAAATCCGCATTCCACAAAAGTACGTCACCTTCTAGTTATATCAATAATTTAGCTTCTGCGAATTCTTCGGCTGAAGAAAGAACGATAACTTTCAGTTTCTATTTTACAAATTCATGAAGGCATTAACTTTTCAAGGCAAAGAAAATATTGGTTACGAAACCGTCAGCGATCCGACTTTGATCAGCGATGGGGATGTTATTGTCAAAGTGAAGTTAACCTGCATATGCGGATCTGATCTGCATGTGTATTACGAACGAGAAAAAGGTTTGGACACGGGCACGGTAATGGGTCACGAGTTTGTGGGTGAAATAGTCGAAAAAGGAAGGGGTGTCAAATCATTGAGTGTTGGAGATATGGTAATGAGTCCATTCACAACAAACTGTGGCCAATGCTTTTATTGCAAAATTGGCTTGACCTGCCGCTGTGAAAAAGGTCAGCTCTACGGTTGGGTAGAAAAAGGTCACGGGCTGCATGGCGGTCAGGCCGAATATGTTCGTGTGCCAATGGCCGATTCCACACTCGAAAAAATTCCTGAAGGTGTTTCGCTGGAAGAGGGCTTGCTGTTGGGTGACATTATGTCCACAGGATTCTTTTGCGCTCATCAGGCGGAGATAAAGCCGAGTGGATTATATGCGGTAGTTGGTTGTGGTCCCGTAGGGCTGATGTCGATAGCGGGAGCAAGAGAATACGGAGCCGAGAAGTTATTTGCTATTGACTCGGTGGAGGAAAGATTGGCTATGGCTAAAGAGTTTGGAGCAATTCCGATTAATTTTCTTAAAGAAAATCCTGTTGAGGTGATTAAAAGCCACAATGAAGGACGTGGTGCAGATGCTGTGCTGGAAGTAGTGGGTAATCAATCTGCCGGAAAGTTGGCTTATGATCTCCTTCGCCCGGGAGGAATTATTTCAACAGTTGGCGTATGCAATGATCAGCACCTTGCGTTTTCACCGACTCAAGCCTACGACAAAAATGTGACGTACAAAGTTGGTCGTTGTCCCGCTCGACATTTTATGGACAAGTTGATTCCGGTAGTTCAACAAAAAAAATACAACCTCACTTCTATCCTAACGCATCGGATGAAGCTCAGCGAAGGAAAGGAAGGCTACGATATCTTCGCCAACAAGCGAGATAATTGTTTAAAAGTTGTTCTCGAACCATAAAAAAAGGCCGGTATCTGCCGGCCTCTCTTTTCCTCTCAGTTTCTCTTTACAAACCTCCAACAACAAATACCGCATTGGAGAAAAGCATTTTTCCATTCTCCCAAAAAGAGCGAAACATCGGATTATCGACCAGGTAAATTACTTGTCCGCGACCCTTGTCCTCTACTCCAAAAACCATTGAATCTTTGAGATCCTCATTGGCTTTGTATCCCGCAAAGCCTATGAGCGGCTTCACGTTACCACGCAATGTTCCCACGTTCCATCCACTTTGTAAGTAGTCATAGTGCAGAGAGGTTGTTCGCAAGCTGTAGTAAGAACCTCCTAAGCCGAATGATAGCGGGTGAGATGGGTCAAGTGTGACTTTGTAAATAGCCCCGAAGATTGATGTTGAGAGTTCTTTGCGCTCGGCTTCATCGTAGCGGGTTAGCTCATTTGATTTTTTTTCAGCTTCCTCCTCTTTTTCGGCAGCTTTTTTGGCCTCATCTGTTGCATATTTCTTAAGGGCAAATCCCTTCTTGTCGGCAAAAGAATTTAGCGCCTGAGCTGTTATTATCAAACGACCTCCACCAGACACCCACTCACTGAGGCTGTTCAGTTGCTCTTCATCAAACATTCTGTAGTTACCCGGAGGCACAATGATAACATCATATTTTGCCAGATCGACTGACTTGAAATAATCTGTGCCAATAACGGTGATGGGATATGCCAGATCACGCTCGAAAAAATGCCATACCTCTCCAAAGCCGAGTGAAGAAGTTTGGTCGCCACCAATCAAGGCTACATTTTGTGCTTTCAGGTAGTTCACATCGGCTGACCCGAAATCCTTGCCTCTATCAACGTACCCAGTGGTAGTGGTGTAAATCCTCCTACTCATTTCGTTTGCAAGCGATTGAAGAGACGAATCGAAATTCT
>JBFWZR010000053.1:0-27981 GCA_050185175.1 Cyclobacteriaceae bacterium
AAATACATTAGAAGCTGAACTGGCATATACTTTTTCAAGACTCACGTAAGTTACATACGCCTTTACGCTGATTTTCCTGAAATTTCCGCTGGCCATATGAATCCGGAGGTACGAACCGGAAACTTCAGTAATCACATCAGATAAACTAGTCCCCGATACCTCTACTCTCACGCTTTCCTTGTCACCTTTTTTCAGATAAACATCCACAGCCTCAGCGGCCTTCACGCCATTAAATGAGCCGACTGACCGCACCTCACTCTGCTGTGCCATTATTGACAGATGTGACAACAACACGATACCAACTAGAACGAATATTCTCATATCAATGATTTTTGAAACAATGACAACCCGGGCCTCAGAGGGTTGCTCACAAATAATGCCTTTGTAAGGTTTTTTTCAGTCAGAATCGAAAAATTATTCATTTTTGACTAAATTTCAGCCTATAACCGCCACAATTAGCGAAAATTAACGACTATGATTAAAGAACAGTTAAATATTTTAATCAACCTGGCAGCCAGCGATATGACCGTAGGTGATCACGAAGCAAAGATCATCCATATGATTGGTAAGGCCAACGGTCTGTCGAAAGACGATGTAGATGCGATGATGAAAGCCCCTAAACCAGTGGGTGATTTGTCTTCCTTCTCAGAAGACCAAAAATTTGAGAATCTGTATCATCTCATTCAACTCATGAAGGCTGACGGACAAGTGTTCAAAAGTGAGATTGCTTTTTGTGAAGATGTTGCTAGCAAGCTTGGGTATAAGAAAGGTGTTGTGGCCGAGCTATCTTCCCGCATCTATAGCGATCCTTCCATTACTGCCGACAGAAACATGTTGATGGAAAGAGCAAGGAAATTCTTGAAATAAGACCACTTTACTAGATAAACAAAAAAGCCCTCAACAGAGGGCTTTTTTTATCGCTCGCTTCCTTTGCTAGGGAGCCTCATAAACTATTTTTCCATTGACGATCGTCTTGGAAATTTTCGTTCCCAACAGTTGATCCTCCGGAACCGTCATCAGGTCCTGGCTAAAAATTGTAAAGTCTGCCGTCTTGCCTACCTCAATAGACCCGAGGTCATCTTCCTGAAACGCACCGTAAGCAGCGTCAAGTGTATATGACCGCAGCGCCTGCTCTCTGGTCATCTTCTGGCTTGGCTCATAGCCACCTTCCGGCTCGCCTTGTAATGTTCTCCGGCTAACGGAAGCATAGAAGCTGGCCACCGGACTTATAGGTTCTACAGGAACATCAGTACCATTGATAATCATCGCGCCAGACTTCATCAGGTCCTGCCACACGTATGTTTCCTCCACAATTCGTTTTTCACCGAGGCGATCAATCGCCCATGGTCTATCGGAAGAAAGGTGAATAGCCTGCATAGCAGCAATCACATTTAACTTGCCAAATCTGGGGATATCTTGCGGATGAACATGTTGCGCATGTTCTATTCTGAATCGGTGATTAGTAGCCATGGTTGGGTTCTCATTGAACGCTGTTTCGTAGCGATCAAGAATCTCCCGATTCGCCCTGTCTCCGATCGCGTGAGAGCAAACCTGAAATCCACCTTTTAACGCAGCCTTAGAAACGCTTAATACCGTATCCATAGAGAGAGTTGGCATGCCATACCAATTATCTCTATCAGTATACGGCTCCAGCAGCCATGCTCCTCTGGAACCTAAAGCTCCATCGCAGTTAAGTTTTATGGATCGTATTGTGAGGAAATCAGTTGAGTCAACTAATGGTCCCCTCCTGATCCATTCATAAACAAGTTCTGGATCTCTGCCCGTTACCATCACATAAAGTCTGGTTTTCAACTTGTCTTCTGCCCTGAATTTTTGAAACAAAGCAACATCACTTCTGGATGCACCCGCATCATGGAAGCTGGTGATACCTTCCCGTGCACAGGCATCCATGGCAAGCTCCAGTGCCTTCGAATCTGTTTCCTCCGTGTTCTCTGGAATGTAATTGTAGATCAAGCCTTGCGCTCTCTCATTGAACAATCCTGTTGGGTTGCCCAGTTCGTCTCTGATAATTTCTCCTCCCTCACCCAAATCCTTCTCCATCTTTTCAATCGACATCTGATTTACACCTGCAATCTGCATAGCTTTTGCATTGGCAAATCCGGCATGACCGCTCGCATGACCGAGAAACACCGGATTGTCCGGAGATACTTCGCTAAGCTTGTGATGAGTTTGAAATCCTTTCACCATCTTCTCAGGTTGTTTGTCCCATTTATCCTGATGCCACCCACGACCAACAATCCATTCTCCGGGTTGTGCTTTGCCCACTGCTTCTTTCACGCGGTCAACAATTTCATCCCAACTCTTGGTATCCATCAGGTCAAGGTTCATTTCATTGTATCCCAAGCCCATCATGTGACCGTGCGACTCAATGAATCCTGGTGTCATCGTTTGGCCTTGCAGGTCAACCATCGTTGTACTCTCTCCCTTGTATTTTTGAGCATCAGCTGCAGCGCCTACGTAAATTATTTTTCCATCCGACACAGCAACAGCCTCAGCAGTCGGTGAGTTTACATCCATCGTGTAAATGGTTCCTCCTGACACGATCATGTCGGCAGGTTTTTGTTTTTCTCCGCACGAAAACAGAATGACGGAGAGAATGATTTGTGCTAGATATTTTCTCATTGGGGTTTAAGATCAAATGTTATAAACTGAAAATTAACATCTTTTATCGCGAATTGGGAACAAGTATCCACAATCGGTCTTTAAAAAGACTGTATGTCATTAACTTGCTGGCAGAAATCTATTGACTGATGAAAAAGATACTGATTACGCTAATTCTCGGGGCATCCTTCCTCTCTGCCAATTCGCAAAATGTTGGCCTATCCTTTTCCTATTTCATCCCCAGGAACGGTTCTTTTTCTACTCCTATTAGTCCCTTTTCGCTCAGGGGTGTTGGCTTTGACCTGAATCGTTATTTGGCTGTGGAGTCCGGATTTTCACTATACAGGATGGCGGGCCTGAATGTTATTGATCTTCCTTTTGAGAGCACCGATCCACTTACAGGCCCGAACTTTACACTGTTCGTACCACTCGAACTTGTAATTCAATTCAAGGGCAAACAAGCTCAGTTTGATATCAAAGGTGGCGGCTTTGCATTTTATGGTTTTGATCAGCGCATCGACTATGGCAATATGGATAGAGCATTGCGCGAGTATGAAGGATGGGACATTGCCAATGCGGACTTGTCATTTGATAACAATCCGGGGTTTGGCTATCACGTAGGCGCTGAGTTTACAGTGTATGTAACCAACCAATTTGGAATTTCACTCGAGTGTAACTACCTCAACGGAACTTCCAAGTTTCCATTGGTGGGGAGCTACAGTGGTGGCAATCTGAATGGATCAAATCAGACAGTACAAGCAGACTACCCAGATGCGAAAATAGATTTTACCGGGCTCGAGTTTTCAATTGGCGTCATCTTTACGGGGCGGTAATGCTTTCTGCCTCCTTCCCCAATAATACCACACCAGTTTCGCTTCTTTGAAAGGTGAGTTGGTTTTCAAATCCAACAATGCGGCCTCAGCTACCTCGCGATCATAAATAGGCTCTGAAATCCATTCCAAACTATCTTGTGTTTGAATGGGTGCTATCTTATAAAAACTCAAAACATCCAGCGAATCTAGTTGAGTCGTGTCAGAAGTTGAACCCAAATGAACTTTATAGTAATCCGATTCTATTAACAGACGCTCTGATTCTTTTACATTTTTGTTTTTAGAGGAGAGTAATTTTCGGGAGTCTTCAGCGAAGATTTTTAACAGCTCGCGAGAGGTTTTACCCATCAAAATAGAATCAGATTCGAACTCTCTGGCCGGAAGTATGAAATACTTTTTAGGAGTTTCAAAGTTTCGGTATACCCAAGCCAAATCATGCGCTACGTTTTTGATCACCACGTTAGCTGTACTATCCGATTCGGTTGTCTTTTCCATCTCCACCCAGAGCATAGCTCCTCCATCACGATATCGAGACTGCTGACCAGAAACAAAATTTCCAAGTGAGTAAGCTACTACGGTATTGTTCTCTTTATCCCATTCAAACTGTTGTAAAACATGTGGATGCGAACCAATAACAAGTTGCGCTCCATTCTTTAAACAGAAATTGGCGATTGAGCGCTGTTCCCGTGAAGGCGTATCCTGATACTCCAACCCCCAATGCATAAACACAATTATAAAATCAGTGCTTTGTGCTTTGGCCTTCTCGAGATCAAGTTTGATTTGCATAGTGTCAATTAAATTGATCACATTGGGTTTAGAGACGGGTATTCCGTTGGTCCCGTAGGTATAGTTGAGAAGGGAAAACTTAAATCCTTTCTTTTCTACCACTAATGGATACAGTTGGGCTCGGTCCACTGAATCTTTGAAAGTGCCTGTGTGCGGAATGTTGAGCGAATCAAGCACGTCAATTGTCCGCTCCAAACCTCGTTTCCCTCGGTCGAGTGAGTGGTTGTTGGCCGTAACCAAGACATCAAATCCACTTTCTCTCAATGCAACTGCGAGTTCGTCCGGTGCACTAAACTGAGGATAACCTTTGTAAGGCGGGCCGGCCAATGTCAGTTCGAGGTTTCCAATAGCAACATCCGCCTTCTCGACCAAAGGCTTCACGAACTCAAAACACTCACTATAGTCATAGCCTCCCTTCCCAAGTTTTGCGGCACGAATCTGAGAGTCATGCTGCATGATATCACCAACAAAAAGTAACGACAGTCGTGTTGTGTCCTGTGCATACGCGTGCATTGCACCAACGACCAACAGAAAAAAAATTATTCTACGCATTGTCAAGATCCAGCACTTTACCATCTGCGATAGCAAACACACGATCCTCCCTTTTTATGGCAACGCGAGCCAACCCTGTGAACGAACCAAAGGCAGGCATCAATCCTTGACGTTTGCTAAAGTAAAAACACGGTAACATCACGGACTGTTTTCCACGACCTGTGAGTCTCACCCCGGGATGAACGTGGCCAGCAAGATTATATTTATTTGAATTCTCTATTAACTCATGTGTTAGTAGTAAAGGCCCCATATGAAGCTCCTCGCATACCTTTATCCGATGGCGTTCGTATTGCAACTGACTCATGATGTCGTGATTGCCAAGGACAAGATGAAATTCGCAATTCGGAAAATGGGCAATCACCTGCCCTAAAGACTCCCACTCATAGTTATAATGGCTGTGAAACAGATCACCGAGGAATATTACCCTTTCAGATCGGGTCTTATTAATCAGATCAATCAACCTTTCCAGGTTTTCGTCATTAGCCTTGTTAGGCAACGGAATTCCTGCCAATCGGAAATGATTAATCTTGCCCAAATGCAAATCAGCAAGAAGCAATGTCTTTTCGGCTGGGACAAAAATCGCCTTTTCTGGTAACAGGATAAGGCTCAGCCCCTCAAGTTCGAGCTCCACAGCGGCTGTCGATGAATAAACCTGATTCATTCTTCTGATTCCAATGTGTCAATAAAACATTTTACAGCAGACTGAAAACTAAATTTTGAAAATTAATAAGCAATCTGACAAAGAATAATGTAATAGTTAATTGTGCATAAAAAATCGATCCGAATATGGCCGCCATTTTGGGTTAATTCTTGGGCACTAAGTATCTTTCCGCGCGCTATGGAAGGTTACCAGATTCTCATTTTTGTTTTGTTTTCCCTTGCCATTGTCGACCTGGTTGTTGGGGTAAGCAACGATGCGGTCAACTTTCTGAATTCGGCCATCGGCTCGCGCGTAGCATCCTTCAAAACCATCCTTGTCATTGCATCTTTAGGGGTATTGGCAGGCTCAATATTTTCGAGTGGTATGATGGAGGTGGCTCGTCAGGGAATCTTTAACCCTTCGTTTTTCACATTTGACAAAATCATGATCATTTTCCTCGCGGTGATGATCACAGACATCATTCTTCTCGATTTTTACAACTCACTCGGGCTACCTACTTCTACCACGGTGTCACTCGTTTTTGAATTATTGGGCGGTGCATTGGTAACGGGCCTTTTGATTGCCTATGAGAATGGTGGTGGTTTAAGCAAGTGGAAAGAAATTATCAATTATTCGAGCGCTGTCACCATCATCTCCGGGATATTTCTATCCGTGCTGATCTCATTCGTGGTGGGTGCCATCGTACAACATATTTCGCGCATCATCTTCACATTCAATTTGAAGAAGAACCTTAAACGATATGGTGCGGTTTTCAGTGGCCTGGCGATCACTACCATTATTTATTTCTTGCTGATTAAAGGCGTCAAGGGGAGCACCCTTGTTTCCGACAACCAGATCAAGTGGATCATGGCAAACACATGGGTGATTTTACTTGTGTCTATTGTTCTCTGGAGTATTGTGATTCAAATATTAATGTGGTCACAAAAGATCAACCCTTTGAAAGTGGTAGTGCTCCTTGGTACCTTCTCGCTGGCAATGGCCTTTGCGGGGAATGACCTAGTCAATTTTATTGGAGTTTCTGTCGCTGGGTTGATGAGTTTTCAAAGTTGGGCAGCTTCAAATGTGCCCGCAGGTGAATTCAATATGGCGGGCCTTGCCCAAAAGGTGGCCACTCCCTCCTGGATATTGCTGGGTAGCGGAATTATCATGGTGATAACCCTGTGGACCAATGCCAAGAGTCGCAAAGTAACTGAGACAGAGGTTTCATTGGGGCGTCAGGATGAAGGAGATGAAAAATTCAAATCCAATTTTATTTCCCGAGGACTGGTGGGATTAGGTATTTTCATTGGCGAATCGGTTCAACAGCTTGTTCCTGAAAAGTGGAGTAAATCTTTATCTACACGCTTCTCTAAAAATAAAAGCGAAGAAGTTAGCGACACGGAGAAGCCATCTTTTGACCTTATTCGTGCATCCGTGAATTTGCTGGTGTCGAGTGTACTCATCGCTTACGCCACCTCTCAAAAACTTCCATTGTCTACTACTTTCGTCACCTTTATGGTGGCCATGGGTACGTCCTTTGCCGATCAGGCATGGGGCAGAGAAAGTGCTGTATATCGTGTCGCTGGTGTAATCAACGTAATTGCCGGCTGGCTGACCACCGCGCTTGTCGCCTTTACCACTTGCGGATTCTTCGCATTGATTTTGTTTAAAACCGGATTCCCTGGTGTAATCGTATTGACGGTAGTCGCAGTATTTCTCTTAGTAAGAAGCCATATCGTGTTCAAACGCAAAACCTCTGAGGAAGAAACTTCAAATCAATTTTTGGCAGCAGATGTGCTGGACATTCAACAGGTAATTGAAGAAAGTAAATCCAACACCGTCAAGAGTCTGAAAACAGTGATGAAGGTGGGCAGCCTGAGTGTAAAGTCTTTGATCGATGAGAACAGCAAAGCGCTGGTAAAATCGAAGAATGAAATCCAGAAGCTAAAAACTCAGAATGAAAAACTTCACAACAAGATTATAAAGTATGTTCGGAAGATCGAGAAGGGTAATGTAGCAGCTGGCAGGCTCTACATTTTGGTCTTCGATCTGATTCAGGATCTTTATCAAAGCGCACTCCTGCTCAATGAGTCAAGTGCCAACCACGTTATCAACCATCATCCACCTCCCAAGAAGAAATACGCTTCCATGCTTCAGGATATCGACAGAGACCTTGGAGATTTCATTACAAGAGTAATTGACTCAATTAGTAAGTTGAATTTCGAAAGGCACGAGGTGATGGACGATCAAAAGGAAAAACTCTTGTTGTTCATCAACAAAAAGCTTGACGAACAAATTCTGGACATTCAAAAGGATGAGCTTGGTAATAGAATGGCTCTATTACAAACCCGAATACTTTTAGAATCAAAGGACATTATAGCCGTGGTTCACCGGATTTATCAACTGTACCATGAGTTCATGAGGCAGTCACTGGTGCAAAAAGAGAAGTCTGCCCCTACTCATACTGAATAATCATTCGTTTGATCCGGTCTTCGAGCTTTTCAGAGGTTAATTTTTCTCTGAGTCTGTCGACCATTATTGGAAGTCCAAATGGCGTTGGCCTGTCAGGACATTTGATCACAATTTTTTGATGGGCGATTCGCTCCAGCGCATTTCGCAATCGGTTTTCCTCAAGTTGAAAATCCATCACTTCTTCAAAGGCCTGAAGTAAAAGCAGATTGTGCGATTCATGATCGTGAAAGACTTCGAAGAATAATTGAGACGAAGATTGCAAATGCCGGTCGCGCACACGCTGCCCCGGAAATCCTTTGAAAACAAGCCCTGCAATTGCCGCTATATCCCTAAACTTGCGTCTGGCCATCTCAATCGAATTTATACTCGCCTGGATATCTGAATGCAGATTATCTAAACCAAGTATATCCGTTTCAATGGCCTCTTCAATGGGAATCGGCTGATCCGAGAGTAACTCAAACCCGTAGTCATTCATTGCAATAGAAAACGTAATGGGGCTAATTCGCGATATGCGGTAAGCCAGCAAAGCCGCCATACCCTCATGAACAAATCTTCCCTCAAACGGATACATCATCACATGATATCCTTCTTTAGACTCCAGATACTCGATTAGAAATTGTTTTTGCGTAGGCAAAAGGGACAGCTTACCCTGCAACTCCAGCATGGGTCGCAGAAACTTCATTTCAGGATCGTCAAATTCACCTTTAGTACTTTGATTGATTTTGAACCTGATCATTTCACCCATCTCAGAAGACAGCGGCATCCGCCCACCTTGCCATGAAGGCACTTTGCCCGACTTCCTTGTCGAGCGCTTGACTTGTGCGGTCATGTCTTTCACCCTTACCAACTCAAGGCTCCTGCCAGCAAACCAAAACACATCACCTGGATTCAGGGCTGCAATAAATGATTCTTCTATCGACCCAAGTGTCTTTCCTGAAACGTATTGCACCAACAAAGAGGTGTCTCCGACTATGGTGCCAATTGACAACCTATGCCGGTGTGCGATCCTTCCATTCTCTACTTTGTATCGGCCTTTTTCAAAATTCACCTTGCGAAACTCGTCATAGGCTGTAAGGGCCGCGCCTCCCGTTGTAATAAATCTTAAAATCCATTTCCATTCATCGTCAGTCATTGACGAATAGGAATAGGTGCCTCTCACTTCTTTCAATATTTCATCTCCAACAAAACCTTCACTTACTCCCAGTGTCACTAGATACTGAACCAATACATCAAATGATCGCACGTATGGCACACGCTGCTCGACAATTTTGCGATTCATCGCTTCGCGAAGCGCAGCGGCTTCTATTAATTCCAGAGCATGTGTGGGCAAATAATATATTTTGCTAAGTGCCCCGGGCTGATGTCCGCTGCGGCCGGCACGCTGAAGAAATCGAGCCACTCCTTTTGGGCCACCCACCTGAATTACAGTCTCCACTGGTCGGAAGTCTACGCCCAAATCAAGGCTTGATGTACAAACCACGGCCCGTATTTTACCAGAATGCAATTGCTCCTCCACCCAGTTTCGAAGTTCTTGGCTAATCGAGCCATGATGCATAGCGATCAACCCTGAGAGTTCAGGTGCTTTGTCCAATATTTTCTGATACCAAATTTCCGCAAAGGACCTAGTGTTCGTAAAAATCAGCGTAGCACTACTCTTCTTTACAATTTCAACCACCTTGTCTAAGAGATGAATACCAACGTGGCCGGTCCAGGGAAGTTTTTCGTGATCGGTGGGCATGATAGAATGTATCTCGATACGCTTTTCTATGCTCGCCTTTACGACTTTGAATTTGCCCCGCTTGTGGTAGTCACCCAACAATACTTGCAGTGACTGGTCCATGTTTCCAATGGTTGCCGAGATTCCCCACACTTTCAATTTCTTTGCCACTGTCTTTAAACGGGATAAGGCAAGTTCAACCTGAACACCACGTTTTGACCCCATGAGTTCGTGCCACTCATCTGCCACTATCACTTTCAAATTCTCAAAGTATTTGTGATAGCCTCTTTGAGCGATTAATAGGTGCAGGCTCTCAGGCGTTGTAATTAATAACTGAGGTGGCTTCTCCTGTTGCCGTTTTCTTGCAGCTAAAGACGTATCTCCTGAACGGATACCTACCTCCCATGGCAAACCAAGGTCACCAATCGCCTTTTCCGATGCGTATTGAATTTCTTTTGCCAGTGCTCGAATGGGCGTGATCCAGATTGCCTGCAGTCCCTGATTCCCTCCAGATTGGTTTTCCATCGCCTCCATCAGGATCGGAATCACCAGCGAGTAGGTCTTGCCGCTGCCAGTGGGCGCGTTGACCATGCCATTATAACCATCGAGATAGTTCTGCCAAGCCTCAATTTGAAACGGAAACGGCTCCCAACCTTTTTGTTGAAACCAACTTTTACCTATTGCAAGCCTATCAGGCATGGATCAGAAAGCGCAGTTGAAGTAATGATAGTAATTAACAAGATTTGATTGAACAATTTAGTTAAACTTGGGTTAGTTGTCTGAAACAGACCACAAATGGGAAGATATTCAATCAAAGAGCTTGAAACCTTATCAGGAATAAAGGCGCACACCATACGCATTTGGGAAAAGAGGCATCGATTGATTATTCCTCAACGAACACCAACTAATATCCGATTCTATTCCGATGATGATTTGAAAAAAATCATCAACATCTCAGTACTGAACAATCACGGCATTAAGATCTCTAAAATCGCGGAGATGACTGACAACCAGATACAGTCGGAGATTGTACAGCTTACCACGCAGAAATCAGAGGCGGATCTTTTCATTGAGCAATTAATCATTGCCATGGTGGATTTGGACGAAGAGCAGTTTGAAAAAATACTCTCCCACCTCGTGGTAAAATTCGGTTTTGAAAAAATGATAACCGACATCGCCTATCCTTTCCTGGAAAAAATAGGCATCCTTTGGCAAACTGGAAATATCGATCCTGCGCAGGAGCATTTTATCTCCAACCTTATCCGGCAAAAGATAATCGTAGCCATCGACTCACTTCCATTCGCTTCCAATGAGGCCAAGAAAGTGGTCCTTTTCCTTCCGGAAAATGAGCTTCATGAATTAGGCCTCCTGTTCTATCATTACATCCTTCGGAAGCACGGCTATAAAACCTTTTACCTCGGGCAGCATGTTCCCCAGAATGACCTTGTATCCGTGTGCAAAAAACACCGCCCAGACTTTCTCGTAACCGCGCTGACGGTGTCTTCAAAGGGGAAAAAGACCCAGGCATACATTGATCATATTTTAGAAAGCCTGCCCAAAGTCAGGATTCTCGCTACTGGGTACTTCTCAAACCAGGTTGAATCTACAAGCCCCAACTTCAGTCTATTTAAGGACGCCAAAAGCCTTCTATCCCTGCTATAGTCTTTTTTGTCTAATTTTTAATCGATTTTATTAAACAGTATAGTTTAGAGAGTAGCATTCAGCTCATTTTTGTTTAATTTTACATCTAAAATATTAAACAAATGACCGCAACTGAGTTCTCTAGCCAACTGACCAGCCTCCAAAGCACACTAAGGCAGTTTACGTATCGATTCACAAGAAGCAGGGAAGAATCTCAGGACCTTGTTCAGGACACCATGCTCAAGGCACTCACCTACCGTGATAAATTTAGAGAGGATACCAACCTCAAAGGTTGGCTTTTCACGATTATGCGAAACACGTATATCAATAAGTATCGCAAAATGAAACTTGCCAAAACCTCAACAGACGATACCAAAGAGTTGTATTTCCTGAATGTTGCCGACACACATACCTTTAACAAGCCAGAAAAAACGGTGGAGTTCAAAGAAATGTGGAAGAATGTGAATGAAATCAAGGAGGAGCTTCAGATTCCGTTCAAAATGTATACTACAGGATATAAGTACCACGAAATTGCAGAACATCTGAACATACCGATCGGTACTGTTAAGAACAGGATTTTCCACGCCAGGAAAGAAATCCAGAAAAAAATTGGTAGCTTATAAGTGGCTTTCAACAAGCCATCCATGAAGCAAATCGCGGTAATTGGTTCTGGTTTCGCTGGTCTCTCAGCCGCCACTAGTCTAGCCTCTGAAGGCTACGATGTTACGATCTATGAAAAAAATGCAACGCCTGGCGGCAGAGCACGGAAGTTTACAGCTGAGGGTTTCACATTTGATATGGGCCCCAGTTGGTATTGGATGCCTGACGTCTTTGAGGCATACTTCAATAGATTTGGCAAGAGGGCGGCTGACTACTACGAGCTCGTAAGGCTTGATCCCTCCTATCGTGTATTTTTCTCCCAAGACACCGTTTGGGACATCCCGGCAAAACCGCAGGACTTAAATTATTTTTTCGAAAAGGAAGAGCCAGGAAGCAGCACCAAACTGGAAATGTTTCTTAAAGAAGCCGAGTACAAATACCAGGTTGGAATAAATGATCTGGTGTACAAACCCGGGCTATCGGTGACTGAGCTACTGGATGTTCGACTGGCGCGAGGTGTTTTCAAACTTCACGTGTTCAAATCCATCAACAAACACATAAGAAGTTATTTTAAGTCTCCACGATTAATTCAGCTATTGGAGTTTCCGGTTTTATTTCTGGGCGCATCCCCGCAGGATACACCTGCTCTTTACAGCCTGATGAACTATGCAGACATGAAGTTGGGCACCTGGTATCCAAAGGGTGGAATGTATGAAATTGTGGACGCCATGGTTTCGCTTGCCAAAGAAAAAGGAGTTCGGTTCGAATTCAATTCTGAAGTAAGCGCTCTTACCATGAACAGCACTAAGGTGAAGGAAATCCAGGTCAATGGAAATAAGTCTATAAAGGTGGACGCTGTAGTTGCCGGAGCCGACTATCACCATGTCGAGCAACACCTTCTGCCACGTCAATTCCGCAAATACTCTGAATCCTATTGGCAGTCCAGAAAACTTGCTCCTTCGAGTGTCATATTTTACCTGGGTGTGAACAAAAAGCTGGACAATCTTCTACATCATAATCTTTTCTTTGATGAAGATTTTAAACAGCATACAATGGAAATATACGAATCACCTCAGTGGCCCACTGCTCCACTCTTTTATGTTTGCTGTCCATCAAAAACCGATGATACCGTTGCTCCTGATGGCTCAGAGAATATATTTATCCTGATTCCCGTTGCTCCAGGTCTCACTGACGATGACGCTATCAGGGAGCGCTACTACGAAATGATCATAACCCGATTGGAGAAGTTGACGGGCCAGTCGATCAAACCGTACGTCACATACAAAAAGAGTTACGCTCACCGCGACTTTATAGAAGATTATCATTCCTTCAAAGGGAATGCATATGGTCTTGCAAATACAATCGGTCAAACAGCCAATTTAAAGCCATCCATTCTAAACAATAGGGTATCGAATCTGTTTTATACTGGTCAGCTCACCGTACCCGGGCCTGGAGTGCCACCGTCACTGATTTCGGGCCAGGTTGTCGCCAGGGAGTTGATGAAAAGAATCGGACAATGAACCACGAGTCTTTATATAATAAAGTAGCAGTCCGGTGTAGTAAGCTTACTACAAATGCTTACAGCACTTCCTTCTCTCTTGGCATTTTTTGCCTTGATAAGAAACTTCGTGATCCGATCTACAGTATTTACGGATTTGTGCGTTTTGCCGATGAGATAGTAGACACTTTTCACAATCATGAAAAGGAAGTATTGCTAAAAAAATTTCAGAATGACACCTACGAAGCGATTGAGCAAGGTATCAGTATGAACCCGATCCTTCACAGCTTTCAACAGACGGTCAACAAATACAATATCAATCGCACTCTTATTGATCAGTTTCTGACCAGCATGAAGATGGATCTGGGTCAAAAAGAATACGATCAAATTACTTTTGAGGAATATATTTTGGGATCGGCCGAAGTTGTTGGTCTGATGTGCCTGAAAGTGTTTTGTCAGGGCAATGAAAAAGCATATGAAAGGCTGAAGCCCAAGGCTATGAAACTAGGGTCAGCTTTTCAAAAGATAAATTTCCTGAGAGATTTAAATGCAGATTTCAACGGGATGGGTAGATCCTACTTTCCGGGTATCGACCTCGAAAGGTTTGACGAAAATGACAAAGCCCAAATTGAGGCTGATGTTGCGAAAGATTTTCATCAAGGTTATCTCGGAATCAAAGAGTTGCCAAGAGGCGCGAGGTTTGGCGTTTATGTTGCCTATCTGTACTATCTTGCCTTGTTCAAGAAAATAAAAAATACTCCTTCTGAGCATGTCATGAAAAAGAGGATTAGAATAAGAAACAGACATAAGTTCAGGATTCTGTTTTATTCATATTTAAAACATCAGCTTAACTTAATTTAGTGGAGCAAGTAATTCTAGTAGATAGCAACGACAATGAGTTGGGCACGATGGAAAAAATGGAAGCCCATCGCAAGGGGGTATTGCATCGCGCTTTTAGTGTGCTCCTTTTTAATTCCAGTGGGGAAATGCTGATCCAAAAACGTGCCTCATCCAAATATCATAGTGGTGGGCTTTGGTCCAACACATGCTGCAGCCACCCTAGACCTACTGAGTCGATGGAAGATGCAGTTAGCCGAAGACTGGAGGAGGAATTGGGAATTGTATCCAATCCTACGTTTGCCTTCAAATTCGAATACAAAATTCAATTTTCAAACAACCTGATAGAGCATGAGCTTGATCATGTCTACATAGGATCATTTGATGGCGAACCTCAAATCAATGAGAGTGAAATTTCAGATTGGAAATTTATAGATACCAACGACTTAAAAAATAAAGTCCAGTCTCACCCACACGAATACTCACACTGGTTCAAGATCATTCTTAGTCGCCCTGAAATGTTGGAACTCACTAAAACGGTATAACAGCTCATTCAGGAGACTAATCCATTGAATGAACTTATCTAAAACAATAACAAAAGACACCACCCTCTTTTGGCTAAGGCGAGACCTTAGGCTGACCGACAATACCGGCCTATACCTCGCGCTCAAGGAGAACAATAATGTCCTTTGTGTTTTCATCTTCGACATCAACATTCTCGAAAAACTTGAAGACAAAGATGATAAACGAATTACATTCATTTACCAATCATTAGCTCATCTCAAGACTGAACTGGAGAATCATGGCAGCTCTTTGTTGGTAGTTCAAAGCACTCCGAAAAAGTTCTTTGATAATGTATCCCCAAAAGCCGTTTACACGAACCGTGACTACGAGCCATACGCAAGAGAACGCGATGCGCTCGTGGAAGAAATTTTAAGTAAAAAGGATATTCCGTTCAAGTCATTCAAAGATCAGGTGGTTTTCGAGAGAGATGAGGTTCTGAAAGATGACGGATCACCTTACACCGTCTTCACCCCCTTCTCTAAAAAATGGAAAGCGACCCTCAAACCCTTTCATTACAAAGCTTACCCAACAGAGAAATATTTTGCCAACCTTTTCCAAACGAGTCCACTTCTGATGCCCACAATGGATGAGCTTGGTTTCGAGATAGCTGCAGGCCCTTTTCCAGAGCGAGTTATCAAATCCGAAATCATCAAACACTATCACAAGCAAAGAGACTTCCCAGGAATCGAAGGAACCTCCAAACTCAGTGTTCATCTCAGGTTCGGGACTGTGAGCATTCGACAACTTGTTACGATTGCGCTCAAGAAAAATGAAGTCTGGCTCAACGAACTCATTTGGCGAGAGTTCTATCATATGATCTTATGGCATTTTCCAAAAGTGGAGAAAGCATTCAAACCAGCGTACGATCAGATCGAATGGCGAAATGATAAAGATGAATTTGAGGCCTGGTGTAAAGGCGAAACCGGATATCCCATTGTTGATGCCGGCATGAGAGAATTGAACGAGACTGGCTTCATGCACAACCGGGTAAGGATGATTGTAGCCAGCTTCCTGACCAAACATTTGCTGATTGATTGGCGATGGGGAGAGGCTTATTTTGCAAGAAAGCTTCTTGATTTCGACTTAGCGGCAAACAATGGAGGATGGCAATGGGCAGCCGGAAGTGGTTGTGATGCAGCTCCCTACTTCCGCGTGTTCAATCCGTATCTCCAAACCGAAAAATTTGACCCGGAAAGAAACTATATTAAAAAATGGGTACCCGAATTTGAGTCATCAGATTACCCTCCTCCGATTGTCGATCATAGCTTTGCACGGGAAAGGGTCTTAGAGGTCTATAAGGTTGCGCTGGATCGGGCGAAGTAAAACATTTCGCGTCCACCATTGTTAAATGAGTGATGAAAATTTACACTTTCACGCGAAAACAAATTCTGCCCATATCGCTGGAGCAAGCGTGGTCATTTTTTAGTACACCGATGAATTTGAGCAAGATCACTCCATCAAGCATGGGCTTTCAAATACTTTATTCCTCAGGGGGGAACAGGACCTACGCAGGCCAATTGATCAGATATAAAGTCACCGTGCCACCCGGCATACGCTTGCAATGGGTCACAGAAATAACACACGTGGCTGAACCAAATTATTTCGTGGACGAACAACGTTTTGGCCCTTACGCTTTGTGGCATCATCAGCATCACTTCAAACAAGTTGGCAATGGCGTTGAAATGACTGATGAAGTTAACTACGCCATTCCTTTTGGAATTTTGGGCAGGCTTGCCAATTGGCTTTTTGTCGAGCGACAGGTTAATGCTATTTTTAACCATCGGTTCGATGTACTGAAAACTCATTTTGAAAAGGAAGCGTTGAAAAGCTCGTAAAGTATGTGGTTAACGGTTGCAACGTGCGCACTCATCACCATTGGCACATTTCTCTTTTGGGAATTCGTAGCGTGGTTCACACATAAATACATTATGCATGGAGCCCTTTGGGTGTGGCACAAGTCACATCACTCTGTACACGACCACGCCCTTGAAAAGAATGATTGGTTTGGCGTAGTCTTCAGCCTTCCATCGATTGGGCTTTTTTATTATGCCAGTCTCGTAAATTACAATCCTTACCTACTGGCTGTTGCTCTTGGCATCTTATGCTATGGCATTTTCTACGTTGTATTTCATGATATTATCGTGCATCAGCGAATCAAGTGGAGACCATCCAAAAGAAGCAAGTACCTCCAACGCATGATCAATGCTCACTACGTTCATCATAGCAAGCATAGTAAAGAAGATTGCGAAGCTTTTGGATTTCTCTACGCGCCTCCTAAGTATGAACCGAGGCAATTCAAAATGAAGGAGACACGCCAGGAAACTCAATAACGCTTGAAGTCCAATTATCTCTATCTAGCACTTGATTTGGCTTCGATTGCCTTGCCATTCGCGTTCAGTTTTCATCCACGTGCGAACTTCTCAAAAAAATGGAACAGCCTTTGGCCAGCGATACTACTGACCGCTACATTTTTCCTCTTCTGGGACGAGTGGTTCACCACGATGGGTGTATGGGGATTTAATCCAACCTACCTTACGGGCATTTACTTTTCCACTCTGCCTCTTGAGGAAATTCTGTTTTTCATTTGCATCCCCTATGCATGTGTTTTTACTTACGAGGCTGTTGGATATTTTTTAGGTTCGAAAATTTCCAACAAATACGAAAAGATTGTAACCTACATTTTAGCCTCCCTACTCATCCTGGTGGCAGCAATCAACACAGACAAATGGTACACTTCTCTAACATTCTTTCTTTGCGGTGGATTTCTACTTTTCGTAAGCCTTCGATT
The DNA here is from genome assembly GCA_050185175.1 of Cyclobacteriaceae bacterium. Classification (GTDB taxonomy): domain Bacteria; phylum Bacteroidota; class Bacteroidia; order Cytophagales; family Cyclobacteriaceae; genus ELB16-189. The sequence continues at coordinate 17,548 of JBFWZR010000053.1, forward strand.
AAAAGTCACCTTTCTCGCGAAATTTTATATCTCCTTTCTTTTCATCCTCATCCCATTCTTTATTGTCAATGGAGTACTGACAGGCACAGGAATTGAAAATCAAGTGGTGTGGTACAATGATGCTGAGAACCTGGGCATAAGAATGGGTACTATACCCATTGAAGACACTTTCTATGGGCTACTGCTCATTCTGATGAATGTGACAATATTCGAGCAGTTGCAGCGAAAGGCTAAGGAAGCTCCACCTAAAATTTAATATCAGTTTACGGCTTGCGACCTGGAAGAACCGGTGCCATAATAGATGTCGTTTACAATGATGGCCCCAGGAGTGAAAGTGGAAAGGACGGGGCTGCCAAGAAAAGAGTTGTTAGGCAAGTCAGCCGAGAACCCCTGGCCGGCCACTTTATTAACGCTCGTATTGAGAAGAGGGTAACCAGAACCTGCGGTAGTAAATTCGATTTGATTCAGCGTACCATCAGCATTGGTGTCTCTAATGACACCAACAGCACCAGAACCTCCATCAAGTGAAACGACAGTAAGAGGTAAATCTCCAGCCAAATATCCTCCTCCAATTGATGTGACGGTGAATGCTCCAAGAAAGATTCCTCCTGATCCATCCAGAAAACCAGAAGTGGAGAGGGAGTAAGCACGCGCAGGCAACGCATTTGGCCCCGCAGGAGGAGCAGGAATCGTTGCGTAAACCGGTGACACAAAAGGAATACTGTTTGAGCTGACAGCAGTTGGATTAAAAGCAGTCTCTATTTGAACAATGGATGGCAGCGTTTGCGGAAATACCGGTTGACCGGTCACACGGTTAATAGCAATGGTCTGGTTAGTGGTGTATGCCTCATATACGAGAAATGGGGATGCATAGGGTCTCGCAGGCACCTTCACCTTATACCTTCCATTATTGTCTGTGACTATTGGGATGATAACTTGGTTATTCCCATCAACAAAAAAACGTACTTCAAACTTCGCAGCGGGTGCTGGTTCCCTTTGAGAGGTGGTTACATCACTCTGCACCTCTGCCTTGCCTTGTAAAGTAAATGTACCGTAATCTGCCTCTGGATACAGTTCAACAGTCTTGTAGATTGTTTTTCCCCTGTCGGAGAACCCTTCGTCAACGGTAGGTATAATTCGAGAAACAGTGAAGTATCCCTGCCCAACTACGGTAACCTGAAATTCATTACTAAATCCGGAGATAAATTCAATTATCCCTGAGCCATTAGACGTTAACGTTAGAGGCTCTCCCCCGACAGAAACTTCGACATCAAGATCGGGAACGCCTGCACCGAGGTACGGATCCCACATCTGTATAGAATACAGCCAACCCTGCCTATCAAATTCAAGTAATTCCTCCTCAGTTAGCGTATCAGCGGTTCTGCAGGAAACCACTAAAAGGATAACCAGAAGAGCTAAAGAGATATGCTTGAAAATACTCATTTCTATTTCTTTACTAGTTATCGTTAGTTCAGCGAACTCTTTACTCTATATCCAATGCCCTTGAGGTACCAGTCCCGTAATCAATATTGATCACTCTAATGTCTCCTGGTCTTATGGAAATAGCATTGAACAGGTTCTGTGGAGAACTGGACGAGGCAAAATTTGGGTTGGGATTTAGTGGAGGGTATCCAGTCCCCCCATTACCAATAGTTATTCCCGTAATTTGACCAGAGGCATTGGAAGTAGCGGTGGCAGTAGCTCCCGTGCCTCCAGCAAGTGTGCTAATCGTCACAGGAATTGTCGTGCTACTTGCAGCATACCCAGAACCTGAAGTGAATGGAATAATCGATAAAATCACACCTAAACTATTAACATTCACGCTAAGTTCGGCTACGGCAGCTCCCGCCCCAGTCGGATTTGCACCGATAGTTGCGAATACTGACGGAACTCCAAGTGGAATAGGCTCCGGAGAACCACTGTTGGAAAATGCCGTGAGCACGTTGGCTACTTGCGGCAAGGTTGCAGGGAACAAGGGCTGGCCCACTTCATTATTGAAAGCTATTACTTGATTTACCTCTATATCATTAACAAAAACATCATAACTCACTCCGTCTGCGAAAGTGGGTAAGTCCATGGTATAAGTACCGTCAGCTCCCGTTGTCGCGGTAATCGTGAAGTTTAGATTGCTAAGGGATAAATTGTTATAGGAACTAGGGCTAAATACCGCTCTCACCTCTGCTCCACTTAGTACCTCGGTAGCTTGGTTCGTTACATCAGTTTCGATTTCAACAACACCCTTCACAGTAGCAAGGTTTGTTGTCTGCGACAATGTATAGAAGAAGTTAGTTTCTTCCGCTTGCCTGTAATCTACTGAACCCAGAAAAATATTGCTGTTAACCGTCACATAATCGGTGGCCGTTATCGTCAGGGGAAATCCATTACCAACAGTGACTTTTATGAATGTAGCAACTCCTTGCGCATTGGTCGTACCGGTTAATTCCACGCCATTTTGCACAATGGTAACTGTGGCCCCTTCAATGCCAAGAAGCGTTGCCGCATCCTTCAGCACCACACTGTAGTCAATAGTCTGTTGGGCATTGAGCAAGTCTTCCTCAGTAAACTTGTCTTTACAGGATGTGACGATTAAGGTAATGCACACCGGAACTACCAGAATCATTATGAATTTGCGATATATTTTCATAGCCGTGGATGTAAGTATTTTTAGCATTTCTCTTTAAAATGTCAGTCCTACTGTGAATACGATAGAATTTGCTCTAAGCTCTTCGCTGTTATTGTTAAGCGTTATGTAGCTGTAGTTTTTCCTAATTGGTGTGATCCCATACATATACCGTGCATCAATATTGATGGTCTTGCCACCAAAAGGGATAAAAAAACCAAGATTTCCGGTTGCTCCTATCTGGAAAGATTCATAGGTCGATTTTACATTGTCTGTGCCGCTGGTTGTTACAATAACGTTTGTAGCAGTATAACCCGTTCTTTGAAAATTGTCAGTCGCATCAACAACGTACGAGAAAGAAGGTCCAGCACTTACTTTAATCGGTAGATCCTCGAATGGAAGTGTGTATTGCAACATCACCGGCATTTCCAAAGTGTGCAGCGTAACATTACTATGTGTCTGGTTTACAGTAAAAAAATTACTGGGTGCCCCAAAGCGGGTTTCGTCTAAGTAAGTGAGTAAGGAACCGCCTTGTTGCAAGTAATTAATCTCGGTGAGAAGGGTGAAGACAGGTGTAATAACGTAGGTGCCAAATCCCCCGAGTGTATAACCAATTTTTGGCCCAGCATGGGGAACGTTGCTGGAAAAACTACTCACAGAAATACCCGCCTTGATTCCGTAGCCATAGCGTGCTTCGTCTTGCGCTTGCGCTTGAACGCTCAACAACACTATTAATGCTCCAACGACACTTTTAAGAAAAACACGCATAAAACCGTGACTTTTGGCTTTGGATTCGTGGACAAGATATATGATTTTTCAGACTTCTCAATGACTTAGATATTAAATACACCTAGGTAGGATTTTAGCAACCTTAATACTTACATGTTATCATAATGTATCCCATGTGACCAAAAAGTACCAATCGAGCTGTTCCACATATTAGCATCGCACAAACCCTACCCGGAACTCAAAATCAACCCAATATTAGTTAAGCGAGGCTCTTTTCCACTCCAAACTTTGTTTCAGCAGGCCAAACGAAGATTCGACCTCATCCAATCTCTTCTTTAGCAATCCATACACTTCACGTTGTTGATCAGTCGGTGGATAGTCTGCACTCGATGCTTGCCCTTCTTTGGCAATAGCCAAAAATCTTTCCAAAATCTTTGCCGGGTTTCTAAAGATATCCTGACGAGCTCCTGTTTGGTGTACATCAAATATTCTTCCCTCCAATTGGTAAATTTTCTCTTCCAATGCAGCAGCCTGTTTCGCTGCCTTTGGGTCATTCTGTTTTAAAATAAGTTGGGCGCGAGTCCTTTCCATTTCATCTATCAACCTGAGACAAGTCGATACATTGGAATAGATCCCCATTCCAAATTCATACTGTTGCTGGATATTAGCCAGCGAGCCTTTTGTGTTAGGATCCTTGAGCACCTGAACCGTTTGCTTGAATTCTTTTCCGTCCACGTTTAACACCACAGTGTACTGCCCCGGAGGAACCAATGTTGGCGTCATTCCCGGCCCTATGTCAAGGTCATAAATGAACATATTTCGTGTTCCATCGTCATCCAGTTTCACCCAATCCTTACCTCTCGGTTTAGTCCTTAACCTTGGCCAATTGTATTCCTTATGACGGAGATTCCACCATACGCGATTGATTCCCTTCTCTCCTTTTGCAGAAATCTGATTGATCATATTGCCTTTGGAATCCAGAATATTTATTACTGCGGAATCTTTTGACGCTTCTTTCAAATAGAAGTTGATAGAAACGCCTTCCGGTGGGTTTCGTCCATCGGTGAACGCACCTTTTGATTTGATACCATCGATGTCCTGAAAACGATAGGCGGTTCCAGGTGTGAACAAGTGAGCCTCCTTGTTTTGAACCGCAGCACTGAACTCTCGGATGGGTGTGATGTCATCGAGAATAAAGATACCGCGACCATATGTCCCGATTACAAGATCATTGAAGTGTTTCTGAACGGATATTCCAAAAACTGGTGCAGGCGGCAAACCATGCCGGTATCTCATCCAGTTCTTTCCATCGTCTGGAGAAAAATACAATGCATTGTCTGTGCCTAACCAGAGTAATCCTTTTTGCTCCGGATCCTCTCTGATCTGATGAACGAAATTAGAGTTGGAAGGTGGCAGGGAAATATCCAGCCGAGTCCAGGTCTTGCCGAGGTCGGTGGTTTTGTAAACATAAGTCCCAAAATCTCCGTCCTGATGAGCATCAACCGATACATAGCAAGTTGCAGCGTCATGACTTGAAGGATCAATATTTCGAATAGTGCCCCACTTAGGCAATCCAGGTATGAAGTCGGATGCCTTAAACCACGATCTACCCCCATCACTGGTTACGTGCACCAGCCCATCATTACTACCCGTCCACAAGATTCCCTCTTTCACCGGAGATTCGGCCATGGAAAAAAGCGTAGCGCCATCAAAGGTCATCAGATTATCACCGGCCATTCCTCCCGAACTCTGCTGATGTGACTTGTCATTTCGGGTCAAATCCAGACTTACCACCTTCCAGCTTTGTCCAGCATTTGTTGTTTCGTGAACGAACTGGCTTCCAGCCCAGACCTTTCCCTTAACGTGTTGAGAAATCACAACGGGAAAATTCCAGTGCCATCTATATTTCAAATCACCTGGAGCATATCCATACCCAGCCTCCGGCCAGGCTCGTACATCTCGCATCTGCATCGTAGTGAGATCGAAAACATCTAGCCCGCCATCATAGCATTGCGACCAGACGGTGTTATTGTCAAGAGGATCAACCTTGGCATCACCACTTTCGCAACCACCTACGCCATGCCAGACTCCCAGGGGAATAGTGCCGCGATAGCGGTATCGACTCGGTCCTCGATACGACCACGCATCCTGACGATTCCCATAAACGTAGTATGGCACGCGGTTGTCAACAGAGATATTATACATCTGAGCAATAGGAAGGTTAATATTCTCCCAAGTCTTGCCATAATTGAATGACATGTTAAGGCACCCATCGTGTGCAACCATTATCCTACTGGCGTTGGTGGGATCAAACCACATATCGTGATTATCACCACCAGCATCCCATGGCCCCATTTCATTTGACCATGACTTGCCACCATCCTTCGACATCTTCATTGAGACATTAATGGTGTAAACCCGATTTTCATCTTGAGTAGAAACTCGCACTCTGGTATAATAAGCTGCGCGTTGAGCCATGGAGTGATCCTGTTGCATTAGCTTCCACGAGTCTCCTCCATTCTCTGACCGATACAATCGAGGCTCTTTATCTTCTACAAGTGCATATAAAACTTTTGGGTTACTATAGGCCACATCTACTGATGTCTTTCCAATGGGATGACTTGGTCCACTCTCAAGACCATTTCTCAAGGGCTCCCATGTTTTTCCCCCGTCTTTACTTCTATATATACCACTGCCTGGTCCGCCACTGTTTAGATTCCAGGTCTTTATTTCTACGTGCCACATAGCAGCATAGATGACATCAGGATTTTTTGAATCCATCGCCATGTCCGAACACCCAGTATTGTCATTAACGAAGAACACACGATTCCATGTCTTTCCTCCATCGGTTGTTTTGTAAACGCCCTTTTCCTGCTGCGGTCCATGTGTGTGACCCAGCACTCCAACATAGACGATATTAGTATCAGTGGGATGAACGACTACGCGACTGATTCTAAAGCTCTTTTCCAGTCCCATCTTCTTCCATGTCTTTCCGGCATCAGATGATTTATATACTCCATTGCCCACAGCATGAGCCGGACGAATTAAAAACGTCTCACCCGTTCCTGCCCATACCTGATCGTGATCAGATGGAGCAATGGCCAGTGCACCGATAGACGAATCGTCCATTTCATCAAAGACAGGTTTCCAGTTGTAACCCATGTCTTCTGTTTTCCAAATACCACCAGATGCAGCACCCAGATAAGACACTGATGGATTGCCAGGCTCACCCACCACGGCTATAGCTCTGTTGCCATCCGGCCCGATGAACCTGAACTTAAGCTGAGAAAAGTCGGCCGGGTCAAGTGCCTGTGAAAAACTGAAATGAGAGATTGCTAAAAGCAGGATAAAAAAGTAACGCTTCATTTTCAAAATGATTGGTTTTCGTAGAAGTCAATTTACCAACAGAAAGAGTATTACAGAATCGTTTGAAATAAAAAAGGCGCAGTTACCCGCGCCTATGATTCAATGTAATATGAAATTGATGTTAACTGCTCAAATTTTGACGTTATTCATAACGCAGCGAATTGATCGGCTTGGCCATTCCTGCCTTAAGTGCCTGAAAAATTACCGTCAGCCAGGCAATTAGCAATGCCCCTACACCACTCACGACAAAAACGAGAACGCTAATCTCAACTTTGTAAGCAAACTGGTCCAGCCAATTGCTTAGCAAGTAGTAGGATGGCACTACTGCAAGGACAAAAGCGATGAGCACCAAAATGGTAAATTCTCTGGACAGCAACTTTGTAATGTTAAACACAGTCGCTCCGAGAGCTTTTCTGATTCCTATTTCCTTTGTGCGTTGTTCAGCTGTAAATGCGGCAAGTGCAAACAATCCAAGACATGCAATAAAGATGGCTAGACCCGTGAAGACGGAAAATAAGGTACTCAGTCGTTGCTCTTCTCTGAAGAGCTGATCAAAATTCTGATCGAGGAAGACATACTCAAACGGCTGACCTGAGGCGTATTTATTCCAAAGATCTTCAACATTTTTTACAGCAGCCGATGCATCACCTGAATAACGAACAAGGAGATTGTTGGCTGAATTGGTGAGGATGATTACCAACGGTCTCACTTCAGTCTTGTATGATTCGAAGTTGAAGTCTTTAACGACCCCGATCACTTTCATGGTCACCTGCTCATTTCCATTGTAATCGATCAAATCCTCTTCCAATGGATTTGCCCATCCAAGTTCTCTTACCGCTGCCTCATTGATCACAACGGCCATTGAGTCAGAAGGAAACTCCCGCGAAAAGAAACGGCCTTCTGCCATTTCAAATTTCAGGGTGGCACTGTGATCAAAATCAGCAACATAACGGCCCATGATGTGATCCTTTTGATCGCTTGCTGATCGGAAAGCTGTTGTGTTATTGATTCCCGGGAAGACGTTATTCGTATAGCTCGCGTTCTCGATCTCAGGAAAATCAAGCAACGTATTCTTAAACGCCTGCTGGTTGGTTTTTAGGTTTCTTGTGTTGCGTAGAGCAATAACGTTTTCCTTGTCGAGTCCCATGTTGCGACTCTGCAAAAACTCGATCTGCTGATAAACAACAGTGGTGGCGATGATGAGAATGATTGACAATGAAAACTGAAACACTACTAATCCGCTTCTCACACCTTTACTTTTCAATCCTGCTCTCACCTTTCCTTTCAGCACTTCCACTGCGCTAAAACTGGTCATGTAAAATGCCGGATAGCTACCAGCCAACAACCCAATTACCAATACGAGACCAACAACGCCTGCAAAGAACGTGGGGCTTAACAACGCTCCGAAAGCGAGCTGCTTACCGGCTAGCAAATTGAATTGAGGTAACAGCAAGTAGGTCAGGCCGATCGCAACTATTATTGCAACCATTCCATAAATAGTTGATTCAGCCAGGAACTGTGCTATCATCTGCTCCCTGTAAGAACCCAAAGTTTTTCTTAGACCTACCTCTTTCGCCCTTCCCGAAGATCTGGCAGTGGACAAGTTCATAAAGTTGATACAGGCGATTATAAGAATGAACAACCCAACTGCGGAAAATATATAAACATAAGTGATGTCGCTGTTGGCTTCAATTGAATCGTTCCATTCTGAGTATAGGTGGGTGTCGAGTGTTGGGTACAACACATAGCTATAAATATTTCCCTGCTCGAGAAACTTATCGAATGACACGCCAATAAATTGTTCAATCTGAGGTGCGGTGTACTTAGAGACCATTTCCTGTAGCTTCTCATTTACGCTGGCCACGGTTGTCTGTGGGTTCTTACGAACATAGGTGTAAAGACTATTATTTAGCCAAACACCATTCTCAAACTGCGGCTTGTCTGAACTTGTTGAGATCAGAGCATTATACAAGAAGTGTGAATTGTGCGGAGCATTCTCCCCGATGCCTGTTACTTTATACGTTTCGTTGTCGTTGCCTATAATCATAAGTTTGCCCAAGGCATCTCCGTTAAAGTACTTCTGAGCTAGCTCCTCTGACAACACTACGCTATTGGGCGCCTTCAGGGCAGTGACAGGGTCGCCCTCAACAAGCTTGAATGAAAAGAATTGAAAAAAGTTAGAGTCAGCAAATATGATCCTGTTTTCAGTGAAAATCTTTTCTTCCTGCTTGAAAACCATGTTATCCCTGCGACTGATTCTGGTTGCCTGCTCAATGCCGGGAATTTCATCAACCATAGCCTGATGCAGTGGAGGACAAGACGAAGCAGTAAAAATTTCCTGACCAGCTATTTTGCCGTGTAGTCCAATGCTGTATATGTTTTCAGCATCATAATGAAACTTGTCGTAGCTCAATTCATCGGCTACATAAAGAATAACAAACAAACAGCAAGTAACACCTGCTGCGAGTCCTAGTAGATTGATCGTAGAGTAAAACGAGTGTTTTACAATATTTCGCAGCGCGACTTTGAAGTAATTTTTGAACATTTTATTTGGTGTTTATTCGTAGCGTAAAGACGTAACTGGATTTGATTTGGCAGCTCGCAGCGCCTGGAATCCCACCGTAAGCCAGGCCACAACAAAAGCAATCAGACCTCCCAGAACCAAAATCAATGGATTGATTTGAATGCGATAGGCAAAATCTTGTAGCCATTGACTCATAAAGTACCAGGCAGCTCCTGCTGCCGGAATGAAGGCTATTATGACCAATAGGCTAAACTCTTTGGACAGGAGGATTGTTAAATTTGGAACCGTTGCGCCCATCGCTTTTCTGATTCCAATTTCTTTAGTGCGTTGCTCTGTGGTAAACGCGGCTAACGCAAACAGTCCAAGGCAGGCGATGAAGATGGCAAGGCCAGCGAATACAAGGAAAATATTTTTCAAACGCTGCTCCGCTCTAAAGAGCGCATCAAAATCCTGATCGAGAAATGAATATTCAAAGGGGCTATCGCTTCCATACTTTTTCCAAAGCGTCTCTATAGCCGAAAGTGTTGATTCTGGATTACCGGAATATCGAACAAGAAGGAAACGTGAAAAATCTGCGAACGAGATTACCAGGGGGCGAACTTCTGATTTCAATGATTCAAAGTTGAAATCCTTCACCACACCGATCACTTTATTAACTTGTGGTTCTGGACCGTTGAAGTTGGTCAACTCCTGCCCTATCGGATCAGTCCAACCAAATTGTTTCACTGCTGCTTCGTTGACAACAACTGCTACGGTATCCGTCAGGAAATCTCTTGAGAAGAACCGACCAGACGTCATCTCAAACTTCATCACATTAAGATGATCATAATCGGCATAGTACGAACCTGCCAATTGGTCTTGTTCCGAACCGCGTGTTTTAAATACGGTCGTATTATTAACGCCCGGGAAACTATTGTTGGTATAACTTGCCTTCTCAACACCAGCAATTTGCAGAACCTCATTTTTAAAAGCAGGTCTGTCCGTTCCAATCTTAGCGAGGTTTTGCAATACAATAACATTCTGCTTGTCCATCCCCAGATTTTTAGATTGGAGATACTGGAGTTGTTGTAAAACAATTGCTGTTGCAATGATCAAAAAGATAGAAATGGCAAACTGAACGACCACAAGTGTACTTCGTACTCCCTTTGATTTCATCCCTGAGCGCAACTTTCCTTTCAACACCTCCACAGCATTG
>JBFWZR010000054.1:0-26703 GCA_050185175.1 Cyclobacteriaceae bacterium
ATAAGAAATCGATCCCCTTTAGATAATTAAACCCAAAATAAAGCAAGACCAACGCTATGGTCATAAACAAACCTACTTTTACCTCTTTATTCACAATCGCTAGTTTACGGATTCAATTTGGATTTTGTACTCTTTGAAAGCACGGTATATCGCAGAAGCTATGTAATCCTGCACTTTGTTATCCCCCAGATCACGCTCTTCCTTGGTATTGGAGAGGAAACCCGTCTCAATCAATATAGATGGCATTGAAGTTTTGTATAAAACAACAAATCCCGCTTGCTTCACTCCACGGCTTCTGCGACCCGCACGTGTTCCAAACTGATCTTCCACTTTGCTGGCCAACAACAAACTCGATTCTTGATTGGCAGATTGGCTCAAGCTAAACAAGATATAAGATTCGGGCGAGTCCGGATCAAAGCCTTCGTACTTCTCTTTATAGTTTTCTTCTAATAAGATCACTGAGTTCTCCCGTTTGGACACTTCAAAGTTTTCATCAGTCTTGTGCAAACCCATCACATAGGTCTCTGTTCCATAGATGGATTGCTTGCGGGCGTCAGGAGTAGTGGTAGGCAACGAGTTAGCATGTATAGAAATAAAGACATCAGCATGGTTTCTATTAGCAATATTGGCTCGCTCACCAAGCTCAATGAATTTATCCGAATCACGGGTGTAAATCACCTTCACGTCTTTGAGATTTTCTTTGATGAAGCCACCCAGTTTCAGCGCGATTTTCAGTACAACATCTTTCTCTTTAGTCTTGCTGCCGAGGGTGCCAGAGTCGTGACCGCCATGACCCGCGTCTATCACTACCACGTCCACTTTGAAATCGGTCCGGTCGGGAGAAGCAGATGAGATTAGCAAGGTTATTGCTAATAACAGGGCTTTGTATCCGATATTCTTCACGGGCTTAATAATGTCTGAAGTATTTGCAATAACTTTACGCAAAGTTGTGAATTTTTCACTAAAAGCTAAACACCTGGAAATCAAACCAGAAGGCGTGAGGAGACTCTTTTTTTTTATTTTTTCCATACTCTTTTTTCAACTTCTTTCACTCTCAGCTTTTGCACAGGTGGAGAAACCTATCACGGCTCCCGGAGCCCCTTTACCCATCGCGACAGACTCAGTACCTGTTGGTACTACCCCACCCGATTCGCTTATAAACAAAAATGATACCTTATCTGTGGTAAAGTCACCAGCCGACTCAACCAGAAAGCCCGCAAAGGGTGACATTGAAACCACAATTTTCTATTCCGCCACTGACTCTATTAACTCCAATCTTCAATCCAAAATTGTGAAGCTGTATGGAAACGCTAAGATCAGGTATGGAGAAATAGAACTTGAGGCCGATGAAATCATTATCGACTACGAGCAGTCAACCATTACGGCCCACGGCCGACTTGATTCCCTGGGAAAAAGAGTGGGTTATCCTATTTTCAAAAATGGTAACGAAGTGTATGAAACGAAGGATATGGTCTACAACTTCAAAAACAAAAAGGCAAAAATATCTGAAGTAGTAACGCAACAGGGAGATGGCTACATGCACGGGGACGTGGTGTATAAGAATGACAAAAACGAACTATTCACCATTGGCAACGCCTACACCACCTGCGATCTTGCTCACCCCCATTTTAGGATTATTTCGCATAAGGCTAAGGCTATTCCAAACGATAAAATTGTGACTGGACCATTTTATATGGAGCTCAATGATGTACCTACTCCATTTGGCTTTGCATTTGGAATGTTTCCATCGCAACGCAAAAGTGCCTCTGGCATAATCGTACCATCTTATGGAGAAGAAGGAAGGCGAGGGTTCTTTCTAAGAGGCGGTGGATACTTCTTCGATATCAACGACTACATCAAACTGGGAATAACTGGTGACCTTTACAGCAAGGGATCGTCAGCCGTATATATCAATTCCACATACAACAAGCGGTATGCATACAACGGTAACTTTAACATCAGCATCACAAACAACAGAGTTACCGAAAGAATTGAAGATAAGTCAGTAAGTAAAGACTTTAGAATCGCCTGGAGTCATTCGCCCCAAACACGTGGCACCGGAAGATTTTCAGCTTCTGTTAATGCAGCGACCTCAAATTTCACAAACAACAATTTCCTCGGATTGAACAGCGATCCACGAGCGACAAGGATCGACAACACCAGTCGCAAGTTGAGTTCAAATGTGTCCTATTCAAAAACATTTCCAGGAACACCATTCGCATTGGGAGTCAATATGCGCGTCAATCAGGACCTGGTTACCAAAAGAGTTGACTTGCCTCTGCCTGATATGAGTCTTAATATGAACAACGTATATCCGTTTAAGAAATCTCAGCAGGACCTTCTCAAAAATTTTGTCGTGAGGTATACCGCTAATGGCTCAAATCAGATCACCAACAGCCTGGGAAAGATTGGTGACGTGAACGACAGTATCGTCCCATTTGAAGTCGACAATCTGTCACTTTTCTTTAAGCGTTCGCGCAAAGGAGTAAGGCATACCGTTCCTCTTTCTACCTCAACCAAACTGCTCAAATTTTTCACACTTAGCCCCAGCGTCAATCTAAATGAGATCTGGTATTTCCAAAAGTTAAACTGGGCGCTTGACTCCACTGGTAACGCTGCAGTGGTCACCGATACTATTCAAGGCTTTAACAGGATAACAAACTACTCTGGAGGTGTTAACCTGACCACACGTATTTATGGTATGTTTATCGTGAAAAATCCAAATCGCAAGCTTAAGGCGATAAGGCACGTCATGAACCCATCAATTGGATTTAGCTATCAGCCCGACTTTGGCGACCCTAAGTACGGATACTGGCAAGAGTTCAACACTGCTAACGGTGGCGTGTTAAGGAGATCCCGACATGAAGGTCCCGAATTTATTTATGGATCATCTGGCCAGGGGGAGCAGAACTCAATGTCCTTCAGCTTGGGCAACAATCTGGAGATGAAAATCAAAAGCGAGTCGGATTCTGTTGCGAGGAAAATCTCTCTACTAAACAATTTATCTATTTCGTCTAGCTACAATTTTGCCGCGGACTCCTTCAAGCTTGCGCCTTTTTCATTTAGTGCAAATGCCAACGTACTGAATGATAAGTTTAACATCAATATTGGTGGCGTACTCGATCCCTACAAGTACCGGCTAGATAGTGTTGGTCAAACTGAAACCAACCTGGGAACAATTTATGAAACCAGGGTCAGCCGATTTGTGTGGCAAGATGGATTTAAGTTAGGGCAAGTAACTAGTTTAAACCTAGCGTTGAGCACCAATCTTTCTCCAAAAGGAAAACAAAAAGACGCGGAGTCACGGAAAAAAATATCAGAATCGAATCTCACTGAATCAGACAAAGATTTTTTCCTGCAAAACCCTGACGCTTACATTGACTTCAGTATACCCTGGAACTTTCGGGTCAATTATAACCTCACCTATTCAAAACAAGGAAGGCAAAAGTCAAATGTAACCCAAGCTCTCCGTTTCAACGGTGACCTTTCACTCACTGAAAAATGGAAAGTAACCTTCAACTCAGGCTATGATTTTGAGAGCAAAGAGTTCACGCAAACCTTCCTCACCATCAACCGCGACTTGCATTGCTGGCAAGTGAGTTTGGGATGGACTCCATTCGGTCCGTTTCAAAGCTATAACTTCTCAATTGGCGTTAAGTCTGGCATGCTGCGTGACCTGAAGCTGGATAGAACCCGGAACTTTTTTGATATTCGATAATTAAATTTTACTCAACCACCCTTCCACTTCTTCCAGTGTTGGGTTCTTCACATCTTCGAGTTTCAACTTCTTGCGCGTGCCGCACACATCGTTGAATAATTTACTCGCTTTGATATCTTTAAGCTGTGCCTTGCTAGTCAACCCCAACTTCTGAAAGATTGGCATCAACTCCTTCCGAATTCCAAGTTCGCCAAGTTCTTTTTCCGGATTTGCCGCAGTGGGCTTTTCCGGTTTCATCTGCGGGAAGAAAATTACATCCTGAATAGAGGATGAGTTTGTCATAACCATAGATAATCGATCGATACCTATGCCAAGCCCTGCAGTAGGCGGCATGCCAAACTCAAGTGCGCGCAGGTAGTCTTCATCAAGTGTCATGGCTTCTTCGTCACCACGCTTGCCTAATTCTAATTGCTCCTCAAATCTTGCTCGTTGATCTAATGGGTCGTTAAGCTCCGAGAAAGCATTACATATCTCCTTGCCATTACATATGGCTTCAAATCTTTCAACCAATCCAGGCTTTGATCTATGCTTCTTAGCCAGGGGTGACATTTCAACCGGGTAGTCGGTGATGTATGTCGGCTGAATAAGATGTGGTTCACATTTCCCACCAAAGATCTCGTCAATGAGTTTTCCCTTACCCATGCTCTCATCAACTTTGATATGAAGTTTTTTACAAGTCTCGCGTAGTGCTGCCTCATCCATTTCGGAAATATCAATGCCGGTAAAGTGCTGGATTGCATCGTACATGGTAAATCGCTTCCAGGGCCTTTTGAAGTCAATGACCTTATCACCAACCTTCACTTCGGTGGTACCATGAATATCAAGAGCTGCTTTCTCTATCATCTCCTCCACTAGGTCCATCATCCAGTTGTAGTCTTTGTACGCCACATACAATTCCACCTGTGTAAACTCCGGATTGTGGAAACGCGACATACCTTCATTGCGAAAGTCTTTGCTGAATTCATACACGCCATCAAATCCACCTACGATCAGCCTCTTGAGATAGAGCTCATTGGCAATCCGCAGGTACAGCGTCATGTCCAAGGTATTGTGATGTGTCTTGAATGGCTTGGCTGCAGCCCCTCCATATAGTGGTTGCAAAATCGGTGTCTCCACCTCGAGGTAACCTTTTGAATTCAGAAACTGTCTCATCGAATTGACAAGCAGTGTTCTCTTAACGAAAGTGTCACGTACATGAGGATTAACTACCAAATCCACATAACGCATTCTGTATCGTTGTTCCGGATCGGTGAACGCATCGTGTTGGGTTACATTACCACTTTCATCTTCAGTTTCCTTTACGATTGGTAATGGTCGTAGTGCCTTGGAAAGCAGTTTGAGTTTTTGAACATGAACTGATATCTCACCAGTTTGAGTTGTAAAAACAAAACCCTCCACGCCTATTATGTCACCAATATCCAACAACTTCTTAAAGACCGTGTTGTACATGGTTTTATCATCACCATCACTGATATCATCGCGCCTTACATAAACCTGAATGCGACCAGTGATATCCTGCAGCTCTGCGAATGAGGCATTGCCCATAATGCGCCTTGACATCATACGACCTGCCAACCTCACATGCTTGTAATCTATTTTTTGCTTGGGATAGTTTTCTAATATCTCAGCCGCTGAAGCGTTAACCTCAAATAGATCGGCTGGGTAGGGATTAATGCCCAACTTCTGAAGCTCCTCCAGTGATTTCCTCCGTACTTGTTCCTGTTCGCTCAAATGCATGGAATCTTTGTGATTATAATGACAGTGATTAAAAGTGCGGCAAAATTAATTATTCTAGGCATGATGCCCTAGGCCGATTTGCGCCTCTTGATCTCCTTGCGAATCAACATCAGTTCACGGCTGCTTTGCCCTGCCACAGAGGTGTTTTCGTCAGCTCTTCGCAATAGATAAGGGATCACAGATTCCACAGGACCATAGGGGACATATTTAGCTACATTATAACCTTCCTTGGCCAGATTAAAGGAGATGGTGTCGCTCATCCCATAAAGCTGTGCAAACCACACCCGGCTGTCATTATTTTTCATGCCATGCTTTTCCATCAACACAGTCAGATATCGGTTGCTGTATTCGTTGTGGGATCCACACATCAAAGAAATCCGCTGCTTATTATCAATACAAAAAGCCAATCCCTTATTAAAGGCATCATCGGTCGCTTGTTTGTTAGGTTGAATTGGGTCAGGATATCCCATTTTTTCAGCGCGCTCGCGCTCTTTCTCCATATATGCGCCCCGCACCATTTTTACACCCAGGTAATAATTGTGCATAGCGGCATCATGAAACGCGTTTTTCAAATTAGACAGCGTATCAACGCGATACATTTGATAGGTATTGAAGACCACTGGCGCCTGCTGGTTGTATTTGCGCATCATCTCATAAGTCATCTGATCGATCGGTTCCTGTATCCAGGTTTCTTCCGCATCAATCAAGACCTGCTCTTTGTATTCATAAGCTTTCGCGCAAATAGAATCAACTCGATCCAGAATTCTTTGATAAGCCTTTTGCTCTTCATCAGTCAATTTAACCTTCGATTGAACCTTCTCAAGCAATTCTGAACTTCCGAGGCCCGTGACCTTGAATACACAAAACGGAAGTGAGTTGTCATCTTTTGATGCTTCAAAAGTTTGAAGTATTTCATTAGCCGTTCTGTCAAATCCCTCTTCTGTCTTTTCCCCTTCCACAGAATAGTCGAGTATGCAGCCCACATGATATCTACCGAGCTTGTCAACGATGACTTTACACTTGTCTATTGTCTCCCCTCCGCAAAAGTGATCGAACACTGTTTTCTTGATTAGACCCCTGATGGGCAGCCTCAAAAACAAGCCAAGTTTAACTGCTTTAGTCGCAAGACCTGAGATAATGGGATTGTTGACAAGGGTAAAAATAAAATTGGCTTTTTTTAGCTCTGAATCACTTTTATAGGAGAACGCTATTTCGGTGTCATCAAAGTGAACTTTTGGCTCAACTTCCATATTGAATTTTTAGTGCCTAAATATAGGGAGGAAGGGCATTCTTTTGACTTTTTTGCCTTCGTCAAAGACAAGAATTGAGTTATTTTGTTTAAGAGGAAAATGTTGGATTTAATTATGACTGTAGACGATTGGAGAAGTTGGGGAAACGCAACAGACCCCGCGATGTTGATAGCCGGACCTTGCAGCGCTGAAAGCCCGGAGCAGTTGCGGGAAGTGGCCAGTCATCTCACCAGCTTAGGTATTGGCATCATGCGGGCGGGCGTTTGGAAGCCACGCACCAGGCCCAATTCATTCGAGGGAAAGGGAATTGAAGCGCTTAAATGGCTGGCTGAATTAAAAAGTCAGTTTCAAATAAAAATCGCGACCGAGGTTGCCTCTCCAGCACACGTTGAGCAAGCGCTATCACATGGCATTGATGTGCTTTGGCTTGGTGCCAGAACCACGGTTAATCCGTTTACAGTTCAAGAGATTGCCAATTCACTAAGAGGAACGAACGTTCCCGTGTTGGTAAAAAATCCCATCAATCCGGATCTCGGTTTGTGGCAGGGAGCGATTGAAAGAATCTACAATGTGGGCGTTACCAAACTGACAGCAGTTCATCGTGGCTTCTCCAGCTATCAAAAGTCAAAATTCAGAAACAGCCCAACGTGGCAAATTGCCATTGAGCTAAAGTCGAGTTTTCCATCTCTTCCCCTGATTTGTGACCCAAGTCATATAGCAGGTCAGCGAAGTATGATTTTGGAAGTAGCACAAAAAGCGCTCGACCTTGGGTACGATGGCTTAATGATAGAGACACATCCTAACCCGGAGCGGGCCCTAAGTGATGCAGAACAACAAATTCCGTTACTATCGTTTGGAGAACTTCTGAGTCAACTTCGGTTTACAAGAAAGCATTCGAATGATGCCTTGTTTGTAAGTCAACTCGAACGGCTAAGGGAAAAAATTGATCACATCGATCAGGAATTAATTGAAGTGCTGTCGCTCAGAAAACAGCTAATCGAAAAGATTGGCGAATACAAAAAAGAAAATAATGTGACTGTGTTTCAATTGGAACGGTGGAATGAAATCCTTCAATCACGAACCTCCTGGGGTGAGGCGAAGGGCCTATCCGACCAGTATATCCAATCAATCTATCGATCAGTCCACGATGAGTCGATCAGGATTCAAACAGAAATAATGAACAAGGAAACCGAAAAGAAGAAAGACTAGTGCAAAGCGTAATCATTAGAAAAGATATCCTGCCATCACTTCGGGATGTAATAAAACAAAAGCCTTATAGCAAAGTGGGTGTATTGGTAGACACGAACACTGAAAATCTGTGTTATCCTGTAGTTGAAAGAGCTTTGCCAACGCATGAGCTGATCAGGGTTGAGGCAGGGGAAAAATTCAAAACCATTGAAACCTGCCAGCAAATCTGGGAACAGCTCACCGTTAAGAATTTTGACCGACATAGTGTATTGATCGTTTTAGGTGGTGGAGTTCTTGGGGATATGGGTGGATTTTGTGCGGCCACCTTCAAGCGGGGCATCGATTTTATGCTAGTTCCAACCACTCTTTTGTCCCAGGTTGACTCCAGCGTAGGCGGTAAGCTCGGGGTCGATTTTATGGGACTTAAAAACCATATCGGACTTTTTAAGGCACCAGATACGACCTTGATCTCATCAAGTTTTTTGGCAACGCTCCCTCTACGCGAACTCCGGTCGGGGTTCGCAGAGGTTATTAAACACGCCCTGATTTCAAATGACTCGAAATGGCGGGAGATAAGTCAGAAACCATTAGAGAAACAAAACTGGGACGACCTTATCGACTTCTCCTACCAGTTCAAGTCAGGGATTGCTGAAACAGATCCATACGAGGGGGGCGTGAGGAAGGTGCTCAACTTTGGACACACGATAGGGCACGCTGTGGAGAGCTGTTGCCTGACCACCCGGGATCCGCTATTTCATGGAGAGGCAATCGCTATCGGTATGATCGCGGAAGCTCAAATTTCTTGCGAAAAGGGTCTTTTGTCAAAAGATGAACTGAAGGGCATCACAGCATATGTGACAGGCATATTTGGCAAAAAGAAGGACATGCCTTCGGCAGCAGAGATCATTAAGTTGATGGCCCAGGACAAAAAAAATAAAGGAAATACGATACTGATGGCCCTATTGGAAAGAATAGGTCATGCGGTGTGGGATATAGGAGTTAGCGAAACTGAAATACGCAACTCATTAGATTACTACCATTCACTTTAGATGTAGTGAACGTCAGCGCCATCGTTTGAATTTTTGTCTTTCTTTAAAGTTTTTCTGAGGTCGTCAGCCCTTTTCACGAGGTAGTCTTTCGTCTTCCGCCCTCTCGAGCCAGACAACAACCACGCTGTAAGGATAGCACCTCCCGCCAGTCCCAGTCCGATTGCAATTTTCTTTGTTGCACCCATAGGAATATAAACCCTCTTTGAATTTAAAATGTTTCACGTCAAGTTAAAAAGGTGTCGGATAATTTATTTTTTAACTTGAGCTCCTGATGTCATCACTAGTCATAAGTCGCAAGCAGGAGTTTTCCGGTACAATCGCTAAAGTACCCTCGTCAAAAAGTATCAGTAACCGGGCTTTGATCATCAACGCACTTTCCGGCAACCGATCGGTTGTTAGTAATCTGGCAAGCGCGCGGGACACGCAACTAATGAAAAATCTTCTTACCAGTAAGGATCAAACCTTGGATGCCATGGATGCGGGTACAACCATGCGATTTCTGACTGCGTACCTGGCCGTTACCGACCAGCCGAAAACACTTACTGGAACTGCAAGAATGAAGGAGCGACCGATTGGGCTTCTCGTTGAGGCTCTCAAAAAGGTAGGCGCAAACATCGAATACCTGGAAAAGGAAGGATTTCCCCCTCTTGATATCAAGGCTTTTAAAGGTCAGAAAAGCGAGCAGATTTCATTACCCGGGAACGTAAGTAGCCAATACATCTCAGCTATGATGATGGTTGCTCCAATATTACCGAAGGGCCTTACGATCAGGCTGGAAGGAAAGGTAGGTAGCAAGCCCTACATCCAAATGACCGCTTCGCAAATGGCACAATTTGGAGTCGAATGTCAAATTGACGGCAATTCCATTGTGATACCCCACGCTGATTACAAACCTGCTGAAGTTAGAGTGGAGCCGGACTGGTCTGCCCTTAGCTACTGGTTTGCCTTTGTTGCTTTAGCGAAAGAAGCAACACTTATTCTGAAGGATGTCCCTCTTCAATCAATTCAGGGAGACCGCGTGATCGTGGAGATTATGGCAAAGCTCGGTGTAGGGGCTACATTTAAAAGCAACGATCTGATTTTGACAAAGACCAATTCAAGGGTTAGATCCATTGAATGGGATTTTACAGACTGCCCTGATCTCGCACAAACTGTCTTACCAGTATGCGCCTTGACGAATGTAAGTGGGTCGTTTACCGGATTGGAGAGTCATTACATCAAAGAGACTGATCGTGTTACCGCAATACAAAACGAACTCAGCACGGATGGGACAACTCTTGAAGAATCCGCCAAGGGCCACTTCAAACTGACTCCGGGGTCGGCACCTACCGAGAAAATACGAATAAGCACCTACCACGATCACCGAATGGCCATGGGTTTCGCACCCTGGGCGACCCTAATAGACTTAGAAATCGAAAGTCCGGAGGTAGTGAACAAGTCTTATCCGGAGTTTTGGGATGACATGAGGAATGTCGGGTTTGAGCTAAGACAGGTTTAGGCTATTGAAGTATTGTGGTGCCTTCATCAATCGGCTCCCGTACCAGGAAAAAAATTCTCCGTCTACTAAAATGACTTTAGCATTGGGAAAGAGTTTCTCTAATTCACCGAGATGCCTTTGCCTGAACGGGTAAGGTTCTGAAGACAAGAAAACATAGCTCGGATTTAAGCCTTCGAGGTCCGATTCACTCAGTTCGGGATAACGGGACTTTGATTGGAGCGTGTTGGTAAACCCGATTTCAGAAAGTAAGTGGTGAATAAAAGTATCGGCTCCCACCCCCATCCAGGGTTTCATCCAAATCAAATACAAAACAGAACCTTCCTTTTTTCTAAGTTGAGCAAATGCATTTTGAGCCTGTTCAACAATCTGACTCGCTCGTTCAGCACGATCACAAATATCCCCGATTTGTTTAATCATGTTGTAAGCATCCGCAAGAGTTGCAATGTCACTCATCCAAACAGGATATCTTTCCTGCAAGGACAAAATATCCTCTCGCTCATTCTCTTCCTTGTTACCAATAATTAAGTCAGGCTGCAGGTCGTCAATAACCCTTAGGTGAAGTCTTTTGGTGCCTCCAACAAGTTGTTTTTCACTTTTCCAATTCGAAGGGTGAACACAAAACTTAGTGATACCTATCACTTCGTTTTCTAGTCCAAGGCTATGAAGTAACTCAGTCTGTGAGGGAACGAGAGATATAATCCGCTTAGGTGGAAAATTAAATTCCACTCGATTTCCCATCTGATCAATTACCAATCTCTTCATCATTTAAAAATAAAAAAGGCTTTCCGTTTTTACAGAAAGCCTTCAAGTTCAAAATTACTTGCTTATTTAATGTATCTGTAGTCTTCTCCTGGTTTCAGATTTAGGAGTACCTCATAGATCAACTTGATCACGTTCTCAACATCGTCCTTATGCACAGTTTCCACAGTGGTATGCATATATTTTAGTGGAAGCGAAATAAGCGCAGATGCAACTCCCTCGGCCGAGTAGGCAAATGAATCTGTATCTGTCCCTGTTGACCTTGAGACAGCCTGACGTTGGAACGGAATCTTTTTCTTCTCTGCCGTTTTGATAACCATTTTCAAAACATTGTTTTGAACAGCCGGGCCATAACACAGTACCGGCCCACTTCCGCATTTTTGAAACCCACTTTCCTTTTTGTTATACATAGGTGAGCAAGTGTCATGGGTCACGTCAGTACAGATCGCGAGGTCTGGTTTTAATCTTCTTGATATCATCTCCGCTCCCCTCAGTCCAATTTCCTCCTGAACTGAATTGACAACATACAGACAATAAGGAAGCTTCTTTTTGTCTTCTTTCAGTCTACGTGCTACTTCCGCAATCATAAATCCCCCCATTCTGTTATCAAGAGCACGACCAACGAGATAATTTTTGTTCATCTCGATAAGTTCGTCTTCGAATGTGATCACACATCCCACGTGCACGCCCATTGCATCCACTTCCTTCTTGGACTCGGCTCCGATGTCGATAAAAATATTCTTAAGCGTTGGCGTTTCCTCTTTCGCATTGTCTCTTACGTGAATTGCAGGCCAGCCGAAAACGCCTTTCACTACGCCTTTCTCAGTGTGAATATTTACGCGCATTGAAGGTGCAATCTGATGATCTGATCCACCGTTTCTACGCACGTAGATATAACCATCATCTGTAATGTAGTTTACAAACCAGGATATCTCGTCCGCGTGCGCCTCAATTACAACTTTATACTTTCCTTTGGGGTTTACAACGCCAACGGTCGTTCCATACACATCGACCATATAATCATCTGTATACGGCTTGATATAGTCTAGCCAGATTTGCTGTCCCGTGAACTCGAAACCAGTTGGTGATGCATTGTTTAAATAGTCAAATAGAAATTTTTTGCTCTTCTTGTCCATAGTCAAATACCAATTAGTTATTAAGGAATCTTTTAAAGTATCTTTCTTTTTGCAATTCAATATATGGCTGGTAAAACGAATTTACAGGTTGTTTCTTAGAGCTAATCCATTGATAAAGATGAAATCGTTGATCATACGAAAAAGAATAAATACCATAGATCGCGGAGGTTAGTAAAACAGCATCCGGATCAACCAGAGATACTGTGCTTAGATCTCTTTCAAGGGGAATTAAGTCACTTTGCAAAACAGACTTGAGAATATGATCTTCACTGACGTCTTTATCACTTCGGATTTGAACTAAGATCGCTCGATTTATTGTTAGAAAATCTTTAATTGAGAAAATCAACCACTGCTTATCAGTATAGTAAGAGGCAAGGGTGTCATCAAATAAAGTCCTCAAGACTATTCTATAACTATCAGATTTATGCCTGTCATCCCAAGTAATAAAAATCGAGTCCCCTCTAACGGAGGAGAATTGATTCTCTTCACAACTTGAACAATAAATGTCATTCCTGTGACCATAGCCTTCCATAATCAAATTTTCTCTTCGCTCCCTATCCTTCTTAAGTATGCTCGGTATATCTGCCACTTGAAATTTCCCTTTAGTTATTCCAGATTTTAACCACTGAATGTCTCCCAAACATGTAATGACACCAACGGCTCCTTTTCTAGGAACTTCAAGAATTTTAGAATCCGCACCAATGAATTGAAATGGCTGTGGCGTCTCGCCATCAAGGGCTACTCCTGACGTTAGACTTATAATTTGAAACAGCGGGAGATCCTGCCCAACTAAAACATTATTGGTAATCGAGAGAATGAAGCCGAAGAATATTTTGACGAATGTTTTCAACAAACTACAACGGAATATTACCGTGTTTTTTCTTTGGCAATTTAGCCACTTTGTTTTCGAGCATTTGAAATGCGCTGATTAGTTTTTCGCGCGTTTGATCAGGATAGATCACCTCATCAATGTAGCCGCGGTGCGCTGCCCGATATGGGTTCGCAAATTTCTTTGTGTACTCGTCAACCTTTTCATTCAACTTAGCTTCCGGATCTTTTGCTTCTGCAATTTCCCTTTTGAAAATGATTTCCGCTGCGCCTTTTGCTCCCATCACCGCAATTTCAGCTGTTGGCCAAGCATAGTTGAGGTCTGCACCAATATGCTTCGAGTTCATTACATCATAGGCTCCGCCATAGGCTTTACGCGTGATCACGGTAACGCGCGGCACTGTAGCTTCTGAAAACGCATAAAGTAGTTTTGCTCCATTGGTGATGATTGCATTCCATTCCTGATCCGTACCCGGTAAAAATCCCGGCACATCTTCCAAGACCAAAAGTGGAACATTAAAGCAATCGCAGAAGCGAACGAACCTTGCTCCTTTCACACTCGCATCAATATCCAACACGCCAGCCAATGACGCTGGCTGATTCCCGACAATTCCAATACTTCTACCAGCAATTCTCGCAAAACCAACAACGATATTCTCGGCAAAATTTTTATGCACCTCAAAAAAACTTCCTGCATCCACAATCCCATCAATTACTTCACGCATGTCGTAAGGCTGATTGGGGTTTTCGGGAATAATGTTGTTTAACTGCTCACGGGATTCATCAGATGGCTGATAATTCAGTCGTGGGGCATCCTCTTCGCAATTCTGAGGGATATAACTCAGTAGCTGCTTGATCTGATTAATGCACTCCATTTCATTGGCGGAAGCAAAGTGCGTTACCCCACTTTTCGTGCTGTGGGTGGTTGCTCCACCCAGCTCTTCAGCCGTTACAGTTTCATGGGTAACCGTTTTCACCACATTGGGACCCGTTACAAACATGAAGGAGGTATTCTCCACCATGAAAATAAAATCAGTCATGGCGGGCGAGTAGACCGCACCACCTGCGCACGGACCCATAATGGCAGAGATTTGTGGCACCACCCCCGATGCCATTACATTTCGATAGAAAATATCAGCATAACCGCCCAGCGACACCACACCTTCCTGGATGCGTGCACCGCCAGAGTCATTCAGACCAATCAATGGGGCTCCATTCTGCATCGACAGCTCCATGACTTTCACAATCTTCTCAGCATGTGTCTCCGAAAGAGATCCCCCCAACACTGTAAAGTCCTGAGAAAAAACATAGACCAGACGGCCGTTAATTTTTCCATAGCCTGTCACCACCCCGTCACCCAGATAATACTCTTTGTCAAGACCAAAATCTTTCGATCGGTGCATTACAAACTTTCCCATCTCCTGAAATGAACCTTCGTCCAACAGAAGGTTTATTCTCTCACGGGCCGTGAGTTTGTTTTTAGCATGTTGCTGTTCGATTCTCTTTTCGCCACCACCTAAAAGTGATTCTGCATTTTTGCGAGCGAGTTCCTGAAATTTTTCCTGAAGTATGGTAGAGTCTGGTTTCCGCTTAGTCATGCGCTATCTATGAATGAAAGACTAATAATTCTTCGAAATATAGGCAAAACAACAACCCTCCGCTTTCTATTGAAATAAAATGCATAAAAAAAGAAGCTGTTGCATGTGATGCAACAGCTTCAGAAATAACGGCAAATCGTTTACAGACCTGCCGTTTCACCAGCCTACCCTACCGGCTCAAATCTTCAACCTAGCTGGCGCCTTGATCCTGCCCTTTAATTTTCGCAGTCAGCTTTTCAATCTTACTCTTGACGTTATCGATAGTTCGATTTGCACCATCTTTTACATCGTCCCAGGTCTCTTCAGTAGCATCCTCCACCTTATCGATTGTTCGCTCCAGTTCTGTGCGCTGTCCTGTAAGCTCTTCCTTGGTTTCGGTAAGCTCTTCTTTCATATCTTCTGATGCATTTTCGATGTCTTTAGAAATCTGATCGATTCTTTTGTCGATGTCATCTCTGAGATCACGAAGATTCTCTGCAATTGCTTCTCTATCCTGACGCATTTCGTTGGCCAGTTCATTTGAATCATTAGAAGCATTTGACTGCCCGCACTGAAACAACACAGTGGACGCAAGTGCAATCGCTATTATTGAAATCAACTTTTTCATATGGTAATGTGTTAGTTTAATTTTTAAAAAAAAAATGAATTGAGTTCAATCTTATAGAGATTCAATCTCTCTCTGAATCTCGTCTTTGGTCTTACCCAATTTTCTCTGAATTCGACCGATCAACTCATCTTCCTTTCCTTCTGCAAACGCAAGGTCATCATCGGTAAGCTGACCATATTTTTGCATTAACTTTCCCTTCAATTCATTCCAGTTTCCTTTAAATTCCAGCTTGTTCATATCTGTTTCGTTTTAGGTTACTCTTACATTTTCACCTAACGATAATGAAATATCCATGCCAGGACCTGGCGATGCTAAGAAGTGACTAAAATCAGAGGGAAACAGCGAATAACCGTTGCTCTGTAAGTAATTTCAAACTTTGACTGTCGAAAAATTTCCCCAATGTGAGGAAAGAAATTCACTTCAAAAGAAATCTAATTGGCAGGGAAACTTATAATAAAAGTAGTTCCATGATCGACCTTGCTCTTAACCTCAATGCCAATTCCGTGGCTATTGAGGATACTTTGAGTTGAGGTGAGGCCCAGCCCAATGCCTCCTTGTTTCGCAGTAAAGAAAGGATCAAATAGATTATCCAGGTTCTCCTCATTAATCCCCTTGCCGTTATCCGAAATCAACATGAGCACATGATCGTCATTTTGCTCTATGGCAACATCCAGAACACCTGACCCGGGAGACATTGCCTCGATGGCATTCACCATAATATTGAGCAAGGCAATTTTCACCAATTCTTTGTCAACACTAACAAGCACATGGCCAAACTCCAGGCGCTTCGTGATCTTCATTTCATTGAGGCTTATTCTGTCTTTAATCAGGTCAATGGTTTCATTGGCCAGATCCCCAATCTGAATTGGCGAAAGCTGCAATTCTCTTGGACGAGAAGAGTTCAATAGCTTGCTTATCAACTCTTCAATCCGATCAATATTTCTTTTCAGAATATCAACAGATATTCTTGTTGTCTCATTGTCTGGTATCTCTTCCTTTAGTTGGTCAAGCGACAAATTGAGATTTGTGAGAGGGTTACGAACTTCATGAGCGATAGTTCTCGCAAGCCTTCCGGTAGTAGATAATTTCTCCGCTTGTATCAGATTACGCTCTGCTTTTTTGCGAAGCGTGATGTCATGGATAAGTCCTTGATAACAATGCTCACCGGTCAGTTGGTCAGAAATAAATACGCAGGTAATCAAGCAAATGAGCTTCTTCCCATTGTTGTCTTTTAGAATAACTTCAAAGTCTCTGACTTGACCTTGGTCACTGATCTGTGATTTAAATTCTTCGAATTTATTCCTGTCAAAAAAGAGATTACTGAACATGAAGGCATCGACCTCGTTTGTAGAAATTCTGAAGAGATCATGAAGGGATTCATTGGCTTCGAGCATTTCAAAATTCTCATTGACAACAAAAATGGGATCAATCGAACGCTGGAAAAGTGACCGATATCTTCTTTCTCTATAGTCGAGCTCAATGATTTTTTCTTTGAGCCGCCCCTGTGTCTTTCTCCTCCGATGCAACTCATGGTAAATCAAACCATATAAAAAGCCCGAAGCACCAATGGCAATAAAGGCATAAATCAAAAGTGTAAACGGTGCTATGTTTTTGAGGCTATACTCCTCATCAAGTCGAGCCTGAAGGACCTGTTCTTCGAAACTTGCGATCCGATCGGACAATCCGCGAATCTTTTCCATGTTTTCTCTTCCAACAATCAAAAGATTGGTTTCATACCGATCTATAAAGTGCTTGCTTTCCTCCTCATTCTTCAGGATTGTTTCTATAATACGGTATTGCTTGTCGATCAGAAGACGAAGGGTATCTCCTCGTTTTCTTTGAATATCTTCCTCCAAAAACAAACTGTCCAATTTTTTTAACTCTGCATAGATCGTCTCGACTGAGCTGTCATATGGTCGCAGAAATACTTCATCCTTTGTTAGTTGAAAACCGCGATGTCCAGTCTCTGCATCCTTTACTATCGACAATACTTTCTCGACCTGCGCAATTACATTGTTTGAATGTCGTACCCACTTTACTTCTTCCATGTATGCGTTGACATTCCAATAGGCTGCCAAACTGATTCCAACAAGTAAAACGGCTATCGCAATAAAAATCAGAGTGTAGTAATATTCTCTTTTCATAACCACGATGTAACTCTACACTGTGTGGAATCAATACCACACACATCTTCACCAAAAGGTTCTCAAATGCGATGATTTTAAACAATCATTTTCTGGCATCAAGTTGCATACATGAAGCCTGAACTAAATCAAGCATAAATTATGAAAACTAACTTTAAGATTATTATCGGAACAATAGCAGTGGTCGCCTTATCGCTTTCCTCTGCTTATGCACAGAGTCCGAGAATGGGTATCAAAGGAGGGCTCAATATCAGCAACCTTTATGTAGATGATGTAAACGATGAAAATTCACGAATTGGATTCAACGCAGGGTTCTATGGACAACCCATATCTTCAGACGTATTTGCGCTACAAACTGAATTGTTGTACTCCACTAAAGGTTCGGAAAATGAATACGATGGATTTGTTGATCAAAACGTAAAATTCAATCTCAACTATCTGGAGGTCCCTGTACTTGCTGTGTTTAAACTTGGTAATACCACTGAGCTTCATGCCGGTGGATACGGAGGTTATCTTCTCGGAGTGAATGTTAAATACAGTGGCGATATTCTAAGCGGTGGTGAAGATTTAGATCGCGACAATTTTGAAACCGTAGATTATGGTTTAATCGGGGGCGTGGGTTTCAACTTTGGCGATGTTCAAATCGGTGCGAGGTACAACTATGGCCTGAGGCAACTGGCCAAAACCGATAATGCGAAGAGTATTCTGGGCAATTCGAAAAACTCTGTTGCGAATGTCTACATCGCTTTCAATTTCAACCAATAACCGAACGAAAGAAACTATAGGAGCAAAAGCTCCTATAGTTTTATATCGTAAGCTTTCAGTTTGTTGTACAAAGTCTTACGATCAATTTTCAACACTTCAGCTGCCTTACTTTTATTGAATCCTGTTTTCTCAAGTACATCAATTATCGCTTGACGTTCTGCATTACCCGTCACTGCCTTCAGAATATTGTCAGCGGAATGATTAACCCCAATATTCCCTTGGCTCACGCTTACGTGGGGGGATGAATTCAGTATTTCACCA
The DNA here is from genome assembly GCA_050185175.1 of Cyclobacteriaceae bacterium. Lineage (GTDB taxonomy): Bacteria > Bacteroidota > Bacteroidia > Cytophagales > Cyclobacteriaceae > ELB16-189. The sequence goes on from JBFWZR010000054.1 coordinate 18,539, forward strand.
GGCAGATGATCTTTTTCAATTTCAGTACCACTACAAAGCAAGACTGCACGCTTTACCACATTATTAAGCTCTCTCAAGTTGCCATACCAATGGTATTCATTGAGATGCCCTTCCACTTCTTTCGAAAAGGACTTGACATTCTTATTGAGTGACTTATTTGCCTTATCGAGAAAATGTTTTGCAAACAACATGATGTCCTCCTTACGCTGGCGCAATGGTGACAATTCAATCTTAAATTCGTTCAGTCTGTGGTAGAGATCTTCGCGGAATTTTCCTTCCTTAACAGCTTCAGTTAAATCTTCGTTGGTAGCCACCACAATTCGCACATCGATTGGAACTACTTTGGTTCCTCCAATTCTTCTGATACATCTTTCCTGCAATACTCTAAGTAGTTTTACCTGGTTCTCATAAGATAGATTCCCGATCTCGTCAAGAAACAACGTGCCGGAATCCGCCAACTCAAATGTTCCAGTTTTATCAGTAACTGCACCTGTAAACGCACCTTTAACATGCCCAAAGAGTTCGCTCCCTGCCAACTCATTTGGAAGTGCTCCACAATCAAGCGCCACGAATGATTTCCCTTGACGATTACTTTTTTGATGAATGGCCTTAGCGACATACTCTTTGCCTGTTCCTGTTTCACCGGAAATGATTACTGACATATCTGAGGGTGCCACCAACGCAATATGTTTCTTAACGGTTTCTGCCTGTGGACTTGCGCCATCGACATACACCACTTCCACTTGACTATTAAGTGTCTTCTTATTGGTCTGAGTCGATCTCTTTGCTTCCTCCTTCTTAGAGATTGCCTCTTTAATTGTCATTAAAATCTCATCCGGATACAATGGCTTCACCACGTAGTCATCAGCTCCGTGTTTAAAAGTATCAACTGCCGTTTTTACATCAGAATATCCAGTGATGATCACAATGGCGGCACCAGGCTGAATCAGTCTCACTCGTTGTATCATTTCGACACCATTTGTATCAGGTAGCCGATAATCACAAAGAACCAATGCAAACTCCTCATTCTTCAATTTGCTTACTGCATCATCTCCGTTGTGAGCAACAGTGACTGAAAATCCCTTTTTGCCAAGAAAATTTGAAACAAGCGTACAAATATCCTTGTCATCATCTACTATGAGAATTGATTGCATAAAACTGATTTATTATAAAATTCAGGAGGTTCTAAGCCTACTTAAGATCCAAATCGTTTAGCGCAGAAAGAACGATACTGCGGCTAAACGGCTTTTTTATTAAATAGTCGGCACCCTCGCTGGAAGCCTTAGTTAATCCCGAATCAAAAGCGCTGATAATTATGACCTTCGTGTCACTATCTTTTTCTTTTATCAACGGAATTAATTGAGAACCGATGCCATCTGGCAAGTTCAAATCGATAAACGCGCTATCATATCTTTCGGTGGAAAGCCTTTCGCGAGCATCTTCAAGATTCAGTACATAGGTGGTTTCAAAACCTTCTTTCGCAAGAATTTGAGATAGAAGTATGCAGATATCCTCCTCGTCATCTACCAGTAAAACCTTTGACATCTTACCCGATTAAAACTCAACTCATATTTTCACGTGATGTAACAGCCTAACTGGCTATTATTAGAACTTAAATTAGAAAAAATAGTGCCAAAGACTAAATCGAACTTCGAGACATCTAGTGAAGGTAATTGTACCGATGTCGGTTTAAAATTCCACAATATTCTGTAGAGTAATTTCCCCAGGCAGGCAAACTCGTCACTCAAATTGAACGAATCACGAGTATTTCTGGATTGGCACAGTTGTTCGAGATTAGTTCTGAAACAAACATAAAATCTTTATGAGTGAATTACTGTATCTGATTGCCGTCATCCTATTGATAGGATGGTTGCTTGGCTTTTTTGTATTTAGTCTAGGGAGTATTATACATGTGCTTCTCGTGTTTGCCGTCATTGCGGTGCTATTTCGTCTGATCCGCGGCCGGGGTGTGTAGCACCTCGGTAATACGTAAATAAATTCTTAACCACGTATATTTGGCCCCTTTATGGGGAGCCGTATAGCCATCATTGACCTCGGGACCAACACATTTCACTTGCTCATCGTGGACGTTGATCAGCCAGGCTATCGCATTGTTCATCGCGAGCGCCAGGCGGTGAAGCTCGGAAAGAAGGGCATCAATGACGGAGTTATCACCGAAGATGCCTTTCAGCGAGCATCAAAAACAATTGCCGCTTTCAAGGCATCCATAGATAGTATGGCTGTTGATGAAATCTATGCTTTTGGAACAAGTGCATTGAGAAGCGCGAGTAACCAAAAAGAAATTATCGACCAGATAAAAACGGAACATGCTATTGATGTGAATGTAATCACAGGTGATGAAGAGGCCCGATTAATTTTTGAAGGGGTGAAATCTGCGTTAACTTTTGGAGGCAGATCTCTTGTGATGGACATCGGAGGAGGGAGTGTGGAGTTCATTATTGGAGATGACAGCCGAATCTACTGGAAACAAAGTTTTGAGATTGGCGCACAAAGATTACTTGAGATGTATCATCAACAGGATCCGATTTCAAAAAAGGAAACCGAAGACCTTTATCAGCACTTTGATGAGGTCCTTGCTCCACTATTCCTGGCCCTTGGGGAATATAGACCGGGGGCATTAGTTGGCTCATCAGGAACCTTTGATACGCTGAGTGACCTTTATTGTATTCAGAAAGGAATTACTAAAGATTCAAACGCGCCTGAAACACCGCTGTCATTTGAAGGGTTCAAGCAAATCTTCAGGGACCTGCTTGTCAGGAATCGTGAACAGCGAATGGCCATTCCCGGCATGATCGAACTGCGCGTGGATATGATCGTAGTGGCTTGCTGCTTAATCGACTACGTCACTAAAAAATATTCCTTCAATAAAATTCGTGTGTCAAGTTATGCATTGAAGGAAGGTGTGTTGGCCGATCTTTTGAAAAGGAAAACCTCGAAGGTCAAAGCTGGATAGCTCATCCCTTCGAGGCAACAATCAGTTTATAATCCTGAAACTTGCTTGTCTTTCGGATATTTTACTTCATATCGGAAACCCATCTTCCGCGTTTCGTTGGGCTGAAGGGTTAGACTCCAAACCATCTTTCCTGTTTTGGCATCAAATCGTGAGCCACCGGTATCGAGAGGATTTACCTCAATCTGACTGTTCTTGGAGATTGGCATTTGATCTTCGACTGTGATTTTCACAGACTCACTCTTTGTATTTCTTACAGAGATCTCCCATACATGCTCTTCGCGTTGGTTAGATCCTATAACTCGTTTTGTAGTCAAATCCTTGAGTTCTTCTCTCTTCACAACAATTCTGGTATCGCGGCCGAGTGAAACAGACAGTGTGTCCTGGATGTTGTTGGGATCGATAAATGTCTTTCCAACATAGGTGCCCTCAAAGAAGATATTGGCCTCACCTGGAAGTAAATCAAAATCTTCCCATCCAGTAGCTTTTGCGATCAGAAATGCGTCAGTATCCAACTTAGGCACCACTGAATAATTATAGGTAGCCTTCATTTCATGATTCTTTATATCAACTAATGTAGGCTTAGAAGAGGACTCCACTGTGTATGGAAGCGCAATATCAAATTCAGTATTGAGTGTTGTCTGTACTGTGTTTACAAAGTCAGCCAGCACAAATGCCTCTTGTTCTTCTGTCATATCCATGGCTGCCCCTTCAGACTTTGCCGCAGCAGGCATCGCCCTACCGAGGCTCCTTTTGCGATACTCAAACGCGACTGGATTGTAGAAATCAAGGAACCATGGAAACAGTTCTGGCTTGAGTCCCCCCTGGTTTGGATTAGCTGTTGATAATTTCAACTTCACATTTTTCCATACTTCACCTGTACTTTGGTACACGTTGGCTCGATAAGCGAGCTGAACGGGGTTTTTTGTATTCATCGCCCGCAGGTCATAGATGGGATTCCAGCCAGCATTTGACACGATATAACTCACCTCCAGTGACGCTGATGTGGCAGCCGAAGCAGAAACGCTTACAACAATCTCACTTGTGTTTCTACTGTAAAGTTCATTTTCAGAATTGATCTGCCTTTGCAATCGCACGATGTGATTATTGATTTTCTTAATCTTTTCATCCTGCTTCACCTTGGAAGTCAAAATGTCGCCAAGGCGGCTCCTGTAAAAGTCGGCCATCGCCTTTAGTTCATTTACAGTCAGGTTTTGACTCGTGCCGCCTATCTTCTGGTTGCTAAGCAGCATTTGTTCCTCCTTATTAAGAATCTCCTTCTGGCTCTGCTCGATGGTGAGCTGCTTTTGATAGTGCTCAAGCGAGTCTTTCAGAAGCTTTAATTTGCTAGGTACGTTAAATTCATTAAGATAATTCTGCTGATGACGAATGCCAAGGATGGTAAAACTACCTTTTCCCGCTACTTGCACACTGGTGGGATCCAATTGTGATGTAAGACCTGAGATGATCAGTTCGGTCTTACCGGCATCAAGCCGTGACTTAACCTCTCTGGTCACTTGTGCCTGGCTTAAAAAAACTGTGACGTCAGTAATCTGGCTGTCTACTTTTTTCTCCTGTTGCGCAAAAGCGGTAGCCCAGCCGAGAACTAATATCAATGCAATTGATTTCTTCATAACTCTGATTTTTACATGTTAGATGCACTATAGCATCGCTTTCCATAAATCCGAACGAAAGTTCTTCAAAATCATTGGAAATTGGCCTCAAAAAATCACTTTTGTCAATTATGCAAAACACCTTTCCAGAGCCTCAGTTACGCCAATTTACCAACAATGTGTTCTTAAAAATCGGTTGTTCCCAGGAGGACGCTTCGCTGGCCGCGAACGTATTGCTTCAGGCTGACCTGCGCGGCATTGACTCACATGGATTGGCTCGTCTAAGTGGATATGTGAGGCTGTGGGAAGCAAAGAGGATCAATAGTAAGCCAAAAATTGAAATCGTTCACGAGTCGCCAAGTACAGCAGTTGTCAATGGGGATCAGGGACTAGGCCTGGTGGTAGCACCAAGGGCGATGGAAATTGCCATGAAGAAAGCAGAAACATGTGGTACCGGATGGGTTGCGGTAAAAAACTCAAATCACTTTGGTATAGCGGGATATCATGCGATGATGGCGCTGGATCGAGACATGATTGGCATGTCAATGACCAATGCAAGCCCTCTTGTAGCCCCAACTTTCTCAACAGAAAGATTATTGGGCACCAATCCTATTTGTGTTGCAATTCCTGCTGGCAAACAACCTCCTTTTGTTGCTGACTTTGCTACAACCACCGCTGCCAATGGAAAACTGGAAATCCTTCAAAGAAAAAATGAAGATGCGCCACTCGGTTGGGTTCAAACCAAGGAAGGAAAACCAACGACAAATGCGCATGGCGTTAAAGAAGGTGGAGCGCTCATTCCATTGGGGAGCGATCGCGAGCATGGAAGTCATAAAGGATTTTGCCTGGGTGCATGGGTTGATATTTTTTCTGCCGTGCTCTCTGGAGCGAACTATGGTCCATGGGTTCCTCCATTTGTCAGTTTTCTTGCGCCATCAGATAATCCGGTAGGAGAAGGTATTGGTCATTTTGTAGGTGCGATGCGAATTGATGCATTCAGACCAAAAGAGGAATTCAAACATCACATGGATAACTGGATAAGTCGGTTTAGGGAAGCATCGACTGTTGACGGAGAGGATCGGGTAATCATTCCTGGTGATCCAGAACGAGAGCAAGAGGCCATCCGAAAAGAAAAAGGTATTCCACTGAACGACAAGGTAGAGCAGGACCTACGTGAGCTCGGAAAAAAATTAAGTATCCCTTTCTAAGATCAGAAATTCAAGAAGCCGACATTAGCGCCTACACGAAAAATCCACGGACTGGGATATGCGTTAGGGTCGTTTGGATTGGCCTGCTGACGATAAGAGAAGTTATAGAGACCAATGACGTAGAAGCTTGATCTTTTGCCAAGCGGAACGACATATCCGGCACCGCCCAAAAAGCTGTTAAACGATATCCTTCTTGTTGACGTTATCCCAGACGGAAATTCGTAGTTGAGATGTTCGTATTCTGTGTGAAGAAATAATTCCGGAACCAGATAATATCTTGCAAATACACTGGCACCATAATCATTCAACTTAATACTGGGTGTTGCAAGCTTATAATTCGTATACCGATACAGCAACCCGATACCAGGTGTAAAACGAGTTGTTAATCGATATCCAATGATCGGTGACACCGATATGAAGTCCTGGGCATTATTGAATCCTAGGCCCATTCCCCCACCCGTATAAATCCTCTCCTTCCAGCTCACCCCCTTCATGCTCTGATCGCCAAAGCCATTGCTCCTTTGCGCAAAGACTGAATAGCTGCCGAGCAGGCATAGACAGAAGATGGTGACTACCCTAATCATTCTTACTTAGTTTTCAACGATCACAAACACGTCTTCGGATTCCTTTTTCATCAGGTATTTTTCGCGGGCAAATTTCTCCAGCAGTTCTTTGTTGGTCATCAACTCCTGCCGGTCCTTCTCCACCTCAACGATTTTTTCCTGATAATATTCCTTCTCTCGTTCAAGCGAGCGAAGCTTCGATCCCATTTTTGCGCGCGTAATCAAGTCGTTTGAATCAATAAACGTCATCCAAACCAAGAAGAATACGGTTGCTAAAAAATAAAAGTTGCGAAATAAGGGCGGGACTTTACGAAACATAGTTTAAAAAATGGTTTGACGAAGATAGGGAAATTAACCCAAATCGTGCAAAATCCAGCCCAAACGCCCCATGGTAGCCTTAAATCTGATGCCAAGTCTCCTCTCTGATCACTCGATTTCTACCATTAACCTTATCGATCAAAGAAAATTTGATACGTTTTCTCCCCTTCCACCACATTTGAAACGGCATCTCAATACGCTTGAAAGGGTCGGAGTAAATTCCAGTACTTCCCTGAAATAATTTCTTCATCACCAGGTCTCGAATCAAGGTGGTACCGAGCAGTTGTTTTCCCTGAAGGTGAGAATCTGCCCAAACAATCTCACCCTGGAAAGCAGAGTCAACATTGTGAATAATAATCCTCATCGTCTGCGCTTCGTTAACCCACACACCCGTCAGTCGAGACTCCATATCTGTCAACTCGTTGCGCATCCGATAAAATGCAACCACCAGAAGCACACTACCAAAAAAGGCGGCCAACATGTAAATCAAAGGATAATAGGGTTCCATAGCTCTTTTATTTTTTTAGATGATTATAATGGGTCAATCAATTTCCACTCTTCTTTCTTCACCACGTTCTCTTTCTCCATAAAGCACACTTTTAATGTGCGCGCATCTTTAAGCTTCACTCTTAGGTCAAATTCCTCCATCGTATACGGGTCAATGTATTTTCCTGCACTCCAATACCAAATCGCGCGCAACTTTACACTGTTCACCACCATTTTCCCGATAACGATCTTGTCGTTACCATTTCGAATTTGTGCCGATACCACGTGTCCATGCACATTTGCATTGTCCTCATGCATCATGATCTGCAGCGTATCTGATTGATTAGACCAAACTCCCGACAACTGCCAACCCAGGTAGCTGGAGGTGAAAGGCATGCCTAAATAGAGAAGGACTGAGGCTAGAATGATTCCGATTGCGATGATCCAAAACATAACTTTTAGGGTTATGCCAGACCAATCCCAAAAAGTGTTCTAAAAATGTTCGGATTGTCAAAAACTCAATTTTTGACCTAAAAATGGACATTTTGGATACTAAGGCAAACTATTGATTCTCTAGAATGATCCCATTTTGGGAATATAATCCCATCATGAAGAAGAGTTAGACTGAAGCCACCGTTCAAAGTGGTGAACAACTTCATCCCAGCTGGCCACTATTATTTTTTGCCCACTGAAATTCAACTCGTAGTGTTCGAGCTTTTCCCATTGATGATCGTCAGCAGAAAGTGAGATCGATTTCCTTCGAAAGAATTCGAACGAAGTTGTAAAATCCGGAATAGAAATGTTGATTCTACCTCGTCTTTTAATTAGAGAGATATCCTTTTCGGAAATATGAAAGGAATTTGCCAATCCGACTATGTCTTGATATTGGCTTTTCAAAAGCTTCATCCTATCTCAATCTAGAGATAAGATGAAGTATCAATCAAGAAATTGGATCAAAACTTGGTTCCTGGGAAGTAAGCTGTTTCGCCTAGCTCCTCCTCAATGC
>JBFWZR010000055.1:0-26156 GCA_050185175.1 Cyclobacteriaceae bacterium
CGAAAGGTAAGTGACTTTTTTCAACATCGCCTTGGCCCAATGCGTGTGGGCAAGTGGGGAACTGCGCAAACCTTGGCGGACGTCATCAAACTGTTAATGAAAGAACCTTTGATCAACAAAAACGCTGATCGATTCCTTTTTAACCTCGCACCTTACATTATCATGATTGCATCGTTCATGGCGATGGCGTCTCTCCCATTTGCCAAAGGACTACAGGCATTGGACTTTGACATCGGTTTGTTATACATCTCTGCTGTTTCTTCGCTAGGTGTGATCGGCATTTTGTTGGCTGGATGGTCATCGGATAATAAATATTCACTGATAGGCGCCATGCGCTCAGGGGCACAAATTATCAGCTATGAACTTTCTGTCGGACTTTCTTTGCTTACCATTGTTGTGCTAACCGGAAGTCTACAACTCAGCACAATTGTTGAGTCTCAAGCCAACGGGTGGTGGATTTTCAAAGGTCACATTCCTGCAGTTATAGCCTTCGTGATTTTTCTTATTGCGAGTACGGCTGAAACAAACAGAGGCCCATTCGATCTTGCGGAAGCCGAATCAGAACTCACTGCGGGATTCCACACAGAATACTCCGGGCTGAAGTTCGCATTTTTCTTTTTGGCAGAGTTTGCTAACATGTTCATTGTGGCGGCCATTGGTGCAACTGTATTTCTCGGAGGATGGATGCCTTTTCACATTGGCGGTTGGGAAGGATTCAACAACATAATGGACTATATACCACCGCTATTTTGGTTTTTTGGAAAAGTAAGTTTTCTCATCTTCATGATGATGTGGTTTCGCTGGACCTTTCCGCGGCTTCGGATTGATCAGCTGCTAACGTTGGAATGGAAGTACCTATTGCCGGTGAACCTTATGAATATTGTGTTGATGGCGTTTTTAAGTTTAATGGGATGGCATTTTTAAAATATGACATAAACAGATCTCTGCTCCGGAGCTCAACTGATACCTTTATAACAGGCTGCCCCTACAGGGGATTTGTCAGCCGAAGAATGAGTTCTGCAAGCACAACTGTCAAGAATTGAAAGAAACGGAGTGAACAAAGTCCCGTAGGGACGACCTGTGAATAAAAATTAAAAGCAAGTAAATGAGCCCCATAGGGGCGACCTACAATGGCCAATACCTATACTCAAATATATATTCAAATAGTATTCGCGGTAAGAAACCGTCAAAATCTCATATCTGATCGAAATCGCGAAGAACTACAAAAATATATTTCAGGAATAGTCGCCAAACGAGAACAGAGGTTACTCGCCATTTACTGTATGCCTGACCACACTCACTTGCTTATCGGATTAAAACCATCAGTATCCATTTCAGACTTAGTAAGAGACATCAAGGCTGGTTCCTCTGGCTTTGTCAACGAAAAAGGCTGGATTAAAGGGAAGTTTAGTTGGCAAGAAGGATTTGGGGCATTCTCTTATTCCAAAAATCAAAAAGATATAGTTGTCAACTATATACTCAATCAGCCCGAACATCACATGAGAACATCTTTTCGAGAAGAATACTTGCGATTACTAGAAGAATTTGAAATTGACTTCGATGAAAAATATTTGTTTAATTGGATTGAACAGGACGCTCCTACGGAGCTAAGTTAGTTATGGTTGATAATTTACTAACAGATCGCCCCTATGGGGCTCGTCTCACAATCGAAGACACAACTCGAGGAACGAAAACAATATATGGCTGGGGGCCATAAAGGAGGATCGATTTGTAAGAAGGATAAAGTGAAAGAAACAAGCTCCGCAGGAGTGACAGTTTATAAGAAACTAAAGTAAAAAAGCTCTGTAAAAGCGGTCGATTAAGAATGAAAAGCATACTGAACTACTTCAAAGAGATTTTTTCAGGACTGAGATCCCTGATGCAGGGGATGAAAGTTACCGGTCATTACTTCACGCACCCCAAGGAGATCATCACACAACAATATCCTGAAAATCGGGAGACCTTAAAGATGTTTGAAAGATTTCGCGGTGAAGTGGTCCTGCTACACGATGAGAATAATGAACACAAATGTACTGGGTGCTCAGCCTGTGAGGTTGCGTGTCCTAATGGAACAATCGAAATCATACCAAAACGAATTGAGGTGGAAGGCCGGAAAGTAAAAGCGATAGATCAGTTCGTTTACCATCTACAGATGTGTACGATGTGCGGCCTGTGTATTCCGGCTTGCCCTACCGATGCTATCGTTATGGCGAACACTTTTGAGCACGCTGTTTTTGATCGATCGAAGCTCACAAAAATTTTGAATAAGCCTGGCTCAAAAATCATGGATGGAATAAAGTAATGGCAACGAGCGCAATCATATTTTATGTAATCGCCACAATCATGATTGTGTTCTCATTGCTTGCTGTGACATCCAGAAAGATTCTGAGAGCAGCAGTATATCTTTTATTTGCGCTGGCGGGTACAGCTGGTGTTTACTTTATGGTGGATTATTATTTCCTGGCGGCAGTACAACTTATTGTTTATGCCGGTGGAATTGTCGTGCTAATCATTTTCTCAATTCTCCTCACTTCTCACATCGAAGAGAAAATGGAGAAACCAGATTCGTGGAAAATTATCCTTACGGCAATTCTGGGTCTTGGCGGAATAGCAGTCAGTTTGTATGTAATTACAAACCACCTGTTTACTCCACAGCCCGCTACAGGTCTTGAGGCAACGATGTCAACCATCGGGGAAAAACTATTGGGTTATGGTGCTGGTGGATATGTGCTTCCCTTTGAGGTAATCAGTGTTCTTCTGCTGACAGCTATGGTGGGTGCCATCGTAGTGGCAAAACGCAACAAACCCGAAAATCATGATTGAAAGCGTTCCACTAAATCAGGTATTGATTGTAACCACGCTTATGTTCTTCATTGGGGTTTACGGCTTCCTTACCAGAAAGAATTTGATCACGATGCTGATCAGCGTGGAGCTGATGCTAAATGCAGTCAATCTCAACTTTGTCTTTTTTGATAATTACTTGTTTCCAGGTAAACTCGAAGGGCACTTCTTCTCTCTATTTATCATCGCCATTGCAGCAGCCGAAGCTGCCGTGGCCATAGCGATATTTATCAATCTGTATCGAAACATCCGTTCGATCAATGTTGAGGACGTAAATGAGATGAAGTACTGATGGGGTATCAATACACGATATGGATTCTTATTCTGCCCATTGTTGCATTTGTCATCAACGGTCTGGGCAGCGGGAAGCTACCAGGTAGAATTTCTGGATGGATTGGCACGATTGCTATCGGTATCTCCACAATTCTATCCTATCAAACCGCCATTCAATATTTCAGTAATGGTACTTCAGAAGAAGTTATTGCATTTAAGACCACGTGGCTAAGGTTCAATGAAAGTCTCCAAATCGATATGGGGATTCTACTTGATCCTATTTCGATTATGATGCTCGTAGTTATCACTACAGTGTCGTTGATGGTATTCATTTACAGCCAGGGATATATGAAAGGTGAAAAAGGATACGATAGGTATTTCGCATTTCTTTCCCTTTTTAGCTTTTCAATGCTTGGGTTGGTGGTCGCTACCAATCTATTCCAGATGTATATGTTCTGGGAACTGGTCGGTGTGTCGTCCTACCTGCTGATTGGCTTCTATTATGACAAACCCGCGGCTGTCGCGGCTTCAAAAAAGGCTTTTATCGTAACGCGGTTTGCAGACCTGGGATTTCTGATCGGAATCTTAATCATTTCATTTTACACAGGCACTTTTGATTTCGATATTCTGACCCGGCCAGAAGCGATGACGCTACCTGTAACCGCTACGTTTTTAGGTTTGTCAACCATGACATGGGCACTGTTACTTGTCTTCATGGGAGGCGCAGGTAAGTCAGCGATGTTTCCACTACACATTTGGCTTCCTGATGCGATGGAAGGTCCAACTCCAGTGTCTGCACTTATTCATGCCGCTACGATGGTGGTTGCCGGAGTGTATTTAGTGGCGAGACTTTTTCCAACTTACTCTGTTCTGGCACCTGATGCCCTTGAAGTGGTTGCCTTCATTGGTGCGTTCACAACTCTATTCGCAGCTGTGATTGCCTGTACACAATTTGATATCAAGAGAATACTTGCATTCTCCACGATGTCACAAATCGGATATATGATGCTTGCACTCGGTGTGTCAGGTTATGGAGGCGAAGCAGGGCTTGGCTACACTGCATCTCTGTTTCACTTATTCACACACGCATTCTTTAAGGCATTACTATTCCTTGGTGCTGGTTCGATAATTCATGCTGTGCATACGAATGATATTCGAGAAATGGGTGGACTTAGAAAATATCAACCCATTACTCATGTTTTATTTCTAATTGCCTGTCTTGCCATTGCAGGTATTCCACCTTTTGCTGGATTCTTTAGCAAAGATGAAATCCTTGCTGCCGCCTTCGCTTCGCATCCCATCTATTATGTAATCGGCACTTTGGTTGCAGGCCTGACTGCATTCTACATGTTTCGCTTGTACTTTATCATGTTCTGGGGCAAGGCAACTAGTTACGTTCATACTCCACACGAGTCGCCCGTCATCATGACTTTACCCATGACGATTCTCGGGATTGGATCAGTTGTCGCAGGTTTGATTCCTTTTGGCACTTACATCAGTAGCGATGGTGTTCCACTAGAAGGTCATATCGACTGGGTTGTTGCGTCTATTTCCGTGGGGGTTGCTTTTGCGGGGATACTTATCGCATTCAATTTCTATAAAACCGAGTCAACCAAACCTGAAGCAATCTCGAAATCACTTGGGGCGTTCTACAGAAGCGCATTTTCTAAATTTTACTTTGACGAATTGTATATCGCGATCACAAAAGGGGTCATCTTCAGATTCATTTCAAAACCACTCGCCTGGTTTGACCGAAATGTAATTGACGCTTTTATGAATCTAATTGCGGCAATTGCAAACTGGGTTTCTTCACAAATCAAGGAGTTTCAGTCTGGTCAGATTCAGAAATACGCATTCATATTTATTTCAGGTGTCATCATTATTCTACTAAGCTTCATCTACGCGAATCAATGAACTTGCTGATATTCCATATTGCCATCCCTTCCTTGACAGCACTGGCGATCATGTTTGTCAACAGTCAAAAGCAAGTGAGGACAATTGCTGCAACTGGAATGAGTATTCAATTGATTCAGTCGCTGGTGTTGCTGTACCAGTTTTTGCAAGAGCGAATGAGTGGCAATAAAGCAGAAGTGCTCTTCAATCAGAGCTTTGTGTGGTATCCAAGTTTGGGCATCAATTTCGATATTGGTGTGGATGGAATTGCTGTGGCCATGATCATGCTTACTTCCATTGTCATCTTCACGGGTGTATTTGCAAGCTGGGAAGTAAATAATCTTTACAAAGAGTTCTTCATATCGCTTATCGTGCTGGCAACAGGGGTCTACGGATTCTTTGTATCGCTAGACCTGTTCGTAATGTTTCTGTTTTTCGAATTGGCGGTAATTCCAATGTATTTACTTATCGGAATCTGGGGAAGTGGACCAAAGGAGTACGCGGCAATGAAACTCACATTGATGCTGATGGGTGGTTCTGCTTTACTAGTCGTAGGTATTTTGGGTGTCTATTTTACTGCGGACATCAGCACGTTCAACATCATCGAACTCAGCAAGCAAACATTCCCCATCGAAATGCAGCGTATATTCTTCCCGTTGCTATTTATTGGCTTTGGTGTAATTGGTGCTTTGTTTCCATTTCACACATGGTCACCCGATGGACATAGTTCTGCTCCAACTGCAGTATCCATGTTGCATGCCGGTGTGCTGATGAAGCTAGGAGGTTACGGGTGTCTTAAAGTTGCCATTTTTCTTCTACCTGAGGCCGCAAACGAAATGTCGTGGATCTTTCTCATCCTGACTTCGATCTCCGTATTATATGGAGCACTGGCAACCATCGTCCAAACAGATCTGAAATACATCAATGCCTACTCTTCGGTAAGCCACTGTGGCCTGGTGCTATTCGGACTACTGATGCTCAATAAGACAGCGAGCAATGGCGCGGTCCTTCAAATGATCTCGCACGGATTAATGACAGCTCTTTTCTTTGCGTTGATTGGAATGCTTTACTCAAGAACTCACACGCGCATTATAACTCAAATGGGTGGATTGATGAAAGTACTCCCCTTCCTCTCCGTTTGTTATGTTATTGGTGGACTTGCGTCACTGGGCCTACCCGGACTTAGTGGTTTCGTAGCAGAAATGACCATTTTCGTTGGTGCCTTTCAGCACAATGATACTTTCCACAGAGTAGCAACCATTATTGCTGTGTCATCCATAGTAGTTACCGCTGTCTATATCTTAAGAGTTGTGGGAATGCTATTGATGGGACCTGTGCGATCAGAAGAGTATAATGACTTTCCAAAAACCAAATGGTTTGAAAAGGTTGCAACGGTTTCGTTGATTATAGGGATACTGGTAATTGGTCTTGCACCTTTATGGTTATCAAATATGATTTGGGATAGTCTTGGACCTATTGTGGACAAATTAGTTTTGAAATAGATGAGTGTACAGGAATTACTTTTGATGCGACATGAGTGGCTGCTGATTGCAGCCGTGGTCGTGTTATTGCTCCTGGAACTTAACTTCAGCGAGGAGAAAAAAACAAACATCATCACCTCTGCCTCCATCCTTTTTGCGATTGTTACACTTATCGGCTTCCTACCTACTGAAACAGGAAGTTTGTTTGGCGGAATGTTCATCGCTGATTCTCTTAGAACCTTGATGAAAAATATTTTGAATCTCGGGGTTCTAGTTGTCTTTCTCCAATCCGGTTCATGGCTTCGCTCACGAAATAATTTCAACCGGGTTACGGAGTTTTATTTGCTGATCATATCCAGTGTGATCGGAGTGAGTTACATGATTTCTGCTGGCCACTTGCTGATGTTTTACCTCGGCCTTGAGCTCTTGACAATTCCAATTGCTGCAGCGGCATCTTACGAACAATATAAAAGCAAATCTGCTGAGGCAGGAATCAAGCTGATTCTTTCATCCGCTTTCTCATCTGCCATTTTATTGTTCGGCATTTCGATGCTCTATGGCACAACGGGAACTCTATATTTTAATGACATTAAGCTATCGGGAGATTTACTAACCGTATTGAGCTTTGTGTTTGTGTTTTCCGGCCTGGCATTCAAAATCAGCATTGTTCCATTTCATCTATGGACAGCCGATGTATACGAAGGCAGCCCTACCAGCATTACATCATACCTTTCTGTCGTTTCAAAAGGCGCGGCCATTTTTGTGCTCCTCATCTTCTTTGCTTCTATCTTCGGGCCGCTACGGGAGGTATGGCAACAGGTGGTGTATGGTACTGCCATATTCACGATGACGATCGGAAATTTATTTGCCATTAGACAACAAAACCTTAAACGCTTCCTCGCCTTCTCATCCATAGCCCAGGCCGGATTCATTCTGTTGGGCATGGTGGGTGGCACACCGTTGGGTATGGCTACGGTGATCTACTTTATTTTGATTTATGTCTTTTCAAACCTCGCTGCATTTGGCGTTGTAGTCGCGGTGGAACAAGTATCTGGCAAGACTAATATCTCCGACTACAATGGATTGTATAAGACCAATCCGAGATTGAGTCTTACCATGATGCTCGCTTTGTTTTCTCTTGCGGGCATTCCACCATTGGCTGGCTTCTTTGGAAAGTTCTTTCTTTTCACGGCAGCCGCTGAGAGTGGATTTTACACCCTGCTATTTATTGCTGTACTTAATGCAGTGATCTCGCTTTATTATTATCTACTGGTAGTAAAGGCGATGTTTATCAATAAGTCGGACGCACCAATTGGCTATTTCCAAAGCGACTATCCTTCAAGGATTGCCATGAGTGCCTGTGTATTGGGAATATTGGTAACAGGTTTTTACAGTCCTGTTTTTGAATTCATTAAAAAACTTTGTCTCGAAAGTTTCTGATATGTCGTTGCTGAAATTTGAACATAAGATCATAGAAATAGACGAGAAGGCTCACCGCATTATCGAAGAGGGGGTTACCAGAGAGCGTGCTGAGTTTTTAAAAAATCTATTGGCCATCAATAATCATGAAACAGTAATTCAAGAAGTACCAGCCAAAGTCGAAGGTCAGCCAGCTACATTCACGATCGCAGCTCCGGATATCACGTTAAATCCGATCGTAAAAGTTTACAACCGAGAACTAAAAACCTCCGAAGGGAAAAAAGTTACACCTGACTATTGGAATCAAAAAACCACTACGCTCGAGCCTAACTATTGGGACAAAAGCAAAAAGGATTTTCTCTCCTAGCTAAATTCTGTTATACCCCCTTGTAGGGGATGCATACATTTTCACGGACACAGAATAAACCGTTCATTTTGATATGGCGCCATCCGTTAAGATGACGTACCTCTCATCCGAGCAAACCGTTCATACCCTTATCAACAAAACATTAACCTTCCTATGAAATCTTTTTCTATCAAAACTTTTGTAGCCGCGCTGCTCATGGCAGGAGCCATCGTGAGTGAAGCGCAAATCACCACACCGAGGTCGCCAAGTCCTGCAGCTTCGGCATCTCAAACAATTGGAATATCAACCATAACTGTAAACTACTCACGCCCTGCCGTCCGAGATCGAGAAGTGTGGGGTAAGATGGTACCTTATGGATGGAACAAACAAACCTTTGGACTTGGCAATGATGCCCCCTGGCGAGCTGGTGCAAATGAAAACACAACTATAGAATTTTCTCATCATGCCAAATTCGCAGGCAAAAATGTGCCCGCTGGAAAATACGGGCTGTTCTTCGTAATCAATGCCGACAACAGCGGAGAGGTGATTCTATCGAACGACAACCAGTCATGGGGTAGCTTCTTTTACATCGCCAGCAACGACCAAATGCGCGCTCCTATTCAATTGCGCGACATCCCTCACACCGAGCGTTTAACCTATGACTTTATCAATATCGACCAAAACTCAGCTGAACTGGTTTTGAATTGGGAGAAAAAACAATTTCCCGTTAAGGTAGAATTCGCAGTAAATGACATCGTGATGGCAAATGCTGCAGAAGAATTAAAAGGTGTGAAAGGATTCAATTGGATTGGGCCAAACAGCGCTGCGAACTATGCACTGCAAAATAATACTCATCTTGAAGAGGGCCTCAAGTATGCCAATCAGGCTGTCGCTGCCAACAACAGCTTCACAACGAACAGGATTAAAGCAGGATTACTCACAGCGTCCGGAAAGGGGGAAGAAGCTGAGCAACTAATGAAAGCCTCGATCGACCTCGCCACAGAAGCCGAGCTCAACGTTTACGCCTATCAACTGATGGGACAAAATAAAGATGACAAAGCCCTGGAACTGCTTTTACTCAACGCAAAAAAGCATCCCGAAAGTGCTAATGTTTGGGATAGTCTGGGTGATGGCTATCTAAAGAAAGGCGACAATAAAAATGCCATCAAGTCGTACAAGAAATGTTTGTCTCTAAATCCACCTCCCGCACTGAAGGTAGTATCAGAACAACACCTGAAAGATCTAGGAGTTTCGATATAAATCTTATTAATAGAATTTAAGAGGGCTGTCCCAAAAGCTATCGCCATGTTGAGCGTGAGCGAAACATCTGACTAAAGATGTAATAACAAGAGATTCTTCGCTACGCTCAGAAATCAGGCCAGTGCTTTTGAGGCAGCCTATTTTATTTAACCAAGTCTATTTTTAGAATCATGGCATCGGAAGTCATAAAAAGCACAGACTCATCTTCATTGAGTGCGCAATTTGAGATGGGCGCACCACTTTTTATTGTACCCAGATGCTCACCTTGAGGAGTAAATACAAAGACACCTCCGGGGCCAGTGGCGAAAAGAAATCCTTTCTTATTTACTTTCATCCCATCCGGTAGTCCATTGTTTTCTTCAACCATAGATGTAGCATCAAAGAAAACTGATTCATTGGTCAGGTTTCCGTCTTGATCGACATCATAAACCAACCAGACTGCTCGCTCTGGATCAGAGTTAGACACATAGCATTTCGAATAGTCTCTACTAAACGCAATACCATTCGGGCGACTCAGATTCCTGGTCATTAAAAAAACTTCACCTTCAGGAGAAATACGATACACACCTTGATACTCTGTTTCCTTCAATGAATCAGCCGCTTGTTGTTCCAACCCATAAGGAGGATCAGTAAAATACAAATTACCATTGGGACCAAATGCCGCATCATTCGGACTGTTGAATTTCATGCTATCAAAATTGTCGGCAAGAGTTGTGAAAGACGCTGTCGGAGTTGATAGGCTTGCATCCATTCTCGCTATCCTTCGATCACCATGCTGGCATAGCACCAGATGACCTTGCGCGTCAAGTAATAATCCATTGGATCCCATCTCACCTCCTCTTGGTGTCTGTCCAGTATAGCCAGATGGTTCCAGATAGACTGAAACGCTATCACCATCCCATTGATAAATTCTGTTGATGGGAACGTCAGACCAGATCAATAATTTTTGTTCGCTCAGCCAAAGTGGCCCCTCGCTCCAATCAAAACCATCTGCAATAAGTTCTGGTCTTGCTCCGGAAGGAATTATTGTATTGAGCTGATCACTCAATACTTCTACTTCTCCAACATATGTCTTCTCTTGTTCTGACTCCTTCTTTGTCGAACAAGATGCTACAAGAAGTGTAGCTACAAACGTTAGAGTTATATACTGCTTCATTATTTTCTTATTTCCAATTTGTGTGATGCGATGAACCGCTTGGGTCATCCGTTCTTTGATAACAATGCGACCCAAAATAATCTCGTTGCCCTTGAATAAAGTTTGCATTTGAATTGTCGATTGTAATCGACTGCAAATAGATTAGCGCACTGGCCATTGCAGGAACCGGAATATTTGATGCCAATGCTTCTGATATCAACTGACTTGTATTTTGGATTTCGCTTTTGATTTTCCTTTGCCGGATGGGATCATTCAAAATCAACTCATATTGATTAAAGGACCCAACAAGTTCTTCCATCAGTTGAGAGCGAATAATACATCCATTGGTCCAGATTCTTGCCAATGCTGACAAATTCACATTCCATGAATATTTTTTGGAGGCGACTTCAATTAAATGAAACCCCTGATGATGATTGCTGATCCTGCACACCTGATACGCTTCCCTCAAGTCATCAAGGGGCATGTTCAATTTTTCCCGATCTATTTTCAATTTTTCAGCCAGTGATTTCCTATCATTCTTGAACGCAGAGACATATCGCGCAAACAACGACTCTGTGATAGTCGGGATCGGAACACCGAGCTCAGCCGCAGCAATAGTCGTCCAGCTACCAGTGCCTTTATTCTCGGCCTTGTCCAAAATTTTGTCAATTAACCACCCCGAGTTCTCTTTCTTACGAAGGACATCAACACTCACTGTGAGCAAATAACTGTCGACCTCAGTTCCTGACCATTTCTCCAAAATGTCGGCAATTTGATCTGGGTTTAGGTGATGTCCAAAACGCAAAATACTATACACCTCTGCAAGCAACTGCATTTCAGCATACTCAATGCCATTGTGAACCATCTTCACAAAATGCCCCGCACCAGAATTGCCAATCCAATCTACACATGGCTTGTTGTTTTTGTCTTTTGCGGCAATCCGTTCCAACAATGGCGCGATTTTATCATATGACTCTTTGTTTCCACCAACCATGATGGAAGGACCATTTAACGCGCCTTCTTCTCCACCTGAAATTCCAGCACCAATAAAGTTGACGCCTTTCTCTTCAGCCAATGCCTGTCTTCGTTCTGTTTCCTTGTAGTGCGAATTGCCACCATCCACAACAATGTCCCCTTTATCCAATAATGGAAGAAGTTGTTGTAGCATCATATCCATTGGTTCTCCGGACGGGATCATACAGATAATCACGCACGGTTTCGAGAGTGACAGGACAAACTGAGTAATATCCTCAAAGCCAGACGCATTTTTCAATTCAGCATAGGATGAAATTGACTGTAGCGCAACACCCTCTTCTTTTCCATCTACCCTTTGATTGAATAAGGAAAGTTTAAAGCCATTCCTCCCAAAATTTCTCGCCAGGCTCTTGCCCATCACACCTAAACCAACTATTCCAACGGAAGTATTCATCTTGCGAAAATGTAACAGCATTAAATCTAGTATTTTATCAGGAGACAAACTGACATCAAATGAAATTGCGTAAGTTGGAATCTCCAGAATATCAAACTGAGACTTCAATAATGAAGTTGGCATGTAGTGGCCCTTGCGACCCTTCATTCTTTCTGAAATACATTCACTAGAACCATTCAGCAAAAACCAAGTACAGGAATTTTCAATCCCGGACATCAATTGCCTTCGGTAATCTTCTTTCAAGGCTGAACAGGCGATGACTGCGGTTCCACTAGCCAACTGTTCCTTTGCAAGTGCATGAAGTCGCTGTAACCAACCTCTTCGATCTTGGTCATTGAGCGGGTTACCGGCCCGCATTTTGACAATGTTTTCCTCAGGGTGATAATCGTCAGCATCAAAAAACAAAGCGTTGAGTTTGCCCGCCAACATTTGGCCCAGGGTCGTCTTTCCGGAACCGGAGACACCGAAGATGAAAACAATCTTATTTCTGGAAGAAGTCAAGTAAAGAAGGAGTTCGCTAATAAAACGTGCCTACTAAAAATAGACAAAATTGATTATATTGATAGACACGGCCTTACCCAATCAATACAAACGTTTGCACCTATGGTTCAACTGATATTTGAAAACGAATACGTTGTCTGCGAACTGGACGATTCGCTACCCGTGTTGCGACATCGATGGAAAAAGGAAACACCTGGAGAAATCTTTCGAGAGAATTTGGTGGCTATTCAAAAGCAATACCTGAAACTTAGTAAGGTTTATGATTACCTCGCCTGGCTAGCTGACACCCAAGCCTTGGGTGAAGTGGATGAAGAAACTGAGAAGTGGTTCAAAGAGGCTTGGGAAGATTTGCTCTTTAACGAAGCACAGGTGAAAATTCATGCAGTAGTGCTAAGTGAAGACTTCTACGCTGAGTATCCCATGGAAAAATTCAAGCTTGACGCTGAGGACAAATTCAAAAGTCAGGGCGTGCAACTTGGTGTGTTCGAAGAAGAGGAGGAAGCTTACGACTGGATCAGAACACGATAGCTAATCGATCAAACTAAACAGTCTATTCCATCTGATCTTGTGTAACAAATGCGCCTCGCTGTCAATTGACATCCAGATAAAAAGTGGCTTTCCTAAAATGTGATCAGCTGGTACAAAACCCCAGTACCTTGAATCGAGAGAGTTGTGGCGATTGTCACCCATCATGAAGTAATAGTCCTGCTTGAAGGTATACTCTGTGACGGCCTCGCCATCAATAGTGAGCTGACCGTTGTTAACAGAGACATTTTCATTGCCTTCATACCTTTCAATTAGTTCCCCATATCGATCAAGTGTAGATGGATCTATCTTGATTGTCCAA
This sequence comes from Cyclobacteriaceae bacterium, assembly GCA_050185175.1. Lineage (GTDB taxonomy): Bacteria > Bacteroidota > Bacteroidia > Cytophagales > Cyclobacteriaceae > ELB16-189. The sequence goes on from JBFWZR010000055.1 coordinate 13,426, forward strand.
CCTTCTGCTGGAATTTTGAGTAGTCCATAGTTTTCAGCGGTCCACTGTCCGTTCATCAATGACGGAAACAGTGGCGCACCTCCTGCTTCGTTAAATTTACTTCCATCTTCAATCGAGGTGATATATGACGCTTGCTTTAGCTCAGACAATTGATCAGAAGTAAGCAGCATTCTATACACTGCCTTCGCATCAGATGTTCTTCCCAAAAAGGAGTAATCATCGCTGTTCATATCAAGGGATGAAAAATTTCGTTGGTGTATCTCATCTTTCGCTGTCACTACATAGCTCAACTTCATTTCAGGCGGATTTTTTGAAATCTCACCATTGATAAACAACTGGTTATTCCTTATTTCTAATTCATCTCCGCCAACTGCTACACAGCGTTTTACGAGATAGGTTTTCAAATCAACGGGTCGTTCTGTTGGGTCCAATAAATTTTTCGGCACATTGAACACTACCGACTCTCCCCTTTCGACAAAACGAAATCCGGGCAAGCGATATGACGGCAATTGAATCCAATCGAGATATGACGGAATTTCTGTGCCCCAAATTTTTTGATGTGTTAGTGGGATCTGAAGCGGGGTGCGTGGTGTTCTGCTTCCGTAATGAATCTTGCTCACGAAAAGATAATCTCCTACCAGTAGAGAGTTCTCCATCGATGGAGTCGGTATCACGAAAGCTTCCACTAATGACCACCTAAAAAGTGTGGCTACAACTACTGCAAATACAATTGCCTCGCGCCACTCACGAAGCCTCGATTTAGGCTTTTGTTCTTCCTTTTTCTTCTTGAAGATGTTGAATTTCATAGTGGAGTTAGACTGTCTCCACTATGAAAAATTACACTTGAAATCTCAAATTTTTAGAGCTTCTTCATCACCACGGTAGCATTGTGACCACCAAAACCAAACGTGTTACTCATGGCTACGTTAATCTCCTTTTTCATCTTTTTGCCAAGGTGGTTTTAGCTTTGACAAGTCTAAATAGTTTTGAGGTTTCTCTAAAACAAAAAAGTCGAGCGTAACCCGACTTTTTTATCATTCGCGATCTCTTACTTCACCGGATAATAAACTTCAGTTATCCATTTCGCTGTATCCTTCTCTACACCGGGATCAGTCACGTAGGACTCCCATGGCACACCATTAATTTCAAGTTTCTTGAAGGCTATGTAGGTATTAACTTGCTGATGAGTGCTCTCCAAGGTGTGGTAGTCCCCCATGTGAATTGCCTTAACAGCTTTGCCGCCTGGAATCTCCATCACTTGGTATTTTGTAGGAACTTTTGATCCGGGAGACACAGGCAATGCGCAAACCATTTCCATTTGCTTGGCTTCCTCATCGTACTTCGGATACAAGCACATAGGCACTCCAGTCATGGATACTTTTGCGCGACCCAGCATGGTCATCAACTCACCAAAAGACTTACCCATTTGTGCGCTGATAGCATTTCCATCCTCAGTACCTATGGTGGTGCTAATGCCAACATAACTCATAGGTTGCGTTTGTACTTCAGTGATGGCTACCGTAAACTTAGGTTTCGCTTCAGCAATCTCCTTTAGCCTGCCCAGATTGTAATCAAAAGACTTTTCCATTTCGCCCTTTACAAACAAACCTCCCATCAATCGGCCGATAGGATTCATGCCGAAGTCTGTGAAAAAGCCAGTTGTTAACTTCGTACCCTCGCCCTCCGGCTCAAATGTGTACCATGCCTTTGCCGTTCCTTGTTCCATGAAATCCAAATCCATTTTTATAGATTGATCCGGAACGCTTTCCGTTATTGTCATCTTACCTTTTCCCGACTCCGGTCCATCCCACTCAGACATGGCACCAACTCCCGCAGTTGTGGGGCCATAGCTCACGGTCATATTGTCTTTGTAAAGGTTATTCCAGTAAGACCAGTCCGGATTCTTTTTCAAGTCATTGATTTCTTCAAAGACATAAGCAGCAGGAGCATTTATGCTAATGCTTTTGGACACTTCAATTTGCCCTGGCATTATATACGCAATGGCGAGAATGATCACAACCAGGACACCAATTCCGATTATTATCTTCTTTAACATAATGGTAAGATTTTTTTAGGAAGGTGAAATTAGGAAATTAATTTATCCATTGATTGTCGCATCGAAGAAATTGTTTTTAACCCGATAAACGAATCAAAGGTAGCGTACAGGTTTTACTTAGGTGTTGTCAATGAATTAAGTACGCTACAAATGCCGTTTAAACACCAACTTTTTTCATTACCACAGTGGCATTGTGGCCACCAAATCCAAAGGTGTTGCTCATCGCCACTTTGGTCTCTTTTTTCATTTTTTGTCCCAAAACAAGGTTAAGACCCTGAGGCATTTCCGGATCAATCTCCTGTGTGTTGATGGTCGGAGGGATTGTACTTGTTTCAATCGCTTTCAAACAAATAATCGCCTCCGCAGCACCTGCAGCTCCAAGCAAGTGACCAATGGCCGACTTGGTCGCACTTAGATGTAGATGATCAGGTCGCTCGCCAAAAACTTTGACCACCGCCTTCATCTCACTCACGTCTCCCAATGGCGTTGATGTAGCATGTGGATTCAGGTAATCGACATCTGTTGGTTTTAGGTTTGCATCTTGCAGTGCCCACTGCATCCCTAGCATCGCGCCCAATCCTTCCGGATGTGTAGCGGTCAAGTGATAGGCATCGGCAGACATTCCTCCTCCGGCAACTTCCGCATAAATTTTTGCTCCTCTCTTTTTTGCGTGCTCGTATTCTTCCAACACCAAAGCTCCAGCACCTTCACCCATCACAAATCCATCACGACCGACATCGAAAGGACGAGAGGCCGTTGCAGGATCATCGTTTCGTGTGGACAAAGCTTTCATTGCACTAAATCCTCCGATACCCGCTTCATTCACTGCGGCCTCTGATCCACCTGAAATAATAATATCCGCTTTATTCCAACGGATATAATTCATTGCATCTATGATCGCGGTATTGGAAGTGGCGCAAGCTGACACCGTGGTAAAGTTCGGTCCCATGAATCCGTACTTGATGGAAATCCAACCAGAAGCGATGTCAACAATCACTTTAGGAATGAAGTACGGATTGATCCTCGGGGTCCCATCACCACGGGCAAAGTCAACGATTTCGTTTTGAAAAGTTGTGAATCCACCCTGACCAGAACCCCATATGACCCCTACGCGTGTTTTGTCGATTGATTCGAGATTGAGTTGTGAATCTGCTATCGCTTCGCCTGAAGCCACCAGTGCATATTGCGTAAATGGATCTATCTTTCTCACCTCTCCTTTTTCAAAATAATTGAGCGGATCAAAACCCTTTACTTCGCAGGCAAACTTCACCTTGAACTTTGAAGTATCGAACTTCCTGATGTTGGCTGCTCCACTTTTTGCGTCAATCAAATTATTCCAAAATTCATTCACCGTATTCCCGAGGGGTGTAACGGCTCCCAATCCAGTAACTACTACTCGTCTTTGTCCCATGTTGGTTTTATTTACTTATTTGATTTAATATTTCCTTGCAATGATCGACCACCGCATCCATTGATTTACTTGAACGCTCCGCGCGAGAAAACATAAGTGCGCCTTCAACGCTGCAGAAAAAAAGATAGGCCAATGATTTTGAATCGATATCTGACTTGAACTCTCCCGCGCTGATACCTTTATTCAACAGAGACTCAATAAAATTTACAGTTGAATTCAACTCAACTGCTACTCTCTTTCTCATTCCGGTGTCGTGATCGTCCGCTTCGATGGCAGTGTTGAGCAAGGGGCATCCACCGGGAATAGGTGGGGTTAAAACGTATGAGGCATAAAAATTGACGACCGCAATCAGTTGATCTTTATAGGTCGTTGCCCCCATCAAGTGCTCACCCACCAATGCCTTGACCTTCTCCATCGCGTAGTCAAAGGCTTCTTTTCGAATCTCCTCCTTGTCGGAGAAGTTGCCATAGATGGCCCCTTTCGTAAGGCCTGTGGCCTTGGTCAAGTCAGACAACGAAGTGGCCTCAAACCCCTTTTTATTGAAGATTGGCGCTGTTTTCTCAACTATAAACTGGCGTGTACGCTCTGCTTTGCCCATTTGCAAAGCAAAGATAGTAATAATATACCGATCGGTATATTATTACTAATTCATAGCGGGCAAATGATCTGAGAAAGATTTCAACCTTTCAACAAGTTTGATCTTTTCCTCGCTATCAAGTAAATATGGCTTTCCATTAATTATCCGATAGGGAGTAACACTTGATGCGCTTTCGTGCTTGGCAATCTTTAAGTTAACCAATATTCCCTCGGCTGTCAGCGGGTTAGGATTATCGAAAATCAGATTTCCAATGCTGTAGTAAACAGGTTTTCCGTCAATAATATCATAACTCTGTATAACATGGGGATGGTGGCCAATTATTGCATCCGCTCCAGATTTAATAAGTGCTTCGGCCTGTCGTCTTTGCAGAGAAGTAGGACGCACCTGATACTCAACACCCCAATGTAGTGAGACGACAACAAAGTAAGTTGGGTTTAACTTTTTGAACTGCTCAATTTGGTCTTCTAGATTTTCAATAGAAGCCTGACACATACCAGGTTCATTTTCCAGATATGCCCAAGACTCGAGGTTTAGCGTCACGCTTGAAAACACCGCGACTTTGATCCCTTGTTTTTCCAAAAGTACTGGCGCGCACGCCTCTGTCTGGTTAATGCCATATCCAACGGGTGTCAGATTAGCCTGACGTAAATTATTTGCCGTTGACACAAGGCCGCTTCTACCCTGATCATAACTATGGTTGTTGGCAACTACGCAATGGGTGATTCCCGACTTGTGCACAGAAGTTAGCCATTCTGGATCTGCACGGAAAATAAATTTTTTGGTAAGGGGTGTTTGTTCAGTGGTAGCGGGACACTCCAAGTTTACGATCGCAAAATCCGCATCTTTAAATACTGGTTCGATATCATCAAAAAAGTAGTCAACACCCTTCGAAGTTATCTGTTTTCGAATGCTACGATCAAGCATTACATCACCCCCAAAGGTAAGAGTTAACTCTTCCTTTGGAGCGCAAGAAGAAAAAAACCAAATGGTCAGTATGAATACAAGGTGGCGACTTAACACCCCGAACTATAATTATAAGCCTTTACCTTTGGTTCAAGTGACTTATCAAGAATTATTGTGACATCCTTCATCCAAGATGGAGGCGGGTATACTTCTCCTTTTTGAAGCATTTCTTGCCACTGTTCATCGGTTAATCTACTATCAAGGGGAACTGGAAATTCATAGTAACTTAAAGTGGCGCCCTTGGTAAGGTACAGGTAGCCTTCGATTTCAACTACCACATATAGATCATTTACATAGCCAACTGCGGCATGTAGTATGCCCGCTTTCTCGCCCATGTTGTTCGTATAGATGTCGGCAACAACCGCAACCTCCTTATCTGGTCCAGATACCGCATTCCACTCATAAACACCGACAATTGACAGTGTGATATTTTCAACATTAGTACCAATAAGCTCGATAGTTCTATACTCTTGTTCAGACAGTTTCTCACCTCTTAGTTCCTTTTCGCTTACGTTCAAGAGAAACGTGCATAGTTCTCGCAATTGTGACTGGCGGCTTTTGAGGCTATTGCTGTAAAGACCGTGCCGGGTCAATAGCTTCTCTGTGAGCGCAAGTAAATCCAATGCCTCCTTCCAATAGTTAGTATTGGGTTCTACATAGCCTACCACATATGGCTCAGGTGGTGGTTCACAGTCTTCACCACCTCCACACTCAGCTGCAAAGGGTTGTTCTGCATATAAGATTGCATCATGCTTTAGTTCAGCCCAGGAGGCCAGTGCAGTATTCAGATTCTTTGTGCTCCATGAAGGGAGCTGCATAAATGATGGATACTTAGATTCCGGCTTCAACATCGCGTTCAAGCCTTTTATCCACTTCGCATAAACGGTAGCATCCCATTCCTCATAGTTCTTGTACTTTGACTTCATCTTCTGAAGGTTGGGCAAAAACTTATCCCAACTTTTCACTTCTTGTCCATCTTTTAGTAATTCCTTTTCAGCGGCTTCGCTGCCAAAAGATGCCAAAACATCAAGCCCTTTCGGAAAAGGTCTGTTTTCGATATCTGCCATCGTTTGAAGAACCTCATTGTCCAATACAAATCTGGACGGCATGAAATTAATTTTATCGCTACACGTATTTTCTATTTTTGGCTTGATGATGTTCTTATTTTGGATCGACTGCAATTCCCTTCGAACCAGGCTCATCGTCTCCAATTCAAAGAGCTTGTTTACTTCTGTGATTTGCGTTCTTTTCAAAACATTACAAACGTCCAATATGGAGATATTATCTGGTTGGCCAATCAAGAAAGAGGTAGGCTCTAGAATGGAACGGTAAAGATCAGTTAGCGTCTTTCCCGATTTACCTTTACCATTATTCAAAATAAATGCGATAACCAATGCACGCTTGAAATCAGTGTCTTCCGCCAAACAGTATGGGGCTGTTTGTAGCCATTGCATTGATTTAAAATATCGCTTGAGTGTGTCAGTTCTTGTGTAGTGACCCCTCGGTTTAAACAGGTCATATGGAAATTCAATTTGCTCATATGCCGGGAGAAGAGATGAGAACGTTGACGCACCAGCATCGATCAAGGCAAGTTCTCTAGACGCTTTTTCTTTAAACGCCATCGGCTTTTCCACTCCTTTAGCTCCCAGTATCTCCAGGGGTATAGCGTAAAACGCTTCATTGTACTCGATTGCGTCTTTATAGTCTGACCCATCCGTCTGGCTTTTTAAAAGCTTCGCTTGATCCATAATACCGAACAGTAGTTCACCAAGTATTGGAACAAACCGTTCTTCCTCCAATCCGCGTAACATGAAGGAAAAATGCATATGAAAAAGCTGGAGGTAAATATCGGTAGATACAAAATTTTGAGACTGACTGTAATCGTTCTGCTCATAGACATGGAACAACTGAACATTTTTTTGAGGCACTATGGCAAAACCGTTTCGATCTAACCCATCAAGAAGCTCTTTTGGTAGTTGGCCATATTGCCAAGCGTTTACGATGTTGTTCACATTCGCGTATTGAAGGCCATTTCGTGTGATGTAGTTTTCACCTCGTTTTTCCTCTTCAAGCTTCTTAACTTTTTCCATGAAGGCTTTTTCCTCTGGCGAATACTCTATGGGCGGGGCTTTTTCCAATCCGCTGTATTCACAGTCACCATACCACCTTGACTCCATCAATTTTGAATACCAGGGCGTGTTATAGAAGTAGTTACGCAGATCAGAGCTCATAAATAAGTATCCATATCTGGCGGGTATTGTATTGCGCAATATCCTAAGCTCGCCCACGGTCTTGTTTGACAAGTCCTGATTGAGATCAAATGTAGGAAGTTGATCTCTTAACTCTTGATAATTTGCACCCGATGCCGAGACCATTTCCGCATTTGATTCTTTCTCGATCTGTTCCTCGGTGTCAGTGGTGGACTCACTGGCAGTTTTGCTATCACAAGCCAGAACAAATAAGAAAACAACTATCGCATGTGTGCTTGCAACATATTTAAGAAATTGATTCATGCATTTTCGTATTTCTACAAATATAGCATACTTAGTTTTTCGATATCAGTATCGACTTGGCTTTTTCCAACGAAATATTTCTTTCCAAATAGTTCGTAAATGAAAGCCCAAAACCCAGCCATTGATACTCCGCCACCAGATATAATCCATTATTCTCTTTTTCGATCGCTCCTACTGTCCATTTATTTTCCCTTGTGTATAACTTAAAATCTTCCAGAGGATGGCCTAATGATGAGCCAAGCCACATTGGAATAACTGTTTTATCTCTAATCTCAAATAGGAATAGTCTTTTCCTGGCAACGGAATCGTTTCGTGTTGGCTTTATTACACCTACTGCCAAATCCTCCTGACCGTCATTATTCACGTCTCCCTTTTCAAATCGAAATACAGGATATCTCAGCGGCCATTTCGTAGTGTCTGAATTGCTTACACACATCAGGTAATTAACCTTGGGTGTTCTTTTTAAAATTATCTCAACAGAGCCTTCAGATGTTTTAATCAAATACTCTTCCGATGTAGCAGAGCCACATTGGTGTAGAAGAATGTGTATGATAACTCCGATCGAGAATAACGAGAATTTCCTCAAATCACACTTTGTCTATGATTCAAGGCCGAATATAATCACTTCAACCCTTCCCTTTTCTTCTCCATCTCTGCTTTAATGGCTAGTAACCGTTTTACGCCATCTATCGCCTGTGAAGTTGGCTTCACATCAGCATTTTGAAGTACCAGCTGCATGTGCAGAAATTTATCCTGCAGCCCAATAATGGTCTCCTTTTCAGCTGGTACTTCGGTGATACTACCGTACATGACATCCGGATTTTCAGGAGCACCTTCTCCAACCATATCTCGCAAAGAGGTGTACTGCGCTTTCTTCAACTTCTTCTTGCCATTTAATTGCGTCTCAATCGACTCACGCATCTTCTGCAAGTCGTGATACGCATTATAACATTGCATAGAGTAGTCAAACTGCGATTGCAGATCGGCAGTGGAAATATTCACTCGTGGGTCCATCTTCACTTCAAGTGGCTGCTCAATTGACTTGCCATCAACAACAAGACGCACTGTATAATTTCCTGGGGTCACTAACGGGCCTTGAGGGCCAGTTGGTGTATTTTGATAGACAGCTGAAATCGAATGCTGACGAGAAGCACCAACTGGCGGTGCATACTTCAAATCCCAAATGAAACGATGGTGGCCGGCAGCGGTCGAGATCTTCTGTGTTGGCCGGAACCAGTACGTGGGGTATTGCATTGATGCCGTGTCAAGCACCTCAGGTTTGTCTTTGCTGGAATAAGTTCTGATGACTTGTCCGTCTGCTCCAACTATTTGTAAAACAACTTCACTGGCGGGTTGCGCCAATGTATAATCCAGGATCGCACCATCGGGAGGGTTTTTTCCTGTGGGCTCTTCGGGAAGTATCGGTGTATCCAAAAACATGTTGTCGCGCACGCGAATAGTAAGGGGAGGTTTTACGAGATGAGTCTGACTCGCTTTCGCCAACTCGCGCAGTGGATTGATGTTGTCCATGATCCAAACAGATCTGCCGTGCGTGCCGATCACAAGGTCGTCTTCGTGAATTACCAAATCACGAATGGAAGTGGCCGGCATGTTCATGCGCAACGATTGCCAGTTGGCACCATCGTCAATGGAGAAATAAACTTCTCGTTCTGTTCCTGCGAACAACAATCCTTTCTGCTTGATGTCTTCTCTCACCACGTTCACTGGCCCCATTGGGTTCATGCCATTGGTGATCTCAGTCCATGAGGCACCACCGTCATGCGTACGATACACATGTGGTTTCATATCGTCTTTGCGAATAGCGTTGATTGCCATATAGGCAGTGTTCGCATCAAAGTGACCGGCATCCATGATCGAAACTTTGTCCCACGACTTCAACGCAGCAGGGGTTACATCTTTCCAGTTCTTTCCTCCGTCTTTGGTCAAATGAACTAAGCCATCATCTGTTCCTGCCCAAATGGTGTTTACCTCCAGTGGTGATGCACTCACTGCATAAATCACTGCGCGCTGTTGCATGGTCTCCATCTCTGGCGCTTTGAAGTCACCGACACTTGCGGGCACTTCCGGTTGTTTGCGCGTAAGGTCTGGACTAATGATTTCCCACTTGTCGCCTCCGTTCGTTGTTTTCCACAATACATTGGTGCCGAACAACAACATATTTGGATCTTTTGGATGAAACAGTAACGGCAACGTGCGCAACATTCTGTATTGGCCTGACCTCAGTGCTTCGGGTGACACACTTTGCGATTGTCCTGTCTTCTTGTTGAACTTCATCACACGACCACCATAAATGATGTCAGGGTTTTTAGGATCGGGAGCAATGGTTGCGTATTCATCATTGCCCACGCCAATCCAGTCTCGCATGGAAATCTGCCCTCCGTTCCCCCGGCTGGCAACGCCAATCGCACCACTTTCCTGCTGGCCACCATAAACCCAATAAGGAAACTGATTGTCTGTTGTCACGTGATACATTTGTGAAGTGGGTTGATTCAACCATGTGCTCCAGGTCTTTCCACCGTTCACACTAATGGTGGCGCCTTGATCAACAGCAAAAAACATGATGTCCGGATGCTCAGGATTGATCCATAGCCGATGGTAATCATCTCCACCGGGAGCGCCTTTGAAAGACCACCATGTTTTGCCACCGTCAATTGATTTATATGCGGCCACATTTCCCGCAAAAACAATGTCATCATTCTCTGGATGAACTTTTATCTCTGCAAAGTCTCCTCCTCTTCCCCAAATTCTTCTGTCCGTTGTAATCAGCGACCAGCTTTCTCCTGCATCGTCACTTCGGTAAATTCCACCATCCTGTCTTGCATCCACCGTAGCATATATTCTTTTCGGGTTGCTCTTCGATATTCCAAAACCAATTCTTCCCAGGCCTTGTGCTGCACCTGGTAATCCATTCGTTAACTGGTTCCATGTAGTTCCACCGTCTATTGATTTATAAAGACCACTGTTTGGTCCTGAAAAAGCTGCATTCTCCCACGGCCCTTCCTGATGCTCCCACATATCTGCATAAAGAACTTGCGGATTGGTTGGATCAAATTCAATTTGAATGGCTCCGGTGTTGTGATTGATATAGAAAACTTTTTCCCAAGATTTTCCTCCGTTGGTAGTGCGAAAGATGCCGCGCATTTCATTGGCACCATAAGGATGACCCATTCCGGCTGCAAAAACGATATCAGGGTTAGTGGGATGTATAATCAGTCTGCCGATTTGTTGCACATCATTTAGACCTACGTGTGTCCACGATTTTCCACCGTTTGTTGATTTAAAAATGCCATCGCCCACGCTGAGGTCAGGACGATGAAGACCTTCTCCACTTCCTACATATATAATGTCTGGTTGTGTCGGAGAAACTGCAATATCACCTACCGACCCAGTCGGTTGATCATCAAAAATCGGATTCCAGGTACGCCCGTAGTCATCTGATTTCCAGACTCCGCCATTATTTACACCCATAAAAAAAACATTGGGTTGAGACGGAATGCCCACGGCACCCACAGTACGGCTTGCCCTGAACGGCCCGATGCATCGGTACTCAAGCTCCTGATAAGCAGATTTGGAAATAGTTTGCGCAGCACACACAAAAGAAGAGGCTGCAATTAGCGCAACAACAAAAATTCGCATGGAGTTAGGATTGATTTGTTTCCGATTTTAGGGAAATAAACAGCGTAAAGCAACCCGAGAATAGACGAGACCGCCAATGATGTGAAGAACTTAGCCGTTTAGCCAACAGTCTCTTCTCATTGGCACTACCGATTTGTATTTTCGGTCATTATTAAAATTCCGATAAAACATCTTGTCATATGACATCTAAGCGTGCTCTCTTGCTATCAATCGGGGTACTAAGTATCCTGACTTCCTTCGCTCAAAACAAACAACCATTTTCCAGAATGGATGTGTTTGAATTGGAATGGGTGACTGATCCACAAATCTCCCCGGATGGTAATCTGGTAGTGTATGTGCGCAGAGGCATGAACATCATGACGGACAGAAGAGAGGGAAACCTATGGATTGTAAATGCCAATGGGACAGGGAATGAAAAATTGACGCCACATGATGGAAGTGAATCAAGTCCTGCATGGTCACCGGATGGAAGTAGAATTGCCTATGTGAGTAGTACTGACGAAGGTGCAGAGATTTTTGTGTTCTGGTTAAAAACTGGTCGGCTTGCGAAATTAACTCAACTGAATCGTTCGCCACGGGGACTAGTTTGGTCGCCTGATGGAAAACAAATCGCTTTCTCCATGCACGTGCCGGGCAACGAACTCTCCTTGGTGAAACCTCCTGCAAAACCTGATGGAGCAAAATGGGCCGATGCACCTCGCATCACGACACGATTAAAGCATGAGGCCGATGGATCCGGATATATGGAACCCGGATATGCGCATTTGTTTGTAGTCCCCGCTGAGGGCGGAACGGCACGACAGGTGACCAGTGGAAACTTTCAACATCGCAGTTCGCCTGTTTGGTCACTAGATGGTAAACAGTTGATTTTTTCAAGCAACAGAAATGACGATTGGGAATATGACTTCGACAATTCCGAATTGTACTCAGTAAACATAAATGACGGAAAAGTAAATACACTTACAACACGCAAAGGCCCAGATCACAGCCCGGCTGTTTCACCTGATGGAAAGTCTATTGCGTATTTGGGATTTGACGATCGTACTCAAACCTATCAGATCACCAGGCTCTACACGATGACCCTCGATGGGTCAGGCAAAAAAGAGATCGACACCAAACTAGACAGAGACGTTTTTTCACCTACCTGGGATACAGATGGAAAGGGGCTTTACTTTCAATATGATGATAAAGGCAATACGAAAATTGGTTATGTAAACCTGGCTGGCAAAGTTACTACCCTCACGAACAATTTAGGTGGTGATGACCCCAGTCGTCCATATGGCGGAGGTTCATTCTCTATGTCATCGAATGGAAAGTTTGCATTTACACACACCACACCTGAGCATCCGAGTGAGCTTGCTGTTGCTGACAAAACGGGAAAAGTAAACCTCATTACCAACCTCAACAACGTTCTGTTGGATTATCGTCAGCTTGGTAAGGTTGTAGAGATATGGTATAAGTCCACAGTCGATAATCTTGATGTTCAAGGTTGGTTTGTAAAGCCGCCATTTTTTGAAGAAGGTAAAATATATC
>JBFWZR010000056.1:0-25827 GCA_050185175.1 Cyclobacteriaceae bacterium
ATGGCGTTAGCTTTGTAAGTCAATTTCACTGTCTGCACTTTTTCTATTTTTTGCCGCCCTCCAAGAGCAGAAAGATATTTGTCTATAACTTTTTCGGCAGTCAAACCTGGGGGCAGTGGCTGCGATTCTTTAGGCACGTATTCATTGCCATGAATGTCATAATATTTGACCTCGCCAAACGGCTTTAGTTTTTCGGCCACATCGCTACCCTTACCCACTACTTCTATGTATGCATGGTCAGGTTGAATATATTTTGCCGCAACAGACTGAATGTCCTCGACTGAGACGGCATCTAAGCGTTGTAAATAACTTGAGTAATAATCCTTTGGGAGATTATATCTCGCGGTGTTTACTGCAAAGCTTGCTATCGTTTGTGGTCTCTCTAGTGACCGACCAAAGGAACCTGCGATAGACGCTTTTGCAGCTTTCAGTTCTTCACTTGACACCGGCTCACTCACAATTCGCTTTAGCTCCGACATCATTTCATAGACTGCGCTGTCGGTAACTTCATTTCGTACACTGGCCGAAGCGATAAACCTACCCACCAGCCTATCACTACTGATCTGCGACCCTGCTCCGTAAGTATAACCATGTGTCTCCCGCAGGTTTAGATAAAGTCGGGCAGAAGAACTACCGCCTAATATTTCGTTCATCACTCCTGCTTTGAGTGCATCGGGCGAACCAACCGATAATGAAATTGGATGAGCAATATTGATCACCGACTGAACTGATGAAGGCCTGTCGACTAGAGCAACGTAGGTTTTTTGTGGGACCTTTGGCGTGTGGTAAGTCAGTGGTTTTATTTCACCTGACTTCCATGCCCCAAAGTTTTTCTCCGCCAAACTTTTAGCATTTTTCAGTGAGATGTCTCCCACCAGCACCAAATATGCATTATTGGGTTTGTAGTAAGTGTCAAAATAATTACGACAATCTTCGATGGTAACTGCACCAACAGTTTCTTCGGTTGACATCTCTCCGTATGGGTGATCCTTCCCATACATCAGCATGTTGCGCACATTTGCTGCGATTGTCTGAGGATTATCTTTTCCAGCCGCTATTCCGGAAATTGTTTGTGTCTTTAATTTATCAAGTTCTTCCGGACGGAACGCGGGATGAAAAAGTACATCTGTAAATAGTTCGAGGAGTTTCTCAGTATGCTTTGTAAGGCTGGATCCATACATACTGTACGGGCCAGTGCTCAGCGAAGCTCCTATAAAATCAACTTCTTCGTCCAGTTGAGATTTTGATCTCGATGTTGTCCCAGTACCGATCAGGTCACCCGCTAACGACACGTACCCTGCTTTGTCTCCCTCTAATATCGGATCATGAAGAAGTTGAATTGAGATTTGCAGTCTTGGCAATTTGTGATTTTCAACAACAAAAACCTGCAGGCCGTTTTTGAGTGTGAAGGATTGATATTCACCAATTTTAATTTCGCGGGCTGGCTTGGGGGCCGGAGCCTTTGATCTGTCGACCTGAGCGAGGGCAGCTGAACCAATGAATATAAGTGTCGAAAGAAAATAAACTAAACGCATAGTTCTTCAGCTTAATTGTCAGACTTCAATTGAGTGTCACCAGGCTTCTGTTGAGCAGACTTTGGAAGGTAGTGTAGCACCACACGATTTTCAGGGATCAGGTATTTTTTTGCGACACGTTGCAAATCTTCTCGCGTAATCCTTTTGTAACGATCCAACTCCGTATTGATCAGGTTCGCATCACCATAGTAAACATGATAGTCTGCCAGCTGCTCTGCGATACCAATCATCGATGAATTGCCCTGCACGTAATCGCTTTCGATCTGATTCCTGATTTTTTGAAATTCTTTTTCTGAGATCAGCTCAGTTTGTACCTTGTTGATCTCTGCATTCATGGCCTCCTCCAGTTCCTCCACGGGGACTCCAATATTAGACAACCCGAAAATGATATATAGTCCAGGATCTTCTGATGCAAACGGAAATGCTTGCACCGCATACGCCTTCTTCTGTTCGTCCACCAACGCCTTATACATTCTTGAACTTTGCCCACCACTTAATAATGTGCTAAGCATCGAAAGTGCGTAGGCATCATCCGTCCCCTGCTCAGGCATATGATATGCCTCAATCACAGCCGGCAACTGAATGTTGTCAAACACTACATCACGAGCTTCCTTCGTTTGTGGTGGCTCAACAACATTTGGACGCGGCACCGGCTTCGATCCACGTTTAATGTCCTTGAAATATTTATCAATCGACTTTTTAGCCTCCTCTATATTAATGTCACCTGCAATAGACAGCGTTGCATTTTCCGGAACGTAGTAAGTGTGATAGAAATCAATAAACTCCTCAAGTGTTGCTTTGTTGAGATGGTCGAGTGATCCTATTGTGGGCCATCGGTAGGGATGTACTCTATAAGCATGCTTCAAAATTTCTGTCAGAATGCTTCCGTAAGGTTGGTTGTCCATGCGCTGTCGCTTTTCTTCTTTCACAACTTCACGTTGAGTCTCTACACCCTCAGGCTCGATCTTCGCATGCATCATCCGCTCCGATTCCAACCATAATCCAAGTTCGAGTTGATTGGAGGGAAGTATTTCATAGTAAAACGTGCGATCATTAGAAGTATTGGCATTGTTGGTTCCGCCCGCGTTAGTGATGTACTTATCAAACTCACCTCGCTTGATGTTTTCTGATCCTTCAAAAAGCAGGTGTTCAAAAAAATGCGCGAAGCCAGTACGTTCAGGTTCTTCATTTTTTGAACCCACGTGATATAAAACCGACACTGCAACAATCGGGGTGGTATTATCCTGATGAAGGATCACATGCAGTCCATTACTCAAATCGTATTCGGTAAACTCGATTTTCGGAGTCTGACCAAACGCAACGAATGTTGCAATTGTAAAAAATGCAAAAAGTGTCCTTCTCAATAATTTCATAATCCTATCAGGTCTTTCAAAACTTTCTTTGCCTGCTCGGGTTCCAGCCGCGGTCCAAATTGTGACACTACCCGGGATGACGCCAGTGAAGCAATTTTACCAGCTTCCGCATAACTGTGCCCGTGTGTGATGCCATACAAAAATGCTCCTGCGAACATATCTCCTGCTCCATTTGTATCTACAGCCCTTACTTTATACGGTTCAATTTCAATAAAGGTGTCGCCATCATAGATCAATGCCCCATTAGCACCGAGGGTTATCGCAAATTTTTTAGCTACCTCTTTTAATTTTTGACGTGCTTCCTCCAAACTGTCTACCCCGGTAAACGTGAGCGCTTCTTCTTCATTGCAAAACAGCAAGTCGACACTTGCGCCAATAACTTGTTCAAAATTCTTGTAGAAGTACTTTACCATATTAGGATCGGAAAAAGTAAGCGCAGTGTGCACATTATTCTTCTCGGAGATCTTTTTCGCCTCAATCAGGGCATCTGTTCCCTTAGGGCTTGCTACCAAATACCCTTCGAGGTAAACGTATTGAGAGTTTACGATAGCTTGCTCATTGACATGCTCCGTGGTGAGAAAAGAACTCATGCCTAGAAAAGTATTCATCGTTCTGTCGGCATCTGGCGTTGTCATTACCAGACATCGTCCGGAATGTCCAGGAGGACAGTTGTCGTATGTTAGATTGGTGTCTACCTCATTTCTCTTGAGGTCTTCCAAAAAGAATTTTCCAAGTTCATCGTGCGCCACCAGGCAAGTATAGAAGCCACTACCTCCGAACTGATTCAGGCCGATGAGCGTGTTGGCTGCTGATCCACCGGCCGACATTCTGCTCTTTTTCATGTCAATCACTTTCATCAACTCCAACTGCCGCTTTTCATCCACCAGGGTCATCACGCCTTTTTCGATATTATTTTTTGCAAAAAAATCATTGTCCACTTCGGTGACGATATCCACAAGAGCATTCCCCATGCCGTATACGTCATACTTTTTCTTAGTCATAAATAGGTAATTGATTCGAAATGCAAGAATACAGAATTCACCTCGTAATGCCGAAGGAGTTTCTATTTGCCCTTGGGTACAATATTCAGTGTATGGGTGAATTGTTTGGCACGGTTCGGATAATCTGTAATGAATCCATCCACTCCCATCCCCTTCAATGCCAGCATCTCAGAGATCTCGTTTACGGTCCAGGGGATCACTTTGATTTTTCTTTTATGCAAAGCATCCACTTTCGATTTATTTAGCAGCTTATAGTATGGAGAATAAATTGCGGGCTCAAACCCAAGATCTTTAAGATTAGCATCTACCGACTTAATATTTTCGACAAGGGCCGCAAGCCTGATATTGGGATACTTCTCATGCCAGTATTTCAACACACGGAAGTCGAATGACTGAATTACTACCCTCTCCATGGGTAAGTACTGATCGACCAGTTCATACACCATGTCGGAAAATTTTGCAGGATCAGGATGAAATCTATTATCACCCTCTTCATCACTCTTAATCTCTATATTGTAGTCAACTTCATATCGGGTGTAACTTTTGATGTGATCTTCGATTGCTACGATCACATCACTTAACAATGGCTTGGTGGTGCTCATTTTCTCTTGTTCTGGAAATCGCTTGTTTCCCCGTGAGCCGCAGTCGAATTGTTGTACCTCTGCATAGGTCATCTCATAGATATTGTAGCTCTTCTCTTCCTTCGAAGTGATTTCTTCACCGGCAGGATTGAGACAAATATCAGCAGACATCCAGGGCTCATGAGACACTACCAATTTACCGTCCCTGGTCACGGCTAAATCCAGTTCAACCGTTGTAACGCCAGAATCAAGCGCAAGAATAAATGCTGGAATCGTGTTTTCAGGTTTAAGACCGCGCGCACCGCGGTGACCTTGTACATCAAAGGTTGGAAGTTTTTGCGCCTGGAGTTCAGAATAATTTGTCATACTCAGTATCAAAACAAAAACAAGTATCAGCCTCATCCTTCAAAGATAAGACTAATACTTGTTTCTGATCAAAGTCAAAGCATCAACAAATCTTTACCTCCGAATCATATGTCCTTTTCTGCCGTTCATAGGATTCAATTGCTTATTTAGCGCATATGTAAAAGTAACCATGAAGAATCGCCCCAGGTTATTGGAAGTACGTTGTTCCAGGTAGTTGGTGTTGGCCGTTTGTACTACACTTATGTTTCTGTCTAACAAGTTTCTAACTCCGAACTTCAGCTCTCCACTGTTGTTCTTCGGCAAGAATCTGGATACTGAGATATCCAACAACGGCACGGTTTGACTAAAACCTGTTGTTTGACTAGTATAATCCAGAAATCTGAAGTTGGGATTGAACTGATAGTTCTTAAGGAACTTCACATTCGCCTCCGCTTCATAAGTTTTATTAAGAAACAATTGATCAGCCACATCAAAATCATAGACTGATCGCTGCCGCTGTACTGAGGCACTTAAATCAATATTCACTTTCTCATCTAAAGAATATGAATAGCGAACAGTACCACCAATGGTTTGTCTCCTCACCGTATTCTCCACATCATTCAAAAGGTTGATGCCCCGCTGCGAAGTAATATCGCTCATCAGCGTGAAACGGCTTTTTATTTTTTTGATAGGAAAGCCAAAATGAACTGACGCATTCACCGACATGTTATCTCGCACATTAACCGGCTGGGTTGTCCTCACCAGGTTGTTGTCAACTCGCTGAGAAGTAGAGATCGCACTGGTTGTATAGTCCACGGTAACAAATGAAAACATACTGATGAATGAAGTTGGGTCAAACATGGTGAAGTTACCCCTTATTTGATGTGAGTATCCTGGCCTTAGGTCTGGATTACCGACCGAAATGTTCAGCGGATCACTATTGTTGATCACAGGCTGTAGTTCCTGAATCGTAGGTTCTTGCATTGAAGTTTCGTAGTCGAGTCGGAAATGCTTGAAATTTGAAAAGTCATAATTGAACCGAACCACAGGAAGAACATTTTCAAACGTCTTATCAATCTCAACTTCCTGGTAGAGCAAGTCTCCCCTGAGGGTTGTGTTTTGCCAAGCAGCTCCCACCATCAAATTAAATTTCCGTCTGATCAATCGAAGGTTTACCGCAGGTCGATTGTAAATGTATTGGCTGGAGTACTGATTGCTTAATAAGGAATCAAAAATGGGTTGACTCCCAGTGGCATCCCAGACTCTTCTATCCACATCGTTTTTGTTTACACGATAGTTGTAGTTTACTTCCAGGTATTTTCTGCCTCCCAAAGGTTCTGTATAAGAAGCATTGACGCCATAATTAAGTGCATTATTGGATTGCGTATTGTCCTGCAGAATATTTCTCGTTTCAGCGCTACCGGTATAAAATGAATTAAGGGATCCGATGTTACCTGAGCTTTCAAAATCGTTGAATCCAAAAGTGAGGTTGGCAGAAATTGACCTTCCTTTTTTGGCAAAACGATGACGATAAAGAAAATCCGAACTTAAGTTATATCCCGACCCCTCAGTTCGTGTGGTTCGCTCGCTCTCGTTCTGCAATACACCATTCGTGTCGGTTGTCTCACTTTGACTAAAGGTAGTATTAGTAGTCTCTGAATTGGCTGCATTTATTGTGAACTTAACAGAGTTGGCGGAGTCAATGTTGTGATCAAGCTGTAGATTGACGCGCTGGTTATCACCCAAATTCTTCTGTCGACTATTTTGATTGAAGAGATAGTTACCACCCGGCAGGTAGTTAATCCTTTCAAGGCTTGTATTCACGTCCTGATCGGTGTGATTGAAGAAATAACTCCCTCCTGCTTTCGTGTCTTTGGTAAAGTCTCTGTTGAAATTAAGGCCTCCCGCAAAATTGCTGGTGATTCCATTTTGATTGTTCCCCATCGACAGAGGTATGCCATTAAGATTGTCGCTATTCAATTGAATACGCATCGTGCCGCCACCGCCCATCATGTTTCTCGATCCCCCGGTAAAGTTCATATACTCATCCAGTGAAAATCCCTGCTGGTTGGTATTGTTTCCCATTCCCAGAAATGAAAGTTGCTTTGTCTTGCTGAATTTATTGATACTCGCCTTTCCTTCATATCTGTCTGCAGTACCGCCTCCTGCCATAAGTGTACCGAAAGCGCCATTTCGCTTTTCCTCTTTTAACTCAAGGTTGATGGTCTTCTCACGCTGACCGTCATCAATGCCAGTAAAAACTGCCTGATCTGATTTTTTATCATACACCTGAACTTTGTCCACTGCATCAGCCGGAAGATTTCTGGTTGCTAACTTTGGATCTCGGCCAAAAAATTCACGACCATCTACCATCACACGCTTCACTTCTTCGCCTTGTGCCTTCACTGTGCCATCATTGTCCACTTCAACACCAGGAAGTTTTTTTAAAAGATCTTCTACGTTTGCGTTGGGCTTGGTTTTAAATGATCCTGCATTGAATTCAATCGTATCTCGCTTCACAGTGACGGGTGCCTTCTCGCCCTCAATAACAATCTCATCTAACTGCTGTGTTTTGGGTAACATTCTAAGTATTCCAGTATTCACATCAGCATTGGCAATCTTTATCGGCAATCGATAGTCTTGAAAGCCAACGAAAGTGACGCGCAGCAAATAGTTTCCATTTTGCACACCCTTGATCTGAAAATTGCCCTCCTGATTGGTGACAGAAAAATTGACGAGCGCAGAATCAGCCGCACTCAACAACATCACTGTCGATGAAGGCAACGATACTGCCAGCGTGTCCACCACCCGTCCGGTAATTGTAGATCGCTGTGCCAGAGCCGCTGTGGCTAAAAATATCAGCACCAAAAAAATTTGAAACTTCTTCATCGAAATGCAGATAGAATTAGAACCCTAATTTCTGATCACAACACCACCGTGTCCACCCATCTGTTTTATTCTCTCATCTCGCATCTTCTGGAAACCCTCTTCTGTAGTCACTTCTCCTCCTTTGGGAATTTTTATCTCGTTCTTCTTCAATTCACGCAACTCTATCTTAGTTGCTACATAGACCTGGTCTTCATTGTTAATATCAAGTGCCAGAATTGCTCCGGGCAGTGATCCATATGTGCTTGGCCCGAGAAATGGTCTCAGCGCTGAAGTGTACCATGCCGTAATTGTTTGGTTTGTATCCTCCGTTGTGTAGTAAGCTTGTTTGCACTCGTACCCCAGAATTGTTTTAGTCTCGTTGGCAAATTTCCAGGGTCGCACAGCTAAGGCGTCCTCGATTAAAAAACTTTTGCCCATAAACTCTCGCTTTGAAGTTATTTGCTTCGTGTCACTATTCAGATAGTATTCAAAGTGGGGTTTGGCCATCTGAATGGTTACACCTCCTCCGTCAAATGTCTCTGGGTCATCCTCGATAATAGGTTTGTAGAGTGACTCATTGGCCGAGAACACCAACTGTTCTTTTGAGGTGTTAAATTCCGGAATCATCTTTTTCATCTCTTCCTGCCCCGGTGGAAGCCTCCGATGCATATTGATCTTGGATTCGTAGATGATTTCACCCTGCACATTTTGCGCACTGGTATTGAACGCTGCTAGCAGCAGCGTAAAAGCTGCGATGGTAAAAGGTACTCTCATGTTATTTTGGTTTTTGACTATTTCTGTACCTCGAAATTTACGCGAGCACCACGCAGGCGTTAGTTAAATGACTTGTAAGCAATGTTAATTAAGGTTAAAATCGAATCCACGAGATGAATTGAAACGTACCTTTACAATGTGAAAAGCCGCTCGAACTCAATCACCCTCCTTGCCATCATCTCCAGCATCGTGTTCTTATTGGGGCTTGAGTTGTTTTGGTTACGAATGGAATACAATAATGAGTTATCCCGCTTTCAGCGCGAAACGCACATGTTGTTTCGCAATACGGTTTTTGAACTCAATGACTCTCTTCTTCAAAAAACGTTATTGAACGTTGACTTAACGTCACAAACACAAACTGATTCAGTGGAATGGAAAAAACATGGGAGAATGATACAGGTACTCGTAGACAGCACGTCAAATGCACACGTCCTGATCGCTCCCACCAAGGATGGCAACATGATTCCTCACCGGAGAAATTTTACAGTTCGATTTAAAATTGACACACTGGACCATAAAGTAATAGAAGAGAAGTATCGTGAAGAATTACTAAAAGTTGGAATCGACCAACCCGTACACCTCGCGCTGCTTGCAGACGATGGCGCTGATCATTCCAGATTGATTTTTTCGGAAAGCACAATACGAACCCCAAGTGGGATTTTTAAAGTTGAATTTGACAACATCAACTGGCTCATCCTGGGTAACATTAGTCCTCAAATTTTATTTTCTCTTGCACTGACACTTTTGGTGATTGGCTCGTTCACGCTCCTCTATCGCAACCTGCTACTACAACAAAGACTTGTAGGCATCAAAGATGGGCTGATAAGCAATATCTCGCACGAGCTTAAAACGCCAATTACCACGGTGGGCGTGGCATTGGAAGGACTAAAGAATTTCAAAGGTCAATTTGACTCTCACACATCACGGGAATATTTGGAGATAGCCGAAAATGAGTTGCGGAGGCTGACGATGTTGACAGAGCGTGTATTGAGCGCATCGTTGTCAGAAAACGGTGACACTGTCTTCAACAAGGGGCAACTTGATTTTGGCCTATTGGTAGAAGAGGTCGTGCAATCCTTCAAGCTAATTGCTGACAAGAAGGGCGCGAGCATTTCCATCTCAAAGTCTGGAGACGACTTCAGAGTCTTTGGTGACAAAGATCATTTGTCTAACATGCTTTTTAATATGCTTGACAACGGACTAAAATACTCTCCAAAGTCGCCCTCATTAAATATTATTCTTTCTGAATCCATGGATACAGTCGTTTGCTCCATTGCAGACAATGGCATAGGAATTTTAGAATCCTATCATAAAAAAATATTCGAAAAATTTTTTCGTGTTCCCACTGGCGACTTACACACTGTGAAAGGTTATGGGCTGGGGTTAAGCTATGTCGCTCAGGTCATCAAAAGTCACGAAGGATCAATCTCTGTTCAAAGCAAGCCTGAAAACGGAAGTACTTTTATCGTTACACTACCTAAGCATGGGAAGAAATAAATTGCTATATGTAGAGGATGAGCCCTTCCTGGGTCGAATCGTGAAGGAAAGCCTGGAAAGTAGAGATTTTTCCGTGTCAATGACCGATGATGGCTCCGATGCGATAGCGCTATTCAAAAAAGTGGAACCAGATATTTGTGTGCTGGACGTGATGCTGCCTGGCAAGGATGGGTACGCCATAGCAAAGGAAATAAGAAATGTAAAAGCAGATGTGCCTATCATTTTTGTGACAGCAAAAACACAAACTCATGATGTACTGAAAGGGTTTGAATCTGGAGGCAACGACTATATCAAAAAACCATTCAGCGTTGAAGAACTATTGGTACGAATCAACAACCTGCTTCAATTAACGAACAACAAGTCGTCACCACTTCCGGAATCGATCAAGTTTGGGCTATTTGAATTTCTGCCATTGAGATACGAATTGAAAATGGAAGGATTTGAAAGGAAACTTTCGCACCGTGAGGCCACACTACTTCATCTCTTGTTGGCACACAAAAACACTCCAATACTTCGAAAAGACATCCTGATGAAAATTTGGGGTGACGATTCCTTTTTTAATTCCAGAAATCTGGACGTTTACATAGCCAAGCTCCGCGAATATCTCAAGCCCGACCTCTCTATCAAAATTACCACCATCAAGGGGCACGGCTATCTTTTTACAGTGTCGTAGCAATCAAAAAACACAAAGTAATTTTTTCGTTGGTCTATTTTATATACATTTAGAATTAAATAATGAAAAAATATCACCTGGGCGAATTTGAGGAGATCGTATTACTGACCGTCTCTATACTGGAAAACGGGTATGGCGTTTCTATCAAAAAGGACATTGAAAAAAGACTGACACGAACCGTGAGCATGGGCGCGCTGCAAACAGCCCTTAAGCGAATGGAATCCAAGGGATTTGTGAAGTCGACACTCGGTGAGGCTACCGCGGAGCGGGGCGGAAAACGAAAACGATTTTTTTCTATCACCGCGCACGGAAAAAAAGCGCTTACCTATACGATGAATATTCGCTTGCAACTATGGAATGCATCACCCGGTCTTTCGCTGGAGATCTAACGGTGAAGTTCCATGAAAAATGTTGCACTCTTCGTCCTGAGGTGGATGATAAAACCAGAATATCTTGAAGACATCGAAGGAGATATTCACGAAATGCACAGTGAGTGGGCACAATCTCACGGCAGGCGTAGAGCAGACGTTCTGGTTCTTTGGGAAGTACTAAAGTTAATCCGGCTGCCACTAATGGGCGGCAGCGAAAATAAAATCAGAACAAATCAATTAGCTATGCTTATTAACTATCTGAAAGTTTCTTTTCGAAATCTGTTAAAGTACAAGCAAAGTAGCCTGCTTAATATTTTCGGACTTGCTTTTGGTCTCGCGTGTTGTGCAGTGTGTTATCTGCACATTCAATTTGAACTGGGTTACGATCGGTTCAACACCAATTACAAATCTATTTATCGACTTGTCGCTGGCGATCCCAGTACAGAAAATTTCTGGGTAAAGGTTGCAGCGCCCATGCCTCCACTTTTCAAGAGTCAAATCCCTGGCATTGATGACTACGTCAGATTTACCAATGTATCCTACAATCCGAATGTACTGGTAACGCATGAAGACGACTCCTTTCTGGAGAAAGATTTCCTCATGGCAGACCCATCACTGTTTAATGTCTTCAGCTTCTCTGTCATAAATGGGGACCCGGTAAAAACGCTGACCGACTTAAACTCTGTAGTGATTACAGAGTCAACTGCACTCAAGGTTTTTGGATCAACAGATGTCCTTGGAAAAATTATCACTTTGAAAGATGAGCAACTGGATTTTCAGGTGGGTGCAGTGGTTGAAGATGTGCCTGAGCAATCTCATTTCACTTTCAACTACGTTATCTCTTTCGAAAACCTGGATCGGGTGCTTGGAGAGGGCTACTCGAACTCATGGGGAATGTATAATTACTTTGCCTACTTGTTGGTGAACGATCAAACCAACGCCACTGAGCTTTCTCAAAAAATTCAAGTCGCTAAGCACACCCTGCCCGACTCCAAAGAGGTGACATTCGAAAGAATAAATCTCCAACCGTTATCAGATGCTCATTTCAAATACAACCGTGGAAATCAAAAGCCATCCTACGATAAAAAGTACATTTAT
The DNA here is from genome assembly GCA_050185175.1 of Cyclobacteriaceae bacterium. Classification (GTDB taxonomy): domain Bacteria; phylum Bacteroidota; class Bacteroidia; order Cytophagales; family Cyclobacteriaceae; genus ELB16-189. Next base: position 12,117 of record JBFWZR010000056.1, read on the forward strand.
GTGTTTACGACCATCGCATTAAGTCTTCTTGCGATAGCGTGCATCAACTACATTAATTTGTCTATTGCTCTCTCCATCAGACGCATCAAGGAAATCGGAGTAAGGAAGGCGGTAGGCGCCAATAAATCACAGCTCATATTTCAATTTATTAATGAGGGTTTGCTGGCAGCCTTTATGGCATTGGTCGTAGGCCTGCTCTTGCTAGAGTCCCTCCTTCCTTTTGTAAATTCTCTGTTTGGGTCATCCATCCACACCAGCTACACCGATTCTAACTTTTTACTTTTTATCATCGGATCGATGGCAATTGTGGGACTGGTATCTGGAAGCTATTTGGCTTTCTATGTCAATGGCTATCGAACTTCATCCATCTTAAAAGGCAGCCTGAAAGGTGAAAGTAAAGGACTGAGCCTGCAACAGGCATTGGTTTTCTTGCAATTCAGTATATCAATTATCCTGATCGTATGTAGTTTGATCATCAGCAGTCAAATGAATTTTCTTCAAAACAAAAATCTTGGATTCGACCACGATCAAATCTTGACAGTACCCCTGAGTTCAACTATTTCAGTCGACCAGACCAAAGAATTGAAAAACCAATTGCTTCAGTCATCTGATATTCAAAGTGTGGCTTCGTCCAGTTTTACCCCAGGCACCACCAACTGGAATCAAACGGTATGGTGGGAGGGGCAAACTGAGCCCATGTCCATGTTTATCATTTCAGTGGATGAAGACTTCCTCCGGACAATGGACATCCAGCTTCTAGAAGGTGATATGAAACAAATTGTGAGCTCCACTGAAGACGTGTATTTGCTCAATCAGGCCGCACGTGATTATATAGGGTGGGATGCTGCGGTGGGCAAACCTTTCTCGCCCTACGGAGGAAATAAGAAACAGGCTGTAGGTGGCGTAGTCGACAATTTTAACTACATGTCGCTACACCACGAAGTAAGTCCACTGGTACTCATCATTACCGACAAATCAAAAATGAACCAACTGGCTATTAAGGTTTCAGGAACTGATTTACAGCAATCGCTGGCTTCCGTGAAAAATGCTTATGAGCGGGTACTCGGTGAGATTCCGTTCGAATATTCATTTATGGACGACAATATTAATCGACTTTATGAATCTGAGTCTCGGGTACGAAGCATAGTGTCTACACTTAGTGCAATCGCCATTTTCTTTGCCTTGTTCGGTGTATATGGATTGATCTCATTCAGCATTGAGAACAAGACCAAAGAAATCGCTATACGAAAAGTTCTGGGTGTCGCTGCGAAGGATCTATTGATCTTATTTTCTAAATCCTATTATCGTCTAATGATTATTGCCTTTATCATCGCCATTCCAATTATCTGGAACGTAATGTCGGATTGGTTGAACAACTTTAGCTATCGCACAGATATAAATATTTGGTGGTTTGTAATGGCATTTACTGGGGTGATGATAGCGATAGGTGTCATCGGATTCAGCAAATACTTTTCACTGCGCCAAATCAATCCCGCTCAAGCGTTAAAAAATGAGTAAATAAAAAAGGGGCATACGCCCCCTTTTTATTTTTTGAATCCAGATTTTAGTAACCCTAGAACTTGAACCCAAAGCAAAGGCCGGTCCTCAATCCAAATCCGTCAAAAGCTCCTGTATCAAAGGTGTCTGATCCAGAAGTTACATCGACACTGCCAGAATAATAGGCAGGACCGATAAAGAGATCAAGTGCAATCTTCTCCTTGAAAATCCACTGCTTTCCAAGAATCAAACCTCCACCTATTGCAGTAAAATCACCTTCGCTCGCAGTAACTTCTTCTTCCAGCTTAAAATTCTGATACCTTAAGAAAGGTGCGACATACACACCTTGTGGTGCATCCGTGTCTGATAAATAGAATCGATACTCGGGTGTGATTCCAAAACCACTAAACTTAGTTCCGTCTGAATCAAATCCGGTATAGAAAAATCCAAGCTGAAAGCTGCTGGACGCTGATACCGCTTGTTCATATTGAACGTTGAAAGTTTTCACGATCGGGCTAAGGATATTGATCTTCAGCACCTGTGCATTCGAAGTCAAAATACCAGCACCGATCAGGGTAAGGACTAGTAAGCATTTTTTCATGATGGTAAAAAAGTTGGTTATGTGGCTGTAAGTACCACAAACTATGCCACAAAACCTATTCGAAAACGTTTGAAAAGGCGTTTTTCCTTACATCTGCGTCAAGTCCCATATAGGATCATTTGTTCAGTGAAACCCTAAACATGTCAATGGCTATGATCACATGGGTACTTCCATCAGCAGTACTTCCGCGTCCGACTCAGCTTTCAGTTTGACTTGCTCAGTGCCCTCTATACCGATACCGTCCCGCCTTCCGAGTCTTTCCTCGGCTATCGTCAGGTTTCCATCGATTACAAAGGCATAGAGCCCATTACCTTTCTCTTTCAGGTCATAAGTGATTTCCCTACCCTCTTGCAAGCTGGTCAGGTGAAACCAGGCATCTTGGTTGATCTGAACTCCTTCTTTTCCATAGGGTGAAACGATCTCCTGCAATGCATTTACCCGAGCTTCGGGTTTGAAAGTCTTTTGGTCATAATGTGGTTTGATGTTTCTTTCCTTAGGGAATACCCAAATTTGAAGGAAGTTGACTTTTTTGTCTTTGTTCTTATTGTATTCTGAATGTTGCACACCCGTACCTGCACTCATGATCTGTACATCATTTTGGCGGATCACAGTCGTGTTACCCATACTGTCCTTGTGTTCAAGGTCTCCAACCAATGGAATCGAAATAATCTCCATGTTATCGTGAGGGTGAGTGCCAAAGCCCATCCCGCCATCCACGAAGTCATCGTTGAGCACGCGTAGAGCACCAAAGTGAACGCGCTCGAGATTGTAGTAATGGGCAAAACTAAAGGTGTGATTGGTGTCCAGCCAGCCATGGTTGGCGTGACCTCGGGTGTTAGCCCTGTGAACAGTCGTTTTCATATTTCTGAAAGTTATTAAATGGGTTCCTGTTAATGTGCTTCTATACAATTATTGTATATACAATAATTGTTGCCTTGTAGTTCCAGAAAACAAGTGATCTATTATTTCTACAAATATGAAACATACATATTACATTCACGTTTGTAGAACTTATCCACCAAACCAGATATGAAAGGAACCTATTTAGGAGAACTGGAAGAACTTATCCTGCTGACTGTTGGAGTCCTGTATGATCGCGCCTATGGAGTGAGCATTCAGGAAGAAATAGAAAACCAAGTCGGCCGTAACCTTAACATCAGTGCTGTCCACGCAGTGCTCAAGCGATTAGAGGAAAAAGGATTTATTACTTCATCAATGGGCGGGGCCACAGCTGAGCGTGGCGGACGGAGGAAAAGGTTTTTTCACCTGACGTCAATGGGCAAGAAAGCCTTGGATGAAGCCAACGAGATGAGAACGCAGCTCTACAATCAAATCCCGAAGGTCGCACTACAGTTTAATGCCTACTAATGTGAATACCCCTCCACGCTGGGCAGATCGATTTCTGGAATGGTACTGCAACCCGGATCTCCTGGAAGAAGTCCAAGGTGACGTACATGAACTTTATGAAAAAAGATGTCAATACAAGGGACCAGCTATGGCCAGCGTGCAATTTGTCTGGGACATACTTCGGTTTTTCCGATGGTCTTATTTAAAAAGAAGCAAGAAGAAATATACACCCAACACCATTATTATGTTCAGAAGTTATATCATAGTCGGTTTTAGAAATGCCGTGCGGCATCGGGTTAACAGTCTCATTAATATTGCAGGATTGTCCCTTGCTCTGGGAGTGGCTATTACCACCTTTGTTTTTGTTGATAATCAAACTCATGCGGATCAATTCCATGTTAACAAAGACAGAATCTATCAGGTAACCAACCGCATACAAACAGAGAATAAACTGGAAGATTGGGGAGACTCTCCAATCCTTTTGGGACCCGCCCTTTCTCAGGATCAATCAGCTATTGAAGCAAGCACCCGCATAGAATATAGCAGCGGAGCCTTTAGATACAATGAAACCGTATTTAATGAATTTGTGTGGTTTGTGGACAAGGAGTTCATGGATCTATTCACTTTTCCGGTGCTAAAAGGAAATCCGCAAGCCCTAAAAAACAAAAACGAAATAATCCTCACTAGCGATATTGCCGAAAAGTACTTTGGAAAAACAGATCCAATTGGTCAGGGAGTTTCCATAAAGTTTGATGACAATCGAAAAGAGGAATTTACTGTAGGCGCTGTAATTGAAAGATCATCCCGTTCCAGTTTGTATCCAACCGTTCTTCTATCCATGGAGAAATTTATTGATCTGAAATTTAAGGATACCTATGACTGGAGCTACTTAACAGATGCCACGTTCATTCTACTTAAGCCCTCTCATTCGATCATCGAATTACAGGATGCCATGGATGGCTACAAAACCTTACAAAATGCGGCTTCTCCCCAATGGCTCATTGAAGACTTTCGATTCCATCCACTTGAAGGATTGCCACAGAAAAACCATGAAATTGTAAGTTCCGTATCCAATGGAGCGCACCCTGCAGGTCTTCTCGCGTTAGGAGTGGTTTCTGCTCTTCTGTTGCTACTGGCCTGTTTTAACTATATGAATGTCTCCATTGCTACTGTAGCAACCAGATTAAAAGAAATCGGAATAAGAAAAGTGGTGGGTGGGAGAAAGAAGGAAATTGTGCAACAGTTCCTAATAGAAAATTTTCTGCTTTGCGCTATTTCAATTCTATTTGGGTGCGCTCTTTCCTACTTTTTATTTTTGCCTGGATTCAATTCATTGTATCCTATTAATTTTCCCTTTGAATTCTCGTCTACTTCTGCGACTATCCTGTTCTTTGGAGGATTACTCTTTTTTATCGGTTTTGCTTCAGGAGCTTACCCCGCCTTTTACATTTCTTCTTTTACACCCATCAATATTATGCGCGGCCGCCAAAAATTTGGGCAGCGAAGCTTATTGAGTAGAATTCTACTGACTTTTCAATTTATTCTTGCCTTTACCACGATTGTAGGTTCATTTGTCTTTATGGATAATAGCTTCTACCTGAAGAACAAAGACTGGGGCTATGATCATTCCCAAATTATTACTGTGCCAGTGAATGATAAAGAAAAATTTCTTGCTCTTCGGGATCAACTTGCACATACAGAAAATATTGTAAGCCTGGCAGGATCTCATAATCAGGTTGGTTGGAATAACACAAGGGCTAGTTTGACGTATTTGGAACAGCGAATCGAGATAGTGGACTACAAGATCGGTTTTGATTATATGGAGACCATGAATTTACGCTTGAAAGAGGGAAGGTTCTTTGATCGAAACATCCAATCGGATCAAGCAGAATCCGTCATTGTCAATGAAGCATTTGTCGAAAAAATGGGATGGAAAGGATCAGCCATTAATCAGTCATTTGAATTTGACAGCCTTATGCGATACGTGGTGGGTGTGGTAGAAAATTTTCATTATGATGGATTCTATGAACCATTAGGTCCTGTTTTGTTTAGAATTACACCAGAAGAAACATTCACTTACCTGACCGTACAAGTAAGTTCTGGTCACTTGAATGAAACTGAAGACAAAATAAAATCAGCCTGGGCGTCTATCGCCCCTGATGATCCTTATGCAGGCAGGATTCAGGATGATGCTTTTGAGAATTTCAACAATGATAACAACGCGAATATAAAATTACTGGTGGTCATTAGTGCGCTAACTGTCATACTTGCCAGCCTTGGATTATTTGGTCTGGTCTCTTTTAACATTACCCGCAGGATGAAAGAGTTTAGCATCAGAAAGGTATTTGGAGCCAATATTCCTCATATTTTCAAGCTGATGAACAAGGACTATTCCTGGATTCTTTTGATCGCTTTTTTCATTGGAGCTCCGCTCGGATTTTTTATGATGAACATGTTGATTCAAACCATTTATCCTGATCCACAGTCTGCCGGTCCGTTGCCATTTAGCATCGCTGTGCTTATCATGTCATTTACGGTAGCCATTACCATAGGATCGCAGATCCGAAGGATTGTAAAAGAAAACCCAAGTCAAACTTTGCGCAATGAATGATGAAAAACAAAAGAGGCATCTATCCAGATACCTCTTTTGTTGATTCAACTGCCAATTAATTATCTTAACCCATCGTTTTCTCTGCTTGATGAAACAGTCAATTGCAAATGATTGATCACCGCTTTTAATTTTCCATAACCATATTTACCATTCAGTTTGTCATACAAGGCTTTTGACTCAAAGCCGGTCCCCAATTCTTGGATTGCTTTAACAATCTCTAAAACTTCTTCTTTGGGCATGAGTTGATGAATGCCAATCGTTCCCAAACCGACTGCTTTTGCCAAATGGCCTTCTATTGTCCCAACTACAAGCCCTCGCTCGCTGGCGATGGCCTGAGGGGTCATGCCTGCATGAAGCATTTGAAGTGTGACGTCATAAGTACTGAGCCCGTCTTTTCGCTTACCTGACTTTGTCTTTTTCCCACCCCGCTTGGCTTTTTTCTGGATCTGAGGGTATTGACTTTCCAAAGCAGACAGCAAGTCTTCCCGTTCCGTCTTTATTTTTATCAATTCTCCGTTAAAATCAAATACATCCTTATTCTGTGTGATAGATTGAATGATTCCTTTTGTTTTATCAATCTGATAAATTTTCTTCATCATCAACTGATCAAGCTCATCCAAGCTGTTGAGATAGACTTTCACTCTTTTGTGCTGACGCATCTCACCAATGTGTTGAAGCAATTTTCTCTCACTCTCCCAAAGCAACTGCCTATAGTAAGCACTCCCTTTTTCTACCCTATCGATCAGCAGCTCTGACTCATTGGCATTTAACAATCCTGCAAGCTGTCTTCGAAACTTGACAGTATTCTCCTTTTCCTGAATGAGTGCTCTAGTGATTTGCTCTAGCACTGGCTGCATTGAAGCCTCAGCCAGAGTGGCAACTTCACTCTTAGATCTATTGACACTGGCGATCTCCTTTGTTAGCGGTTCAAAATCAAATGTCGAGTCGATTAGCTCAGCAATGAACCTGGACTGCTGACGTTTAATCACCTCAGGTAGCTGGTCGGGCTCATGATTTGCCTCACTGAAAGACACCACTGATGCATCAGTACTGATTACCTCACGCCTGATTTTGTTTCTTAAAATAAGTCCATCAAGGCTTCGAAGTCGGGAGAGCGCTACGTATACCTGGCCATCTGCAAAAGCCTGCTCCAAATCAATGATCGCCCTATCAAAAGTCAAGCCCTGACTTTTGTGAACAGTAATAGCCCAAGCCAATTTTATCGGAAATTGTTCAAACGAACCAATGACCTCTTCCTCAAGGTCTTTGGTATTTGGATTGACAGAATACTTCTTGTTCTCCCACTTTTCTGTCTTTAGTGTGAATGTCGTTCCCTGATCAGACAGCCTCACATTGACTTCATCGTCTTCAATGGAAATAATTGTAGCCAGCTTTCCATTGAAGTACAACTGACCTTCATTGTCATTTCTGACGAACATGACTTGGGCTCGCTCCTTTAGTTCGAGTCTCGATAGCACCGGATACATCGACTCAGGAAACTCGCCCTCAATATGCGCATCAAAAAAGTGTGACTTAGCCGATAAATTCCGAAGCTCGCGGGCATTCAGTTCATCCGCCTTATAGTTATGGGTCGTAAGAGTGATTACTTCTTTGAGTTCATCAATTTCATCAGCGGATTTGTATTGCCGATTGAGAATCTCCACGTCTTCAGAAGTGGGAGTATTGCACCTGAGGTTGTTGAGAATGCTGATGAAACTTGTATCACTCTGTCGAAAAATCCTGTCTAATTCGATATACGTGAAATTATCCTGCCTTAAGGCCTTCGACTCGTAGAACCAGGGAGTGTCGTAGAACTTGCCCAATAACTCCGCATCAGCGCGCCTTACTACCGGAGGCAACTGGTAAAGGTCGCCAATCATGAGCAACTGCACTCCTCCAAAGCTTTGTCTAAAATTTCCGCGAGCCGATCTGAGTCGGTAATCAATGGCATCAAGCAGGTCCGCACGAAGCATACTCACCTCATCAATCACCAACAAATCAATAGAGCGCAACACCTGCTTTCTCACACTGTTGAGTGGATGTTTCCTGGCCAGCATATCCTGTGTATAGCAATTGTCTCCGTCCCTGAGGTAACTACTCCCATCCTTGCCAGGCAAAAACAAACCCAAAGGCAGCAAAAATTGGGAATGGATAGTTACACCACCGGCATTAAGGGCAGCTATTCCTGTTGGCGCAACCACAACAAACTGCTTATGTGTTCGTGCGGCAAGATTCTTTAGGAAAGTTGTTTTACCAGTTCCGGCTTTTCCGGTTAAAAAAATATGCGCAGAGGTACTGTTGACAAACCGCACAGCCATTTCCAGCATATCAGTAGGTACTACACTCATCTAAAAATTGTATTTTCCCAATTTAGCAATGTAGTGGAGAAGTTCCAGCGTTAGCGAATAGGTTTATCCCTCAATTTGTCCAATAGCCTATTCAATTCCCGGGCCTCAGACTCTGAAATACCGTGAAGTGCTGCCAGCCATTGATCATACTCGCCATCGATTTCACTCAAAACTTTAAGACCTGATGGTACAATGGAAATATCTACCTGTCTACGGTTCGATGGATTGACCTCACGGTTAACCAATTTCTTAATCCGGAGTTTTTCGACCAGGCGAGTGCAGTTGCTGTTCTTTTCGATCATTCGATCCGAGATATCGGTTAGTCGCATGGGTTCGGGATGTGTTCCTCTCAGAATTCGAAGCACATTAAATTGCTCGGGCGTCAAATTGTATTTCTTCAAATGCCCGCTGTTCTTCTGGCTCAGCCAACTGCCGGTAAACAAAATATTAACCAGCGCCTTTTGATATTCGTTGGTAAATTCCTGCTTTACATCATGCTCCAGCGACATAGAATCACAATTTACTAAATGTATTGACTAATGTGGTTGATACAAGAGTCCGCAAGATGTTAGCTGCTCATTATATTTATGGTTTCTCAAAGCATTATGAGACAATTTGTTTTGTTACTGACAATCCTGGCATTCGGCTGCAACCCGCAGAAATCTGAAAAACTTGATCAACTGCAATGGATACAGGGAACCTGGAACCGAACGAATGTAAAACCGGGAAAATCTGCACACGAGCGCTGGAAGCAAATGCCCGATGGTACCTGGCAGGGTTGGGGAGTTTCCTTTACGGGAGCAGACACTTCCTTTCTTGAAAAAATAAAAATTATCGAAAAGGATGGCAAACTTTACTACGTGGCAGATGTTCCGGAAAATAAGGAACCGGTTTATTTTGAATTCACCACGCTGACACCTTCAGGTTTTGTTTGCGAGAATCCACTTCACGACTTCCCCAAAAAAATTGAATACATTCTTAATGGTAGTAAGCTGGAAGCAATTACTTCAGGGGACGGCAAGTCAATCCCTTTTCAATTTGAAAAGGGCCAATAGTTTAGCGCTCCACACAACCGGGATAAAATACACTCAGTTTCTGAATGTCTGTATTAAATAGGTGATTGGCGATGGCTTGGTCACTGGTTACAATCTCCTGCGCGTGTGAAAATGACTTCGCCTTAATAACAACTATCCCTTTATCCGCATAGCGTGCTCCCATTGTAATGACACCCTCCTTTCTAAGAGAAGACAAATGTTGAGAATGCTCTTTGAAAAAAGTTTGTTCGCCCGGACCCTTTGATGAATCCCATGAGGCGCCAGTGGTATACGTTACTATGTAAAGACTGTCTTTCGCAACTTCTTGTGCGTTAACAACTGAGACTGCTGCGAACATGATGATCAGACTAACAACTAATTTCATATTATGAATGATTAGAAATTTTAGAACCCACGAAAAACTAAAATCTGAAAATTTTATTCTACCCCAACGGCAGCCAACGGGTCGCCACTGACGATCGCAAGCGATGTGACTAAATACAAAACGACTCCTCCGCTTTCCGCGAAATACTCCTCAAGAACATTGCCAAAGAAATCTCTGATCTCTCCCAACTTTTCACCCTTGCTAACTACATCCTGCAATTTGACAGCCGGATACCAACAACCATCCTTCCCTGCAAACGATACCAGCATCTTGGAAAGAAATGCTACCTCATCATTAACGGTCGGTTGCCCTTTCAAAACGCCCACGTGCCTTAGCACATTCAAAGTCGCATCGCAATAGGTCTTAACCTCCTCCGGGCTCCAGCGTCCGCACTGTCCCAACTCAGCCAAAAATCCTGGAGTGCCGGCAACGGCTGCTGCCCCGATAGAACCATTGTCAGAAACGGAACCCACAACGTAAGGAAATCCCAAAGCTGCGCTTGCCGCCTTTGATTGCTCAGCCAGTTCAGGGCCACCAAGGTTCGAATAGATCACAAACGGAACCAACGACTCATGAATATCTCCACCATGCAGGTCGATAAAAAAATCGGCAGCTTTTTGAAACTGATGGACAGTATGGGCTATCCTTTCGCTTGTTGTACCAAGCGCTTTTCCAGGAAATACACGATTCAAGTTCTTTCCGTCATAGGGTCCGTAGTATTGCAACTTGGCAAGAAATGCAGGGACATTGACGGGATGAATAATCAATATGTTCCCCGACACATCAGCCGGGTCAATTTTCTTCGCCAATTGAATCGCGGTCTCGATACATGGGTACTCACCTCCATGCACGCCTCCGGTAATCAGAATTTGTTTCCCTTCGGTCGCACCATTAATCATCGTTGCAGGCATTTTCACTTCCGTTCCTGGGACTGAAATAAGACCCGAAGATTTGCCTTTGTCAGCCGCCCTGAATTCAGACGACTCTAATAGAGAATGAAATGTCATGGTTTTACCTGTGGATGTTCACAACAAATAATCTGATCAAATAATATAGAGTTGAACATTGCCGTCTGTTCCATATGCGGCAGGTGTCCAGCTTCAGGCAACACAAACAACTCCACGTTCGGGATTCGCTCGTAAAGGTTGGCTTTCACCTCATCCAGCTTCACCACGGTGTCATGCTCACCCCAAAAACAAAACACTGGCATTCCTGAAGCAGCGATTGCTCTGTGTTCATTTTCCATCGATGGGCTATTTCTTCGGGTCGACAACAAGGCTCTGGCAAAACCTTTGAACTTCATCATCTCCTCATATTTCTTATCCCATCCTAAAAAAGGAATTGAATCATAGAAGTCTGTGAGCTGGCCCTTTGCCATGTACTTATACCCATCGGTGGCCTTAAATGCTACAACATCTTCCTCTGATACCATTGCAGGATATTCGCCATCAGGCGTCACCGTCTCGAAACCAGCTGGGTCAACGTAGATCAAATTTTGAATGCGGTCAGGATACTGAAAGGCAAATGCTGAGATAATACGGCCACCATATGACAGTCCAAGCAAATTGATTTTATTATCTACGTGAAGTGAGTCCAGCAACTCTTTAAGTTGACCAGCATATAAAGCCGCATCATATGCCACATCAGGATTGTCGGAATAGCCACGTCCATACACATCGTAGCGAAGTGCGGCATATCCACGTCCAACTGCGGCATTGTAGGTTGAATCCCAGATATAGGAGGGCACAGAGAACCCATGTACCATCACCAGAACGGTGTCCGCATCTGGATTGTCATAAGTATAATAGGTGTAGCCTGCGCTTAGTTTGATGAACTTCCCGTCTGAGATGCTGTTTCTGAAAGCATCATCTTTCACAACTGTTTCGTAATCTACTACTGTTGATTCTTTTTTTGACTGAGTGCAGCCGATGACCAGAATTAAGCCAACAGTTGCCACCAAAAGATATCGTACCATAAGGATATTTCGTGATTGAGAAGCTAAAAGTAGGCATAATTAGCAAAGCAACCATTGGGCTCAAAATGTAAGTAAATGGCCCATTTCGGCAGATGAGGAGAGGTGAGACCCTGAAACGAAGCATGACAAAACAGCTACAAACAGTACGAGGTAATGTTGGATTCATTCATCATAAGAAAATTCCGCTCGTACAAGCCGATAAGATCATTTTTAAAATGTTTTTCGAGGTAAGAGTGATGTAATAAATACAAAAAGGATGCACAATTATTGAGTTTTAAATGTTGCATTTTTACGATCGCTATGTGGAAAACAATTCTGTTGAAAATAAAAGGCAACGATTTCGTGCGTGAGTGCATGCTCTTTAACTGCAACGTTCCCTATTATTGGTTTCTGGGCCTGATGGTCTGGGGATCCCTCATTATGTTTGTCTATGCAGGCCTTGCGCTGGTGAGACTGGGGATATGAGCGAACTCCCTCCTAGCATTCAGGAACTTATAAGCACCCCTATCCGCAAAGAAATCTTTAAAATGGTCAACCTACAAAAGGATGGGTTCACTTTCCATGAACTATATAGCTCATTGGAAAAGAAGAACATCAATGTAAGTGTTACCTCCGTTCAAAATTTTCTCAAAGCCCTCCACTACCGCGGATATCTGAAAGAGTATGCGCTTAAGGAGAACAAAACACCGGGCCGTTCTACCATACATTATAAGAAGCTCCACTAGCCTGGAGAGAAAATTATCTGCCTTTTAAGGTATTTTTTTGCACAAATTGAAATCTCTTCTACATTTGCAGTCCCAAATCTGGGAGCTTAGCTCATCCCGATTCCGATAGCTATCGGGAGGTTCAGAGCTAAAAGTTGATTGGGAGCTTAGCTCAGCTGGTTCAGAGCATCTGCCTTACAAGCAGAGGGTCGGGGGTTCGAATCCCTCAGCTCCCACAAACCGAAGTCAACCCCGCACTAGCGGGGTTTTTCATTTTGAGACAGGCGAAATGAGTTTACTCAAATGAAGCATGTCGAAAAATGAAAGGAGTGAGCAAAGCGAACGTTGACGAAGGTTTAAGTCACCCCCAAATGGGATCAGCGTTAGCTAATCCCTCAGCTTCCACAATCAAAAGCCATCGACAGATGGCTTTTTTTGTTTGATGAGATTGCTAAGCTCGCTTAGGCAATCGAAGAGAACAAAAAATGAATCGCGAAGCGAGGCTTTTGATTGTAACTCCCCAAAAAGGAATCAGCGTAAGCTATCCCTCCTATAGTACTTCTACTTTTTGCCCTGTCACAAAGTCTTTCACCATCGCCACCACCTCTGGAGACCTCAGGTTGTGACCAAAGCCTGTTGTAGTAACCAGTTTTGATTGAGGCCATGCGGAGTGAATTCTCACTGCATGGTGGTGAGGTGCTTCGTCATCATGCGCATCATGAATGATCAAGCCCGGCACATTTACCGATGAGGCGTATCGTGGCGCAGAGAAATCGCCCGGAGTCTGATCAAGTTGTTCCTTGAAATAATCCAGGATGGTGTCCATGGTCCTGTCATTGATCCCCGTAAGTGCCTTGAAAAAATCTACAAACTCATTGGCTTCTCCCGGTGCACCCATCAATATCAGTTTACCCAAATCCAAGCCTGGTTCGTGATGAATCGCATGAAGGACCGAAAAGCTGCCCATCGAATGCGAAACAACGGCATCAAAACCTCCCGCCTCCTTGAAGAACTGCTGAATCGCCTTGCTGTAAATAGGTATGTTCACAAGCTTCCCTTCTGATTGTCCGTGCGCTGGTGCAGCAAATGCAAAAACTGAGTACTCATCTTCAGGGAATACTTCAATGTATTTCTTCCACCGAAACGTGTGGCTCTGCCATCCATGGAGAAACAGGATTTTTTTGCTGCCTTCACCCCACTGATAGGCTT
>JBFWZR010000057.1:0-24758 GCA_050185175.1 Cyclobacteriaceae bacterium
AATATCTCTTCGAAAAGAAATGGGAGGGCAATGTTCGCTATGATATCATCTCCATTACCATAAAAAAGAACATCCCCGAAAGTGTTCACTTCGAGGATGCTTTTCATTAATCATTTATTGTTTGCCGATCGGTGGCGGTCCCGGAGGGATCAACCCTTTATAAACGTGATCGCCTTTTCGTTGTCTGAATTCAGCCTTCACGGCTTCCACTTTTTTCGGATCCTCGAATAGGTCTACCATTGTCATGGCGAGCGTTTTTGAAGTATGGATCATTCCCTTGTGACCGATTGACATTCCGCCACAAGCTACCACCGCCCACGAATGCCATGGTGTGTCAATGGGAGCAGTGCCGCCATCCATTCTCACCACGGGTACGATCCAACTAACATCGCCTACGTCTGTTGAGCCGCCACCTGGATTCTCTTGAGTCTCTTCCAGCGGTTCCACTTTGCTATAAAGTCCCACTTGCTTTTTTCCGGTCGCCTCCTGAATTTTTTTCGCGTAAGCGGTTTCCTCTTCAGTATAGTTGATCGGGCCAAGCAATTCCAGATTCTTCTGAATCAGTTCACCACCCGCTCTATTCACCAGGATTTCATAAATACCAGATACTAAGGAAATTTTGTAGTCAACATCTGCCAGTATCGCTGCACCTTCAGCCATCTTTTTCACTCTCTCGTACACTTCATTCATGCCTTCACGTTTTGTATCACGCACACGTACCCACAGTCTTGAGTAATCAGGGACGACATTTACCACCTGACCACCATCTTGTATATGGTAGTGAATTCTTACAGTTGGTTTTATATGCTCACGATAATAGTTGATTCCATTGGTGTACAACTCAAGCGCATCAGACGCACTCTTTCCGTTCCAGGGATCGGCAGATGCGTGTGCAGTTTGTCCATAAAACTCGACCGTAAAGTCAACGAGTGCCAATGTGCTTTGTACTGCAGCTTTGGTCTCTGCTGAAGGATGCCAGTCCATGCACACATCAAGATCATCGAACAGGCCCGCTCTGGCCATCCAAAGTTTGCCAAAGAATTTTTCCTCCGCAGGCGTGCCGAAGAATTTAACAGTGCCTTTCAATTTACCTTGCGCCATCAATTCCTTTATCGCGACTGCCGCACCAAGACTGGCTGTGCCATATAGGTTATGACCACATCCATGACCACCTTTGCCAGGTTGTAACGCCTCCTTGTGCGGCACCGCTTTTTGTGAAATCCCTGGAAGAGCATCAAATTCTCCGAGGATGCCAATCACTGGACTTCCGCTGCCATAGGTCGCCACAAATGCAGTTGGTATCTCGGCTACACCTCGCTCAACTTTGAAACCGTTGGCTTCCGCATAGTCAGCCAGCAATTTACTGGACTCAGTTTCCTGAAATGCGATCTCTGCATGAGCCCAAATTTTGTCGCTGATGTTAGTGAGTTTCGATGCCTGATTATCGACAGATTGAATAATCGTCTTTTTATTCGGTGTGATCTTTTGAGCGAAAACAGGTAAGCTCAAACAGACGGCAACCGCCAGTAGAAGTTTTCTCATTGGGATTGATTTTTTCTTTCAATCTATCCAATGTTTTGGAAATGCGCTAGCTGAAATAATTGGAGAGGTGAAGAGCGTGACTACTGGCCCTTTCTATTGCTGTATACTTCTTTACCCTTCTCATTCCATTCGCTTCGAATGAAAGGGTTTTGTTCATGATCGAATGGATCATCGGGAAAGATGATAATTTTTTTTCTCCGTCCATTAGGATAGTTTTCAATCCACTCGCCCACTTTGTTATCCCATTTGTATTCACCTGTTACAGCGATCCCACCGTTTTCATGAAATTGATAATAGTAGCCTTCGCGTTCGCCAAACTCAACGGGTATGATCTCTTTTACCTTTGTGCGTTCCGCGGGATCATAATAAACGACAAGTGATTCCTTTGGCCAGCCCTTGTAGTACTTTGCCTTGTCCGTCAAGAGATTTTCCCTGTCGAACTGCATCCAGCGTCCATGTTTGGTGCCTTTGTAAAAGATTCCCTCCTCCAGCAATTGATCGCCCTGCATTCTCTTGTAAGGGCCGTGAAGTAATACGCCTTTGCTTGGGTCAAAATTGTTAGTCTTTCTGATCTCCCTGCGTGTGAAGTCATACCAATATATGTCGCGGACAAATTGGTTTGGCTTGTCCTGGGTTTTTAAATAATAGAAAAGTTCAATCACCACGCGGTCACCATATCCTTTTCTGGTGAAACCTTTTTTAGTTTTTAGCCCGTAGAAGACTTTCTTCTTGCGCTTCTTTTTCTTGGTGACGATGGGCTCATCTATTTCTTCATCCAGTTCAAGAAGCTTGAAGGGCTTATCTGTATCGAACGTAAACTGCCCTTCAACGACACGAGCCTCGTTTGGCTGGGCAAAAAGCCCGAGCTGCAAGGACAACATCACGACTACGAATGACAGTTTCTTTTTCATTTCTTCTTCACAAACGAAGTTACCAAAATTATATTTTAGGCAAGAAGGCAAAGAAAAAGGCCTCACAGGAGGCCTTCTTAACTCAGTTTAACTTTGCTTTACGAAACCAGCTCAACGCTTCTTTTTATGAAGCTGGTGAGGTCAGCACCGGTAAGCATATTTTGCGAAAGCAATGCAAGGTCATAAGCCTGCTTTGCCAATTTTATTTTCTGCTCTTCAGTCTCTGCTTTCAGCACTTTCTGAATCACGTTGTGATTGGCGTTTACTGCAACATTGTAGTTGTCAGGCATGCTGCCCATAAAAGGCATTCCGCCACCACCGGTTTTGGCCATGTCCTTCATTCTTCTCATCCATTCGCTCATGGTCACCGTTACAGGTAGGTCACTTGGCGACATAGATTCAACGGCCAGTGTCATGTTAGTGTTATTGATGGCTTTTTCAAAAATGGTTTTCACCTGTTCCTCCTCTTCTTTCGACAACACACTTTCCACTTTCTCATCTTTGGCGATCAGCTTATCAACGGTGTCGCTGTCTACACGTTTGATTTGGGTCTTCTCAAATTTTTGCTCCAGGTTACTGATGAAGTGGCTGTCCAAAACACCATCCATCAACAGCACATCGTATGACTTGTCCTTGGCCATTTGGATGTATGTGTCTTGTTTGCCCGGATCGGTTGAGTAGAGATAAACCAACTGCTTGTCTTTGTCCGTCTGAGTTGGCTTTACCTTATCTTTGTATTCATTGAATGTAAAATATTCTTTGTTCACGTTTTTCAGCAACGCAAAGTCTTTCGCTTTTTCATAGAATTTCTCATCGCTGATCATTCCATACTTCACGAAGATGTTGATATCATCCCACTTCTTTTCAAACTCTTTCCGATCCTTCTTATACATATCGGTGAGTTTGTCGGCCACTTTTTTAGTAATGTGCTGACTGATCTTCTTTACGTTAGAATCTGACTGCAGATAGCTGCGGGAAACGTTGAGCGGAATATCTGGCGAATCAAGCACACCGTGCAGTAACATCAAGAAATCGGGAACAACGTCTTTCACCTCATCGGTTATGAATACCTGACGAGAGTAAAGTTGAATTTTGTTTTTCTGTAGCTCGAAATCGTTTTTCACCTTTGGGAAGTAAAGGATTCCCGTAAGGTTGAAAGGATAATCTACGTTGAGATGAATCCAGAAGAGCGGATCCTCAGAGAAAGGATACAACTCTTTATAAAATTTCAGATAGTCTTCGTCCTTCAGATCGTTGGGCGACTTTGCCCAAAGTGGCTCAGGATTGTTGATGATCCTGTCGGAAGTTACCGTCTTGTATTTTTTCTTTCCGTCTTTGTCTTCACCATCTTCTACACTGTCTTCCTTGGTGCCAAATTTGATTTCAACAGGCAAGAACTTGCAGTACTTTTCAAGGATGCCTTTTATTCTCCACTCATCGAGAAACTCCTCCGAGTCTTTGTTGATATGAAGAATGACGTCAGTACCTCTTTCCTTTTTTGTAGCGGGTTCAATAGAGAACTCGGTTGAACCATCGCATGTCCATTTGGCGGCTTCGCTTTCTGAGGCTGTGTGCGATCGTGTAATGATCTCAACATTATCAGCCACCATGAAGCTCGAGTAGAATCCAAGACCAAACTTTCCGATGATGTCTTTAGCGTCTCCTTTGTCTTTAAATTTCTCGACAAACTCAGCAGCTCCCGAGAACGCGATTTGATTGATATATTTTTTAACCTCTTCTGCGGTCATTCCAATACCGTGATCGCTCACTGTAATGGTTTTTTTCTTCTTATCGAATTTTACCTCTATGTGGATGTCTCCAAGCTCATCTTTGAACTCACCCAGAGAGGCCAGTTTTTTTAATTTCTGTGTAGCGTCCACCGCATTGCTCACCAATTCACGCAAAAAGATCTCATGGTCTGAGTAGAGAAACTTCTTGATGATGGGGAAGATATTTTCGGTATGGATTGATATGGTCCCTTTTTCCTTCATGGTTGATGTTTTTTGACTTCTAGCCTTTTTCAAAAACTATTCCACAGGTGTGGGATTATGACAGTTTGGCAGTGTATTACATCCTTTTTTTGAAAATCATTCCCGACTATTTATCCCAGCCATTGCAATAATTGGTGACTAATTAGAAATATCCTATAATTAAAGTGATGTGGACGACAGGAAGAATATTTGGAGTCATTTTAATGACTTTCTACCCCGGTATAGCATCCTTTTCTCAGGATTTGATTATTGATGAAATGGGGGACTCGGTGAATTGTAAAATTTCCAGAATAAAAAATGGCTATATCTACTATACAAGAAAGGTTAATAGTGACTTGATAAATGAGATTGTAGCTGAGAATGGTACCATTTACCATTACAATTTTTATGGGCAAGGGGAGGTTTATAATACACGTTCCAAAGTTCAAAGAGGGAAAAGGTGGCAAATTAGCTTACATGCAGGACCTGGATATCGACTTGGGAGGCTACAAGACGGATTGAGCCTTTCCGAGCATGAATATCTTTCAAAACTGAAATCGGGATTTACGTTTGGAATGGATTTGAGCTACTCAGTTAGTAATTCATTTGCAGTTGGGGTCGTAACAGACGCCTTCAGATCCAAAAATAAGGCAAACCTAATACAGGTTACATTCCCTGATGGGACAACTACGCTGGCTGACCTTAGCGACAAGATTTCTATTGACTACCTTGGTATCCTTGCGTCATTTAGGCCTCGGATAGCATCAAAGAATTCACTTGCGTTCAATATTTACATCGGATTTCAATCCTATGAAGACAGACTCACGTTTGATAAAGTACCCTTAAGGGCTTTTGCAGGTGCTGCTGGAATTGGCGTTGGATGTAACTATTTCATTATGCTATCGGAGAGTTTTGGGGTTAGCTTGTCCGTACGAGCGTTGGGGGGTATACTGTCAGAAATCAATGTTGATACCGGATTTGGGACTGCCTCCGTTCAGCTTGAGAAGGGACAATACGAGTCCCTTCAAAGATTTAGTGCATCACTTGGAATAACCATTAACCGATAGTAGTTAGCCTATAGTATTTCCCTGAATCTGACCGGACAGTTCAATTTCCTCGCCATCTTTAGTCAGGTATTTACACTCGGTTACCCCAAGAGATGTATCCTGCACCAGTTCCACCCAGCGTTTGTATTTGAAGAACCATTTTACCCTTTTGGAAATAACCCCACTGGTAAAAAAGGCATAGAGATATGGGTGAATTGCCAACACAAGCTTTTTTTCATTTTGCTTTACCAGCAAGTGCTCTACATTCTTTTCGATAGTATCGGATACCAGAATTGATGCAGTGATCGTACCGGTGCCGTTGCAAGTCGGGCATACCTCTTTGGTTGCGATGTTCATCTGAGGGCGCACACGCTCGCGGGTGATTTGCATCAAGCCGAACTTCGACAATGGCAGTACCGTGTGCTTGGCGCGGTCGGAAGAGGCCATCTCGTCCTTCATTGTTTTGTGCAGCAGCCTTTTGTTTTCGGAACTCCGCATATCAATGAAGTCGACTACGATGATACCGCCCATATCACGAAGCCTCAATTGTCTTGCTACTTCTTTTGCCGCTTCTATGTTTACTGATAATGCGGTAGTCTCCTGATTCTCCTCGCGGTTTGATTTGTTGCCGCTATTGACGTCCACTACGTGAAGCGCTTCGGTGTGTTCTATGATCAGGTATCCGCCACCTCTCAGGCTCACGGTTTGCCCAAACGCAGACTTGATCTGTTTCTCAACATTGTAGTGTTCGAAGATCTTCGCCTTGCCGGTGTAAAGTTTTACAATCTTCTCCTTATCAGGAGCGATGGTGTGGATGTAAGACTTAACGTCTTCAAAAATTTTCTTGTCGTCAACGTGGATGTTGTCGAACGACTCGTTGAGAACGTCTCTAAGGATGGACGATGTTTTGCTGATCTCTCCGATGACTTTGTCGCGGGGATTGGCAGTTACCAATCTCTTGATTCCGTCATCCCAGGTTTTCACCAGGTTACGCAGATCTTTGTCTAGCTCTGCTACCTCTTTACTTTCCGCTACGGTGCGGATAATAACCCCGAAGTTCTCCGGCTTGATAGATTGAATGAGGCGAAGAAGGCGTTTGCGCTCCTCGCTGCTAGTAATTTTTTTAGATACGCTTACCGTATTACTAAACGGTACCAACACCAGGTATCGACCTGGGATGGATAACTCGCACGAAAGTCGCGGGCCCTTAGTGGAAATTGGTTCTTTAACCACTTGCACCGGAATCACCTGACCCTTGGAAAGCTGTTGGGATACTTTCCCATGCTTGTCAATGTCTTTTTCAAGCTGGAACCTGTCCAGCTTTCCTCCGGTTATCTTCTTTGCGCGGACTAGCTTGGTGAATTTCTGTAGTGATCCAAATTGTGCTCCAAGATCCAGGTAATGCAGGAATGCATCTTTTTCATACCCGATATCAATGAAAGCTGCGTTTAGACCCTGGACCACCTTTTTTACGGTGCCCAGATAGATATCACCAACTACAAACTTGCTTCCTTCCTCTTCCTGATGAAATTCCGCAAGGTGCTTATCCTTGAGAAGTGCTATGCGACATCCGTTTTGAGTTGCGCTAATGATTAGTTCGTTACTCAAAACTGTAGATGTTTAATGTGCTACATCGATAGGATGTTATTTCTTCTTATGTCTGTTTTTTCTCAGGCGCTTCTTGCGCTTGTGAGTCGCCATCTTATGCTTCTTTCTCTTTTTTCCGCTTGGCATACTAATTTTTTAATTCTCCCCGCTGGGCGAGGATGGGTTTAACATTATTTTAAGTCCTTCAGATACGAATCAGCCGCGGCTTGCACTGCCGGATCCGAATCCAATTTTTTTACAAGTTCAAACTGCTCCCGGGCTTTGTTCTTATCTCTGGTGTTCATGTAAGCAACTCCCAGCAAAAGATGACCCTGGATATGATCTGGATAGTACGAGATCAGTTCTTCCAGGCGTTCTCTGGCTCGTTCATACTGACCCGACTGGATGGATAACATTCC
The DNA here is from genome assembly GCA_050185175.1 of Cyclobacteriaceae bacterium. Classification (GTDB taxonomy): domain Bacteria; phylum Bacteroidota; class Bacteroidia; order Cytophagales; family Cyclobacteriaceae; genus ELB16-189. The sequence goes on from JBFWZR010000057.1 coordinate 7,476, forward strand.
CATGTTGAACAATGCCTGTTCGTTCTTTGGGTCTGTCTCCAAAACTTCCCTGAGCATCATAATTCCCTGCATCGGATTTTGTGAACTCAGGTAAGTCATCGCAATTTTGGTTTTCACCTCGAGATTGCCCGGCTCAGCCTCCAGTACCTTTCCCAGATACTCCCTTGTTTTGTCGGCCATTTCATTTTGCTTCTTCGCGTCAAGCGCAAAAGTGTAAGCATCATAGTAGCTGTTTCCAGCTTTCAAATGGCTTTCTCTGGTGTTAAAGAACGTTGTGGCTTTCTCAGCAAACCACGCTGCGCTGTCAAATTGGTTGGCCTGACCATATAGGCTCGCCAAAGAGTCGGCAAAGATAGCACTTTTTTCATTCTCCGATACCGCTAAGTATTGGGCTTTCAGGGAATTAATGGACTCTCTTAAAGTACCAGGTATCGTTGAGTGAGGGTCATCCTGAGCTACTTCAGTTTCGTTGCCATCCATCAGGTCTTCATTCTCCACGACCGACTTTGGCAACAGAAAAATCAGCCACACGAGTAGAGCGCTTACAGCTATTAATATGATTCGGATTTTTAGCATAGTGTCACGGGCGGGTGAGAATTGGAGTCAGGGATGAAAGCCAGTGACTATAGATCTTTGACCGGAAATTATTTTTCAGCAACCTGCTTTACCTTATCGCTGTTTTTGATTTTGTTCACAAAAATCTTGGCAGGCTTGAAGCTTGGAATGTAATGTTCGTCAATGATGATGGCGGTGTTGCGCGAAATGTTACGCGCAATTTTTTTCTTCCTCTTCTTGTTAACAAAACTTCCAAACCCACGGATGTAGATGTTCTGTCCGCCAGCCATAGAAGTCTTAACAATATTGAAGAACGCTTCTATGGAATGAGATACATCGGCTTTATCGATTCCGGTTTTCTCTGCTATTTGAGCGATTACGTCAGCTTTGGTCACGTGGGTGTTGGTTAGAATTCCAAAATTTTCAGGACGGCAAATTTAATCTAGAAAGATCAATCGCAAAATGAAATCTTTGATAATCACTTAGATGTGAATTAAAAAGCGACCATCTTTCGGAGCAATCGATTTCGAAAAGTGCTCAAAATGCAAACTGGCAAGGATTGAACGTAGTGAATGAGCGGAGGAGATTTTTCTAAAAAAATTATAACCTGGTACCTGGAACATCAACGGGATTTGCCCTGGCGAAGAACCCGTGACCCTTATTTCATCTGGTTGTCAGAAGTTATTTTGCAACAAACAAGAGTAGCGCAGGGCCTGCCATATTTTGAAAGATTCGTTAAGAACTTCCCTAACGTTCGCGCTTTGGCTAACGCTCCGCTTGAAAAAGTTCTTCGAGCGTGGCAGGGATTGGGCTATTACAGCCGGGCGCGCAACTTGCACCGGTGCGCACAAGTCATAAGAGATGAACACAAGGGTCAATTCCCCCGGACTTATCATGAATTATTGAGGCTACCTGGTATTGGCACCTACACGGCTGCGGCAATTTCCTCAATTGCTTTTGCCGAACCTCATGCTGTCATAGACGGTAATGTGTTTCGAGTACTTGCCCGCATGTTTGGACTTGATCATGACATTGCGTCTGGCGAGGGGAAGAAGAAGTTCGAACAGAAGGCCAATCAACTCATTGATCATACTCAGCCGGGCATCTTCAATCAAGCTGTGATGGAGTTTGGTGCACTGCACTGCACACCAAAGTCACCGGATTGTGGTTCCTGTATTTTCAATAATGGATGCTTTGCCAGGAAACACGAGATGCAAACGGTGCTGCCTGTAAAGTCCAAAAAGGTAAAAGTCAGAGGTCGAAATTTTCAATACTATGCCTTCAAGGTGGGGAAGAAACTGGCAATGAAGCCAAGAACGGAGAAAGATATTTGGCATGGGCTTTATGATTTCTTTCTTATCGAGGGGAAAAGGAATGGTATCAATAACAAAGTATTTTCAAAGCTGAAGTTGAAAGGGACTGAAGTAGGGAAAAAGTTAACGCTAAAGCATCAGCTCACGCATCAATTAATCACCGCTCAATTCAGGATGTTGGATTTGCCAAACAATAAGACAACGGATGCGTCCCTTAAAGCCCTGGACTTAAAACTGTACAGCCCCAAGCAATTAACGAACTTGCCTAAACCCGTTCTTATCTCGCGTTTTCTTGCCGAAAGTGGTATTTTAGACTAGCCGGAGAAATTGGTACTTTTGTATTCTCACCGTTGAAAATGACCTGATTATTGGGTCTCCGGTTGTTCTCGATTGAGAATTTGAGTAAGTGAATTAATTCTACAAATAAGATATGTCTGGAGTAAATAAAGCGATTTTGGTAGGCCGATTGGGCAAAGATCCTGAAGTACGTCACCTTGAAAACGGAGCGACTGTAGCCAACTTTACTATGGCTACCTCTGAAACCTATAAAGACAGGACTACGGGTGAAAGAAAAGAGATTACAGAATGGCACAACATCGTGTTGTGGCGAGGCCTTGCTGATGTTGCAGCCAAATATTTGCACAAAGGAGACATGGTTTATATCGAGGGAAGAATTCGCACACGCTCCTGGGAGAAGGAGGGCGTGACACGTTATACAACTGAAGTTATTGGGGACAACATGACCATGTTGAGCACCAAACCCTCAGGTGGAGGATCTCCGGAATACTCTCCTTCCGCACCAAGCTCGCAGGGTGGCGCGGACTACAAACCGTCTGACTCATCGGATGACCTGCCTTTTTGATGTTGGACTCAACACCGAATTTTGGAAACTTCCAGTTTAGACGAACCTCCGAGTAGCACCCTTCTGGCTGATCTGCTTTCCGGCACCCCTGACTATTTTTTGATAGCCAGTTTCGTTGCTGTTGGTCTTCTGTTACTGGCGTCTGCGCTGATTTCAGCTTCAGAGGTTGCATTTTTCTCTTTAAGCGCTGACGACCTGGATCGATGCCGCCAATCGGAGGATAAACGAGACAAGAATATCGTGGAATTGTTGCGCAACCCGCAGTTGCTGTTGGCGACTATCCTTGTCATGAACAATTTTGTAAACGTGGCAATTGTCACCTTATCAACGTTTATGATGTGGGAGTTGGCCTCAACACGAAATCCTACGGAGATCATCGTGGGGCTTGTTACGTTTAGTGTCACGTTTGCCATTACTTTCTTTGGCGAAATCATTCCTAAAGTATATGCTACCCAGCGCAATCTCTCTTACTCTCGTTTGATGGGAGGAGTTTGGCACGTGTTGGAAAAAGTTTGCAGCCCTGTTTCCTGGATGCTATTAAAAATGGGTAACGTAGTGGAAAAGCGGTTTAAGAAAAAAGGATATTCAACAACGGTAGAGGAATTGAATCAGGCGCTGGACCTTACAACCGAGAATGACGAAACAACCGCTGAGGAAAAAGATATTCTGAAGGGGATAGTGAACTTCGGTACACTTACCGTGAAGCAGATCATGAAATCCAGAATGGATATCTCGGCTGTGGATTTTGACATCAACTTCAAAGAGCTGATGGAACAGGTGAACTCTTCGGGGTTTTCAAGAGTGCCTGTGTACAAGGAATCTCTCGACAAGATCGAGGGTGTGCTATACATCAAAGATTTGCTGCCCTTTTTGGATGAGGATGAAAACTTTAAATGGCAAAAATTAATTCGATCGGGATTTTTCGTGCCCGAGACAAAGAAACTCGATTCGTTGCTCAAAGATTTTCAAAATAAAAGAGTGCACATGGCTGTGGTGGTGGATGAATACGGAGGTACTTCCGGATTGATTACACTTGAGGACCTTATCGAAGAGATCATCGGTGATATCAATGATGAGTTTGATGAAGAAAACGTGCCCTTTGTGAAAATCGATGACAACACATTTGTGTTTGAGGGCAAAACCTCGCTTCATGATTTTTGCAAGGCGATTGACGTGGACTCGAGTACGTTTGATGCTGTGAAAGGCGAAAGCGAATCACTTGGAGGATTGATACTGGAGTTGAACAGTGCGATGCCTAAGGTGGCGGACCAGATAGTTCACGATAGATTTGTTTTTACAGTAGTGTCTGTAGATAAAAAACGAATCAAAAGAGTTCGCGTATTAATTAACAAGGCTTCTAATCGGGGATGAAATATTTAGGGTTGTGTGTAGTGCTGTTGCTGATGGCAAGTGCTTGCCAGACGGACTACCAGCCAAAGCCAAAAGGCTACAACCGACTGGTGCTACCTGAGGCTGCCTACCAGCCACTTCCGGACTCATTGCCATATGCCTTCGAGTATTCAACACATGCCACATTGCTGAAGGATACTTCGTGGGTTAGAGAAAAGCATTGGGTGGAGATCTCTTATCCGGAGTTGAAGGCTACGATCCATATCACGTTCAAACGTCTTCAGCATAGTGAGGAGTTGTTGAAAGAATATCTCAATGATGCCTACACGCTCACTGCGAAACATCAGATTAAGGCTTACGCCATTGACGAAAGCATTACCCGTACACCCAGTGGAAAGACAGCGGTGATAGCGGAGATCGAGGGTGAAGTTCCCAGTCAGTTTCAATTTACGATGACTGACTCGGTGAATAACTTTTTACGTGGAGCGCTATACTTCAACGTCAAAGTTCAGAATGATTCGTTGCGACCAGCCATCGAATATGTCAAAAAAGACATTATGCAATTGATCAACACGCTTGAGTGGAAGCGTGATTGAGGTTAATCGTGCAGAATTGCGCCATTGACGCTATTTTGCAGTGAATACCTCGGTTTGGCCAATTATTTCGACACATCCATTGAATTTTTAAAGGGCGTTGGTCCGCAGCGGGCAGCTTTGCTTCAAAAGGAACTGAAGATTCACACGTTCGGTGACCTCATTCAGCACTATCCCTTTCGTTACGAAGACCGCACTCGCTTTTATTCCATTAAGGAAGTAAATGAGACGATGCCTCATGTTCAAATCAAAGGCAAGATCCTGCGATTTGAAATGATGGGAGGAGGAAGAAAGAAAAGACTGGTCGCTTACTTCGAAGATGAAACTGGTGAACTTGAGCTCGTTTGGTTTCAGGGAATCAACTGGACGTTGGATAAAATTAAGCCGGGCATTGAATACGTTGTGTTTGGAAAACCCAACCGCTATGGACGAACGATTTCAATTGCACATCCGGAAATAGAACCCGTAACCAACACGAGTGAAAAGAAAGGTTTTCTTCAGCCGGTGTATCCTCTAAGCGAAAAGCTCAGAAATAAATATCTCGACAATAGGTTTTTAATAAAGATTGAAAAGGATCTGTTGGCGGTGGCGCTCCCACATGTTCGTGAAACGCTGCCCGACTATCTGAGAAAGAAACTCAAGCTGATTCCAAAAGCGGAGGCCCTGCAGCACATCCATTTTCCGCAGTCGCATGAATGGCTCACGCAAGCCCAAAACCGATTGAAGTTTGAAGAGCTTTTTTTCATCCAATTGCGACTCATCAAGATGAAACTGGTGCGTCAGGAAAAATTCAAAGGACTGGTTTTCAATGATGCATCGATACTTACAAAATTCTATGATGAGCACCTTCCCTTTCCTTTGACGGAGGCCCAGAAGCGGGTGATCCGCGAGATTTATCACGATATGAAGTCGGGTAAACAAATGAACAGGCTGCTGCAGGGCGATGTCGGCAGCGGCAAGACGATCGTGGCGTTCATCTGCATGTTGTTGGTAATTGGCAGCGATGCACAGGCCGCGCTAATGGCGCCAACGGAAATTCTCGCGCAGCAGCATTACAACAATTTGAAGAAGTACGCGGATATGATGGATATTTCCATCTCGCTGCTCACAGGATCCACAAAAAAGAAAGCCCGGACTGAACTGCATTATCGCCTGCAGACAGGTGAGTTGAAGATATTAATCGGCACACATGCGCTGATAGAAGACGAAGTCAAGTTTAATCGATTGGGCTTGGCTGTTATAGATGAACAGCATCGCTTTGGCGTAGCACAACGATCGAAGCTGTGGCAAAAAAACAAAGAGGCCTATCCTCATGTGTTGGTGATGACGGCCACACCGATCCCACGCACACTGGCCATGACGCTTTATGGCGATCTGGAAATTTCCGTCATCGATGAATTGCCGAAAGGAAGAAAGCCCATCAAGACTACACATCAATACGACTCGCATCGACTACAGATCAACGAGTTCATACGACAACAGATAAAATCGGGCCGACAGATTTACATTGTGTATCCATTAATTGAAGAATCCGAGAAGCTTGATCTAAAACATTTGATGGATGGATACGAAAGTATCATGCGCGCGTTCCCTGATGTGCCAGTGAGTATCCTTCATGGCAAGATGAAATCCGAAGCGAAGGACTTTGAGATGGATCGATTTGTGAGAGGAGAAACAAAAATCATGGTGGCAACCACTGTCATCGAAGTAGGTGTGGATGTGCCCAATGCCTCAGTGATGATCATTGAAAGCGCTGAGCGATTTGGACTGTCACAATTGCACCAGTTGCGTGGTCGCGTAGGGAGAGGAGCAGAACAATCGTATTGTATTCTGGTGACGGATTACAAGCTGAGTGCGGAGTCAAAAATCAGGCTCGGCACGATGGTGAAGACCAACAATGGATTTGAGATTGCAGAAACTGATTTAAAACTGCGTGGTCCCGGAGACCTGATGGGCACGCAGCAGAGCGGAGCGCTTGACTTATTGATCGCAGACCTCGGCAAAGATGCAGCAGTTCTAAAAGTGGCTCGCGAAACCGCTATTCGCATCCTGGACAACGATCCTGACCTTGCCAAACCTGAGCACAAGGTGGTAAAACAGCAGATTGAGTCGCTGAAGAAAACGACCGTTAACTGGAGCCGGATTAGTTAATCTACCCATTTTTGGGGGATAGGATACTGTGTATCTAAATAGAATTTCTTACATTGAGTATCCTAACAACCTGTCTATGAGGGCTTTTTGTCTGATTGGTCTTTTGCTGCCAATGTCACTATTCGCACAAAACGTGCAGATAAAAGACATTGAAATTGCGGGTCAGAATGTGATTGTGCATTACGATCTCGAAGACTCTAATCCCAACAACGAATACATATTAGACCTGTATTCCAACAGAGACAACTTCTCAACCGCATTACTAAGGGTAAAGGGCGACATCGGAAATGAAGTGAAACCTGGAAAGAATAAGAAGGTCACCTGGAATTTGGCCGATGAGTTAGGAAACTATCAAGGTAAGGTGGCAGTTGAGTTGCGTGGTAAAGTGTTCACACCCATTGTAAAGTTTCAGGAGTTCAATGTTGACAAAAAATATAGAAGGGGGAAGTCATACCCCATCACGTGGCGTCCGGGGAACACGAATCCTATCAACATAGAATTATTCAAAGGGACACAGAGAATTGCGGGTGAGGTAAACCATCCGAATTCTGGCTCTTCGTCCTTATCTATTCCATCCGATGCGGAAAAAGGGGATGACTATAGACTTAAGATCACAGACACAAAAAGCCCAACCAGCATTGTGTACTCGCCCAACTTCACGGTTGTGCCAAAGTTGCCGATGTTGATTAAGGTAATAGTACCGCTTGCGGTGGTTGGGGGCGCGGTTGTGGGCTTGAGTGGCGGTGGAGGCGAAGGAGGCGGAACGGTGACTGAGCAGGATATTCCATTACCAGGTTTACCAGGAGGCAACTAGTTATGAGGAGAACGAAATTGTTATTGATTGTAGTAACGCTATTGTTTACCGCTAGCTCTTCGGTGATAGGGCAAGATCTTTGGAATGCATTAAATGGACCTTTCGGTGGAAATGTAAAGGACATTGAGAGGGCTTCTAATGGTAAGTTGTATATCGCTACTGAGTTTGGAGGGTATTCATCTATCGATGACGGAGCGACTTGGGATCGGATTTCAGGCATTACCAATTTTGACGTTCGGGATTTTGAGATAAGCCCTACTACTGGCAGAATTCACGCGGTTTGTGGAAGTTCTACATCCAACTACTTCTTTAGTGATGATGGTATTAATTGGTCGTCTGGCACAATTACGGGTTCTGGTAATTCCCTTAAAATCGGAGTTCATCCGGCAAATGCCGACATCGTCTTCGTGTTGAGCAATAATTTATTATTCAGGTCCAGCAATGGTGGCTCATCATGGTCACAGAATTCATTCGTTTTTCCGGACATACTCACTGGCATTGAAATAAACTCAGCTGGAGTGGTGATGGTGGTGTGCCAAAGCAATTCGGTATATAGAAGTTTATTTGGCGGAGCAACTTGGTCAGGAGCCTCTCAAGTTACGATAGATGGAAGCACTACCAGGAATATCAGATCAGTAGCGACATTTAATGACAAGTTCTATGTTTCGGGATTCGATAATACCCTATACAAATCAAATGACGGATCTTCCAATTCGTGGACCTCAGTTATAACTGGCACGTTCACCGAAACAGGGTTATTAAATACTGGTGTTATTGGTTTTAACTCATCTGGAAAATTATATCTCGCGGTTGATCATGGCTTTTGGATTTGCGATGATCCAACAATAGCTACCCCGGTGTGGACTCGACAAGGCAACATGGAGGCTTTCGGGTTACAAAAGGTTATTGCTGGGGCAAATGATGACATTTTTGTTGCGAGCAGTACGCATTCATTGGTCAAGTCCACAGATCTGGGAGTGAATTGGGCGCAAGCTGTTAATGGTATCACTTCTGTTCAGCCGTTGGACATATTGGAAACGACAGATGGGCGAATTTTGGTGGCGGACAACATTGGTTTTTATATCTCCCAGAATCAAGGACAGACATGGCAAATCAACAATAGTCCCAGCAATAATTCCACTGAGTACTTTAGGAAATTAGTTGAACTGGATGACGCGAGCATCCTACTGCTTTCTGGCTATGGAGCCAGACGATATGAAGGCTCGGATGTGTTAACCATTGTCGGGGGAACTCCAGAGTGGATACCCAACTTTGCTTTTTCGAGAACCACCACCCCTGGGAACTACATTATCATTGGTGCAACACCAGGTCAAAATATCTATCGATCAACAGATGGAGCTGCCAGCTGGTCACTCGAATCATATAGCGGACTTCCGGGTTCGTTCTTCACACAGCAAATAGAAATTGAAGATCAGACAAAGTACGCAGATGAGGGCTATTTGTATCTGAGAACGTCCGCCAATCAACTTTACCGGGTAAAGGAGGGGACAGATGCCGCAGAGTTAATCACTCTTCCTGTAGCTGGCTTCATGTTGGACATGCATATTTTGGATGCTAAAGATCAGGATGTGTTATACCTTCTGATTCAAAATGGAACGTCTTATACCATAGCTTATTCTGATGATCATGGTGACAATTGGGAAACAGTAACCCCTCCTGAGTTGGTCAGCAGCCAGTCGCAGGGGTTTAGTGTACTTACCGATAATTCTGTTGAATACAAGGGCGAGAATATGCTCTCGGTATTTGCCAATGGTGGTAAGGTGTTCATTAGTTATGATAACGGGCTCGCTTGGATGAGTGAAACACATGCGGCACCAAGGGCTGTGTTCAGAAAGATAATAATAACCGATGACAACTATGGGTACCTGGACGGACAGGGGTTGAGATTGCGTAGAAGTAGCAGACCGATGTTTATCCCTGCTAAGCCCACGAATTTTAAAGTTGAGAATTTCACTTTTAACCGTGCCGCTTTCTCCTGGGTGGATAACTCCAGTCTGGAAGAGGTTTATGTGCTTGAAGTTTCTATTGGTAATAACACGAGCTACCAGACCGAGACTGAATCCGGCACGAACTCAACTAACGTTCTCCTTACCAATCTTCTTCCAAACACAACCTATTTCTTCCGAGTATCTGCTAAAGGACCGGGAGGGAATTCCCCATCCAGTAATGAGATATCTTTTACAACTCTTGACAATGCCTGTGGGTTGGTTATCCCGGAAAACAGAAGCTGGACTTCGACAGTTCAACGGTCTCGGGGTCCAAATTTTGCAAGTTTGAGTCCGGCTGTTCACATTGATCCCGATCAACCGTACACGCTTACGTTTGATGCTACAGGCACCGAACTTCAAGGGGCGGCCAAGGTTTATGCTCATGCCGGTGTGATCACTGTAGATAAAGAAAATCCGATTAAAGATGACCCTACGGCACCCTGGCAGTATGTGGTCGGAAATTGGGGTGCTGATGATGGACTAGGCCAAATGACCAATGTCGGTGGTGAAATCTGGCAAATTACTCTTAACTCCACTTTGCGAAATTATTTTTCTGTACCGGGGGGAACAAAAATTTATTGGCTTGCCGCGGTCTTTCGCAATGCTGACGGATCTGCCTATGCTACCAACAACGGAGTTGACCAGGACGTTTTCATTTCAATAGAAAAAGGTTTTGTGGATAACGCTGTTGCTATCGACATTCTCGATGCGACAACCAGACGATATGGAATATCCACGCTTCCAAACCAGTTCTTTGAAGCCTGTAATGTGATATCTACTTTAAGCCCAGGGGAGGGTACATGGGATGGTGGTAACAACACAGCAAATTTTAATTGGGAATTGGTTGATACCAACGGATATACAACTTACTACTCAAATACGTCCGTCATCAATGTTTCCGATCCATTGCCACCAACGCCTGATGGACTAAAAGCATATGCTGCAGGGGCAAAAAAGAATTTGCTCAAATGGAATAAAACCGATTACAGTTCATCTTACAAAATTCAGAGAGGTGTTGGGACTTTTACCTGCCCAAGTGACATCGGTGGGACTGGAATTGCCTATGAAACTACTAATATGTTTTTTGGGAACACTTATGAAACCGCCTCTCTTTCTGATCCCGGTCCTAAGACAGGTACTATTGACATATTACCAACTTCACCAGGCGCAGCGACATACACCATTTCAGACTATTCGTTCGGTTGGTATACCGTAGCGGCTTATTTGGGTGGCCCTCCTGGCGGTGGTCCACCTCCTCCAATTGGCAGTTTTTTACTCACTCACGACTGTCGCTTCCTTTCTGCCTTTGGCGGATCAATCGGGGAATCGGATTGGACCTATACTATAAAGAGCATCTCCCCTACTGAATTGGTATTTGATTGGTTTTCTGTGGGAGGACTTGATGGCGGAACGACCAAATTGATGAGAAGTGATGGAAAGAGTTGGCTGGCTCAGCTTACGCAAGATTATTCATTACCTGAAATCGCTCAAGTAGATTACCCAAACCTGAACTATGTTGACAATGACCCTGGTCTGGTTGAGGGCCAGGTTTATACTTATCGAGTCGCTGCTGTAAATTCTGCGGGCACATCTCTTTCATCGAAGAAGACAGAAATCACAACCGTCACCCCGCTCTTCGAACCTCAGTTAAATGAGCTCAATGAAGTTTCGTTTGATGGACAGGGAATTGCCTCTGCTGATCTTAATGGTGACGGATTTGATGATCTAATCATGCCCACTTTGCAAAATCAATTTAATGAGCCTGTTGTGCCTCTTGTATTCAAGAACAATGGAAATGGATCATATACTAAAATAGAAATTCCCTCTATGGGAAATGAAGCCGTTTCCGGCTATCGTGGTTGCACCATTTCTGACTTCAATGACGATGGGTTGCCAGATATTCTTTATATGCGAACAAACCAAGAGGTGAACAACGCAGTACTTAAAGATGTCTTACTTCTAAATGACGGGAATTTCCAATTTACAAAAACGAAGATTGTTAGCCGTCCAGGTTACGCTAATCAATTTGCTTCTGAGACAAGTCTTGATATAACAGGTGATGGTAAACTTGATCTCGTGACAGTGTCTACTGGTGGCGGAGGCTTGGATCCTCAGCCCAGTTTTGTTCTTTCAGGAAATGGAGACGGATCCTTTAGCCAAATAACTGGTGCCGGAACAATCACCACAGATTTCATAAATGGAATAGATGTATCTACTTCAGACTACGACAATGATGGTGATTTTGACATCATGTTGTTGGATAGAAGCAGCAGCGTTCCGGTTCGTCTTTATAGAAATAACAGTGACAATACTTTTAGCAGGATTAGTGGATTGGATTTTGACGCCAATATCTCTTCTCGATGGAGAACATCATCATGGGGTGATATTGACAATGACGGAGATATGGATGTATTTGTCGGAAGTCAAAATCCAGGACAAGCACGTCACCTTTATAGAAACAATGGAGAAGGAACATTTACTAGACTGTTGACTAGTGCAGTTTCGGAAAATAGTGGTTTTTGTTATGGTAGCGCTTTTGGTGATATAGACAACGATGGTGACCTGGATTTGGTGACTGTGGGGTTTGGTTTCGGTGACGCAAGGATTTACTTCAACACTGGCGATGGTACCTTCACTCAGTACACAACAATTGAAGCGCTTAACAGCCCTTACCAATCCAATCTTGGTGTCGCACTAAGCGACACCAACAACGATGGCTTTCTAGATGTTGTACCCGGCACTTACATTGGCCTTCCCCTTACCGTGTTTCGTAATGCCGCCAAGGGCGTAGCAAGCAACAAGTGGATCAAATTCAAACTGAATGGCACGACCTCAAACAAATCCGCTATCGGGGCGCGAATCAAAGTAACTACTGGAGTAAAAAATCAGATCCGAGAAATTTCTGGTCGTACCGGGTACGGTAGTCAAAGCAGCTTGACACAACATTTTGGTGTAGGTTCTGCCTCAATTGTAAATCAAGTGGTGATTACATGGCCATCAGGAAATGTGATGACGCTAAACAATTTGGCTGTCAATCAACTTTATGAAATCGATGAAGATCTTACAGGACCTACGCTTGTTTCATTAAGCCCGGCAAACGTTGGTAACGGAATCGCGATTGATGCCAAACTTGTAATTACGTACAATGAACCTCCAGCGGGTGTCACTGACAAAAACATCAAAGTGTTCAAGAGTGATAACCTGACAACACCCATTGCTACGATTGATGCAGGCACAGGAGTGGTAACTGGAAATGCTATTTCATTTACGCTACCCGCACCACTTGAGTTATTTACCAACTATTCGGTGGTCGTGGATGCGGGTGCCATTACAGATCGTTTCCAAAATGTTGCAGAGAACATCACTGCCTGGTCATTCCAAACAGCTGACAACACTCCTCCACAGGTTTCATTCACCGAAGTACCTCTGGTAAACAAAGGATTTAGTAGCACAACATTTACGGTGACCGCAACAGATAATTCGGATGTATCTACTGTTGTTATGACCTATCGCGGGATGACAAGCAAAACTACAGGAACACTCAATGGAACGAAGACTGGAAACGATTGGACCTTCACCGTTTCCGAAAGCATTTTTGATGCTATGGGATTGGAATACTTTTTCACTGCCAAAGATCCGAGCGATAATGAGACACGCAGTCCAAGTGATGCAACTCAATATTATCGGACCAGATTTAATTTACCTGCTGGATCAGAACCTCAGCTCTCTGTTGTGGGAAGCAATGGAAATGTAACTGGCTATAGAATTATCTCCATTCCTTATGAGTTGGCAAATAATGGTATTGGCGAAAACTTCGAAGAGTTGGGTGGGGCCGACCCCAAGAAATTCAGATTCATTCGCTATCACGAAACACCTAGCCCCGGCTGGGATGAATATCCGGGGTCACTTAACACACTTGCAATATGAAACGGATACTTTATTAATGTGAGAGCCAATATATCTATTACGCTAAGGGAAGCCGAGTCACCCGATTTCAACCGGGCCAATCTATTTGGCATGAGCCTCAAAAAAGGTTGGAACCAAATCGGGAATCCCTATACAACGCAGATTGTGTGGAGCGATGTGCTGACTTATAATGGTAACCCTGCAGGCGTAAGTAACCTCTCTAAATTCAATGGGCAATACTTTGTTGATCCAACTGGTACTATTGACCCTTTTGAAGGAGGATTTGTGCAAGTGGAAAATGATGTGACACTTCAGATTCCGTTCAAAGGATTCACGACTGGTGGAAGAACCCGAAACACAATTGCAAGTTCTGATATTGATAAATCATCCTGGCTCGTATCATTTACCTTACAACAGTCTGGACTGGTTTACAGCCTCGGTTCAATTGGCATGGACCCTGATGCAAAGTTGAGCAAGGATGTATTTGACCTAATTACGCCACCGAACCTATCAGAATTCACAGAAATTAATTTTGCCCATCCCGAGCATTTTATGCAGCGATTCACTCGTGATGTCGTGCCCACTCAGGATGAATTCCAATGGGAGTTTACCATCAATTCGAATGTTGTGGGTATGGCAGAGTTGACTTGGGACCCAACTTCTTTCGGGGAGGGCACTAAAGATCTTTTCTTATTTGATCTGGGGAATCAGAAGTTGATTGATATGAGAATCAACTCGGATCATACTTTTAATCCAGAAGAAAGTTCAAAGTTCAAAGTATTCTATGGGGATAAATTAAAAAATAAAATAATGCCTGATGTTATTAGCTTGGGCAATCCATATCCTAACCCAAGTGCTGGAATTTCATCAATCGATTATACGCTACCGGGCACAGTCAAGAACTACACCGTGCAGCTGGAAGTGTTCGACAATTTAGGCAAGTCAATCAAAGTTTTGGCAAGTGGTGTAAGAGAGGCTGGATTCTATACGGAGCAATGGGATGCCGGAGAATACCCGAACGGGATGTATACCTGCCGGTTGACGGTGACCAGCGGAAAAGAGAAAGAGGCAGTAAGTAAGCGGATCATCATAAACAAATAAAGCAATGAAGAAGGCAATTAGTTTTTCCATTGTGTTGCTGATGTGTATGCACGTGGCTGCGCAAAACGTGACCAGTCGCAGCAATGAATTTGTGGTGGACTATTCCAACCCGGCTAAATTGGTTGAGTCTTCATATGTACCGACCATTAACTGGATCGCCCCCTTAGCCGAAAACCTTTATTCTGAGAGCACGAAGGTGCAGATCGCATTCGAAGCGGCCTGCAAAAAGCCGATCAAATCCGTTACCATGTCTCTCAAAGAAAGTCCTGAATCTGAAGTTAAAGGCGCCTCCGTGGTGACACCAAAACCAGGTGAGGAATTGAAAATATCAGTGGATCGTACGCTTACCCTTCAAGAGGGAAGTCATTATATCGAAATTCAAATTGAGAATGTAGATGGGATTAAAACGTTAAGTAATCGGATCATCAGGGTTGGTTCTGCTGCCCTTGCTGATGCTGCAAAACTGGATCGCACTGACTATGCTATTTTGTTTACCAGCAATGATTATGACAACTGGCCCGATCTTGTAAATCCGATCAATGATGGACGGATGATTGCGGAGGAGCTAAGGAAAAACTATGGCTATAAGGTAGAGGTGATGGAGAACGGGACCCAGGCCGAGATCCTAACAAAAATCAGGGAATACTCCGAGAAGAAATACAAACCGCTTGATCAATTGTTTATCTTCTTTGCCGGGCATGGCCAATATGATGAGACCTTTGGTGAGGGTTTTGTGGTAACGCGCGAGTCATTGGCCAATGATGTGGCGAAGACTTCTTATCTCTCGCACAACAGGCTTCGCTCTATTATCAACAATATTCCATGCGAACATATTTATCTAACCATGGACGTATGTTTTGGCGGAACGTTTGATGACGCCATTGCACACAGAGGTATGATGGACGAAGAGGTTTACAGGGAAGCAACTCAATCAGAAATGGTAAACAGGAAATTGGTTAACAAAACCCGCAGGTATCTGACTTCTGGTGGCAAAGAATATGTACCGGATGGCCGCCCAGGTATGAATTCTCCCTTCGCCAGAAAATTTTTAGAAGCCCTTCGCACTCGCGGAGGGAGGGATTTGATTTTGACTACGGGTGAAGTCAACACATTTGTTGAGACTTTAAAGCCACAACCCCGTTCGGGTGTTTTTGGTGACAATGCTGTAGGCAGCGATTTCATTTTTATAGCGAGGTAAGAGCAATTAATACCTTTCAGAATCACCGCGTTGGCATA
Organism: Cyclobacteriaceae bacterium; assembly: GCA_050185175.1. Classification (GTDB taxonomy): domain Bacteria; phylum Bacteroidota; class Bacteroidia; order Cytophagales; family Cyclobacteriaceae; genus ELB16-189. The sequence continues at coordinate 23,366 of JBFWZR010000057.1, forward strand.
AAAGCCTCAATTTCCTCTTTTTCATTCCAAATTACGGGCATCTGTCATTTACCTGTGGTCCCCGAAAGGCATTAAACAAAGCGTAAGCAGGATGTAACTTTTGGTTTAAAAAAGTAACTTTATCAGTTCAATAAAAATCCGGGAATGAATAAACTTCTACTCTCTCTTCTTCTTGGAATTGGCCTGTCTTTACCATCCTTTGGACAAAAGGTGTCCATTCAAAAAGTTGACCTGGATGGCGAACGTATTATCGTTTACTACGATCTGGAAGATGCCAATACCAATCACGAGTACCTAATCAACCTCTACAGTTCCAACGACAATTTTGCCGAGCCGCTGAAAAATGTCACCGGTGATGTGGGCCAGGAGGTCAAGCCAGGCGCAAACAAAAAAATGATCTGGAATATTCGCCAGGAGTATGGCGGATATAAAGGCAGGCTGGCACTCGAGGTGAAGGGAAGAGTGTACACACCTTTTGTCAAGCTTGACAACTACGCCATCCGCAAATCCTACAAAAGGGGAAAGACTTACAACATCAACTGGAAAGCGGGAGGCACCAACCCAATTCATCTTGAACTATACAAAGGCAACCTGCGGCTTGATGGCGCGATGAACCATCCCAACAATGGAATATACACGTTGAGCTTGCCCAAAGATGCAAAGCCGGGGAAGGACTATCGTCTTAAGATCAGTGATAGTCGCAACAACGATGAGGTAGTTTATACTCCTTATTTTAAGGTGACACCGAAGATTCCCATGGCGCTAAAAGTGTTTGGAGGTTTGGCAATTATTGGTGGAGGTGTAGCGGCAGCCAGCCTTTCCGGAGGCGGTGAAGGCGGTGGAGGCGAAAGCGGAGGAACGATCCCAGATCCACCATTACCTCCGGATGGAAATTAATGAACTGAATTTATTGAACTGTTGAAAGCAGCAAATTTTGGCATGAAAAGAATAATACTAGCAATATTTGGTTTTATAGCAGCTTCCCTGACTTATGGTCAACCAGTTTTTAATGCTCTTTCTGGTCCGACAGGGGGCAACATTATTCAGATTGAAAGGACATCTGGCAACAAACTGTTTGCGCTTACAACCCGCGCCCTATATGAGAGTACTAACAGCGGTAATGATTGGGCAAAGAATGCGGCTATCGAAGCTGCGGCAACGAACTTTTCAAATGAAGGGGTTACTGGTCTTTATATAGATAATGCGGACAAAATTTATGTGGCCACAAAGTCCAAAATTTATAAGTCGAGTGATGCAGGTGTGACTTGGACTTCAGTAACTGGCACCGGGGTTTACAATCCATCAAGGCGATTGCTCAAGAACGAGACAACAGGTTCTCTTTACGTTCTCGGTTAAAATGTTTCTATCCAAGGAAATCAACGATCAACGGATG
>JBFWZR010000058.1:0-24524 GCA_050185175.1 Cyclobacteriaceae bacterium
AATTGCCACTGTGGCCGTTGTACTTCCTCCGGCAATCGTTGTGGTGCCCGTTTGCTTGCGAAGGAACTCAGCACCCGTGGCCTGCAGGCTGCAAAAGATCGCAATCGTAATAGCTAATGATATTCTCCTTGAGCAGCCCATAATTGAGTAAGAAATGATTATCGCAGTTTAAAAATAGGCTTTTCATCGCAAAAATCAATATTGGATGAGATATCTCGTCAATATCAACTTAGGACCTTGTACGACTCCACATCCATCAAAGTGACACTTTGAAGCATATTTCAAACTCGGCAGTGTATTTAATACTAACCGGTATTATCCGAAATCAAGCCAAATTGGGGATATCTCCCCTTGTAATCTCGTACAACTTGTTCGATTCCTCCTCCTTGAACTTCATTACCAAATTAAGTGCATCAGGTACCACATCGCTGCTCAGGATTATTAATGTTCCTTTGGTTGCATTCTTAATCGCATGAGTGATAGCCTCCTTCTCCGATGGAATAATGGTGACTTTCTTTTTGGGGTCAACACTCTTTATGCCTGCGCTAATCATGGCAATCAACTCTTCGGCAGTCCTTCCCCGTAGGTGCTTGTCTTGGCGGATAATGATCTCGTCAAACATTTCAGCCGCTACTTTTCCTATCTCGTTATTATCTTCTTCCCTACGATCGCCAATACCCGCTATAATGCCAACCTTCGGTTTGCCATCCATTTTTTCTACTAACTTCTGAAGTGCACGCAAACCAGCTGCATTATGCGCATAATCCAGCATGATCTGGAATTCCTTGAAGTGGAATAGGTTTAATCTGCCAGGCGTCTGTGATGGAGATGGAATAAAAGATTCAATAGCCACCTTTATATCTTCTATGGAGAACCCGCGAACATAACCTGCTAGTACAGCAGGCAGTACATTCTGAATCATAAATGCTGCGCGCCCATCGAACGTAAGAGGCACATTTACTGCCTTCGTTATCCTCATCTTCCATTCCCCTCTACAAATGGTAATAAACCCGCTTTCATACAATGCATAAAGTCCTCCAGATTTCGCATGTCGTTTAATTCGTGGATTCTTTTCGTCCATCGAAAATAGGGCAACATTACAATTTACCGTCTTTCGCATATCGTACACACGCTCGTCATCAGCATTAAGAATAGCGTAACCATCCGGCAATACGGTTTCGGGTATTACTCCCTTTACTTTTGCTAACTGCTCTATGGTATGAATTCCCTTGAGGCCAAGGTGATCAGCAGCAATATTCGTAACAATCCCTACATCACAATTTTTAAAACCAAGCCCTGCTCGCAACAGTCCCCCTCTTGCAGACTCCAGCACCGCAAAGTCGACCGTTGGATCTTTCAATACAAATTCCGCACTTGCTGGTCCGGTACAATCTCCTGACATCAATAACCTATTCTGGATATAAACCCCATCAGAGGTAGTGTACCCGACCTTATATCCCTTCATCTTTACCATGTGAGCAATGAGTCGGGTAGTTGTGGTTTTACCGTTGGTGCCTGTTACCGCAATTATCGGAATGCGGGCGCTTGACCCCACAGGAAATAACATATCCACCACATGACCAGCCACATTGCGAGGAAGTCCGGAGGCAGGAGCTAAGTGCATTCTAAAACCCGGTCCGGCATTAACTTCCAACACAGCACCACCGGTTTCAGGTAGAGGCTGCCCAATGTCCGTAGTCATTATATCAATGCCACAAATGTCAAGGCCGATGATTTTGGCAATTCGCTCGGCCATAAAAATATTATAGGGATGAACAATATCTGTTACATCTTCTGCCGTACCACCTGTGCTTAGATTTGCCGTATCTTTTAGTTTAAGAAACTCACCTTTTGGAATAACGGAGTCCAGTGTAAGGCCTTTTTCTTCTAAAATTCCAAGTGTAAGATCGTTGATGTCAATTTGTGTCAACACCTTTTCGTGGCCATATCCTCTCCTGGGGTCACTGTTAACTTCATCAATTAATTGTTTTACCGAGGATTTTCCATCGCCAACTACATGAGCAGGAGTTCGCTTGGCTGCCGCTACCAGTTTATAATTAATTACCAGCAACCTGTAATCTTCGCCAACGATGTATTTCTCAATTATTATAGATCGCGAAACCTTCTTTGCTGCTTCAAAGGCAATTAAAGCATCCTCCCAATTCATCACATTGGTTGTGATGCCTCTGCCATGATTTCCACTTATGGGTTTCACCACCAGCGGATACCTCACATAGTCTACTGCTTCTTTGAGTCCGGCTTCTGTACGAATAATCTCGCCTTTTGGAATAGGAACCTCTGCCTGCTCCAACAAGAATTTTGTGTCCTCTTTATCACATGCTATTTCAACCCCAATACTGCTCGTTTGGCTGGTTACCGTTGCCTGAATTCTCTTCTGGTTGGCTCCGTACCCTAATTGACACAGCGATTGTCTGTTTAATCTTATCCAGGGAATCCCACGACTCTCCGCCTCTTCAATAATCGAACCTGTTGATGGCCCTAGCCTTTCCGCTTCTCTGATTTCGCGCATCTCCTGGATATCAGCAGTCAGATCATAAGATTCTCCGGCTATCAATGCTTCGGCTATTTTTACTGAAGCATGTGCCGCGAACCTTCCCACCTTTTCCTCCATGTAATCAAAAACTACATTATACACACCTTCCTCACCATACCCTCTGGTCCTGCCAAACCCAACGTCCATTCCCGCAAGCGACTGAATCTCCAGTGCGATATGCTCGATGACATGCCCCATCCAGGTACCCTCTTCTACTCTTTGGAAAAATCCTCCCGGTTCTCCAACAGAACAACGGTGTTCATACATAGTGGGGAACATCTCCTTCAGTCGAACTAAAAACCCATGTATGGTATTGGTGGGTCTCTGCTCCATCTCTTCGAGATCAAGAACCATGACAATCAACTTATGTCTTCTCACAGACCAATAATTAGGTCCTCTCATTGCATTGATTTCACGTATCTTCATAAGTATCGTCAGAGATTAAAGTATCAGGAAAGATGTTTTCTTTAAATATATATTTTGTTACGAAATTATATTCTATTTGCACCACAGATAAATAAAGGCAGATGACGATGGCAAGCAGTACGAAAGGTGTTTTAATACCGATTGGGGGCAACGAGGATAAGGGTGACCGGTGGAATAGTCGTCTCAATTTCTCTGAAAAAGGAATTCTTTCACATGTCCTTCAGGAAAGCAAGGGTAGTGAATCTAAAGTGGTTGTTATACCCACTGCATCCAAAATCCCTGAAGAAGTAGGTGATAATTATGTGAAAGCATTTGCAAAGTTAGGATGCCAGAATGTAACAGTTCTAAATATCAGCAGGAGAAATCATGCAGATAACAAGGAAATACTTAAGCACATCGCTACGGCAGATTGCTTTATGTTTTCTGGAGGAAATCAATCTCGGATAAGCACAAAAATTGGAGGCACCAAAATGCATCAAATTCTGCTTGAACGATTTGCGAATGAACCCATCGTAATAGCAGGAACCAGTGCCGGGGCCATGGCGATGGCGGATGAAATGATTGCTGGCGGAAGCAGCTCGGAGGCTCTTCTGAAAGGTGCCGTGAAAATGCGCAAGGGATTGGCGTTTATCCCTCGCTTAATTATCGATACTCATTTTGTCAGAAGAGGACGATTTGGAAGACTTGCTGAATCCCTTGCCAAACATCCAGACTTGATTGGAATAGGCCTGGCTGAAGATACAGGTGTAATCATCAGGAATTGCAACGAATTCAGAGTTATAGGATCAGGAATGGTAATAGTGATGGATCCAACAAACCTGACGCACAACAATTACGAAAGGTTAAAATTAGGAACGCCTATGTCGATGTCCAATCTGACTACCCATATATTGGCAAACGGTGACAAGTTCACCTTGGATAATAAGGAAATAGAGGTGCTGCCTTTGACTGAGTCATTTGTCTAGTCGATTACCTATAAATTTCTATCAGTTTAGTGCCCTCCGTGTTAATGCTGGCCCTATACATTCCCTCTGTATTAAAAGTTAATGTGAGATTTCCTTCGCGATCGATTCCGATCAAACCCCCATCGCCTCCTATTTTTTTCAATTTGTGATGTACCACTTCTTCACAAGCCTGCGCTAACGTCATTCCCTTATACTCCATAAGGCATGAGATATCATACGCAACGACTCCTCGAATAAAAAACTCACCGCTTCCGGTACAGGAAATCGCACAGGTAGAGTTATTGGCATAGTTACCTGCTCCAATAATTGAGCTATCTCCAATTCTTCCGAACCGTTTGTTGGTCATACCGCCCGTTGACGTGGCGGCCGCAAGGTTACCATGTTTATCAAGCGCCACGGCACCAACGGTTCCGAATTTTTTATCGCGGATTTCGGTATGATCCAATTGGGTCTGCTCAGTTCCCTTTACTTCCTGCCATTGCTGATACCTGAATTCATCGTAGAAATAGTCGGGGTTCTCGAATTCACAATTCATGGACTTGGCAAATGCCTCGGCACCAGTCCCGACCAAAAATACGTGTTGAGATTTCTCCATAATGAGCCGAGCCAATGACACCGGATTTTTAACTCCACTTACCATAGAAACTGCCCCCGCCCTCAGGCCTCTCCCATCCATAATAGAAGCATCCATTTCATGCGTACCTACAGATGTAAACACGGAGCCCTTGCCAGCATTAAAAAGCGGTGTATTCTCTAGTTCGACCACAGCTTTTTCCACAGCATCTAATGCCGAACCTCCGTTCTCCAGCACCCCGTGCCCTGCTTTGATCGCTGTTTCAAGTGCGTGGTGGTATGCTCTCTCCTTGTCGGAGGTCATATGTTCCTTGAGAATTGTCCCCGCTCCTCCGTGTACTGCAATGGCTACCTTCATTCCTGGTTATGAATTTTCTTACTATCGTCAGGCGCTTGTTTCCTGTCCTTCATTCCATAATCTCGATTCACGTGGGCTACCCGAAGTCTGTAGTCCTTAAATATATGGGACCTGCCTTTTGTTTGCGCAACACGATGAACTTCCAGGTTTCTCCACCGCTCGACAGCCGTCTCGTCCCTCCAAAATGAGAGTGAAAGCATCTTATTGCCATCGGTCAAACTTTGGAATCTTTCTATCGAAATAAACCCGTCTATCTTGTCCAATTCAGCACGCAAATCGGATGCTATGTCCAGATAGTCGCCCGTTCTGCCTTCGTTGGGAATAACTTCAAAAATTACGGCAATCATTTTAGATCGCCTTCAATCCCTGCTCCAAATCCGCAATCAAATCTTCTGCATTTTCTATGCCGACAGAATAACGAATCAAACTCTCAGGTATTCCCAGTTTAGCTCTCTGTTCTTCTGTAAGCTCCACGTGACTTGTGGTTCTGGGAGGACCAACAAGCGTGCTCACCGAACCAAGGTGAGCAGCGCGAAACGCCAGCTCCAGCTTCGGCAGAAATATTTTCACTTTCTCATAACCTCCCTTTAAGACAAAACTCATCATACCACCGAAGCCAGACATTTGTTCTTTAACAAACTCGTGTCCCTTATGAGTAGGGAGTCCTGGATAGTAAACGCTCTCAACTTTCGGGTGGCTTTGAAGGAACGCTGCAATCTTCATGGCGTTTTCATTTTGCCTGTTTATACGAAGCTCCAAAGTCTTCATCCCACGTATAATCATATAAGCTGACATCGGGTGAAGTGTCGCCCCGTTGATTTCGCGATATTGATGAATCTTCTTTATGATATCCTTTTTGCCACAGGCAATCCCTCCCATGGCATCTGAGTGTCCATCCAAAAATTTGGTTGCACTATGCACTACAACATCCGCACCCAATACCAATGGGTTCTGATTGATAGGCGTTGCAAATGTATTATCGACAACAACAGTCGCTCCAACCGCCTTGGCTGCTTTGATCATTCTCTTGAGATCCACCACCTTCAACGTTGGGTTCGTTGGCGTTTCGATATACACCACCTTACATCCTTTCGCTATCTCAGCCTCCATTTCTTCATGGTTGCCGGTTTCGCACAGCGTTACTGCAACATTCATTGGCGGTAAAAATTCCATGAATATCTTACTGGTACCTCCATAGCTATCCTTGATAGACACAACTCTGTCACCAGCTTGAAGTAGTGTGTACAACGTATTACTTATCGCAGCCATCCCAGTTGAGAAAGTAGTAGCTGCCTCCGCTTTTTCAAGTATGCAAATCTTCTCTTCAAGGACATCAACCGTTGGATTGCTATTTCTGCTGTAGATATAGCCAGGCTTTTTACCAAGCGCTACATCGTACCACTCATCCAGGTCATCGTAACTGTAGGTGACACTATTAACGATCGGAACTGTAGCGGCACCCATAAGAAATCCGTCAGTCTCACCGGCCCACACTGCTGCCGTACCTTTTTTTGCTTTGTTGATATCCATAAGAGAAAAATTATTATTTGAAATTCTAATTTGACACCAGGAAGTAGATCAGTGTCAGCACCGCGATTCCTCCCAGTATCGCCAATACGATCTTACCCACGCTCCATGGACGCTCGCCCTGCACCTCGCCCGTTCGGGCATTGACTAAAAACCGATAAAGTTTTCCTTTAAATTTATAGGCACTGATATAGGCCGGAAGTAAAATGTGTTTGAAAGTAATGTTGGAGTGCGAAGTATTCAGTGAAATAATACGCTGTTCATCACCACCGATGTCACGGTGAATCAACACACGAATCTCATCATCCATGATACCCTTTGCTCTAACAAACCCTTCCTTCAGATCAATTGAATATTTCTCAGTGATAAACCCGCTCAAATACTTATCATCAAACGATACGAGATTTTTCAAATCCCACGGCTCTAACTTATGCACATATTCACCTGGCACTGAGGTTGAAGAACAAACCAGTACGTCATCAAAGTTGTGGCTTACCATACCGCTTACATTATGCCATCGTGTTCTGCGCACACGCTTCGTTTTCATCACTGGTTTGCCGTTCTCAGTTGCCGTGTATGATTCATTAATGTAGTAATGCTCACCCCTTTGCCCGATATAATCCGTACGGGTTGCAGAGTCGTAAGTCCAATACGGAAGGTAAACGCCTTTAAAATGATCAAAGTTGAGCACGGCTTTCATCAAGTCACCCGGTGCAAACCAAAGCTTGTTTACCCAACTCCTGAATTTGTTCTTAGCCTGTCCTTGATCGAGTTTAAATGGAAGCAACGACTTGGGCCGAATCATTTGCTCCTCATGAGCATTGCTTTGAATCAATGGCGTACTGCAATAAGGACAAAAGCTAGATTCAATTTTGGGATCAATGGAGGATGTAGCTCCGCAGGCATCACATTTTACTGCGTGGATCTGGATCTGCTCCTCCTGCTTTGAGGAGTTTTCCAGGTATGCATTAAAGTCGAGCTCCTCAATGTCGGCTGGCAAAACGGGAATGTCATTCACCGCCCCGCAATACTCACACTTCAATTGAGTCGATCCGGGACTATATTTAAGTTCAGCACCACAACTCGTACAACCAAATGAGTTGGCGTCCTTAACTACCGCTTCTGCTGCTTCCATTATGAACTAGCCCGGAATTGGTGGTGGTGTATTTGCAAATAGGTTAGCCAGCTCATTGACCTGAGCTGCGGCCGTCCACGCTCCCATTCCTTGTCTCCACACCAGGCTTTCGCGAGTCAATTGGTTTTGTGCAACCATATTTTGCAAAGTGTTCAAATCGAATGGCCCAGACTGCTGACCATTGACAGCTACAAAAAATGCAACCGCTTGTGGAATAGGCGGAGGAGCTCCACCGGACTGCGGTTGTTGCTGTTGCGCTTGTTGTTGTGAGAACATATTGCCCATCTGGTTGGCCATGGCGAATCCCATACCCATGCCCATACCTGCTCCTGCCGTGCCACTTGGGTTCTCCGCAGCTTTTTCCATTGCCTTGGCTGCCTTCATTTGTGCCAGCTTGCTTAGATCAATCTTGCTCAAGCGACTAAGCTCAAAGATTTCTTTCTTGATCTCCTCAGGCATGGAGACGTTCTCAATGAGGAATTTGGTAAGTGCAAGACCATAAGCCGCAAACTCACTATTCATTATGCCTTGAATCAGCTCAGATATTTCATTTGTCTTCGCAGCATAAGATTCTACCGGCAGTCCAGCCTCACCGATTGCATCGGTAAATCGAGTCACTACCATGCTCTGCAATTGTTGACTGATCTCTTCACTTGTGAAATGCCCGTCTGTGCCCACTATCTCTTTAATAAAGAGACCAGGATCACTTACCCTCGTCACATACGTTCCAAATGCCCTGATCTCCAACATGCCGAAGCGGTCATCGGAGAGCGTGATTGGGTTTTTGGTCCCCCACTTCTGGTCTGTGAAATTGCGCGTGCTTACAAAATAAACTTCAGCCTTGAACGGGCTGTTGAATCCATATTTCCATCCCAGCAGCGTGGATAGGATTGGTAAGTTCTGTGTGTTCAGCGTGTACATTCCTGGCTGGAACACATCAGCAATCTTTCCCTCGTTGATGAACACCGCAGCCTGCCCTTCTCTAACGGTTAGTTTTGCTCCAGTTTTGATTTCATTACCATATCGCTCGAAGCGATACACCATCGTATTGTTCGAACTATCGAGCCATTCGATAATGTCTATTAATTCACCTTTGAGTTTGTCCCAGAGTGCCATGTTGCAAAGATTAAGCGTTTAAGTTCTAACCAAGGAAATCATCCTGTCACGCTAAATTTATATTTAAAAAATTGATTGGCAAATGAAAAATATCACCACTCGAGAAGCTTGGAAAGCAAACTTATCATAGGCCTCATAGGCCTATTTTTTTATTAAAAAAATTAGACCGCGATGGGTGCCTTAATTGACGGATGTGACTGATAGTTGACGATTTCGAAGTCCTCAAATTGATAATCAAACAAAGTAGATGGCTTTCGCTTGATGTTCAACTGCGGTAAAGGGTAAGGCTCGCGCGACAGCTGAGTTTGAGCTTGCTCAATGTGATTTGTGTATAAATGAACATCTCCTCCAGTCCAGACAAATTCACCAGGATTCAAATCACATTGCTGTGCCACCATGTGCGTAAGCAATGCATAGGAAGCGATATTGAATGGAACACCAAGGAAATAATCAGCACTGCGCTGATACAGTTGGCAGGATAACTTCCCATCGGCTACGTAAAACTGAAACAGGGCATGACATGGAGGCAACGCCATGTTATCGACTTCGGCAGGGTTCCATGCCGACACGATATGCCTCCTCGAATCAGGCTTATTCTTAATTTGATCCAACACCTTGCTGATCTGATCGATGGACTCACCGTTTGGGGCAGGCCAACTCCTCCACTGACTTCCGTAAACCGGACCAAGTTCTCCGTTCTCGTCAGCCCATTCATCCCAAATGGTCACACCGTTGTCGTTCAGGTACTTGATATTGGTATCGCCATTCAAAAACCACAACAACTCATAAATAATAGAGCGAAGGTGAAGCTTTTTGGTGGTGACTAATGGAAACCCTTTGTTGAGATCGAACCGGAGCTGCCGACCAAAGACAGAAAATGTTCCTGTGCCAGTTCTATCGGTCTTTCTGGATCCATTGTCCAGAATATCTTTCATTAAATCGAGGTATTGCTTCATGAGATGTAGTGGTTATGCAAATATAATCGATGCTGACCCAAGGCTCAATCCCATCAAACGATATAATCCTGATCACAAAAAAGCCTCCCCTGCTTTCGCAAGGGAGGCTTCACCCAACCCCTCAATCCATCACAACCTTAAACATCCCCTCTCACCTCAACGTCTTTTGTCTCTCCATCAGAAGTGATCGTTACAATTCTGTCACAATCCCCATCACCGTAATCTATCGTCAGTTGACGGTTTTCAGTGGTCAACACTTTTATACCCTGAACCGCCATGAACACTTTGTTGACAATCGCACACTCTCTTTTGTACACTAACGTCTCCACAATCTCCATAGTATATGAAACACCATTTCTATTTGTTCCACTTGCGGTGCCATCCACATGCCACTCATCATTGATCGGATTAGCCGCCCTCACCCATTCACGGGTACGATCAGACTCTCTTGTAGCAAAAGTCTCGTCAGGCCAGGTCACTTTTCCTCCAGCCAGCACGATATTAAACTTCGGATTCGACTCAAGACTCTCGCTTAGGTTAGTCACAGTGCGTGTGCCCTCTATTGCGATATCGTTGATCGTGTAAGCCTCCAGTGTGGTGACAATCTTGGATCCAGGGAAGAACCGTCTGCCATCATAGGTAATAATAATTTTACCTGTTCTCACATTTCCTCTCTTGTCTTCACATCCATCGCCAAAGTCAATAGTGATAGTCCCTTTTGGATGCTCTGGTGTACTGTCATCGGCCACTACAATTTCAACTGTTGCACACTCAAAGCGGTTATCATTGGGATTGATCTTCCGGCCTGCTGAGCCAGCCTTTCCACCGGTGCTCGTTGCGTCATCACTTGCCACGGCAAGAATCGACAGATCGTCCACCTCCTCAAAATAGGCATCCGTAGTGGCTTCGTTCTCAACTACCGTTTCATCGCTGGCAGAGATTTTAAAATCGTTTTCGCTACAGGAAAACAGAAGTACCAAAGCAAACAATAAACCCCACGCTGCATTTCTCGTTGTTTTCATATACAATAGAATTGATAAGTTTGTTATAATCCTTAGAGGAACTACTATCGAAAAGGTTTAACTGCCGTGAAAAAAAAATCCAACCCATTGAAATTTAAGCTCTCATCGCGGGCTTTGCCCTTTCTTATTATCAGAACACTGATTTGTTTGGCTACCCTTACGTCAGAGGCGCAAATAAAAATTGCGAAGCTTAAATATGATGGAGGAGGCGACTGGTACGCCAATAAAACGGCTCTTCCCAATCTGATTGAATTTTGTAATCGCGAAATGGGAATGAATCTTAACCCAGACGAAGACAATGTGGAGGTGGGTAGCCCTGATCTCTTTGCCTATCCTTATGTATATATGACTGGTCATGGCAATGTGGTGTTCTCACCGGAGGATGCCTCCAATCTCAGGAACTACCTCATCGCGGGTGGCTTTCTGCACATCGATGACAACTATGGGCTAGATAAGTTTATCAGACTCGAACTGAAAAAAGTTTTTCCGGAGCTGGAATTGGTTGAGATTCCATTCGACCATCCTATCTATCATCAGAAATTCAATTTCAGAAATGGATTGCCAAAAATCCACGAGCATGATGGGAAGCAGGCTCAGGGGTTTGGCCTGTTTTACGAAGGGCGTTTGGTGGTTTTCTATTCTTACGAGTGCGACTTGGGTAACGGATGGGAAGATCGAAGAATACACAATGACCCGGAAGCAAAACGCATTGAAGCACTGCAAATGGGCGCTAATATTATTTCGTTCTGCTTTACGAGCAACTAGTACCAGCTAGCCCTTGTCAAAGATTTCTGCAAGCTTCTTTTGAAGGCCTGCCCCGCGTAGGTTCTTCGCGATGATAACACCGTTTGGATCCAGAAGAATGGAGAATGGAATGGCTGTGATATTATAGTCCGCTGCCGCCTGTGACTCAAAATATTTGAGGTCAGAAACGTGAGTCCAGACCAAACCGTCTTCCTGAATTGCCTGAACCCAATCTTGTTTGTTTCGATCGAGTGACACCCCAAACACTTCAAAGCCCTGATCGTTGTACTTATGGTACATCTTTACCACGTTCGGATTCTCTTTGCGGCAGGGCCCGCACCACTTCGCCCAAAAATCTACTAGCACATATTTTCCTCGCAACGAAGACAAGGGAACTACCGTGCCTTCCGGATTGGGCAGCGCAATCTCAGGTGCTGGCTGACCAACGGCTAACACTTTCATTTTTTCAACCGTTGCAACGAACTCCTTTGCAACAGCATAGTCGGGCCATTCTTTCTTCAGCAAGTCAGCTACATGAAGGTATAAATCAAAATGCTTGTCACGATCCAACAAGTTGGCAGAGCTAAGCAGATTGATAACTGCCACCGAGGGCCCTTGTTCTCTCAGTAGTGTCGCTACCTTATCAGTTCCTTGCTCATACAGCACCATGTATTCTTCCTGTAGCGCTTCCATTGTAGCGAGGTCGTTTGCCATCCTGGCTTCATTGAACTTGACATTGATATTCGCCATCTGTGGATGGTTCTGGGCCTCGCCCATCAAAGTTTGAACCTTGCTAACCAATTCCATATCAGGAGATCCCTTGATTTCTACAAATCCATTAGGTGCGTTTCCATCAACATTGATTTCAATGTCACTCTTATTAAGGATAAAGTCGACAAACTGCATTCCGTAAAAATTCAAGCGGTAATAACCCGGCTCTTCAATTCTTACTTTTTGTTCGAAGCTGTAATCTTTGTTCAGTTCAATGATCTGAGGCTGAGATTCTGTCTCAGCACCATTGCCAAGCTTCTCAAATTTAATTTCACCAGCCTGAGGAAAGCCCACTTTTCCACGCAATGTTACCTGCCAGCCTTTTTCCGGTTCGCAACTCACTCCTATCAATGCAACGAGCACAAGTATCAAGCTTCGTCTCATATTTCTTTTAGTTTTTCTATTAACACTCCGTTAGTCAATTTGGGATCAGCCTTTCCCTTTGTTCTTTTCATTACTTCCCCCATAAACATCGAGATCAATCCCTTTTTACCCTTCTTATACTCAGTCACCTTCGCAGGAAAGTTACTCAATACTTCCTCAACAATCCGCGAGATTGAGTCTTCGTCTGAATCCTGTAACAAATCCAGAGAGGCTGCAAGTTCCATTGGCTGAGCCGTTGGATCATTTATCATCGCTGAAAACAACTTTTGAGAAGCAGCTGTAAAACTTAATTTCCCGGACTCAACAAGCAGAATCATATTAGCCATGGCTTCTGGCTTTAGTGAAAATTGATCGATGTTTAAGTTATTATCATTGAGATAAGACTTAACCGGACCCATCAGCCAGTTGGATATCGCCTTGAAAGAGTTACAATACTTCGCGACCTCCTCAAAATACAACACGGTCCCTCTGTCCTCTGTTAGAACCTGGGCATCATAAGCCGGAAGTTGATACTGTTCTATTAGTCTCCTTTCCAACTCCTCGGGCAACGCAGGCATTGAAGACTTAATCTCATTGAGCCACTCTTCAGAAACGATAAGCGGACTTAGATCAGGGTCAGGAAAGTAGCGATAGTCATTAAGCTCCTCTTTCGTACGCATACCATTTGTTTTGCCAGTATTCATATCAAACGTACGCGTCTCAGAAGAAATAGTTCTTCCTTCTTCCAACTCCGTTATTTGCCTTTCAATTTCAAATTCAATTGCACGCTGCACGTTGCGAATGGAGTTCATGTTTTTCACCTCCACTTTTTTGCCCAAGGTGGTGGCACCTTTCAACATCACCGAGATATTCGCATCACATCTGAGCGAACCTTCCTCCATATTGCCATCGCAAATCTCGAGGTAACGAACGATTTTTCTGATCTCGGCTAAAAGTGCACCCGCTTCTTCTGCACTGCGAATGACTGGCTCTGTTACAATTTCAATCAAAGGCACACCTGCACGGTTCAGATCTACCCATGTATAAGGTTGATCATCCACGTGAATGGATTTACCAGCATCCTCTTCAATGTGAATGCGGTTCAGTTTCACTTTAATATCCTTTTCTTCCTTAGTGCTCACCATCACATACCCTCCCACACAAATGGGCGTTCGGTCTTGTGTAAGTTGATAGCCTTTGGGTAGATCAGGGTAGAAATAATTTTTTCGATCAAAGATTTGATAACGCGAAATATCGCTATGGCAAGCCAGCCCCATTTTGATGGCATGCTCCACCACTTGCTTGTTTAGTTTTGGAAGAGTTCCAGGATGCGCAAGGGTAATAACTCCCACCTGCGAATTTGCCTCAGCGCCAAAAGCAGTAGAGTCTGAAGAATAAATTTTGCTTGAGGTCAGAAGTTGTGCATGCACTTCCAAACCGATAACTGGTTGATACTTGTCGCGGATTGCGCTATCCATTGGCGGCAATCATCTCTTTCGCCTTCGATACCACGTTATCAAGACCATCCAGGTTCTTCCCTCCTGCCGTAGCAAAGAAGGGTTGCCCCCCACCACCACCACTGATTTCTTTTGCAAGGCTCTTTACCATTTCGCCAGCGTGAAATTTTTTGGAAGCTTCCGTTTTCTCACCCAACATCACAGCCACCTGTGGCTTTCCATCCACGTTGGCTGCAAGCACCATCAGCATGTCATCAAACTGATTTCTCAAAGCGTAAGCGATATGCTTCAGCGCATCAGCGTTGGGCACATCAACTTTCTCGATGATTGTCAAAAGACCATTTTGCTTTTGCGCCTTGGAAGCTAATTGATCTTTTAATGTATTTGCCTGCTGCTGGTGAAGTGCTTCAATTGATTTCTCAAGTTTGTGCTTTTCTTCCAGCAGGTTCCTGGTGGCCAGAACAAGGTCCTTTGGATTCTTGAGCAACGAGCGAACTTCATGAAGCAAGTTCATTTCAGAATTGACATAGCTCTCTGCGCCTTTAGCCGTCACTGCTTCAATTCTGCGAACACCAGCGGCTACAGAACTTTCAGATACAATCTTGAACAAACCAATCTGCCCAGTAGATGGCACATGTGTTCCTCCGCAGAGTTCGACAGAATATTTCGGATCGAAGGTGATCACACGTACAAAGTCGCCATACTTTTCACCGAAAAGTGCCATAGCACCCATTGATTTTGCTTGCTCTATCGGCACATTGCGTTTTTCATCCAACGAAATATTCTCACGAATCTTTTGATTCACAATCTCTTCAACTTTGCCTAACTCTTCAGGAGTCATGGCTGAGAAGTGTGAAAAGTCGAATCGAAGAATCTTTTCATTTACCAATGAACCTCGCTGTTCAACATGACTTCCAAGCACTTGGCGCAAAGCTGCATGCAACAAGTGCGTAGCAGAATGGTTATCCATCGTCAGGTGACGGTTATGTGCATTCACCTGCAACTTGAAGTCTCCCTCCAAAGAAGACGGAAGTTTCTCCGTATAGTGAATAATCAGCTCGTTCTCCTTTTTGGTATCAACTACCGAAACCTTCTCGTCACCTTGCTGAATAAATCCTGTGTCACCAACTTGCCCTCCACTCTCGGCATAGAAAGGTGTCTTCTCAAAAATCAGTTGGTATAGTTCTTTGTTCTTTTGCTTTACACTTCGATAGCGGAGCAGTCGGCTCGTGATACTCAGGTTTTCATAACCAACAAATTCAGGCTTGTCGCCATCGGCCACAGTTATCCAGTCACCGGTCTCCTTCACCGCGTCAGCTTTGGAGCGCGCCTTTTGCTTTTCCATCTCCTTCTGGAAGCCTTGCTCATCTACAGACAAGCTATTTTCTCTTGCTATGAGTGCGGTAAGATCAAATGGAAACCCAAAAGTGTCATAAAGTACAAAAGCAGTTTGTCCATCGATGTCGCCCGCTCTGAAAACGTAGTGTCTTAAAATTGAAAATTTGGTTTCGTTTGAAGGCTGCTTGGAAATTAAATCTAAAGCAGCATCAGCAGAGAGATTATCCCGTAACGGATTCTTACTGGAATCAAATAAGTCTTTAATGAACCGCTCCAAGTTTTTGGGTTCAGCGCAAATCTTATTGAAATTGGCTTGTTGTGATTCGAGAGAGTATATTAAGTCCTTAACCTTTTGACTTCTATCATTCAATACAATTAATCCCTTCTCAAGCGTCCTCAAGAATCCCTGCTCTTCCTCTACAATCACTCTCGTTACATATTCCTGCTGCTGCTTCAACTCAGGGAATACTTCCTTCATCTGATCTGCCAGCAATGGCACAAGCCGATAAATAAATGGCTCTTTAAAATCGAGATATGAAAAGCCGTAACGAACTGCTCTTCTTAAAATCCTTCTAATCACATATCCTGCTCCGGTGTTGGACGGAAGCTGTCCATCGGAAATGGCGAACGCAACCGCACGCACATGGTCTGCCACTACTCGAATAGCAATATCTTTCTTTTCGTCAGCTCCATACCTGGTTCCGGCCTCAGCTGCTATGAAGTCCATCAGAGGCGTGAATACATCGGTGTCGTAGTTCGATGTCTTGCCCTGAATGGCCATGCATAACCGCTCGAATCCCATGCCGGTATCCACGTGCTTGTCGGGCAGGTTCTCCAGTTTACCAGACTTGAGACGATTGAACTGAATGAATACGAGATTCCATATTTCGATTACCTGTGGATGATCTGTGTTAACCAGTTCCTTTCCCGGAATCTTTTTAACCTCGGCTTCAGGTCTCAGGTCGATGTGAATTTCAGAGCAAGGTCCACACGGTCCTGTATCTCCCATCTCCCAGAAGTTATCTTTCTTACTTCCGGGAATGATTCGCTCTTCTCCTATTACTGGCTTCCACAACTCAATGGCTTCTTCGTCAACCGGCAGGCTCTCTGATTTGTCCCCACCAAACACGGTGGCGTAAAGTCTGTCCTTTGGAAGTTTGTATTCAACCGTGAGCAGTTCCCAAGCCCAGGCGATGGCTTCCTTCTTGAAGTAATCTCCGAAGGACCAGTTGCCGAGCATCTCGAACATGGTGTGGTGATAAGTATCGAAACCAACATCTTCAAGGTCGTTGTGTTTCCCGCTCACTCTCAGGCACTTTTGAGTGTCGGCTACCCGCTTACTTTTCGGTACCGAATTACCCAAAAAGTAGTCCTTAAACTGGACCATTCCCGAGTTTGTAAACAATAAAGAGGGGTCATTTTTAAGAACCAAAGGGGCCGATGGGACTATCAAATGTGCCTTTTTTTCGAAAAAATCGAGGAATTTTCGCCTTATCGTCCCTGAATCCATCAATGCCTTTAGTTTTAGGTCTTTTACTACTTCAAATTTTGGCTATATTGTGCGCCTTAAACCGGCAAATTTAGCAGGAATCACACGATTTATATGCCGAAAAAGAAATATTACTACAACCAGAAAACACTGCGATTTGAGCGAAAAAAAATATCAGTGACGAAGGTCGTTAGCTACGGCTTTGGCTATTTGTCATTCGGTGTTTTGTTCTTCGTTGGATTGCTGGTGCTACAGAACTACGTAGTAGAAACGCCTTTGGAAGCCAAGTTGCGTCAGGAAAACAACGCCTTGCAAACGCACAAGGAGATTTTGAATGACCGCCTGCACACTGCAAGCGTACAACTTGCCACGCTTCAGGATAAAGACAACGAACTTTATAAGAAGATATTCGAGATTCCAAGATCAGAGAGTTCGGCTTCCCTTACGGGTAATGAAGAGATACTAACTGCATCCTCCCCAGTTTTTATGGGATGGACCGAAAGGCTAACGAGCAAATTTGTTACGATTGCCAAGAAAGCTCAAAGCAGCAATGACTTCTTCCGTTTGACAACCAGTGTTAGCAAGTCAGATTGGAATAAGCTGCAGTCAACGCCTGTGTTGCAACCTGTTGAAAGCTTTGATGTTAGTCAGTTGGTGTCAGGCTATGGAATAAGGATCAATCCATTTCACAAGGGAAAATATCATCATGACGGAGTAGACATCGCTGCTCCCAGAGGCGCGAACGTAGTGGCTGCCGGACCTGGCAAAGTACTTTCCGTAAAGAAAAGTGACCTGCTGGCTGGCTTTGGGAACTACGTAGAAGTTGATCATGGATATGGATATGTGACACGCTACGCGCACATGGACGACATATCTGTCAGAGTTGGTGAAAAAGTATTGAAAGGATTTAAGTTAGGAACAGTTGGATCCAGTGGTGGTTCTATAGCACCTCACGTACACTATGAGGTGTCGATCAGTGGAACGAACGTTGATCCATTACAATATCTGGTGCAGGGGTTGAATAGTGATGCTTACGCGAAACTTTTTATTGCAAGCAAAAAAATCAACCAATCCCTCGATTGATGGCCAAGGTCGACTACGTATACAACACCAAGACCTGTCGCTATGAGCCTGTCTTCATGACAAGCCAGATGATCTTTAGAAACATCTTCAGATTTTTGGGCGTATCGTTTATGATTGGTGTGGTAGGTCTATTGGTCTTCAATGCGAACTATCCTTCTGTTGACGAGACTATGCTTGCCGCAAGGAATGAATCACTGAAAAGAGATTGGGAGGTATTGTATAAGAAGCTCGACAACTCTGCTACCGAGTTAAGCGTGCTCGAGCAAACTGATGACAACAACTACAGAGTCATTCTCGATATGGAACCGCTGGCCCAATCTGTTCGTGAAGCCGGTGTCGGTGGTCGCGAAAAGGAGAATGCCAATATCAAGTATAGCCTAATACGCGAAGGTTACGAGAAAGCACAAAAGATTAAGAACAGACTGGACATTGAGGAGCAATCATTCGCTCAACTGGATCAGGAGCTTGCCGTAAAGGAAAGAATGTGGGCATCTCGTCCGGCAATTCAGCCAATCAGTAACGAGGACCTCACCTACCTTCATACTACTTATGGCATGCGCAAGCATCCGATACTGGGTTATTGGAGACCGCATAAAGGACTTGACTTTACCGCACCGAAGGGCTCTCCTGTATACGCGACCGGTGACGGTGTAGTTGAAGTGGCGCACACCTCAGTGACATTCGGACAGGTGGTGTATATCGATCATGGATTTGGATTTGAAACACGCTATGCACACCTCACTGAGTTCATCGTGAAGAAAGGTGAAAAGGTGAAGAGAGGTCAAATCATTGGCTACGTTGGCAACACCGGTTTGTCATTCTCTACTCACCTGCACTATGAAGTGCTGTTCAAAGGGGATCAGATCAACCCCATTAATTTCTTCCAGAGAGACCTGAGCAACAAGGAGTACGAAAAACTTGTTGAACTGGGCGGTATCGCAACCACCTCTCTTGACTGATTCGTTTCATTCATCCATGCGTTATATTATCGTTGTAGGCTTCTTTGCAATGTCCTGCGCTTCATCCCGCCTAGTGCAGTCACCAGCAGATAAGGCAACGCTTGACACACTTATCGCTGACTTGGATACGGTTGTGGTTGACACGGTAGAGGTGGCCGTTGGTCCCATCGAAATCGACTCCACTGTTGCAATCGCTAAAAAGGATACGTTAACGTTTATTGGAGTTGGCGACATTATGATGGGCACCAATTATCCCAATTCCGATCGCCTGCCAGAGAACAATGCAGCGCATCTCATGGCCGAAGTCAATGATATCCTCAAAGACGCTGACATTACCATGGGTAATCTTGAGGGAACCCTACTTAATGAAGGCGGAACGCCAAAGGGGTGCAAGAATCCAAAGGTTTGTTACGTGTTCAGAAGTCCCACATCATTTGTAAGCAATCTGGTGACTGCGGGCTTTGACATTATGAGTATCGCCAATAACCATGCAGGTGATTTTGGTGATGAAGGTCGAAGAAGCAGCATGCAGACCCTTGATAGCGTTGGTATTCGTTATGCCGGACTCGTGACCAAACCTTTTGCCTTATTCGAAAAAGATGATGTGACTTACGGATTTGCCGCATTTGCTCCCAACACAGGATGCGCCAGCATCAACGATATAGCAACCGCTAAAGCAACTATCCAAATGCTGGATTCATTGGCTGATATTGTGATTGTATCCTTTCATGGAGGTGCCGAAGGATCAAAATATGAACATGTGCCTCGTAAACACGAGATATTCGTAGGTGAAGATCGGGGGGATGTATATCGTTTTGCTCACGCGATGATCGATGCAGGTGCCGATATCGTGTTTGGACATGGGCCTCATGTCACTCGTGCGGTAGAGGTTTACAATGAACGATTTATCTCGTATAGTCTGGGTAATTTTTGCACTTATGGAGGATTCAATCTAAGTGGTGTTAATGGCATTGCTCCTATCATCAAAGTGTACACCGATCCCAATGGGCGATTCTACAGGGCTAGAATTACACCCATATATCAATCTCCAATGTCACCGGTAAGAATAGATGCGGATGGAAGGGTAATTAAGCGCATACGAGAGCTTACTTATGAAGACTTTCCTGAGACACCGATACGAATTGATGAAAAAGGGTGGATTGAGTATTCCACAAATTGATGTGGACATCTTGTCGATTATTTTTAATGCACCCCATTGCTCCAGGAACAAAGAATTGCTACTTTGCATGAATTGTACCGCAAGAAACATCTAATTGTTTAGCGTCTTAGCTCCTAATGGCTTACAAGGAAAAAGAAATTGAAAAGCTCTACTACTCGATCGGTGAGGTAGCTGAGATGTTTAACGTAGCCCCGTCACTTATTCGCTTTTGGGAGTCAGAGTTTGACCTTATTCAGCCGAAGAAGAACCGCAAGGGCAACAGACAGTTTACCATTGAGGACATCAACAACGTTCGCACCATCTATCACCTCGTTAAAGAGAAGGGTTTTACGCTACAGGGAGCCAAGGAGATGCTCAAAAACGACACTCAGTCGGTTAGAGACAAGATGGAGATGATCGACTCTCTGAAGAAAATAAGGCAGTTTCTGACGGAAGTCAGAGACAAACTGCACTAGCACCTGTCTTCTTTTATTTTCCCTATTTTATTCGTTCCCGTATTTTCCTATAATCGTGACCGTTATGGATCAGGAACGCCTTTCATTACTCGCCCTCCACTTTGTGCCCGGCATTGGCGACTTTTTGATCAAGCAATTGGTGAGTTACTGTGGGTCAGCGAAGGACGTCTTCAAATTATCGGAAGGAAAGCTACTCAAGATACCCAATGTCGGAGGGGTAACGGTAGCAGCCCTGAAATCGGCTGATCCGTTCGAGCTTGCAGAGGAAGAACTTCGCAAGGCAGAGAAGCTCAATACCAAGCTACTTTTCTACTACGACTCAGAGTACCCTTCCCGTCTCAAACAATTCGATGACTGCCCTTCACTCCTTTATGTAAAGGGAGAAGTAAATCTCAACACATCACGAACAGTAGGCATTGTAGGAACCCGACAGGCAACACCGTACGGAAAGGAAATGGTGGAGCAAGTCGTGAGGGATCTTGTGCCATTGCAAACCATGATCATCAGTGGCCTTGCCTATGGCATTGACATCCATGCACACAAGGAAGCGCTGAAAAACAACTTACCTACCCTTGGCGTAATGGGCAGCGGCATTGACGTTGTTTATCCAGCCATTCACAAAGAAGTAGCTAAGCGCATGATGGAAAATGGAGGGCTCGCCACAGAGAATCCTTTTGGCGCAAAACCAGACGCTCACAATTTTCCTGCGCGTAACAGAATCATCTCCGCCATGAGCGATGCGCTGATCGTTGTGGAAGCTGCAGAGAAAGGCGGTGCGCTGATTACCGCTGAAATCGCCAATAGCTACAACAAAGATGTTTTTGCCATACCCGGTGCCGTTGGTCAAACCTTTTCCGAAGGGTGCAACAAACTTATCAAGATCAACAAGGCTCACCTGATGACAAGTGTAAAGGATATTGAGTACATCATGAACTGGAAAAGTGAGGGGCCGATCGAAGAGCAGGCTACGCAACTTGATCTCAATTTGTTTGATCAGGATGAAAGAGTGGTGGTTGACATTCTGAAAGAGAAGAAAACGCCAATCATGATTGACGAACTCAGCCGCAGAACGGCTATCACCCCGGGTGTGCTCGCCTCTCTCCTGCTCAATCTTGAATTCAAGAATGTAGTTAAGTCCCTGCCGGGAAAGATGTATAAGCTCAACAAACTTTAGCCAGCAAAAACGGCATCTGTCATTTGCATGGCTTTCGCCAAGGCCTCTTCATCCATCGCGGGTTTTGCATTCTGACTTGCCAGGTAATCAAGTATTCTTTCCGTAGCCAGATTCCCTACCAGATCGTCTTTGGCCATCGGGCATCCACCCCACCCCCTTAACGCTCCGTCAAACCTTTTACAGCCCGCCTTGAAAGCGGCCTCAATCTTTTCATCGGCTGTTGCTGGGTTTGAGTGCAGATGAGCACCAAACTCTATGCCTGAAAACTTCTTGTTTACCTCCTTAAAAATATGGGTGATCTGGTCTGGTGTTGAAACCCCAATTGTATCCGCCAGCGATATGATCTGCACATTCAAGGTAGACAGGATATCTACAAAACCAGAAACAATAGTGATGTCATAAGGATCACCATAGGGATTGCCGAATCCCATACTGATATAAGTGACAAGGGTCTTTCCCTTCTGCTGACACAGCTCCTGAATTTCGGATAGCGTATGAAGTGCTTCGGTAATAGACTTGTTGGTATTTCGCTGTTGAAACGTCTCGGATATCGAAAGAGGAAAACCTAAATACGCTATCTCCTCAAACTGCGCTGCATCCTGAGCCCCGCGTGTATTGGCCACAATGGCCAGCAGTTTCGATTTTGAGCCGCTAAGATCCAGCCGGCCAACGACTTCAGCAGTGTCGCGCATCTGAGGTATTGCTTTCGGTGAAACAAAACTCCCGAAATCGATGGTGTCAAACCCAACTTTTGCCAACTGGTTGAGATAGTTCACTTTAACTTCAGTTGGGATGAATTTTTCAATCCCCTGCATGGCATCTCGCGGGCACTCTATTATCTTCATCGATTCACACAAGCATTATGAGTTGTAATAATAGTTAAACAAAAAATTGGTAAACCATGAATAACAGAAAAATAGATTCAATGGTCGTAAATTTTGGCAGCTCGTCTGAAAAATGTACGGGCCAACCACATATCTGAGATTAATTCAAGTCTAAATAGATTCCCCTGATGCCGTTAACGGAGTTAACTCAACCCTTAGGCACTAAACGTGCCGCCCACCTGCTTCACCGCGCCACCTTTGGCCCCACCAAAGCTCAGATAGATGCTTTGGCCGGGAACACACCCGCCCAAGCCATAGCCCAACTTTTTGGTCAGACGCTCCCTGATCCGGAACTACCCCTTGATCCAGAGACTGGATTGGAGTGGGTTATTTCGGGCACTACGGATGCAAACAGTGGAGATAGTGACCTCCAGGAGTTTTTCAAGGGATGGTTTTTAGGTCAGATGCTCAGTCTGGGTATCAGCGACAGCCAATCACTTGCCTACTCTGCCAGGGAGAAGATTGTATTTTTCATGCACACGGTGTTGACTACTATTCAAACCAAGGTAGACAACAGCCGATCTCTTTATTTTCAAAACCAACTCTTCCGACAGTTTGCATTGGATAAAACATTGGCCGCAGCATTCAACTTCAAAGAGCTTACCAAAAAGATCTGCGTTGACAATGCCATGTTGCGTTTACTTGATGGCAATCTGAACGTGAAGGGCAGTCCAAATGAGAACTATGCGCGTGAATTACATGAGTTATACTCTATCGGTCGTGGACTAGAGGGAACACTACCCCCCGTCACAGAGCCAGGAGATTATTTCCTATTCAAAGAACAGGATGTACAAGAAGCAGCCCGAGTTCTTTCAGGTTGGAACATTGACGATACATTCTCCAACATCGACCCTGATACCAATCTACCAAGAGGAATCGTAAGAGGATCAGCTACCAATGCATCTTCGCACGACAATACGCCTAAGCAGTTTAGCGAGCGATTTAACAATATCACGATACAGGCCGATCCGCTCCTGCTCAACGGCACTAATGCAACAGAAGAAAGCGCGCTTGATGAAATCAGCCAACTCATTGAATCAATTTATTCAAAACCAGAAACTGCAAAGAACATTTGCCGGAGGATATACCGTTACTTCGTCTATCACTCTATTGATGCAACGCTTGATGCTACAGTCATTGAGGATATGGCGGCAACATTTGCGAGCAGTGGCTACAAACTACAACCGGTACTTGAGGAGCTCTTCAAGAGCGAACATTTCTACGAAGCATCAGCCGGAGTGGATGACGATAATTTTGGCGGCATTATCAAGTCGCCATTGGACTTGATGACTGGATCGTATCGGTTCTTCAATGTTGCATTGCCAGACCCAATAGCAGACCCAGCAGGATACTACGAGCAAACTGGTAACATGATCCGGACGCTATCCAGCATGGGTATGCATTTTTATGAACCCTTTGATGTTGCTGGCTACGATGCCTATCATCAATTTCCTATTTATCACCGAGCTTGGATTTCCACCAATTACCTGACAGAGCGATATCAGTTCATTAGAAATCTCATCGCACAGAACCAGGAACTTGGAGATGCAGTAGACTTGATTGCCTTCGTTCAAAACAATTTCGACAACAGCATTGCTTCGGATGCCCGACTGTTGATTATTGAACTGGCCAAGTACCTTCTACCTGTAAATGACAACCTCACTTTCGACCCGGCATCAGACGATACATCCGGGTTGACAGCTGAGCGTATGAATTATTTTCTTACAGCATTCCTCAAATCGCCCCAGATCGATCCGGATCCGGAAGCCTCGTGGACTTTCAGATGGAACAATCCAGTTGACATGGAGGTAGTGAGACGCCAACTGGAAAGTCTTTTTAATGCGATGATGCAATCACCGGAGTACCAACTATTCTAAATGAAACCAATGAAGCGAAGAGATTTCATAAAAAGAGTGTCGTGGGCTACAGTTCCATTTACCATTGGTGGTATTCCACTGAAGCTGATGGCTGAAAATCCGCTTACCCGGATGGCTA
>JBFWZR010000059.1:0-23773 GCA_050185175.1 Cyclobacteriaceae bacterium
TGCCATCGGTTATCGAAAGCAGTTTTTGAGAGGATATGAAATCTATGTAATCGAAGGGTCAAGATTTTTCTTGAACAAAGCAACTTTGAAGAAGAGAATATTCACGCGCGGCTGGCACCTTGCCAATATGCCGCATGAGCAATTCAGCTACTTCCCGTTGTCGATTTATTTAAAAGGTTACGTTGACATGGGCTATGTTGAAAATTTCTCCCGTTATCAGGAACTCGCCATTAACAATACGCTGTCCAATCGATTTTTGATTGGGGCGGGCGGGGGAATTGACATTGTGACTGTGTATGACGCAGTACTTCGATTTGAGTACAGTTTCACGCGCGAGGGTACCCGCGGTTTCTTCTTCAATGTGAAGAAGGAGTTTTAATATTTTCTGTAAATCTTCTGCTTACCCTTCTTGTATTCGTACCAGGTCCCTACTGGCGCACCCAGATCATAATTTCCGGCATAGTGCAATTCCCCGGCCTCGTTGAAAAATTCCCACAGGCCATCTTCCTTTCCATCTTGATAGGCGCCTTTTTGAACTAAAATACCTTCTTCATTAAAAATCCTTGTCGGTCCATTAGGCGAACCGTTTTCATAAGAAAGCTCACGTTCCACTTTACCGTTTTCGAAGTAGTGTATCCATTTACCTTCATAACTGCTTTCCTTGTATACTCCTTTCTTGTCCATATTCCCATTTTCATGGTAGTAGAATGCCGAGTCAGTAAGAGTACCCTGACTCCAATGCTCTTTTGCCTGAATGCCTCCAGATGGATAGTAGTAGACAACCTCTCCGTCTAAGCTTCCAGCCACATACCTTTCGGTTGAACTCAGGGTGCCATTGGGGTAATAGTACTTCCACTCCCCTATTTTTTTGCCTTCACGAAGGTCGCCAATAGCTTTCTTCTGTCCATTGGGGTATTGACTGTCATCGGATTGAGCAAAACCTGAATAGGAAATGCCAATTATTAGCCAATAAAATATAGGGTTTTTAATCATTAATGTATACCTTTTCCCTAGTCTTGAATAAAAATGCGATTAATCTTTGTAGCTTTAATTCTACTCATTCCTCAAGTTACAAAACCTCAAAGCGTTTCCACACTTATGGGAGCCAGAAGTGGGGCCCTTGCCAACGCATCCTCGGCCCTTTCCGATAGCTGGTCATTTCACAACAATTTTGCAGGAATCGCAAACGGAACCCAAACTACAGTCAACTTTGCCTATTCTGTTCCGCCTGCCTTGCCTGGTGCCAATCGTGCTGCCTTTTCGTTGATGACGCCAGCCAAATCCTTTGGTGTTGGCATAGGTCTCTTTCGTTTTGGCGATGAACTGTATAGTGAACAAATTTTGTCAACGGGCATAAGCAATCGATTTGGGCTGGCAGCACTTGGGGTCAAATTAAACTACGTACAATACAGGGCAGAAGGTTTTGGAACCAGAAATACGCTGACGTTAGACTTTGGCGGTATCGCTGAGCTGTCAGATAAGGTTTCCGTTGGGGCAATGATTACGAATATTTCTCAATCCAAATTGAAATCTAATTCTGAAGAGAAGCTTCCAACTCGGATGACCACTGGTGTCCAGTTCCGACCTGAATCCAATCTAGTTCTACTTATTGAAGTAGAAAAAGATTTGATATATGAGCCAACGCTCAAGGGCGGAATAGAATATGAATTTTATAGCAAGTTCTTTGTGAGAACAGGATTTAACCTCAATCCCAACCTACTCTGTGGCGGACTGGGATACCAATCATCCAAACTGAGCATCGACTACTCAATGCAGCATGCTACCTCAATCCGAACCCAATTTCAACTCTCTGTTTCTTATCGGGTTTCCAAACCCTCAAAGTCGTGAGGTGGTTGATTCTATTCTGGGTCGGTTCTATCATTCTTACTCCAGCCAGTGCCCAAGACATACCACCGAGGGAATACGACTTAGAAAAATTGGCGGAAACTATATTTCCTATTCAGGATCTTGACATCGACTACAGTCAGTTGTACGAGAACCTGGCGCAAATTCTTTCGAACCCACTCGACCTCAATACTACTACAGCAGAAGAACTAAGATCATTATATGTATTGAACGAAAAACAAATCAACTCTTTGATCAATTACCGTAACGAAAACGGGCCATTTGTTTCAATATATGAACTCCAAGTATTAGATGACTTTGATCCGACAGTTTTGGAATTGATTATCCCATTTGTCACCATCAGGACGGTCAGCGACCGGATGAAATCGCTGCCGCGTAGAATTCTTGATGAAAAGAATAGCTACTGGCTTACTCGGTTCACCAAGACACTGGAAACGCGAAGAGGATATACTCAATACAATGACGAGAGAGCCTATGCAGGCTCACCTTACAGGCTGTATACGAGATATCGCACAGCTCGCGCTTCTGATTTCAGTTTTGGCTTTACCGCAGAAAAGGACCCAGGTGAGCAACTCAAGTGGTCGCCATCTGAAAAGAACTATGGATTCGACTACCTATCAGCTCACGCGCAGCTGCTCAACAAAGGAAAATTAGAAAATGTCATTATTGGTGATTTTCAATCCCAGTTTGGTCAAGGGTTAATCTTTGGCGGTGGTTTTGGCGGTGGCAAAGGTGCCGAAACGATAACCACGCTTCGAAGGACCAACATTGGGTTTCTGCCCTATACCTCGCTTAACGAATCCGGATTTTTTCGAGGAGCAGCTGTTAGCCTTAAGGCTACCAACAGATGGAAAGTCCACACGTTTGCCTCATCGCTTCTTCGGGATGGGTCACTCGCTGGTGATAGCACGTCCTTATTCTTGTCTTCAGTGCCAACAACTGGCCTTCACAGAACCGAAACTGAAATTAGAAATAGAAAGTCGCTTCGAGAAACTAACTTGGGTACTGTGCTAAGCTACGACACGCGAGCGCTACAGTCGGGAATAGTCTATCACTACACGCACTACGGATTCCCAATTCTCCCCTCTCTAAATGTCTATAATGGTTTTTATTTCAGGGGAAGTGAGCACACTAACATTGGTGCCTACCTCAATTACAACTTTTATAACACTACCTTCTTCAGCGAATTCGCCCAGACATATGGAAGTGGTAGAGCAGCCGTGGCTGGTCTCTTAACAAGTCTCACTACAAAGTTTGATGTCTCCATCTTGTACAGGCGCTATGATAAAGACTTCCATTCGTTTTATGGGAATGCAGTCTCAGAAAACACAGCGATACGAAATGAAATGGGGTACTACCTGGGCTGGAAATACAAATTCAATAAAAGGAACCTATTAGCTGGGTATACTGATTTTTTCAGATTCCCATGGATCAGATACAGAGGATACGCACCCTCTGACGGTCACGAGTATCTGTTACGATACACTTATCAGCCTCGAAGAGATTTAATGATCTACTTTCAGGTAAGGGAAGAGTCAAAAGTTCGAAATACAAACTCAGAGAATCTATATGAAGTCGCCAATGGGATGAAGAGAAACTATTGGATCAATGCCGATTACTCCGTCACTAAAAATTTAAGTTTCAAAACCAGGGTACAATTCAGCAACTATGCACTTACCACTAACAAGACGCACGGGTTTGCTGTCATTCAGGATTTGAACTTATCGATTCGGAGGCTCTCCATCTCTAGTCGGTTCGCCTTGTTCGATACTGATGACTTCGATAATCGACAATACATCTACGAAAAAGATGTCTGGTTAGCATACTCATTTCCTTTCTACCAGGGAGTTGGTGTGCGTCATTATGTTCTTCTACAATACTCAATTAGTAAAAAACTGGACTTTTGGATCAAGTGGTCGCGATTCAGTTATGAAAATATTGACACAATCAGTTCTGGGAACGAAAGCATTGAAGGAAATTCAGTCAATGACATTAAATTGCAGCTGAGAGTTAAGTTGTAGCTATGCACGCAGTAGATCTTGTTTCGCCCGGTGTCATTGTCGCCATGATTGTAGGGCTAATTGCATTCACATTGATCTACAGGGCTATTTTCAAGTCAAAAAAGTAAACTACCGGATTACTTAACCCCAATAAAGTTTTCCTGCCGAACTATTTCACCACTGGCCTTTTTTGAATTTTAATGAACAGTTAGGTTGCCGTTCTTGCGTTTGCATAAAAACTAATTTTATCATGCGACAAGTAACTATTGCTCTAATGCTAATATCAACTTGCTCATTTGCGCAAGTTTCTAAAAAATCTTTTGACCTTCCGGAGTTTCAGGGTGTGTATGTCAATTCTAGCTACACAGTGTATCTGAAACAAACCAATAAGCAAGAGGTAAGGGTTGAGGCGCTGGCCGAAATCCTGGAGGCCACAGAAATAAAAGTTGAAAGCGGTATTCTCATGGTTAACGTGGAGAGAAAGCCGGACCCGGCCAACAAAAGTCTTTGGGCTAAAATTGACGACATCAAACTAAACCCTACCATGAAGGTTTATGTGAGCATAAAAGATGTGAACACCTTGCAGGTTAATGGTGGCGGAAAGATTGTCTCAGAGAATTCGATCGCATCCGATGATCTCAAAGTGAGTTTGACCGGCAGCGGGTCGATGGATATTGATGTGAAGGGAAAAAAGATATCTACGGAAGTGGCGGGCTCAGGTACGGTAACATTGAAAGGGTATGCCACATCAAACGATATTCTGATGAGTGGAAGCGGAAACCTGAATGCCTTCAACTGCGAGCTGGAATATGCAACAGTAAAGATTGGAGGTAGTGGCTCGGCAGATATCACCGTGAGTGAAAATCTGGAAGCCACCGTGATGGGAAGTGGAAACCTGAAACACAAGGGCAACACGAAAAAAGTCACCAAGAAGGTTTACGGGTCGGGAAGTGTAGAACGAGCATTTTAAGGGATTTTTAGTCGTTGTTTTCAGTAGTGAACCTGCTTATCTTGAAACAAAACAGGTTTGCTTTTGTACAGTTACAAGGCAGCCGTAGTGCAGGCTGCACCAGTACTTTTTGACAAAGCAAAAACAATTATCAAGATTGGTAAGCTGGTTGAAGAAGCCGCAGCTCAGGGTGCTGAGTTAATCGTTTTTCCAGAAGTTTTTATTCCAGGGTATCCGCGCGGACTCTCCTTTGGAACGGTTGTGGGAAGTCGATCAACAGAGGGACGAGAGTTATTTCTGGAATACTGGAACAATGCAATTGAAGTACCCGGACCTGAGACTGGAACACTGAGTAAGTTTGCGAAAAACGCAAAGGCCATAGTGGCCATCGGTGTTACGGAGCGGGACTCAATTAGTGACACTTTGTATTGTACTCTGATTTATTTTTCAAAAGAGGGTAAACTCATTGGCAAACACAGAAAGATCAAGCCCACCGCAGCAGAACGAATTCTATGGGGCGAAGGTGATGGTCAGGATCTGACAGTACACAAGACAGAACTTGGTAGTATCGGTGGACTCGTTTGTTGGGAAAACTATATGCCGCTCGCCCGAACAGCACTCTATCAACAAGGAATTGAAGTCTATCTGGCTCCCACCGCGGACTGTCGCGATAGCTGGCAGTCTACACTCTCGCACATCGCCTGCGAGGGTAGATGCTATGTGCTTGGGTGCAATCAGTATGTGACTAAAGATCAGTATCCAGAATCACTACAGAAAGAGCTCGGTAATCAGCCGGACCTGATGTGCAGTGGCGGCAGCGCAATTATTTCTCCTATGGGTAATGTGATAGCCGGTCCGCTCTTTGGCAAAGAAGGTATTCTGTACGCAGATATTTCTCAAAGTGAGGTGGTGAAGGCAAAGATGGACTTTGACGTAATTGGTCACTACGCACGACCAGACATCTTTGAGCTTAAAGTGAAGAAGCCATGAACAACGCTCAACTCATAGAAAAATTCTACACCTCCTTTCGCAATAAAGATTGGAAAGAGATGCAAAGCTGCTATGCAGATGATATTACTTTTTCAGATCCTGTTTTTCCATTGTTAAAAAGCAAAGCAGCCAAGGCAATGTGGCATATGTTAGTTGCCGCCTCAACGGATTTAGAGATTTCTTTCAACAATATCGTGTCGGACGACAAACAAGGATCATGTCACTGGGAGGCAGTTTATACCTTTTCAAAGACAGGTCGAA
Source organism: Cyclobacteriaceae bacterium (assembly GCA_050185175.1). GTDB lineage: Bacteria > Bacteroidota > Bacteroidia > Cytophagales > Cyclobacteriaceae > ELB16-189. The sequence goes on from JBFWZR010000059.1 coordinate 6,067, forward strand.
AAGTTCACAATAAGATTGATGCCCAATTCAAATTCAAGGATGGCTTGATCATTCAACACACGGACAACTTTGACCTTTGGCGTTGGAGCAGAATGGCGTTAGGTGTTTCTGGCATTTTGCTTGGTTGGAGCCCATTGATAAAGAATAAGATAAGGTCAATGGCCTCTAAAAACCTGGAATCGTTTATCGGAAAAAACAGCGGTTACCAATAACAAAACCCCTATTTCTACCCCATTTTGGTCACTTTTCTGGTTAAAAAGAATTCACAAAATTTATTATAACTTTGTTTAGTTAACTCAGAATTCAAATTTAGGTAAAGACTCAAGTCCTTCATTTAGTCTGTTGTTAGCTTAAACTTTATGTAACTTAATTACTCGACAATGAACATTTATGTAGCCAACATCCCTTGGAAGGCATCAGAAGAAGAACTGAAGACGTTATTTTCACAATACGGTGAAGTAGACTCAGCAAAAATCATCACCGATAAATTCACTCAAAGAAGCAGAGGTTTCGGTTTCGTTGAAATGAAAGATGACAGCGCGGCTAAGCAAGCGATTGCTGAACTAAACGGAAAAGACTTTATGGGTAAGAATCTTGTGGTTAACGAAGCACGCCCTCGCGAGGATCGCGGTGGTGGAAGCAGAGGCGGATACAACAGAAGAGACTAATACATTAGAGACCTTAATTAAAAAGCCCCGCAAAAGCGGGGCTTTTTGTTTTACGTTATTCGCTTCGTAAGGACTTAACAGGGTTTTTTACTGCAGCTTTGATCGATTGAAAACTCACGGTCAGCCAAGCTATGACAAAAGCTGCCAGACCAGCGATCACAAATGTCCCAACTCCTATCTGAATGCGGTAGGCAAAATTCTGTAGCCACCAGCTTTCCATCACATACCAAGCAACCGGGATTGCTAGTGCAAATGAAATGAGCACCATCTTTGAGAAATCCTGGGAGAGCAGAAACAAAATCTTTGTCACGCTGGCTCCCAAAACTTTTCGAATTCCAATTTCTTTTGTCCTCAAGCTGGCCGTGTAGGCAGATAGCGCAAATAATCCTATACAAGCCACGAAAATGGCAAGGCCAGAAAATACAGCGAAGAGTTTCCCTGTGCGCTGTTCCTCGGCATACTTCGCATTAATATCTTCGTCAAGGAATGTGAACTTAAAGGGTTGCTCTGGTGCTAGCTTTTGCCAAGTGCTACGTGCTGACTCAATTGCTTCTTGCATTTGTCCACCCTTCACTTTCGCTAGGGCATATGCCATGTTGCGACCATAGGCCTCATTACTTTGAATCACCAGCGGTGTAATCTGATCGCGAAGGGATTGGAAATTGAAATCTCGTACGATACCAGTAATGGTGAAGGTGATGGAAATATTCCCTTGAGGGGTTTGCTGTAAGTTGTTCAGCTTCCTACCTATTGGATTGTCGAGACCCATTACTTTCACAGCGGCTTCATTGAGAATGACTGAGGTCGAATCGTTGGTTGCTTCAGAAAACCATCTGCCTTCGATCAGCTCAAGACCAAGAAGTGCAGTTGCATCGTCATCGACCACCATAGATTTGGTCGTGAGAATTTCAGAAGATCCCTCAGGCTGAAATTGAATGCCAAAAAAGTCAAGTTCCCTTCCCGGTACGGCAAAAGACCCTGCAGCATCAAGGAAAGGCTCCTCTCGTTTCAACTCATCAACGTATGTTTTGGCAGTTTGCGGACCAACATTAAAAAGTCGCTCCACCACCAATACCTGATCCTTATCAAACCCGAGAGACTTGTCTCTCATAAATTTCATTTGCTGTTGAATGACCATCGTGCCAATCATCAACACAATTGAAATCCAAAACTGAAATACAACCAGACCACTGCGAATCCACTTGCCTTCACCCCTTCCGGTAAAATTCCCTTTCATCACCACTACAGGATTGAAAGACGATAGCACAAAGGACGGGTAAACGCCTGCCAAAAATCCCACCACCAAGCTAATACCTAACAGCACCAACACACTTACTGCGTCAAATTCGAATGCCAGTGATTTCCCCGTAAGGTTGTTAAAGAATGGTAAACAGAATTGTAAAATCACCACCGCGAATACAACCCCAATCAAGCTCAAAACAAACGACTCCGTTAAAAACTGAAATACAAGTTGGCGTTTAAATGATCCCATCGTTTTTCTCACACCTACTTCCCTCGCGCGTTCCGCTGATCGGGCAGTCGCCAGATTCATAAAGTTGATGCAGGCAATAAACAGGATCAGAACCGCAACTGAGATCATGATATAAACTGTGGTGATACTTCCGCCCGGCTGCATTTTCCCCTCCAGATTTGTTGGGTCAAGGTGAATGGATTTGATCGGTTGCAAGAAATAGCGATATCCGTTGCCTTCATTCTTGTAGTCCTCCCAGGACTTACCCAAGTCTCTTTCAATTTGAGCGGCAGCGTAGGTATCAACCATTTGGGGCAGCTTCGCCTCCAACGCCTTATAGTCAGCGCCCGGCACAAGCTTAAAGTAACAATGCGTTGAAAACGAGGTGTAGTTCTCTATCCTCACAAAAGGAAATGTGTGAACAGACACAAGAATGTCGAATCTCATGTGAGAATTATTAGGCACCTCCTCGCAAACTGCCGTCACTTTAAATTCTCCAAATTGCGTGTTGACCACTTTACCGATTGGGTCAGCGTCACCGAAGTACCTTAGAGCGGTCTTTTCTGTCATCACCATATCATTGGGCCGCGCCAATGGATTTGACTTATCTCCCTGGATAACATTGAAGTGCAGTATGTTAAAGAAATTACTGTCTGCAGCGTAAACAAAGTTCTCCTCAAACTGCTTCACTTCATCACGTTCGTCTTTGTAGGTAATCAAAGCATTTTGAAATGGTCCGGTAATGATTGTAGAAGATTCAATCTCCGGATAATCTTTCACAGCCACGTTGGCAAACGAATGGGGTATGGAAGAATAAAAAGTTGAGTGATCGGGATATTTCCTTTCCAACACCATCTTATAGATTTGATCTGAGTCTGGAAAGAATTTGTCATAAGAGAACTCATTTCGAACGAACAAGGCAATCAAAAGACAACTGGCCACTCCCACGGCCAAGCCGGCAATGTTGATAATAGAGTACACACGTTGTCGAAGCAATGCCCTGATGGCGATCTTGAGATTGTTCTTGAGCATGATTTACGAGGTTTTGGGCCTTTTATTCCAATTAGCTTGCCATCCCATCAACAAGCTGATTAGGTCTACAAATCAACCAATTTGGTCTACAAATGTATCCGAAATTGAGCTTTTGTGTTCGCCTTCGGGCAGTATTAAGAAGAGAAACGTGAGGGTGAAAATGCGCTGATGTCCATCGAAGTTTTTTCGTTTTGAACAAGCTGTGAAACAATTTTACCCGAGGCTGGCCCCAGGCTCAGGCCCATCATGGCATGGCCTGTTGAAACAGTCAGATTAGAAAGCTTAGGAGAACGCCCGATATATGGCAACCCATCAGGCGTGCATGGCCGCAGGCCGTGCCACACACTTTCCTTTTTCGGCAAATTCACATTCATGTCAGGATAGTAACGAGGAATAGAATCGACAATCCCCTTCAAGCGATTCATGTTGATGTCGTGGTTTATGCCTGATATCTCCATAGTCCCACCAAAACGAAGTGTGCTTCCCATAGGGGTAACAGCTACCCGTGCTTCTACGAAGATCGATGGGATTCTGATATTTTTCTCGACTGAATCCAATGTGAACGAGTATCCTTTGCCAGCTTGCATAGGCAGATCAAGTTGTAATGCCTTACCCACCATTCCCGACCAGGACCCGGTAGCAAGAACCAAGTGATCAAATTCAAAACCCCCATTTGTTGTCTTTACTTGTTCTACTATATTCTGATTCACTTCAAATCCGGTCACCTCAGTATTGTCAATAAGCTCCAAGCCTTCAGACTCTAAGTGCTCAATCAAGTTACTCATCAACACCTGTGGAGTAAGATGTGCATCACCCGGAAAATAAACGCCTCCCCTCACCTTCACCTTCACATCAGGCTCAAGTGCCTGCACCTCGTCAGGGTTTAGAATTTTTGCTTCAATCCCATACTGGTTGGCCAGATGAGCGGTCTCTGCTTCTTCATGCTCCGTCTCCTCAGTCTGATACAACATCATCAAACCTCGTTCATGAAACCCAAAATCGAATGGTAGCTCGTTGGCCCACTCGCGATACAGCGCTTTGCTCAGAAGACTGAGTTCTTTGAGGGCGGGTATTGACTTAGAAACTTTTCCTTTGTTTGCACTTTTATAAAAAAGATAACCCCAGCGAAGGAGTTCAGAACTTAATCTCGGTCTAACATAAAAAGGACTCTCCGAGTTGAACATCCACCGAATTCCCTTTGAGATCATTCCGGGAGCGGCAAGAGGAATAAAGTGACTCGGCACAATCATTCCGGCATTTCCAAACGAACATCCCTGTTTGAGATTTCCTTTGTCTATGATCGTTACCTTATGCCCTGCCTTTGTCAGGTAGTAAGCAGCCGAAAGGCCGATGATACCTCCTCCAATTATCCCGATTCTCTTCATCCGATACTGGATTTTGGATGTTTGTCGCTGGACTGACCAGGTTCTTGAGACACGCCTTCCTCAATTGAATAATACCGGTTAATGTACTCAACTTCTGGCTCGGATACATCAAAGGCTTTATTGTGATCCCGATTCAATGCTTCTATGAACCTATTCAACTTCCTACCTAAGATACCTAGACGGTCGTGCAGAGAATTAAAAAGTGATTCGTCCGATAAGGATTTCGTTTCAAAAAGAGTTTCTAAATGATCAATTGTCTCATCGTTTGATGCAAGTGCGATTACCATAAATCGAATAAAATCTTGTTTGTACGCTCTTCTTCCATAACCTTCAACAATATTTGATCTGACCGATTTTATAGATCTCCTTATCTGTTGGCCCTCTTCAAACTGTTCAAATTTTGGAAGCCGAAGAGACATTTCGTGAATAAGAATTGAGAGTTCTCTAGCCTCCTGCCAAATTTGTAGTTTCTTGTAACTCATCTTACTTCCTTATTTGGTGACTCTCTTGCATCAAGTTTCCAGAATCCAGTATCCGTTTAGATTACCTGGAAGCCGTGAGCGTAAGGATCATCATCATCGATAGTGATGGTGTTGTAGCCGGTCACTCTCGCCCAACCTTCAATGCTGGGAATGATGGCAGGTTTACCTTGCAATTGAGTCACCTCTTCGATTCGGCCGATAAATTTTGACCCGATAATACTTTCGTGAATAAATGGTTCGCCTTGCTTCAACTTGCCCTTGGCATACCACTGTGCCAGCCTGGCCGAGGTGCCGGTACCGCATGGTGATCTATCTATTGCCTTCTCTCCATACAACACCGCATTTCGCGCTGTCGATGTAGGATCAATGGGTTTGCCTGTCCACAGAATATGACTACATCCTCTGATGGTTGAGTTTTCAGGATGCTCAAATTTATAATTCGCATTAATATTATCCCTAAGCTCTCTACCCCAACTGATGAGTTGATCGGCAGAATAATTTTCAAGCCCCTTAAAGTTCTCCTGCACATCTACTATCGCATAGAAGTTGCCACCGTAGGATACATCAATAGTTAGTTCACCTAATACACAGGATGCCTTGATGTCCTCTGCCGCCAGATAGGCTTTTACATTCTTCAGCTTGACCGACTTTACCTTTTTACCCTCCTGCTGATATTCAATCGTCACCAAACCAGCCGGTGTTTCCAGCCTCAGTTTTCCAGGTTGCTTGGGAATCACCAATCCTTGTTCAATGGCTATCGTGACCGTACCAATCGTTCCGTGACCGCACATCGGCAAACAGCCACTGGTTTCAATAAACAGAACGCCAATATCATTTTGTGGATCTGAGGGTGGATAAAGAATGCTTCCACTCATCATATCATGACCTCGAGGCTCAAACATCAGTCCTTTTCTGATCCAGTCAAACTCGCGGAGAAAATGCTGACGTTTCTCACTCATGTTCGCACCTTGTAGCAGCGGTCCGCCACCGGCTACCAACCTGACGGGATTGCCACAGGTATGCGCATCAATGCAAAAAAAAGTTTTATTCATATTTAATACCTGCGCAAAAACGTGAAGTCGTTATTTCTTCCAGTCTCCATTATAAATCCTCCAGATGCCCAGCGGATTTCCATTCTTTAGCTCGTCCGGAAGCAGCGCATCAGGGAAATTCTGATAAGAAACTGGTCGAGCAAAACGTTTCAAGGCATCTGTACCTACCGCAGTGAATCGTGAATCTGTAGTGGCAGGAAACGGTCCTCCATGATTTTGAGATGGGCATACCTCCACTCCTGTTGGTACCCCATTGATGATAAGTCGGCCGGCCTTTTCAGTAAGTATATTCAAAAGGCTTGGATGTTTGCTCACTTCACTTTCCTCACCAATGACACTTGAAGTAAGTTGACCATGCACATGGCTAACCACTGAGTTGAGCTCCGCCATGTCCTTGCATCGGATGATCAGAGAAAATGGACCGAATACTTCTTCGGCAAGTGAAGGATTTTTGAGAAACTCTGCTGCGGAAGCAGACGCCACGGTTGGTCGTCCTTGATTTTTATCACCCTTTGATGATTCTGCTGTGGCCTGAACTTCCAATTTCACTCCCTTCTGAGCCAAAGCTTCGGCCATTTTCTTTACATAGTTAGCCGCAATACCTTCGTGCAACATAAGGCCAGGAACAGCTTTTGAAATTTCGGTAGAAAGTTCAGTGATGAATTGCTCAAGACCTTTTCCTTCCACCGCTAATATTAACCCTGGGTTGGTACAAAATTGTCCCACACCAAGTGTAATTGATCCCGCGAGTAATGTCGCGGTTGCTTTTGAATTTTTCTCGAGAGAATCCGGTAACAGAACAACAGGATTGATACTGCTCATCTCCGCAAAAACAGGTATAGGTACTTCGCGTTGGTTTGCCAAATCAAACAAGGCTTTTCCTCCTGCAAATGAACCCGTAAATCCCACCGCCTTTACGCGAGAATGTTTTACCAGCGCCTGGCCCACTTCAAAACCGGCTCCGTGCAGGTGTTGAAACACACCCTTAGGCATTCCGGTGGACTGCATGGCTTTAAAAATTGCCTTTGCCACCAGCTCAGATGTCTTTGCGTGGGCAGGGTGAGCCTTTACAATTACAGGACATCCGGCAGCTAACGCAGAAGCCGTATCTCCCCCAGCAGTAGAGTAAGCCAATGGAAAGTTGGCCGCACCAAAAACAACCACAGGCCCAAGCGGCACTAGTTTCTTTCTTATGTCAGGTTTGGGAGCCGGGGTGCGATCGGGTATCGCTGTATCCACCCTTGCTTCAACCCATGAACCTTCTTCAATGTAATCGGCAAACATTCTGCAGTGACCGGTAGTTCTGCCTCGTTCACCAATGATCCTGGCTTCAGGCAAGTTGGTTTCTGACATGGCGGTTTTCACCAACTCATCACCTAAAGCTTCAATTTCGTCAGCGATAGCCCTCAAAAAAGCTGCTTTCTTTTTGCCGCTGAAATTCTTGTAAGAAAGAAACGCAACATGCGCCTCCTGAACTGCTGAATCTACTTCCGAAAGGGTGGCATCTTTAAATGACATCTCTGATTGGTTTTATTGAAAAAAGTATTTGGGTTTCGCAAAGCTAAAGTTCCGGGGTCCTTCACCCAGTCTAATTACAAAGATGGTCGTGATTTAATTCCATCACGAATGATCTTCAGGATTCGTTCGCGTTCCTCGCCAACCAAAGGAAGTCTTGGTGGACGAACTTGCTCCGATCCAATACCAGCTTCTGCTTCCGCCAGCTTGATGTATTGCACCAATTTGGGATGAATGTCAAGTTCGAGCAATGGCAAGAACCAACGATAGATTTTTCGCGCTTCATCATACTTACCTTGTTGCACCAACTCATAAATCACGACCGTCTCTTTTGGAAACGCGCACACCAGTCCGGCTACCCAACCCACAGCACCCATCACAAGCTCTTCCATTGCCAGCGTATCAACACCGCATAGGATCTTGAAGCGGTCTCCAAATCGGCTGATCATTCTCGTGACATTCGAAATATCCCGGGTAGATTCTTTGACCGCTTGAATGTTCTTTATCTCGACAAGGTCGGCAAACATATCCAGTGTAACTTCTGTCTTGTAGTCAACCGTATTGTTATAAATCATGATGGGCAAGCTGGTTGACTCAGCTACAGCTCTGAAGTACGCAACAGTCTCACGATGATCTGTTTTGTATCTCATCGGAGGCAACAACATCAGACCCGAAGCTCCTACTCTGGCAGCCTGGCTCGCTTGTTTCACTGCTTCAGCAGTACTTCCCTCAGCGATGTTCATTACCACGGGCACTTTTCCGTTCACCTTATCCACACAAAACTTTACCAACTCGAATTTTTCATCGTTGGTCAAAACACTTGACTCACCCAAGGTGCCACCAAGAATAACTCCATGTACACCTGCAGCAAGTTGTGCATTCAGATTCTTCTCGAAGAGGGGCAGATCTAATTTATCGTCAGATGTAAACTTTGTCGTAAGTGCGGGAAAAACTCCTTTCCATTCAAAATTCATGGTAATAATTGGTTAAAATGAGGCTCAAATTTAAGTCACATAATCCGAACAGGTGACTACGTCAAATAGTCAATTCTAATATTATTTTGACTACTTTTGAAAGGATTGGGCCCAATAATTGGTCAAAATACGTCAATCGTGAAAGTAGTACCGTTCAAAGTGCCCCATACGCGAAGAGAAGCATTCAGGGTTCAAGAGGACCACCTGCCCTACTTTTATGATAAGCTTCATCACCATGTGGAAATTCAGTTGATGTTGATCGAGGCAAGTGAAGGTACTCTCATCGCTGGTGACTACGTGGGGAGGTTTGAACCAGGCGACCTTTTCTTGTTGGGCAGCAACCAGGCTCACGTATTCAGAAATGATGAACGCTACTACAAGAGCGGAAGCCGCCTGGCAAAGTCACTATCAATCTATTTTGACGAATCGTATCTGGGTGAACATTTCTGGGAGTTGGAAGAAATGGACGCCATTCGCAGATTTTTTCAGGAAACAGGAAGGGGTTATCGCATATTGAATGATACCCGGGCAGAAATTCTGGCACTGATCAAATCCATTCGGCAGAATAATGATGCATCGAAAGTCATCAACTTCCTGGCTATCCTCAACCTGTTGACGCAGTCCTCCGACCTTGTTCCTTTGAGCGTAGCTGCTCCGCTGGAAACCTATAGTCAAAATGAAGGGCGAAGGATGAACGCGATTCTTCAGTTCACCTTTCAACAAAGTCACAGAAAAATTTACATCGATGAAGTAGCTAAAATAGCTCACTTGTCGGTTGAAGCTTTTTGCCGATACTTCAAAACGAGAACCGGAAAGACGTACACCAATTTTTTAAATGAGGTACGCATCAGCAACGCATGTAAGTTGATCATCGATAAAGACCTAAGCATTCAGGACGTGTGTTACAAATCCGGATTTGCCAACCTGTCCAATTTCAATCGTGCATTTAAACGGGTGACAGGAAAGACCCCTTCGAAGTATATTGTTTAGGGTTTATTGATATTTAAAGTGTATTCGGCCCTCACCGGGGCATTTTCACCATTAATCCCTTCCACCACCACCCGATAGGTAGTCTCGAGATCTGCAGCATAAAAGGTTACGGTTCCCTTTCCGGTGACTGGATCAGTGATGACTTCGGGGTTCCAGTACACCGTAGAACGAAAATCAGATTTCAATTCGTCCGAAGAGATTGAATAGTCGGGCGAAGCAAAACGGTTGACGCGCGTAAAGCCTTCGACAAATGATGTCGTGACGGTCTCTTCCGGCACATATGGGGTATCAGCACCCTGCTTCAGGTAAACAGCAATAACTCCCGCAACCGCTTGCGATCCATACAATACATTGAGGCGCGTTGTCACCTCCACTCTCTCTACGGTATTCGGATCGATCATTGACAAGGTGACAGTGGGATCGCCAAACGTAGGCACGTCATTGACCGTCACCAGCATGTTGGCTTGGCTCAGCACCGACAAGTTGCCGGACCTCAAGACTTTGCCGTCAGGAATGATCTTATACATGCTGTAGATAATACTTGGATAGGACTTGTTGATATCTTTCTCCTCCAACACACGATCAGGTCGGCCATAGGTACTTTTAAATTGAGGTATATCAATCTTTCCATCTTTAATAATGACTTCGTCAAGCAACCTGGTTCCCTCCGTCAACTTGTAAGTATTGAGCATTCGCTGGGGGATATCCGTTCTAATTATCTGGAAGTTGAATTCAGTCTTCGGCAGCACAATTGTGGGAGTCTTTCGTGGAATCAAAGTGACCTGATCAAGTGGCTTGTTCTTTCTATCCTTTGCCTCAAGTACAAACGCCCGAGAGCCGAAGAAATCCAATCCCGAAATATCGAATGTACCGTCAGTTTCTGTTTCGAACTGATACATCTGTTTAGTCTGCCAATCGACAAGTGTCACCAACGCCTGCTTGCCTCGTCCTTTTTTGTCCTCAACTGTTCCATGCAATGCTATTCCATTTTCAACATGGAATTTTAGTTCAGAAGGCGTAACTATCGAATGTTCTCCCATTTGAAAACACTCAATAATGTCATCAGACGTCAGTGGACCTACCTGCTTTTCATCTACTACCGAAACAGAGAGGTGCGCTGCAGTGGCATTTTGTTGCGAATCACGTGTTTGAATATTTAATGTGATCTTCTCACGCGGAGCGTAACTGTCTTTGTCTGCCTCAATCAAAACTCCGGAATCTGGAGGTTTGCTATACGGCTGTTTGGTAACAAGTTTATCCTCGACATTTATGATGGGAACAGACTTATAATAGATTCCGTCTTCTCCAAAATTGAGACTCAGGTTTGTGTTTGATCTTAAAAAATAGTTACCAACCTCAAGTGAATCAGGTATCACCATTTCACCATATGCAAATCCATTATTTATTGGAAGCGATTGTGAAACCACCACTTCTGACTTTGATGAAATCAAATCAACATACAACACACGACTTAAAGAATCCCGCAAAGACTGTTTTGCCAAATCGACATAGACCTTGTACCAAATTGTTTCCCCTTTGACGTAATGTGGTTTATCACAATGAACGTAAAACCTTTCTCGCAATGCCTCTATGTCCCAATTGCCAAATTTAATTGAAGGGTTTTCGGGTGGGTTGTAATCGCTTGGGAGTAAGCGAACCAGCCAATTTGAGTTCATGTCTCCAGATGTAATCAGATTTTGCGGATTCAAAGGCACCCCGGATTCATCAACTGTGAGGAGCGCTCCCCTCACGGCCAGCCAACTGACAGGAAAACCAATGTCTTCATAGGCACGAATGACAGATCTCGTTTTCTGGTAGTGAACCTCCAACCTCCCATTAATGGCGATTGTCCGTGTTCGACTTCCGCTTTCCGAAAACATTCCAATAGTGTCATAGTCGATAATCGAACTCCCATAGGCCCGCCTGAAGTTGTCGGTTCCTTCCAGGTAGGTGTTCGCCTGATTTCCACCTGGATTGTCAGTGTAGAGCCTGAAGCCATTTTTGGAAATCTGCTTGTCGATGATTGACTTAAATAAATACCGGCTTGATCGAGTGTAGGCAGTCAGTCGGTTAGCCGCCCATCGATACGAGTCTTGAGGTGATGCAGGTATTTTTTCGCTGAAGTAAACACTGGCGAATATTTCATAGCCCATTGCATTTAGTGCCGATTTTTTCAAAAAAAGTCTCACATCATAACCAAGGTAGTCGTTGGATACTTGCAGGGGCAGTGTCGCGGTTACTAACGTTTCTTTTCCTTGATCTTCAAATTCCAGCACCCATGGATTGACAATCCGCGCCTGACGAGACAATGCATACTCACCTAAAACTATCTTTTCAAAGGCACGAAAGTTTTTTTCCCAGTTGCGATCTTCCTTTGACTGGACCACAACTTCATCAAGTTGTCTATTGTCTGGTGAAAGTTGAATGTCTCCAATGTCAATTGACTTGTCTACTATCAGTGTTTGCATTGAAAACTCATAACCAACGTGCGATATCACCAACTCAAGTTTGCCCGTTGGAACCTCAAGCTTGAAACGTCCGGTATCATTGGTTGACGTGCCAATGGTAGTCTGGTTGATGAAAACATTGGCATAGGGTATCACCTCACCTGTAACCTTGTCGATTACGGTACCTAGCAATGATACGTTCTGGCTGTAGGCAACTGAGTTTAAAGCGAGGAAAACAAACAATCCGCACTTCCTAATCATTTCGAATTGTTATGTACTTAACAGTGCGCACAGGCCTTCCATTTTTTGTAAGCCCTTCCACTTCTATGCGGTAAGAAGTTTCCAGATCGGCAGCAAAAAACGAAACAACCGCTCCGTTTGCTTCATCTGTGACTACTTTGGGATTCCAGTATATCGTAGCGCGATAGTCACCTCGTGAGGTATCTTCACTAGGCGAATCGTAACGAGGGCTCCTAAAATCTCGAGAGATATCAAACCCTTTGATATTCAACGTTACAAAATTGGGATCTTGTGGCCTGGACTCAATCTCCGCGCCTGTCTTGGTGTAGATAGAGAGAACACCGCCAGCTCCTTGTGCACCATGCATTGGATTAATGCGCGTGGTCAATTCTATTCTAATGATTGTGGCCGGATCAATCGAAGACAGTACAGTATGTGCCTCCCCGACTGCAGCAACATTATTAATCAATATTAAGGGTGGAGGTGGGGCAGTCAATGAAGAGTTTCTCGCACGTTCCGTGTAAATCGCCCAAACTGGTCTTCCAGAAGCATCAACCTCGTTTGTCTCCCTGGCCACAAAACCAGGAAATTGTCCATTTAAGGTATATAGTAAATTTCCATAACTGGTGTTGAGATGCTCAGCATCTAGTACATAGTCTGGTGCGCCATAAGACTCTGCATATCGCTGAACAGCTTGTTCATCAATACGCGTATCTTTGATTTCCACTTCCTCCAGCATCCGAACACCTTTTGGTACTTCATACTCCGAAATAATCCTTTGGCGCGATTCGGTGGACTCAGTTGGCAACAAAACAGATCCCGAGATTTCATTGCCCACCGGCATGGAGGTGTTCAACAATTCTAATTTTCCGATCCTCCCGCTACTCTTCTCCTTTCCGCTGACCTTCAACATGAGTTGTGCGCTATCAGATGCCTGGATGCCCGAGATTGTAAACAGCCCTAAAGAGTCCGTTTCCGTTATAAAAAAGTTCCCGGGTTTAACTTGTATTACATCCAAAAGAACAGACACCGGTTTGCCACGATCGTTGGATAACCGGCCTTTCACGGTAATCCCATATTCAACGGGAAAAAGATCATCAGAAGCAATTTCTCCCGTGGGTTTGACTGTCAGACTGCTTTCAATAGTTGAAGTCTGGGCAACCGGGACCACTTGCGAAGCATCTGTCACAGTTACAGAAAGTAATCCTTCAATGGGATCGCCAACAAGTGTCACGGTGGACAAACTCAAATTTATCTCTTCTCGGGTATGATAGACATCTTTGTCTGTTGTCACGATAACTTCATCAGACAACAACTCCGACAGGTCTCCTGCAGTAGAATTCACCTTGTCGGTGATATTGAGTATTGCGAAAGGCTTGACGCATATGCCATCCCCATAATTCCTGCTCCAGTTGGTGTACGATCTCAAATAGTAAGTACCGGAAGACAACGAGTCACTTAGGATGAAATCTCCGCGAGCAGTACCCTCATTGATATTCAAGGTTTTCGATTGGACAATCCTCCTGTCCGGGCTAATCAAATCCACATACAACACTCTGCTTAGTGAGTCCTTGAGGATAGGTTCTGCATAATTGACGTGAGCAACAAACCAAAGTGGCTCTCCCTGATAATAGTAAGGTTTGTCCGTATGTAAATAGATCTTTTCCTTAAAACGATCTATGGAAATGACTTCATTCTTTCGTAATTCTATTTTTCCCTTTTCATAATTGAGAGGCAGCATGTACGATACACGTTGATCGCTCATATCACCGGAGGTAATCACTTTGGTGGGATCAACTGGCAGTCCTTCTTTGGTGACAGTCACTTTGCCTTCTTCCAATTGTATCCAACTCACCTTGTAGCCCATGTCGCGATATACACGTGGTAGAGATCGCTCATTGTAATTATGAATTTCAACTCTGCCCGGCATGTTAATGTCATATAGATCCGGCAAACTGTTCTTACTTACTATATTGCTAGTGTCATAATGCATCAGAACTTGAGCAAACGACTCCTCGAACATGAGTGACCGGGAAGTAGCGTTCTCCAGCCCTGGCCGCTCCGTGTATAAATGAAATTTTTCTCCAGCGATCCGATGATCGATAATCGCTTTGAACAGATGTTGGGCAGAACCCAGGTACGCCTGCTGCCTGTTGGCCATCCACTTTTTAGCAGTTGCTTCATCAGGTTGACCTAATTGTTCAAAACGAACTTTGCCTTCGATGAGATAACCCTGTGCGCTCTTCCAAAAATCACTGAGGAAAAATTCGATGCGGTATCCTAAGGCATTGTTTTCAATTTCCAGAGGTACATCCGCTTTGGCCGTAAGTTGCTTGCCTTTTTCTTTCGTTGAAAAATCCAACACCCCGGGGTTGACAATTTTACATTCACTGGCGATTTCATCATCACCGAGAAAAATTCGTTCAAATTTTTTGAATTGCTTCTCCCATGTTTTATCTCGTGATGCCTTCACTTGCACTTCAGAAAGCTGCTGCTCCGCTGGCATCAACGCAATAGTGCCTATCTCGTTGACACCTTCCTTCACCGTGACGTTGACTTTGCCAAGTTTGTATCCTACAAATGAAAACAACAGCTCAACCTTTCCAGTGGGTGCACCTTTTAATTCAAAGTTACCCTCTCCGTCTGCTGCGGTGCCCACCGTGGTTCTGTCGATAAATATATTAGCGAAAGAAAGTGGTGAATTATCCGTAACGTCTACGACACGTCCTTTTATGACAGACTGAGCACTTACAGCCAGACAGCACAGCAGCAAGCCAAGAATCAGAAGTTTTCTAATCATTCTGAACGTTGATAAACTGTGTTGCATAAATAGGTTGATTAGTTTCATCTACGCCCTGAACTTCGATTTTATAAGTTGTTTCCAAATCAGATGTGAAAAATGACAACTGCAAATCTTCTCCAGACAACGTACCCCAGTAGAGCCCTGACCGATAGTCTGCCTGATCAGATTCTTTTCGGGATTTGGAATAATCCGGACTAAGATATTCTCGAGGGCTTGAGTACCCCGACAGACCTATCGAAGCGGCTGACGCCAAAGATGATTCCGAACCTCGATCTAATGGTTGGGTATAAATTGCGATTACTCCAAATGCTCCTTGAGAGCCGTATAAAACATTGATAGATTTCTTGATCTCTATCAACTCCACGGTGGCGGGATTGATCATCGAAATAGTCTCTCCAGCTGACCTCCCGAAAATCGGAACATCATTTACGGTTACCAGAGGCTCACCTCCTCCGAAACCAAGTCGGGTGATCTTAACATTCCATCCTCCACTTACTTGTTGAACGATCAGCCCTGGCACTTTACCAACCAAGCTGAAATTGAGATCCCCCATGGCAACGTTTATATCTTTCTTTTCAATTAGCGTTCCATATCTCGCAGTTCCATAGGGGCGATCAACTCTCTCGTTATTTGCACGTTGTCCAACCACCTCAACACCCTCGAGTAAGCGCGCATCCTTCGGCACCTCATATTCCGAAATGACTCTCTGTGGTGACTCTGTTACAAGTACGTCAAGTGGACCGAGGTCGCTATCAGGATTTCTCACAAAGGGACGATCCCTGGTATCCAGTATTATCTTTCCTTTTTCAAGATTTTTAGAAGAAGTAGAGTAAAAAATTCTTGTGCTGTCATAAAAATCAAAGCCGGTCACCTCAAACCGACCGTCTTCTCCAGTCTCAACCATTCCCGCATTGTTAGACTTCCATTGCACCAGATTCAAATCCGTCTTTGCAGGTTTACCTTTCTCATCGAAGTATGTCCCTTGCACGGTAATACCTCGCTCCACCGGGTATCGCAGCATTTGCGGAATGTCGATCTCAAAATCATCAATAGTATAATCATCCACTATTGAGGAACCTGTGAGCGGCACCACCTGGCTCGCATCGGTAACCGACACTGAAAGATTGCCTTTAACGGGTTTACCTTCTTCGTCCTTCACCGTAATTTTTAGCGTCACCTTC
Organism: Cyclobacteriaceae bacterium; assembly: GCA_050185175.1. GTDB lineage: Bacteria > Bacteroidota > Bacteroidia > Cytophagales > Cyclobacteriaceae > ELB16-189. Next base: position 22,307 of record JBFWZR010000059.1, read on the forward strand.
TCCCGAGTGGCATATACTTTTTTGTCTGGTTCAATTATGATTCGACTGTTTGCCTCAGTGTCCCATACTGCCTGTGCTGCATCTACTTTCTCCGTGATGCCGAGTATCGGTACGTGCTTCACATATAATTGCCCATCGCCAAAGTTGCGCTGCAGGTTTGTATACGCGCGAAGAAAATAATCTCCTCTCTTCAACGTGTCAGGTAAAATGAAATCACCCATCGCCATCCCGCTGTCGATCTTTAGCATCTTTTCCATCACAATCTCCTTCTCCGGTGAAATCAACTCCACATACAAAACCTTACTCAATGAATCTCTCAGCGACAAGTCATAATAATTTACATATGCTTTAAACCACATCGGCTCGCCCTGATAGTAATACGGTTTGTCCGTGTGAACATATACCTTCTCGTAGTACCGCTTCATCAACTCTGCGAACACTTCACCGATATCTCCTTCAATCGGTTCGTAGTCGAACGGCAGCCGTTGCGTGGCCATCGGACCGGAAACTTTCAACTGGTCACCATTCAGCAACAAGCCATTGGCACTCACATCCAATGTGCCAGTCGCGGATAGTTGACTGCTCTTTCCCCGATAGCTGACCTCCACAGGTCCCGGTAATGTCAAGCGGTAGTAGCCATCAAGATTGGTTTCGGCAATCAGACTTGTTCCCTCTACTGACTGTCCATTCACTTTGACTTCATATTCAGCATCTGAATCGCTCGTCAATGTGGTCAACCAATGACGTAGCGATCCCTCGTAGAGATCTTTTCTTTTTTGCTCCCACTCCACCTGCTGACTTAATTCTGCGCCTCCCAGAGGTTGAAACCTGAGTAATCTTTTCTTTGCATTCATTTGATAGGAAACCACGCGGTAGCCGATATCCACCTGGTCCGACAAACTCACCGTTACCGCATTAGTTTTCCGTGAAGGTGTAAGCTCAAGCTTGAGTGTGTAGGCCTTGCCAGTTTCAATTCGCATGGGTGCCGAATACATTTCATACCCCTCTTTATAAAGAGTCAGGGAAAGAAACCCTGTAACAGGTTGAGCGATTCTAAAATGCCCTTCTTTATCCGTAGTTGAATGAACAGCGCATCGGTCGAAGAATATCTCCACACCGGAGATCGGTTTATTCTTCCCGGCCTCAATCACCGTCCCTGAGACCTGCGAGAAAGTGGTGTGAAATCCACACGTAATAAACACTACTATAGTAACCCAAATAGGGTTATGCAATCCAGTAGATGACCGCATTGGCAATTTTTTTGGAGTATCAATACATTAACCTTTACCCCAATAAATTACCAAAAATTCAGAATTTTCCAATAAAATAAATGCAACCTTTTGAGTTGCAACGTGTTTGCTTTCTTCCAAACCAGACGAGTACTGACCTAAGCCGTCTTTATTGTTATAACAGTAATCTCTGGGGGAATTCCCACTCGGCCCGGATAACCGATAAATCCAAAACAAC
>JBFWZR010000060.1:0-23445 GCA_050185175.1 Cyclobacteriaceae bacterium
ACTTTGCCCATCGAAGGACTATCCACATAAAGTGTATACCATCACTCATCCACAAATGGAATAGCGACACTTCCATAAACACCGACATCGACAAGATCAAGAGTATCTACGAACCCTTCACCTTCTAGCCGTACCAGCGCATCGTTGATGGCAACCTGATTAAGCAATGCCTCTGGATCGCTGCTATCACTTGCATCGAGTGCACCGAAACTTCTCGTCAACAGAATTGCTACAGATTGATCGGGCACCATCTGTGATGACACCACAATCTTTGGCTCCAACGCTGGAAGGTCGTTTACCGGCAAGGGCTCGGGCAGGCAACCCACCATCAGCACTGTTAAAACAATTCCCCAAAGAAATAATCTACTCATATCAGAACTTAAATCCATAACTAATAAAAGGCAGCAGCCCCACCAATCCAGGTTGCTCATATCTTAACGAACCATCTGTCTCGTCCGTCTCAATAGTTATCGCGACCGGGTTCGTGCGATTGTATGCATTGTATACACCTCCAAACCATTCGTATTGAAATTTTCTTCCTGGCTTACTTCGCCATTTAACTCCAAGATCCAACCGATGCGCATCGGTAAGCTTAACTGAATTGATCGGTGCAAATACAGGCACAAGATCTACACCCGTTGTAGAAGGTGCCACTACCTGGTATTGGCCAATGATTGGAGTAAACTTCGACCCCGAAATGTATTCCCACACACCTGAGACTGACAGCCGCGGGGTAATTGCATATTGAGCAACCACCGCTCCATTGTGCCTTCGGTCGTAGCGAGAAGCAAACCATTCTCCACCATTGAGTTCATCAAACTGTCTGCGCGACCAGGCCAGCGTGTAACTTATCCAACCGGTGAACTTTCCCGCGTTCTTTCTCACCATCAACTCCAAACCATACGCCCTTCCGCGACCCTGGACAAGGCTATTTTGAAAGTTGCTATTGAAAAAGAGATTGGTACCTTCTTCCAGCCCGATCAAATTTCTCATCGGCTTGTAATATGCCTCAAGGCTCATCATGATATTCTCCTTGGGCAATGTCCTTTGCCAACCCAATGAAAACTGATGTCCACTTTGTGGTCTGATTGAATCTGTAACAGGATACCAGATATCGGTCGGTGACGTTACTGCCGAGTTCGAAATTCGATGCATGTATTGTGCCATGCGTGAATAACTGAACTTGACGGCTTCATTATCGTTGATCTCATATCGAGCAGCGAAGCGTGGTTCAGGGAAAGCATAAGCCTGGTCATCGACTATCGCCATAGATGTACGAAGGCCAGCATTCAGCATCCACCGATCCGCTGGTGACCACTCGTATTGGCCATAAAAAGCTAACTCATTGGAGACACGTCCTTGTGACGTTGTGCTTTCAAGAAATTCAGAAAAGGTGCCGGAACTATTGACGACACTCGGACTTACCTCATGCCGAATCCATTGCGTCCCTATTTTGATGTTCTTCTGACTATCTCCCCTATAAACTGCCTCTGCTTTGACACCAATATCTTCGATATCGGAAAAAGCACGAAGCCGATTGTCGCGGAAAGCATTGAGAATGCTATAATCGTAGGTAGTGCGCAATGCGCTGACATGGGATTCCCACCTGTCATTGATTGAGTGATCCCATTGCAGTGTCTGATTATCGTTACCAGATTGAAAAGAAGTGAGGAACCCCACACCATCATTGTTACGATCACGGAAAATATCCAAATCATCATTCCCTCTATAATAAGAAAATGAGACTCGATCACGCGTGGACGGTTTCCAAATAGCTCGGGCATTCAGATCATAGAAGAAGTACGGGAGCTCCTCGTTAATCACATTCATCACCTTATCTATATAAGTTCTCCGTCCCGCTACCCACACGCCCAATTTATTCTCCACTATGGGCTGTTCCACAAAAAGTCTTGATGCAATTAATCCGATGTCACCAGACACATGGGTGTCATCTGCAATCTCAGATTTTGTCCTAACATCAAGTATAGATGATAACCTGCCGCCTTGGCTCGCGGGGAATCCACCGTTGACAGACTCAACCGATTCCAGTATGTCAGGATTAAAAACAGAAACAAATCCCAACAAATGACTTGTGTTGTAAATTGTGGCGTCATCTAAAAGCACGAGGTTTTGATCAGCAGCACCTCCACGCACAAAAAGATCTGAGCTTCCTTCAATTCCCCTTACGCTGCCTGGCATCAGTTGCAACACTTTGATCAGATCGGCCTCCCCTCCCAACACCGGTATTGAGGTGACGTCTTCCGGGTTCAGCACTTGCGTACTCATGCGAGTCGATTCAAATAGCTCTTGCTGGCGATCCCTTTGAGAAGTGATCACTATTTCGTCCAATTGATCGATGCTAGGCTGCAGCTGAAACTGAATAACTGTATCTGATACGATGTCTATTTTCCGCAGTAGCGAACGATACCCTGTATATGAAATAATGAACGTATGTTCACCTCGTCTTACATTGACTAAAAACCTACCGCGATTGTCAGTGACTATGGTATTAGAGTCGGGCAAAACGATAATATGTGCCAGCGGCAATGCATCCCTTTCTCCTTCCCGAACGACACCTGAAACTTGAAAAGTCTGCGCACAGACCCACCCCGGCATCAGCAAGTATATCACCACATATCCTAGTCTTCTCATCCGCAATAAAATTACAATGGAATAACCGAAAATGGACGTGCATTTTCGATCCGGAAGGGTCATTCAGCAATAATTAGCCAGATCGACTTATTATACGTAACTTGCGTCATCGTTTACGCTACGAGGATTACCAACATCTTTGCAGTCCTACAGCGAGAATTTTCACACCTAATCACTAACTCTGCGCGATGGCCAAAAAGAAGGAAAGATTTAACAAAAAGGAATTACAAAAGAAAAAAGTACAAAAGAGAAAAGAAAAAGAACAGCGAAGGGAAGACCGAAAGGCCAACAAAGACGAGACTTCCTTTGATGACATGATAGCCTACGTAGATGAATTTGGCAACATCACCTCTACTCCCCCCGAACCGCGCAAGAAAGAGGAAATTAAGTTGGAAGACATCGTGATCAGCACGCCAAGCCAGCCTGAGATAACGCTACCTAAAATCAGAACCGGGCGCGTAAGATTTTTTGACACCTCCAAAGGTTTCGGATTTATTCTCGACAAGACAACCGGAGAGGATATTTTTGTCCACTCCAACAATCTTCTTGAAGCAATTCAGGAAGACAACATCGTCAACTTCGAAGTGGAAAAAAGTCCAAAAGGACTCAACGCGCTGGAAGTTAGGCTTATGAAAGAATAGTCCTTCAGTGACTGACGCTTAGTAACCCAAGGGTCTTCTACCCAACTCTTTCAACAAGTTTGCATGCCCTACCAAGGCACCGGCAAATGTTTCGTAGCTTCGGTACGGCAGCCCAAACTCCTGGGCGGTTGCCTCTACAATACCTGCAATCTTTCGGTAGTGCACGTGACAAATGTTAGGAAACAGATGGTGTTCAATCTGAAAATTCAAACCTCCGACATACCACGAAAACCATCTACTGCGGTTGCCAAAATTAGCAGTAGTTAATAGCTGATGAACGGCCCAATTGGTTTTCATACCATGGTTGTCATCAGGAAGTGGATACTGCGTTCCCTCCACCACGTGTGCCGGTTGAAAAATAATTGCAAGAATGAATCCCGTAATGTAGTGCATGATGAATATTCCCAACAGAACTTGCCACCACAGCAGAGAAGTAAAGACGAGTGGAACAATAAAGATGTAGCTTACATAAAAAACCTTTGTGATCAGCATAATCACCCATTCCTTCAGAGCGTTGGCCTTCTGTTTCGCTACCATGCCCGTTCGCTGATAGTGAATGATTCGAATAAAGTCTTTGGCGGTCATCCACACGATAGTCATGAGGCCATAGAGAAACCATGCGTAGATAAACTGATATCGGTGAACCCTCTTCCACGGAGTGTGAGGTGATAGCCGCAATACCCCACGTGGGCTGATGTCCTCATCGTGATCATGAATATTAGTATAGGAATGATGCAATACATTGTGCTGCATTTTCCAATTAAAGGCATTGGCGCCTACAAAATTCAGTGAATAGCCGATTAAGTCATTTAACCATGGCTTGCTTGAGTAAGCGCCATGATTGGCATCGTGCATTACCGACAGGCCAATACCCGCAAGTCCAAGCCCCATGACGAGTGCCAGGCCGATAAGTCCAAACGCACTGGTCACCAAATTGGTAACAATAAGAAAATAGGGAATGAGGTAAAGACCAAACATCACGAAGGTCTTAATTACCATTTCGCTGTTGGCGTGTTTACTGATTTGATTTGATTTAAAGTATTTATGCACTCTTTGATTGAGAGTAGATACAAAATCCCGGGGTGCGATAGGGAATCGAATCGCGGCTTTTTCTTTCATAAACAGTTAACGGGTTTGAGCAATCACAAAAAAATTGAAGTACAATTGAACTTCTCTGTAGAAATGAACTCAAAAAACCAAGAGGTGTCAGCCAAACAGGATCAGTAGAATTGATGGTTACAAGGTATCCAAATAATTGGTGGCATCCTAAAGGGGCTTTTAAACGACTTGTATCAATTGACAAAGTCTTTTATGCTGTGGTTGCGCAAAGTCCTGCGTAGATCTTTGGTCGCTTTCTCGCGAAGCTGCCTCACGCGCTCGCGTGTTACCGAAAAATGAACTGCAATTTCTTCGAGGGTATGCGCACGACTTCCACTCAACCCATAGCACATCTTGAGCACCTCCGATTCACGAGACGAAAGCGTAGAGAGTGCACGATCAATCTCGATCGCCAATGATAAAGTGTTGAAGTGGTTATCCGGTGCCTTATTCTTATTATCAGGCAACACATCTTGTAAGATACTGTCTTCTGTCCCCAACAAAGGTGCATCGATGGAGATATGTTTCGGTGAAGTTTGAATCATTTCCTTTACGTTGTCCACTGAAGTACCCAACTCATCAGCCAACTCTTGTGGTGTCGGTTCGCGTTCAAAATTCTGTTCGAGGGCAGCAGAAGACTTTGCCATTTTGCTCAATAATCCGATACGATTAAGGGGCAATCTTACCATTCTGGGTTGTTCGGCCAAAGCTTGTGCAATTGCCTGACGAATCCACCAAACTGCATAGGATATAAACTTAAAACCCCTTGTTTCATCAAAACGTTGACCAGCCTTGATCAAGCCAACATTCCCCTCATTGATCAGATCGTTGAGAGATAATCCCCTGTTCTGATATTGCTTCGCAACGGATACTACAAACCGAAGATTAGCCTTTGTTAATTTTTCGAGTGCCACCGCATCACCATCTCTAATTCTTCGTGCTAGCGCAACTTCCTCATCAGCATTAATTAAGTCCATCTTGCTGATCTCTTGAAAATATTTCTCTAACGATTCACTTTCACGTGTGGTGATTTGCTGACTAATTTTTAATTGTCTCATAAGCCTTTATAATTGAATCACCACAGCCAATCTAACTACGATCGGCACGACAAAACGACTACATCTTCAAAATCGATAGACCAATGCATTAATATTCATACCTGCTCCAACTGAAGCCATCACTACCAGATCGCCAGCCTCAATAGTTTGTTCTTTCAATTTGTTCTTTCTGATCAGATCAAGTAAGGTTGGGATTGTTGCAACAGAACTGTTCCCTAAACCGCCTATTGTCATTGGCATGATTCCTTCCGGGGCATTTTCTCTGCCAAACAATTGAAATACTCGTTCCAGGATAGCTGTGTCCATTTTCTCGTTCGCCTGATGGATAAGAATCTTTTTGATGCTGTCAATGGGCAGTGATGCGCTGTCTATTACTGCTTTGATAAGTGGTGGCACGCGTTTCAGTGCAAACTCATAAACCTTTCTGCCTTGCATCTTAATATATAGGTCGTTCGGGGCTGAATTGTATGGAGAGTAGGATGGCCCCATGTTTAGCATATTGATATGATCAGTGGCATATGTTTGTGTCTTGTGCGTAATTATACCGGTATCGTCTGCCGTTGCTTCGAGCACAGCACTTCCACTCCCATCACTGAAGATCATTGAATCGCGGTCATGTGGGTCGATAACACGAGAAAGCGTTTCTGTTCCCACTACCAGGCATCGCTTCGCATCTCCTGATCTCATAAAATAATTGGCCTGAATAATTCCTTCGACCCAGCCAGGGCATCCGAACGGCAGATCATACGCTACACAGTTGGGGTTTTCAATTTTCAGCTTGGCCTTCACTTTTGATGCAAGAGAGGGAAGGATATTAATGCGATTGGACTCATGAGCTACATCTCCGAAGTTGTGAGCTGCAATAATGTAGTCAAGCGACTCCCTGTCAATCCGGGCATCTTCAATTGCTGCCTGCGCTGATATAACTGCAAGATCTGACGCGGTCTGATTGCTTTTTGCATACCTTCGTTCTCTGATACCCGTTATTGACTCAAATTTTTTCAGAATAGATTCCCCATTCTGGTAGAGTTTATCTCCTTCTTCATCAAAGAACTGAGCATTTACAAAAGTGTCATTTGGAATGACGATTTCCGGTATATAGCTTCCGGTCCCGATGATTTTTGCTCTCATTAAAATAGATATTTGCCGGCAGCTATTTGAGTGAACATCGCTCGAATACTCAACTGGCTACACGGTAAGGTACAAATTCAGACGACACAAAACGGTGTCAGTATAATTTGTATGTAAATGATTTATCTAAGCTCAACCTCACGAACGGACGTTATCTCTGGAATCCAAGCAAGAACTTTGTCCCTATTTAATCATCGTAATTTATCGTGTACTTTTTGTCATCAGGCGTTTGTTGCCAGAATCCTAACGGGAAGGTCCAGTAATCACAGGGCTCTTCAACGCAGATGGAGTGATACGAACCCCAACTATATTCGAAAGAAACAGGTGGTTGTTGATCCTTTATTTTTCCAATCAAAACGCTATGGGTAACCCCACTCACTGCGTTCCTATAGTGAAATGCATTTGTGAAGGTAAACGAGGTTCCTGATTTGATCGTCCGAATTTTTTCAACGCCTTCATATAAGTTAGCTTCCTCGCTTATAAAATTATCCTCGAACATTTTAAACTGAGCAAGGTTTCTCGCTAATACTACATCTTGTTCGACAATCAAGGTCTTTCCAATGAGACTGGCGTATGGTTCGTTGACAGATACGTTTTGTTTTGTATCCTTAAGAGCAACATAAAATATTGCGATAAGCACTACTAGCGCGGTAACGACAATCGCGATCAATTTCATTTGCATATAAGTCCGGTTAATTATCGAAACGTTTCATCCAATCCGCTCTTTCTTTGCTATAGAAATACTCCTTCGAGCGTATGGGCGGAATATGATGCTCTTGCAATTCGATCAGTGAAACTTCAGGCAAGGCAATTGGATCACCAGGTATTGATTGTGCAATCTGATTTCTGATGTCCATCAAACTATCCACATCCGCAAGGTTGTACCACTCTTCTGGATCGGTGTCAAGATTATACAACTCCTCCGAGTCATCCACATATTTTATATAGTGCCAAGGTCCGCTGCGAACGGAATAGCTTCCATAGTCATATGTAGTAATTACTGGTCTGGCAATTAATGTATCCGGGTTAGATAAGATGGGCGCGAGACTGACACCATCAAAGTCTCTGCTTGTGGGCAAATTGCAAAGGTCAACCAATGTAGGATAGATATCCAGCAACGAGGTGACGTTCGCTGTTTCTCCTCCGGGTACCGAACCCCGGGGCATCGCACTCACTCCTGGCGGCACTTTCATCATCATGACGGTTCGGGTCACATTCTCCCATAGTGCAAACTTCCTCCAATGCATCTTCTCCCCCAGTTGCCATCCATGATCCGACCAAATCACTACAATGGTATTTTCAGCATACTCACTTTCACTTAAAGTTTTCAATAGTCTCCCCACCATTTCATCCGCAAACGCAATAGAAGCAAGATATCCCTGAACTGCTTGCTTCCACTGACTCGCTTCAACCACGTGTTTGTGGTAATTACCTCCTCGTGTTATTAATTCCTTTGCCACGGGACCAAGATCCGCTGTATCCCCATCCATTATGGCGGGAAGCCCAATACTATCGAGTGGAAATAAATCAAAATACTTTTGAGGAACATACCAGGGCAAGTGTGGCCGATAGATACCTGCCGCCAGAAAAAAAGGTTTATCATGCTTACGTTTGAGTTGACCTGAAATGTAGTTCACGGTTTCAAAATCACCCGTCTCTTCGTCACTGATGGGAAGTCCACTCCAGTCAAACATGTCATACATGTACTTGAAACTCGGCATACTAGCGGGACGTTTTTCAGGGAAGTTGTCATCAGGCATAGGTTTTTTGACACTGGGGTAATAATCATCCCAACCCAAAGTATCAACTTGCTCATAGTGGAATATTTTTCCCGCACCTGCTGCATAATAACCGTTTTGTCGGAAATGTTGACCAATAGTTAGTGACTCGGCTAACTTCGGCACCTTCCTCCAATCCTGATAGTTGGAATACATTCCTGATCTGTAGGTGTGTACTCCTGTAAGTAAAGCCGCGCGCGAAGGATTACAACCCGGACTCGCGCAATAGTTATGTGTAAAATTCACAGCCTCTTCACCAAATTTCAGAAGGTTCGGAGTTAGTGCTTGCGGATTCCCAGCCAACGGTTGTGCCCAGTCGTTCATGTCGTCCAACGAAATGAACAACACGTTAGGATGCTTTATTAAATTCTCGGACGAGTTTGGGTTACAGCCCTGAAGTAACGTGAAAACTGGAAATAGGAAAGCAAATAATCGCATAAGGTTGCCGGATGATTACTTTAATTACCTGAATTAATAGCGGTATTCCAATTGAAAATTATAGCTGCATCAGTCTATTTCCGCTGGGCATCCAGTTGCTCCTTGATTTCCCTTGCTTGTCGCAACATCTCGTCCAACTCCTCGCGACTAAAGTATCTTCCAAACTTCACCACACTGTGTATTTTTCGCAAAGCACCCACATCGCTCAACGGATTTTCATTTAGCAATACAAGATCCGCTACATGATCCTTTGCAATGAAGGAAGTTTTGTCGGTAACATTAAAATACCTAGCACCATTCAAGGTTGCATTTTGTAATATTTGCAGTGGAGTAAGACCCGCTTCCTGAAAAATCTCGAGTTCCTGAAGTAAAGCCTCCGCTGGATATACATAAGTATTAAGCGCTGCTGCGTCACTTCCCGCAATAATTCTGATGCCCGACTGCTGGATCAATGGCAGTTGATCGCGAAGCAACAAATACCTGTCTTTTCTCTGTTGTCTCTGCTCGGGTGTTTCGTTACTCATTCTTTCAATACGCCATTGGTAATTCGATGTGAATCTGTCTGTGAGGTAACTTAGAAACTCATCGGCCTTGTGATCCGTCTCATCGAGGTATGCAAGTTGACGACCACCAATCAAGGTCGGACATATGAACAAGCCAGCATCTCCAAGCACCTTGTATTTCTGAATTGCCAACTTCTGATCAAAACCGCTAGTATATTTTTCTTCTGCCTGGGCTTTTGTAATTGTTCCATTTATCAAGTCGTTCTTAATCCGCTGCTCATCACTTCCAAGTCTGAGCAAATAGCTGGCGTGCTCTACGCTGGTATACCCTGCAGCATGTAGTTCAGCAATGGTAAGATCGTAAGGCACATGACCCGACACCCGATATCCCCGTGCATGGGCTGCCTTTACGCTCTTTAGAAACAAATCTCCTCCGAGCGTATTCTCAGTAATTTTAACAAAGTCGACTTTATACCTATCAAGCAGGTCGAGCATCTGATTTAGCTCCGATTCATTCTCAATTTCGAGGTCATCTTTCCATATTGAATTCTTGCCTTCAAGTTTGCGACCTGCCGTATATATAGTGGGACCGATAAGTTCACCACTAGCAATTTCTTTTCGCCATTGCAACACCTGTTCTCCAAGATCACTGGCGCAATCACGAACAGTGGTGACACCGTAAGCAAGAAAAACAGGTAGGAGCGCCTTGTTGTCAGGTACCAGATCCTTTCCTTCAAGATGTATGTGCATGTCCCATAATCCAGGAATTACATATCTACCTTGCGCATCTACCTGCCGATCAGACTTAACTCCACGTTTCAATTTGGTGTAACTGCCAACAGCTTTGATTTTATCTCCAGAGATAAGTATGGCACCTTCCTCGATGGCACCTGTCTCTATCTGAACGATTCGAGCGTTATAAATCAGTAGATTATCATTACCCTGTGCGTATGCAGTTAACAAAGCCAATTGGAGTACGAATGCTAGATAATTTGTCATTTGGCAAAGATAACCCTCAATCCCTTTAACCACGCATCACCATTTATAAAGGCATCATCCATTTTACATAGTAATCAATAATACAGATACGGACTATTGATTATCTTGATCTAACCAACCTGAAATCTAAAACGATGAAACGAATACTATTCCTGACCATTACTTGCCTGCTTGTGATCAGTTCCAATGCCCAGAAAAAATATGGCGAACTGGCCGAAGGGCCCTACAAAAAATTAGTGATCCGCGGTGCAATGGTGTTGCCCGGGCATGGAGGCCCTCCTGTTGGTCCATATGATATTGTCATTGAAGGAAACATGATCACCAAGATGATTCCGTTCGACCCGGTGACAGCTGAAAGCAGGGGCACAACCCAACGCGAGACGGGTGATCGCGTGATTGATGCAACAGGAAAGTATGTAATGCCGGGAATGATCGACTTACACATGCACATTCGAACTGAACCGTTACCACTGGAATATGTCTATTACCTGAAGCTTGCTCATGGTGTTACTGCGATGGTACCAGGCGCAGATCGGGGGTTGGACAGTGGTCTCAGCGAAGCGACAAAAAGTAAATCCAATAGCATGCTTGCACCACGCCTGTTCCCGATCTGGAACTATGGTGCAAAGACAAACTATGATCAGGTGTTTCTGGACAATCCTGCTAACGTAAAGAAAGTAGTTCAGGAAATGTTTAGTAAAGGAGCACATGTAGTAAATGTTGGAGACTTAGGGTGGAATCAAGAACTTTTGGGTGCAGTTTGCAAAGAAGTGACGGCTGCTGGTGGTATCACCACTTACCACATCCCTCCCAATACAACATCGGTGACGCATGCGGTTGATGCCGCACGGCTTGGGGTTACGATGATAGAGCATCATTACGCCTATGCAGAGTCTTCATTGGACAGAACTGTGCAAGACTTCAGTCCTACTTACAATTACAACGATGAGAACGCACGGTTCGGACAGGCGGGCAAAGTGTGGACCGAAGCGAACAGGGAAAGACTTCTAACGGAAGTTGCAGATTCATTGGTAGCTTATGGTGTCACCATGTTACCAACGCGCGTGGTGTACGAAGCAAACCGCGACATCATTCGTGCATCAAGTTTGCCATGGCACAAAAAATACACGCACCAGGCGCTGATCGACTGGAATGGACCAAACCCCAATTACCACGGTGCCTATCACTACGACTGGACCAGCGATGACGAATACAACTGGAGCTACGCTTATCAACTTTGGGGGCAGCTGATTTACGAATTCAATAAACGCGGTGGTCGTGTGGCATATGGTTCAGATGACAGCTACATTTTTGCTACTCCCGGGTTCTCCAACATCCGCGAGTTGCAGTTGCTAAGAGAAACAGGTATGCATACACTTGAAGTGTTGAAAGCGGCTACTTATAACAGTGCAAAAACCTTGCGACAGGATAAACTTGGATTAGTGAGACCTGGCTACCTCGCTGACCTCGTGATCATCGATGGCAGTCCGTTGTACAACCTTCGCTATATGTATTCATTTGGAGCACTCACAGTGGACAATGATGGAAAGATGTATCGCAAGGGAGGAATTGTACACACCATCAAAGACGGCATCGTGTTAGAAAATGAAAAACTGATGCAGGAAGTTGAGGAGATGGTGACAGAGTCAAAGAAGGAAGGAAAGATATCAGCGATGGAGGAGCCTTTTGTGATTAATAAATAAATCCACATTGGCAGACTAGCGTGGAAGTTACTTCCACGTTAGTTTTTGAGACCTGCTCGTCACTCTATCCCACTGTTTCCAAACTTCGACAGCGAAGCAATGTAAAGACAACACACAGCAATGAAAAAGATATAAAATCCATCGTCCAGACTGAGTCCATGAATGAACCGGGTGATAAGTGCCCCAAACATCACAGCAGAAATAGTCATTGCTCCAAAGAATCTTGCCTTTGGAATTAAAATTAAGATCCCGCCTGCTGTTTCCAGGAAGCCTACAAGGTAAAGGAACCACACCGGGAAGCCCCAACGGAGAAATGTAGGGCCCCAGAATCCCTCCGGGTCAAATTTGATGATGCCGTTTTTTACAAACATGTAGGCCAGATAGGTGCACGACAACCAAAGCAAAACACCTCTTACACTGGCTAGTGAAGTAGTAATTTTATTAAGTGTTTGAACAACAGCAGGGTGATTCTCCATATTTTTTTGCCACCAAACTACGCACGGCAAATGTCAAAATTGATTCGATTCAGACACAATGTGACGAGTTGCCGGAAATTTGGGATGAGATCAGGCCAGAGTTGCCTGCTTGATTTTGCCTAGCCGAGTGCTGTAGCTTTTGCTCAACTTTACCATTTTTGAATTTCGGAGTGTAAGGTTATATCCCCCGTTCTGATCTGACTCGTAGGACTGAACACACTGCACATTAACGATGTATTGTCGATGCACACGAACGAACTTTGCGGGATCCAGTCCCGTTTCCATCTCCTTCATTGTCTTCCTCGAAAGATAGCCTTTGCCGTCATTGTCGTACAAGGACACGTAGTTACCCTCTGAAGCGATCAATTCAATCCGGTCCAGCGGTACCAGCTCAACTTTGTTCTTTACTCTTACTTCTACTTTATCAAGGTACGCTGCAGGTACTACGACAAACTTGTCATTCAAATAGTACAATAGCAGACTAAAAACGGCATAGATGATTAACACAAAAGGAGCAGATGGTAAATTGAACGACAACCCATTGATCAGTCTGTATGATCTGCCGGCTTCGATCCACTCAAACGCTGACAACAGCGTGACATAAACGGTTGTAAAAAGTAGGGCAGTAAAGCCGATGAATATCCATCTCGTGATTATAGAATTCGATAGCTTGTAGCTCCACGGAAATAGCAAGCCAATCGTTGCAAATGCCAGGTACTCGAACACAAGAGAGTAAGTAAATACAGATGGCGGATTTTCGTAGTTGCCATAAGTCACATAGCGTCTATACAATGCAGCCAGTAGCAGGGCAACCATAGCCAGAAGCAAGATTCCAAATGAGTGATTTCTTTTCACATCCCAAATAGTATACAAAATACTCTTAGAAACTTACTTCAACTCGCTGTGATCGAAACTGAAGATCGTCTGCATCTTCCAGGTGCCCTCCTTCAACAGCCACAAATTCATAAACTTGGCTGTGCTGTTCTTGTGCCAAGGAGCTCCGTCATAGGAGTTTGAAAAGAAGTGATCACCTGAGGCAACCGCACCGTAGGTCTCATCTCCGTTCTTGAGCAGGTAAATCTTGAACGTGCCAGGTACAGCTTCTCGTAGCACTTTGTTTTTAGGATCAGAACAGATATTTGCTTTCATCGCTTCTTTCATTCCCTCCACTCCTTCGATAATTCCACCCTGATCGTGATAGAACTTCAAATCAGGCATGAGATAAGTGGACATCAGTTCCAGATTGCAAGTGTTGTACCCAACCCAAAAGAGGCTGTCCTGTTTTGCAAGAAGATTAATCACCTCTTTATCACCTGACTGTGCGAATGAGATGTGTCCAAAAAGCACCAGACTGACAATCAAAAATCGAGTCATTATTCGTTTAAGTTAGAGTGTCCTATCATTTTCCTGATCAACGAGATCTGCCCGAGATGATAATAGCAATGTTCTATGATTCCTTCGATATTTCGTTCGTAGGTTCCGTATTTCTCATCAACAAAGGGTTCCGACAACTTTGACTCTTCGATCTTTCCAACACAATCAATAAAGGTTTCTGCATTAGCGAGGTAGCTCGCCACCAACGCTCTCCAGTCCTCTTCCGAATGAATAGGTGGCAAATCAAAACTGTATTTATCCCGAATCTCTAGCTCTCCTCCTTTAAATACATTAATGACACCACCAAGATAGTAGTTGATGTGATAGGTAAGTGCAGCGATAGTATTAAGCGAGCCAACCTTCTGAATTGCCTGAACCCAGGTAACGCTCTCAATCTGTTCTTTGATATTCGTATTCGCTATCCAATGTCCGTTCAGAAGCACTTCAGAAAGCCGACTTGAAAGTGCGTTAACCTTTTTCATCTTCTATTTGATCCAGCGTACCTCCTCACTCACACCTTCAATCACACTTCCATCAGAGCGAGTTACCCTCACCGTGAATTTAAATTTCTTGTTGTCTTTTGGGCGATTCTTAAAATGCAACCTGGTGAACTCGCGGTAGGGCACATCGCCAATGTCAACCAGATTGTCGTTGTCATCCAAGATATATAACTCATCATTCAGGAGATCAAACGCCTTGAAATCGTCATTAAAATCGGCATCACTGAATACCTCCATCTTCTCAATAGGGAACTTTGGTCCACCCCAACCCTGATCGCAACTGGTCGCTGCAACAGCACGCCCGAAAATGCCGGAAGATTGATACGCTACAAACCTAAAATCAATCGGATTGACGATGAGTGTTAGATCGTCTTTAGGACCGACCACTTTTTTTGAAGCCGTTACTTCAATCTGTGTATAATCGTAGTGTTTGAAGTCGTCACAGATCACTTCATAGCACGAACCCAGACATCCTAGCGCGAAAACTACACAGATAACAAAAAATACACGGAGATGCATACCAAAATAACTTCTGCAACAAAGTTATAACATAAGTAATGAAGCTCAACGTGCTGTAAGAAAGAAGTTTTTTCCGCACTCTTTTATCTAAATCCATCTAAACGAGAAGGCAATTCAGCACCAGCTAACTATATGATCGAATCGATGCTGGCAATTCCAATTTTTTCTGTTTTGCCCCTCAGTGCGATTATCCCAAGATTTTCAACTTGAAGCCGGTCCGCTTTGATTCGCTCCAACAGGGAGAGCGATACAAGAAGGCTCTTTTTGTATTCATTGCACACACTCTGAATTCTGGCAGCAGTATTAAGTGTATCACCATGATAGGCGATGTCTTTCCTTACTTGTCCTATTTCTACCGCAGTGACCATGCCGATATGAACTCCGGCTTTGAACTCGGGCAGTACTCCATAGTGCGATAGATAGTATTTGGATCTGCTTTGAATTTGCTCTTTGCATGCAAAATAAAAACGAATACATAACTGGTCGTTCAGTCCCTCCGTTGACGGCCACGTGACCACCACCTCATCACCCACATATTGATAAATCTGCGCCCGAAATGGATACAAAACATCGTTGACGTCTGTAAAACAATCCCGAATGAATGCACTGTATTCCAGGTGACCCAATTTTTCAGCGATTGATGTCGATGACTTCAAATCCATGAACATAAAAATCCTTTCCTGTTCCTTTGGATTACGGTACCGACCCAACAGCAACGGAATCAATATGCCTGGTCCGTATTTTTTGTTTACCTGATTGATGAAATTAATCATCAGGGTCATGACGAAATAATAGGTCAGTAAGAGAAAAAACAGGTACCGCCAGGAATCATCATTTAATACCATGGAGGGCAACTCAAGCGTAGGCGCAATCCATCGATCAAAAAAAATATATCGTAGCAGCCACAAGAAAAGGAAGAGTAGCGCGATGGATATTAACGCCTTGAATAGAATTACTTTTCCTATTGATGTATGCCGAAAAAAGGTCTTCTCCGCATAGTAACTCACTACACCAAGTATCACACCATACACTAATCCAAAGATCACACCGATCCATATCATGGGGCCAAGCGCTCCATCAGCCGGTACTTGAAATGCATGCCTGATCATTCGGGCGTAAAAATGTATTAATATGAACAGGAATAGATTTGCCAGTATCCAAAAGTTGACTTGTGTACCCACATAGGTCAGAAATGGAAATCGTGCTGTATACCGATTTGCCAGGGTGGTATATTCAAAGCCTCTTGTCATGCCATTAGATTATATCCACAACCTTACATTTTCTCCATAGATCTTTTGCAAGAGATGTAAAACCAGTAATGTTATCATTCTAATTTTCTTAAGACACTGCGATCGGCATCCATTTCGATCAAGGCCGATGGTGTATAACCAAACTGTTTCTTGAAGGCATAAGAGAAGTGAGACAGGTTTTCAAAACCAACCTCGTAACAGACATCAATGGGTTTCTTTTTCTTTTCCACGAATTGATAATGGGCAAGTTCCAGCCTCTTTTGGGTAAGCCATTTTTGAGGAGTGGTATTGAATGACTTTACGAAATCACGTTTGAAGGTAGTGAGGCTTCGCCCTGTCAGGTAGCTGAATTTCTCTAAGGGCAGGTTGAACATAAAGTTCTTCTCCATGTAAGTGACGAGGTCCACCTTCCCGGGTTCTTCAAAATTGGCGAGTACGTTGTCGATGGATTTATCTATCGTGCGAAGAATACTTATTGCTTCCGTTATTTTCAGGGAGGCAATGTCAGCGGGTAGATCGGTCATCTCGAAATACGGTATCAGAGATGCAAGACAACTTTGCAGCAGAGGATGATTGCTGAAGCTTTGGATTCTACGCTGTACTCCAGCTTCGGGCTTTATGTTGAGGTTAGTATAAAAGTCCCTTAGCCTGTTGGTAGACAAATGCATCACCACAGTTTTATGCGGCTGACCATCCTTCGGATAGTTGATGATTGTGGCTAGCTGATTTCTGGGGATGAGAAAGATGTCTCCTTTCTTAAAAAAATAGGTTGCATCAAATTGCACGATCTTGGTCTCTCCTGATATAAACCATATCAGCATATGATGATCAAACATGATGTCCGACTTAAAAAACTTATCCTCGTAGCAGGACAGCTTGATATCATCTGTTATGTATTTAGCCTTGTACTCCATCTTATTATCTGTTATTACAAAGATAGCAGGCAGCCTTTTCGATGGGCGGCCTACCAACTTGTTCTCATTTTATATCAAATGTAACACCAATCATCTCTTCGCTCATTTGCCACAGACGTTTGGCATTGATTTCATCGAGAGAATACAGTTTCACCCCACCTGCTGACACGTCAGTAGCCGGTATGGCAATGTCTCCATCCTCACAATACACACCACCAATGTTATTCAATTCCTCACTTGTCGCACACCACACTGTAGTAGCAGCACCCTGGGGAATACTTTTGAGAGAGGCAGCCACCTCTGGTTTAAGATTTCCCTGGTCATCCAGAAATCCCATTTTCTGAAATAACTCCATGGAGGCTTCTCTCGCCAGTTCAGTGCCACCAATTGAACCCGGATGAACGGCATAGGCTCTTACGTTTGAGGACCGTCCTCGCATATCAAGCTCAAGTGAGAACAAGTTGACAGCTGTCTTTGATTGTCCATAGCCCAGCAGAGTTTCGTACGGCCTGTTCAAAAAATTAGGATCATCAAAATTAAATGGGGCAAATTGATGGCCTTGAGATGAAACGTTGACCACACGCGCGCCTTTCGCTTTCACCAGTGCTGGCCATAGCCTGGCCGTGATCTGAAATTGCGCCAGATAGTTGGTGGCAAGTTGCGACTCGATTCCTCTTTTATCCCTCCGCAACGGAACCCACATGATACCCGCGTTATTGATAAGTAGATCAAGAGGCCTGTCAGTAGCAAGAAACTTTTGTGCGAACAAATCAATGGAGTGAGAATCCATCAGGTCCATGGTTTCCAATTCCACATTGGCAATGCCTTGCAGGTTTCTTTTAGCTTTCTCTATGTCTCTTGCGGGCACTATGACAGTTGCTCCTGCTGCTGCAAGCACCCTCGCGGTTTCCAACCCGATGCCGGTGTTGCCTCCGGTTACGATAGCAGTCTTTCCAGTAAGGTCTACACCATGGATGACTTCTTTCGCTGTTGATTTTGCATTAAAACCAGAGCTGATGGGATTCTGTAATGCGCCTTGATAATTGTTTTGTCTCATTTTATTTTGTGTTTGTTGAGACAAAAGTATCGGCACTATCAAGGTGTGACTTTGTTCAAAAGTCCGATGTTGCTTTGTTTAAAAGGCCATGGAAATCACACGTTCCGACAATACGGGCCAAGGACAATGGCTCGAATACAATTTCAAGATTTATAAAATTCCATGAAGCTTCACATGTTGTAGCAGCATGATTGTCTTTCCGTCTTTGATGTCACCGGTTGAAATCATGTTCATCGCCTCATCGATATCTATTTCCAACACTTCGATATTTTCTTCTTCATGCGCTACGCCCCCGCCTTCGTTCACTTTCATCTCTTTGGCATATTCGGCAACAAAGAAATGGAGAATCTCTGTGACCGATCCTGGCGACATGTACGCTTCAAATATCTTTCTCACTGCCGTCACTTTGTATCCCGTCTCCTCTTCTGTTTCACGCCTGATACAGTCCTCTGCATTATCCTTGTCCAGCAGGCCAGCACAAGCCTCAATCATCATCCCTGATTCGTTTCCATTTACATAAGTGGGAAGGCGAAACTGTCTTGTGAGGATAACCGTCCTTTGATCTTTATTGTAAAGCAAAATGGTGGCGCCATTTCCGCGATCGTAGGCTTCACGGGTTTGTGTCAGTCGGGTGCCATCCTTCTTTGTGTATTCGTAGGTGATCTTTCTCAGTACATACCAATTGTCGGAGAGTACTTTGGTATCGATGATTTTGACGTTGTCAATCATGTTTGATTCTAAATTAAAAGCGGGAAGGTAAAGAACAGTCTGGAAAGTCACTATTCCCATCGCAAACCGGATTGGAAGTTGCATGTGTGCTTGTAGTGATGCTACAGATATCGTTGCAAATGGTTCTTGAAATACTTTGCACTCGCAGCAGCGCTCTTCGTAGAGTTCTCGGTGTAGTTACCACCTTGCTCTATGTAGTAGTATTCAAGGCCTGATAACGTGGGATCCGGTAGCAACTTTGTGTAGTCAATGGAGCCATTGCCCAACTCAGTATAGTCTCTTGACACTTTATGCATGTCCTTAATGTGCCACATCACATGACGACCGGGATATTTTTCAATCCACTGGGCAGGTGTCATCTTAGACGAATGCATCACCCAATACATATCGAGCTGCAACTTCACAAGTTCAGGGTCGGTGTTATTAGCAATGATCTCGTAGCCAGTCACTCCGTCAAATTCCAGAAAATCATATCCATGGTTGTGATACGCAAAACCAAGCCCCGCCTCTCTTACCATCTTGCCCACCATGTTCAACCTCTCAGCAGTTTGTTTGAACCCATCCTCAGTTCTTTGCTCTTCATCCATCCAAGGCCACGTAATGTAGTGACTGTTCAACACACGGGCGCCTTCAATACATCGGTCCACAAACGCCTTCAGCTCATCTTCCGGCTTTTGCCAAAAGCCTGAGAAAGGGTAATGTCCGCTACTGACCGACAATCCAAGATCATCAAGGCGTGACTTAAAGTCACTGGCCTTGTATCCATAATAGGTTCCTTCGTCAGCATTGAAACCATAGTGTTCAAAGTCTTCATAACCCATCTCTTTCAGCACCTTGAGTGTAGCCATTGGATCTTTCTCCATTTCATCACGAATGGAGTAGAGCTGATAGCCGAGTTTGAATTTTGGTGATGAAGTAGATGGCGCACAAGCGAAGGGCAGGCATGACGCTGCTCCTATGGCTCCGCTGAGTTTGATAAAGGTTCTACGTTTCATTGTGAATCAATCACCATCACTGGAGTAAAATTTGGATGCAGCTAAACACTGACTTCATATCATTACCATTGCCTTGCCAATATGCAAAATTTTCGAGATTCTAAGTGCGTGGCGCGGAAGTAACTCCCGCGCCAGGAAAGTGGATGCATCCCTCGCCAGGCCAAAGGCGTACGCTCAGATCATTTAACTACACCCTCTCCCTGGGGAGAGGGTAGCACAAGATATCACGTACCAATTAATGTGTTTGGGTGAGGGACTATTGATAACGGCCTCTCCTGCTCCAAACCATCACCACCACTCCACCCGCAATCAGCGGCAGACTTAGCATCTGCCCCATGTTCAGGACGAGCGCCTCCTCGAAGGGCACCTGGTTTTCTTTTACGAACTCAATCAGGAATCGCTGGGTGAATATGAGCGTCATTCCTAGACCGAAAATAAACCCATGCGCTGTGGAGAACCTTCTTGTTTTCCAGACGAAGTACAGGACGATGGTGATGATGAAATAGAAAATCGCCTCATACAATTGTGCAGGGTGTCGTGAAATGAAGTCAACACGGGTGAAGATAAAAGCCCAGGGAACGTTGGTTGGGGTGCCGATGATCTCGGAGTTTAACAGGTTGCCCACTCTGATGAATCCGCCCAATGCGGCACCCGCTATCATCAGTCTGTCCAGCAGCCACCAGTAATTTTTTCTCGCCTTTCTATTGTAGAGAAACAAGGCGAGCAACGCACCTATAATTCCTCCATGACTTGCCAGGCCTGCCAAACCGGTGAACTGAAAGCTGGGCTTTATCTTGATGGGAAGAATCTCAACAGGATTATGCAGGTAGTAGATCGGATCGTAAAAGAGGATGTGTCCAAAGCGCGCACCGATCAACGCACCCAACATCATATAGAGAGAAAGGCGATCAACTTCTCCAACGGGTATGCCTTCCGTTTTGTAAATGCTGACCATGATTCTCTGGCCTGCCAATATTCCCAACACCCAACACAAGCCATACCATCTGAAAAATGTAACTCCCTCAAAGATTTCCGGGTTGATGTCCCAGATCACATAGGCCATCATCCCCCCTGGCAGAAGACGGTTAAGACCGTAAACATCACAGCGTTGATGAGATAGCTGTGTGTGGTGCTCACAGCCATCCCTTCCACTCTGTCAAGTATCGACAGCACTTCCGCCTGATCCATGGATTGCATAGAATTTACCAATCGATATTGCCGCCACGCTGGTTTAAAGTTGCTTAAGTTCATAATGCTGGTTCTTAAATTTTGCTGATAGTTCTGCTTTCACCCGACTGAGCCGCGTGCTCACATTGGTAGTTGTAAGGTGGAGCATCTGAGAAATCTCTTTGTTCTTATATCCCTCCAGGTAGAGGATAACGATGGCCTTGTCCACACCTTTCAGGCACTGAAGCACCTGACTAAGCAACTCCACGTCATCATCAGCTTTGGCGTGTGAAAATGAAAGCGCTGCGCTGCCGATAGACTCTGTAGTGATCTTATACTTTTCTTTTCTGACTTTGGCGAGAATGGTGTTGAGGCTTACTCTGTAAATCCATGTACTTATTTTGGACTCACCGCGGAAGGACTCAAAGGACTTCCACAGTTGCAGCACGATATCCTGAAAGACATCCTTCTGATCTTCATAGCCAGCATAGTAGGCCTTGCACAGGCTCCTGATGATGCCATGATTCTCAGCTACTATCCGAACAAAGTCTCGTTTCTGCGGTTCCAATTGACTACTTCTTTAATGCATTAGTAGCCGAATTAAGGGATTTGTCACAAGGAGAGGGAAATATTTTTTGATTAAAAGACTGTGGGTCTTCGTTGGTCAAGAAGACCAACGAGGGCGTGAGCTATTCTCGTTTTACTTGTGAAGTCGCATCTATCATTCTTTGTTGTTCCATTTTGATACCCAACATCGAGCAAAGCTTCTGTTTATCTTTGAAAGACGTATTAAACACATATAAATAATTTACTACGAGGTTTCTCAAAACTATACTCGCCAAATAATTTTTTTCTGTGTCCTTTTTCAATTTCTCAAGCTCTCCCCAAGGAAAGCTCCTATTGTGATCAAGTTTAATTGATGTATCAATTAATTTTACTGAGTTAAAATCATGCGCTACAAGAATGTCATGAAATGTTCCAGCTAATTTCTCATAACCAATAGCATTTGTAACGCGCTTCACTATTCCGAAAGCCGATAAAGAACACAAATTGAAAATAAAATCCCTTGATGCCTTATCGATATCTTGTCTTGAAATGCTTCTATTCGGGTTCTTTCTTCGATAAATATGCTTCAAATATTCAACAAGCATTTCCGTGTCAGTGCCAACAAAACTAAAATGAAACCCAAGCGTTCTCAAACCTAGCATATATGTTTCTTCTGCCAATTCGTATTTTTGTTTTGCCTTCAGTTCTCCCCAATACTTTTTCGTCACCTGTCCAACAATCTCAATCGTTTTTATGGCCTTTATTATTGTTGAAAGTACATCAAGGGAGGTAATGTCCTCTTCGATATCGTATTCGTAGACATCACGACTTGAGTCAAACTGTCTCTCTTGTGCATCAAGCTCTTCCTCTTCCTTTAACTCTTCTTGTTTAATGGTTTCAACATCAATTGGCTCATAGATCTGCTCAGGAAGTTTGCTTATCATATCATTGACAAAAGACACGTCATCCTCGAGTTTTAATGGCTGATATTCCTTAAAAAGTTCTTTTGAATTTAGCAGCAATTGATTTAACACAAATTGATCTTTTGAAAGGTGCGTAAGAAACATTACAACACTAGCAAATTCATCTCTATGAACACGTTGACAAAGCAATTCTATTTTGTGCTTTATTTTCTCGTCTGAAATATTGATTGCCAAATATCTCGCAACGAAGAAATAGTAAACGTATTTGTAAGTAATCGCAACTGTATCCCCATCGACTATAATTAATTTTGAGCTAACTAAAGTATCCAAAACTACTTTTGGGCTGATATCAATTTTGTAGTCAATACAATATCTGTTGTGAAACTTAATAAAGCCATCAATATTTAGAGGTTGCATTCTTATTTTCTCAACAAAAAGAAAATAAGAATAGTCAGTAATATAGTTGTAGTACAGACTTATATCGTCCTTATTTTTTACCGCCTTATCCAGTGCATCGTTTATCAGAAGTTCATAGTAAAAACCATGTATACTATACTCTGGCTTCTGTGCAGTTGAAGCTTCCTTCGCCTGAAGAATTGTTAATAGATAAATGGGATAAGAGGGAACAAAACTTTTGCCAATGATTGACTCAATATGTCTTTCAGTTTCATTATTTAGACGAATCAATTCATTTGCCTCAAGTTGGTCACTTCCTATGCCATTCCACTTCTTAATTAATTCATACCTCAATGTTGGACCGAACTCAATTATTTGATAACGGTGAAAATCTTCTAAAATATTTCTAGCGATCCCAGCCTGCGAAGTATAGGTATCAAATTGCATCATATCATTGCCTGTAAGAAACAAATTCTGATATGTTTTACTCAGGTTGGAAATTAGGTTAGCCTTATACTTTGATTTCGTAAACCTAATTTTATGAAAGTCATCTATGATAACAACAATTCTATCGGGATCAAACTCATCAAGATTACCT
>JBFWZR010000061.1:0-23318 GCA_050185175.1 Cyclobacteriaceae bacterium
TGCAGCCTCTTTTCGGGCCCTTAGCTCAGACGGTTAGAGCACCTGACTCATAATCAGGTGGTCGCTGGTTCGATCCCAGCAGGGCCCACTTTCCAATTTTTTCTAAAATATCTCCATCAGTTGAGCGAGCGCATTGTTCAACGATTTCATTCCAGCAGTATCGCCACGATTGTGGCCAAGCCTAACAACCACTAGCTTCTTTGACGGGATAATGATGGTGCGTTGACCCCCCGCTCCAGCCATGTAATAGGCCTCTTTTGGGATCGGCATTTCTCCTGTTCCGTTGATCCAAAACAACCCGCCATAAACAGGAGTCTTCCAGCCTGGCGCAAGTGTGGAGACAAAGTCATCGTAAGATTCTGGTATAATTTGCTCACCATTCCATTGTCCATTTTGCAAATAAAGCATGCCGAGTCGTGCCCAATTTCGGCCTGTTCCGTAGTCAAAGCCTGTAAGTAAAAAATTGCCATAAGGATCAGTTTCCATCACCTGCTTTCTAATGCCAATCTTATCGAACAGTTCTTCTTGGGCGTAGGTCAGGTACTCTTTCCCATCAGCAGTCAATGTGGTCTTCATCACATGACCAAGTATCAGCGGATCGCAGTTGTGATATCTTCCTTCTGTACCAATCGGAAACTGAAGTGGACGCCTAAAAGAATATTCAAAAGCGTCAACGGCTCCTGAATAAATATAGAAGTGATCCATCAGGTTGATTTCAGGGCGTGCATCCGGATCGCGATGAGAGTGAAAATTCAATCCACTACTCATTTGCAATAGATCCTTAATTCGAATCTCTCCTCTTGGATCTTCTTCTTCCTGCCATGCTTTCACTGGTGCCGGATCGTCAATCGCGAAATATCCCTGTTGAATCATGCGACCGATCAGCGTTGCAGTTAAGCTTTTGCCCATAGACCAGCTTTCGAGTTGTGTGTCTTTGGTGATACCTGGTGCATATCTCTCACCAACGAGCTGTCCATCGTACACTACTACGAATGCTGCTGTCAGACCGTCTGGTGCAAAGGCAGAGTCAATGGCCGCTTCTATTTTAGCCTGGTCAACTCCGGCTGCTTTAGATTCGATCATATCACCCATAGGCCATGGAGTCGACTCAGCAGGAGGCAACGAACTCACTACTTCCACTGGTTCGAAAAAGAGCCCTTTGCCATTGTTAATTATACAACCCTGACTTCCATAAAACTTTGCTGAGCGACTGAGTGAATCGCCTAACGTGAGCGTGACAGAACGTTCAGTCTCATCAACTGTGTATCCGACCTTGTCTTGAAGTTCTTCCGGCAAAAAGAAATAACCACTGTTGTGAATTGCTTCATCAATATCCCGACCGGAGACGAAGACTGCAGAGCACATTACCTTGGCATAGCCCGCCAATCCTAACGCGGCATTCGTTCCCATGGGCTTTGGTGTTTTTTCGGGTGGACAATACTCCTGCGAAAGCGTTACCGGATCTTCCGGTGTTGATGACTTGCAGGCCGTAAGAAATGCAAGCAGTAAAACTCTAAGGATTAGGGTAGGTTTCATCGATGTTAGGAGAGGTTTAGTGTATTGAAAATAAACCAAATAACTGAGATGAGGGGTGAGACTTTCAATTAATGGCTAGGGTGCGCGGTGAATGGCTGTGGTGGAACGATTGTATTGGTGATTTGCGTTATTTAGACTTTATTCGCGGGCAAACGACAACGTGTGGAGAAATTTGAGAATGTGATTTTTGATCTTGGTGGGGTAATCATCAATCTTGACGAACAGCTGACTGTTAATGCCTTTGCCGAACTAAGCGACCTGACGGCCGATGAGATTAAAGGAAAAATACTTCAATTTGAGACGTACAAGGAGTTCGAAAAAGGAAAGATAAGCGATGCTGATCTTCGGAACGCTATCCGTCATGAGTTTCAGGTGAAAGGTTCAGATGGTGAGTTTGATCGGTGTTTTAACGCAATGCTGCTTGACATTCCAAAACAAAAGCTAGAACTCCTTACCAATTTAAAATTAACTCATCGCATTTTTCTCCTAAGCAATACCAACAGCATACATTTCAAGCGCTTCAATGAGATCATGAAAGAAACTGTCAACGCAGATCGCATTGACGGATATTTTCATCGCGCCTACTATTCGCACCTGATGGGAATGAGAAAACCAGATGTTGAGATTTTTGAGACAGTACTTTCAGACCACGGTCTTGATCCCTCAAGGACATTGTTCATCGATGACAACAAAATAAATCTCGAGGGAGCATCTAAGTTGGGTATACACACTCATCACCTTGTTCAGCCTAATCATCTTTTCGATTTGTTCGTATGAAGATTACTCTCAAACAAGCGCTGATTCATCTATCTCTTTTTGTGGTCACTTTTGTTACCACCACACTGGCTGGCACGGAGTGGACATACAGCAGATCTGTTTTTATGCCGGACTTCACTTTTGATGATTTCCTCAGTGGCATGTCATACTCTGTTCCCTTTTTATTAATCCTTACCGTCCATGAGTTTGGCCACTACTTTACTGCTATTCATCACAAGGTGAGAACAACGTTGCCTTATTATATCCCACTTCCTCCACTTCCTTTGATGATAGGCACCATGGGGGCACTGATCAGACTCAAGGGAAAGGTGTACAACAAACAACATCACTTCGATATCGGCATTGCTGGTCCTCTGGCAGGGTTTGTTGCAGCCATCTGTGTTTTGATTTATGGCTTTACACATTTACCTCCACCAGAATATATCTTTCAGTTTCACTCCGAGTATCAGCAGTATGGCCTGGACTATGCCAAATACGTTTATCAACCTGAATACCTTGCCGAACATGCCGGTGCTGACATTTTGATTGGTAAAAACCTGTTGTTCATCTTTTTTGAAAGCCTCGTCAGTGATCCATCGAGGATTCCTAATATCCACGAGATCATTCACTATCCATTTCTTTTTGCTGGTTTTCTATCATTAGTGTTCACCAGTATCAATCTGCTTCCTATCGGTCAACTGGATGGCGGTCATGTACTGTATGGCCTACTTGGATTTCGCGGCCATAAAACAGTGGCGTCAATTGTATTCATTGCATTTCTGTTTTATGCAGGGTTAGGCTACATCTCACCAGCCGACCCACCCGACACACTCATTTGGGAAATTCCTTTATTTATCGGGTTCCTTTATATCTGCCTAACAGGCTTGGGAATGAAGTGGCGGGATACGTTGATGTATGCAGTTGCAATTTTTGCGCTTCAGTATTTGCTTGCTAATATTTTCCCCGGCATAGAAGGCTATCCGGGATGGCTGCTATTCGTATTTATCATCGGAAGGTTTGTTGGAGTGATGCATCCGCCCTCAGAAATTGAACAACCCTTAGATACATCGCGTGTGATATTGGGATGGATTGCGTTGGTGATTTTTGTGATCACTTTTGCGCCTAAACCTTTAGAGATTGTGGTGACTACAGCTAGCGCACAATAATCTTGTGCGTTGAAAGACCGCCCTGCTTCTGAACTCTCAACATATACAGGCCGCTGACTGGATTGGTAATTTGAAATTGAGTTCCATCGGAAACCTGTTGTGATGTTGTCTTCACGACCTGACCAGACAGTGTAAATAATTCCGCACGCTCAAAGTGGCCCATCACCACAAACATTCCATTTCCGGGATTGGGATAAACACTCACCTTAGGTTCAGTGACTTCATCCACACCGGTTATCACACCATCGCCTTTACCAAACACCGGACGGATCATCAAACTCCCTTTGAGGTTCGTGTTTTGTTCCCATTCACCATTAATATTGAAAAAAATCTTGTCGCCTGAGTCTGTATTTTTGTCCAGGCCCACAGCGAGCACTGAAGCAGCACCTTGCTTCCATCCGACATAAAATTCACCGCTCACTCCAACAAACCGATTTAACGGCTCCAACCGCCAGAAATTATTCTGCGTACTTCTCTGCACGGTTACTGACTGCGAATACAAAAACGAACCTGGGTCGCCACTTAAGTCTCTAAGGATTTGCACAAGAATAGATTGATTAGTTTCATCGCCAAAACCTGGAAAATAAAAGTCGATAGCCACAATCGTGTCCGGCTTGTTTGTCTTCATTTCAAAGAGATAGGCAAGCTGAGCACCAGGTTGATTGAGTGCCGCGCCATATTCAGCTGTGCCATCATCGTAAGCATAATAGTTGTCAAGTGTGAATTCCACCTGCGTAGTATCATTCACTCGAAAATCAATTGGGGCATATTTCGCAATGTTGTAGTCTCCTAATGGGTTGGCAATTGATGGCACGATGTTATCCCCTGAGTTGATCCAAAGTTTTAATTTTATCCTGGCTGCAGAATCCACTGTTGTCAGGGACGACAAATCAGGAAGTGTTTGGATTGGTGTCTGTCGGAACTCAAGTGGTTGCAATGGATTGCCGATCGAAGTGGCCAGGTCGAGTTGGTGAGTAGAAATAGTCTCAGTGTCATCCCGGTAAACAAACACAGAATCCTCCGAGTCGTAGTTTATCGGTTGAACATCGCTCTGATTAGTGTTACCCGGTATGAACTCCAGATTGTGCATTGAAATGAGCGGGGCTTGAAGGTTGGCCACAGGGTTTTCCATGAAGTGGTCATAGGGCATAGAGTAGTAGCCCTTCAGCATTGATGTCAAAGGAAGATTAATGGTTCGATCAGGATAGCTTGTGTCGTTGGCGGTCCTTCCTTTGTTGAGATAAACATAGTCTACGTTCCACGTATCATATGGGCCGGAGAGTCTGCCGAAGCTTAAGATCGAAAACTGAAAACTATCATGGTAGTATTCATCCCCCGTCACAGCAATCATCTGCTGTGTAAACGTGTCTTCGTTGAATGATCCATCATTCTCAATAGTTGCAACCTGTACCCATGAGCCGGAAGCATTTTTAAATAGCACCCGAAGTTGATCTCCTGGATCTGGTGGTTCTCCGTTTCCCCTGAACTGGTAATAGAAACTCAGATACACTGAACTTCGATCGCCAGGTGCAACGAGATCAAGAGAAATGGGCCGTGACACCAGCCTGTCTGCAATTCCTTTTTCCAGCACATCATTTACACTATAGGGATTTCCGAGCGAATCCAGACCGTCAAATGTGGCCACACCAAGCGAGGGCGGATTGACACCAAGGCCTTGGTTTATCCACACGGTTTTGCCGTACTGCCACAACGTGTCATGAGGATAGCCCTCCAGGTTGCTAAAGGAAAAGTCATCCCAGAAGGGCAACGGCATTGGAGTGAGCTCGTTGGTTCTGGCGCCACTGGACTTTTTTTCAGCGGGTAAATTTCTCGGTAGCGGTGTAAGTGTGAATTGGGCTGAAGCTTGAACGAAAGCCACCGTAAAAAGCAAAACGCACCACAACCTATGCATTAGCTTAATTGATTTCGTTTTCTTCGTTTTGTTCTTCGTCCTCTTGCTGATTATCGATGTCATCGGGTTCCTGATACCCGGGAGGTGCAAGCCAGATATCCACAGGATCGCCAACCCGAACCATCTCGTTTACATCCGGATACTGCTTGAAAACGACTGGCGAGGTGCCCGTAGTATCTACACCCACAGGGATTTCAACAAGGCCAAGATGCAAATTCCAGCCTTGTAATTTGAACAGGGCTGTTTCATAACTGTCTCCAATAAGACTTCCAATTCGGAAATCAGACTTTCCGTATCCATCACCGACCACCAGGTCGATAACTGCACCCTTGGGAACACGGGTGCCAGCACTGATCGGCTTGCCCATATATCGCATTTCCTTCACCAGGTTGAGAAAAGGACTTGGGGCCAGAATAATTTGACCGCGCCTGAGCTCGTTGCTCTTGAGCACTACTTCCGCATTGATACGCGACCGATCAACCAACTCTGGCATCGGTACTGTAGGTGGGGTGACTCGATTTAATGTGACATAAATTTTTCTGTTCTCTTTTACCTTAGAGCCAGGCTTGGGAAACTGTTGCAAAACAGTCAGGGGTGGATAGTCCTCTGAGTAGGAAGAGTCATTTATCTCAAACCGAAGGTCGTGGTTAGAGAGAAAATCGTCCAGGTTGTTCATCTGCATCCCTTCCAGATCAGGCACAGTAATGGTCTCACCGTGATTGGTGCTGCTGGGAAGGTAGATATAGAAATAAAAAATTGAAAGAAGAGCCAGTAGGCCGATGGCCACCCCAATGTTCAACAGCAACGATCCCAGTGTATCTTTCAGAAAAGGTAGGTTCAATTTCATGTTTAAAACTTAAGAGAAGATTGAAAATCCTTTTCGATTCGCTTGGCCGCTTCAAAGCGCTCTTTGCCTAGCTCCACCAATTTTGTAATCAGCTCAGTGAACGACACGCCACGCTCTCTCCACATCATAGGGTACATGCTTGAATTGGTAAAGCCTGGAATCGTATTTATTTCGTTCACGTATATCTTTCCGGCTTTGTCGAGAAACAAATCGACCCGTGCAAAATCCTCACATTGTAATTGTTGATAGGCTTTTATGGAGATATCACGAATTGCTTCTCTCGAAGGTTCATCCAGTTCAGCGGGTACGTCTATCTTCACTGCTTCTCCGTCAACGTATTTGGCGTCAAAGGTGTAAAACTCGTAGTTCGGATTCACTTTGATTTCGCCAGGAAGAGATGCGAGTGGTGGGTTATTTCCTAAAATAGCACATTCGATTTCTCTTCCTGTAATAAACTCTTCAATTAAAACACAACTATCATATTTAAATGAGTCGTCAAGCGCGGCTTGAAAGTCTCCTTTTCCTTTTACTTTGGAAACGCCAACCGATGATCCCAGATTAGCAGCCTTCACCATGAATGGAACTCCCAACTCACTTGCCACATGATCAAAATTGATTTTGTTTTTTTCGGTATCTCTGAAGAAAAGAAACCTGGTAACGGGTATACCTGCCTGTTGCATCAATTGCTTCGCGACCAACTTGCTCATGGAAACCGAAGAACCCAAAACACCAGTACCGACCATCGGTATATCCATTGCTTTCAATAGCCCTTGAATGCTGCCATCCTCACCATCCGTTCCGTGAAGAACGGGAAAAGCAACATCAATAGTCATTTGATTTCCATCTTCATCCTCAAAGACAGGCTTAGTGGGATCCAATTGTAATTTCAACTTCCGCCCGTTCTCTATGTTTTTGTCAACTCGTTCGGTAGCATACCAAATACCACTTCTAGAGATGCCAATGCACTGTGTATCGAATTTATCCCTGTCTATATACATCTCTATGTTCCGTGCGGAATTGACAGACACACCGTGTTCTACGGAACGCCCGCCATAGAGAATACCTACTTTCGTTTTGGTCATGCTCAGGATTTATTCAACCTCAAATATGCCCAGTATTTGGCGGATTTCCAGCGAAATTGGAGGACAATACTGAATTTTCGCCCAGTGACCTCCAATTTCAAATAGATAAAAAAAGGAGGGGCCCAATGTACAACCCATCCAAGGCTTTATGACAGATTCACTCTGATTAATGGTTGGGTCGGCACTAGTTGCTGATAAACACTCTTGTAGCTTCCAATCTGTCTGCAACCTGCACCCGCACGATGTAGATTCCGGAGCGTTGGTTACTCATGTCGATGGTGTACGTTTGATTGAGGTTGTCAGGCAGTACATTGTCAAGAACCATCTGGCCCATTACATTGTAAACTTGCAACCTTGATGTCTCCTTGATGGGCAAGGTAAAGGTTACTTTGATTTCAGACGTGGTGGGTGTGTAAACACTGTATAAGTCACTTGCTTTTGCTGGGCTAGGATTGTCATCGTTGAACAACTCAATATCGTCAAGGTAAATGTTGTTCCCATTGTCATTGGTGACAACAAAAGCTAACCTTACGGAAGATTCGCCTACAAGATCATTCAGATTTACATACTGACGATTCCAATCGTTGTCAGTGGAGGGTATCCATGCTTCGGTGCTACTACCAACCGAGAACTGATTTCCTGTCTGGTCGAATTGTATCTCGCCAAAGGAATCTCCTCCGTCTGTGGAGGAAAGCACTTGCAGTCGTTCTGTGCCTTTAAAACTCACCGCATAGCTGATGTCAAAAAACAAACTCGCTTCTACGCTTTTAGAAAAATCAAGCACGGGACTAACTAACCACGCATCATCGCCTTTATTTGTGTTTGTGAATCCACGATAGACAAGTGATGTGCCCTTGTTGGTCGAGGTGATTTCCCAATTAAAAGAGGTTGACTGGCTCACTATCGTCCATGTGTCTTGAAATGACACGCTGAAGTCTTGCCTTGACGGGATGGACTCAAACGAGCTGTTTACTACGACTGTTCTCTCCATGGTATTGTTGGACGGAGCTTCATCAGTTGCTCCATTGGCTTTCGAAATAGTAATACTGAGTTGATTGCTTCCCGGACTCAGTGTGATGCCATCCAGGTCGACTATGAGATCGCTACCAGTTAATAGCGACAGAGAAGAGAGATTTTTTGTTGACGCAAGGGTGCCGTTTACCCTGATTTCAATTTCCACGCTGTTGATTGGAATGCTTCCTTCATTTTTGATTCTGATTACAGGACTAATCGTTGTCTTGCTCACGACTGGTGAAGGACTTATGATTTCCTTCAATGCGATATCTGTGAGATCTCCAGTCAATACAAACACATTGTCGAGATAGAGATTGTTTCCATTTGCATTTTGTCCAATGAATGCGAGTTGAATATTGCCAGAGCCAATGAACGAGTTTAGTGAGATAGACTCAGTTTCCCATTGCGATGCTCCACTAGGGATAAAAGCGTTAAATGTCTGGTCTGCTGTAGCAAGGTCATCCCCTGCTTTGTTGAATATTTCGACTCCGGACAATAAATCGGAGGAACAATTGCTAATGACAACTATTTTTAATGCATCCTCATAACTCGCACTTGGAAATTTTGCATAGGCTCGATCAAAGCGAAGGATGGCAGCAGTAGCTCCATTCAAATTTAAAACCGGGGTGAGCAACCGATCGGCAACTCCTTTTTCTTCATAGTCATAAAAATTGATATACATCGCCCTGTTGCCAGCCGTTCCATTAAGCGCTGCAACGTTTTGCCAGGTTGTTCGCGCATCAGGGTTTTGAATTGTCCAGTCGGGTGGGGAGGTATCGAAGAATTCAAAGTAGGGTACATCTGCCACCACCGGCACTTCGGTGGTATGATTTAGTGTGTTGTTTGCTGCGTTGCCATCTGTGGTGCCGTTGGTTTGAAGGATGATAAAACTTACCTGGGAACTGCTTGGTGATGTGAGGTTGATCGGGTTAAAAGCAAGCTCAGTTGTTTGAAGATTAGTGAGATTGACCGCAAAGTCTTTTGTTTCCTGAGAAATGCCATTGAGGAGAAACTGAATCTTCGTTGAGGTCACCGTGTTGGTTCCATAATTACGCACTTCAATTGTTGGTGTGATCGTTCCTCCACACGAAGTGACTTCGGGTGTAACGATGGTTCGAATTCCAAGGTCGTTTGGTACAGGAGCCGGGTCCTGAGACCTGGGCGATGTTGTAAGGCTCGCTCGTCTCGGACTATTTTGTAATATGATTTCCATCCTTGTCACCTGACCCGCAGTGAATAAGTTCATGCATGCATCGTTGGTATAGTCAAGGTAGTTTTGAAACATCTTGTTGCTGGAACAACTGACTTGTGGATGACTCGGACAGCCACTGGTTTCGCTGGACTGAGAAGGTGTGTCACTTACATAATCAGTACCACCGCAACCGCTCACATCACCCCAGATGTGGCGCAGGCCAAAGAAGTGACCAATTTCGTGAGTGGCAGTCCTTCCCTTATTGAATTGAGGATCCAGATCAAATGCCCCATCATCGATAGAGCCGATGTCTTTGTAGTTGATTACAATTCCGTCTGTAAGGGGATCAGAAGATGAATTCTCCAAACCTGGTAAAGACGATTCGGGAAATTGTGCATAACCGATAAAGTTGCTGGGATCAATGAAGTTGATCACCCAGATATTCATATAGTCTTCAGATGGCCAGTAGCTTAGCGCTTTAAACTCGGCATTCTCCGCCAAGGTCCATGAAGACTGCGTTCCTTGCACTCTTTGAATGCCGTTGGTTGTGAGTCCTTCCGGATCTTGTTTGGCAAGTACAAATTCGATGTCAAGACTGCCGGCCACGGGAAGAAATTCAGAAGGTGTTTGGCTGGCGTCCGCATTCAGCCTTTTGAAATCTTTGTTGAGCACGTTGATCTGAGAAATAATCTGGGCATCGCTAATATTTGTTCCAGTTCCAATGGGCTCTCCGTTATGGATGACGTGTACCACCACGGGGATCACATAGGTCGCTGCATTCGTGCCCTGGGTGTCAAATGTTTTGATCTTTGGAGCTACCTGCTGATTGTTGATCCAGTTTTCAAATTTTGTCTGGGTTTTCGAGTACTCAGGATTAATCATTTTCTGATACTCGACAGTAGCACACCGTTGTTGCGCCATTACCGGGGCGGTTGCCCAGAGCAAGGTAAAAAAGACAATAAAGACAGAAGGTCTCACGGTAAGGTCTCGGTTCCGGTGTTAGAGGTAGTCCGCTCCAATACGTTTAAACGCAGAAAGACTAAAAACTATGATTTAATGACTGAAAATGAAATGCAGTAACCAGCCCTAGGCAGTGGTCATATTGATGACTTCTATCGATTCGATTTCAGGAACAGACTTTTTTATGGCTTCTTCCACGCCAGCCTTGAAAGTCATGGTTGACATAGGGCAACTGCCGCAGTTTCCTACAAATTCCAGCTTGAGGTTTTTATCACCTGTGATCTCAAGGATTTTCACGTTGCCTCCATCCATGATCAGGTATGGTCTGATATTGTCCAGAGCAGCCTCGACACGTTCGTTAAGTGTCATCTTTTGCGTGTTTGTATGACTCATACCTTCATTTCGACTTTTTTCGTCTGCTCAAAGTTAGCATTTCTAATGGCAACCTGTCGTGCCACGGATTCAGCCAGTTCTTTAAAAGCATCCCCGGTCATTCCATCTTTCATCACGGCTGGCAAACCGCTATCTCCGCTTTCGCGAATACCCTGCACCAGCGGAATCTGACCCAGCAAGGGAACGCCATACTTCTCTGATAAGTTCTTGCCACCATCTTTTCCAAAAATGTAGTATTTGTTGTCAGGCAGTTCTTCCGGTGTGAAGTACGCCATATTCTCCACGATACCCAGCACGGGCACATTGATTTGAGGTTGTTTGAACATCGCCAGACCTTTTGTGGCATCAGCCAGCGCTACCCTCTGAGGGGTGGTCACAATGATTGCTCCAGTCACCGGCACTGTTTGCACCAAGGTGAGATGGATATCACTGGTGCCCGGTGGCAAATCGATAAACATGTAATCGAGTTCGCCCCAGTCAGCATCGCTGATAAATTGCTTTAGTGCAGAACTCGCCATGGGTCCACGCCATACTACCGGGCTGTCAGGCGGAGTGAGAAAACCAATTGATACCAGTTTCACCCCATATTGCTCAAGCGGCACGATCACGTTTTTGCCATTCACAACTTTTACCTCAGGTTGTTCATGCTCGCAATTGAACATCACGGGTACCGAAGGCCCAAAAATGTCCGCATCGATCAACCCCACCTTGGCCCCCATTTGTGCAAGTGCAACTGCCAGGTTAGAGGTAACTGTTGATTTACCCACGCCACCCTTACCGGACGCAATCGCAATGATATTTTTTACGTTCGTGAGTACAGGTGCACTATCGCGGGCCGAAGTCACAGAGGAACTCATGGTGATCTCCAGTTTCAGGTCACCAATTACTTTTTTCACCGCTTCTTCACAGTCCTTCCTGATCTTTTCTTTGAGTGGGCAAGCCGGTGTGGTTAACATCACGGTAAAGCTCACTTGCTGGTCGGATACTTTGATATCCCTGATCATGTTCAGGGTTACAAGGTCTTTGTGAAGGTCTGGGTCATTGACCGTTGATAGGGCGCTGAGAATATCTTTTTCGGTGAATTTCATCCTGCATTTGGCGTTCTGCCGCAATTTAGGGCCAAGAGATGGAGTCTCCGCCTAAATGCCCCTTTTTTTAGGAAATCAGGCGATTTCGGATGCCTTCCTGAAGTTCGGACGGGGCATCATTCGCCAAATCCGGTATCTTTGAAGCCCAAGTTTTTTAGGCCTTGATCCTGCGCGAAACCATAGACGAAGTAAAGAACCGATTGGACATTATTGATGTCATCAGCGACTTTATTACGCTCAAGAAATCAGGTCAGAATTACAAAGCCCTCAGCCCCTTTACCAACGAGAAAACGCCATCATTTTTTGTTGTGCCGTCTAAAGGCATTTTCAAAGATTTTAGCAGCGGCAAAGGAGGCGACTCATTCACGTTCCTGATGGAGCACGAGGGAATGAGTTACACTGAAGCCATACGCTACCTGGCAAAAAAATATGGCGTGGAGATCAAAGAAACCCATGCTGCGGAAGATGAAGCCGTGCAGGGGGACCGAGAGAGCCTCTACATCCTCATGAACTTCGCGAAGGAGTACTATAAATCCAACCTGACTCAAACGGACGAGGGTAAGAGCATTGGACTTAGCTATTTCAGGGAGCGTGGCTTCAACGACAAGACGATTGAAAAATTTGAACTGGGCTATGCGCTGGAAGGCTGGGAACACTTTGCAGAAGAGGCATTAAAAAAAGGATACAATCGGGAACTGCTGGAAAAGGCGGGGCTTGTTGTAAAGAAAGAAGACGGAAGTTCGTACGACCGTTTCCGTGGGCGTGTGATTTTTCCGGTTCACAATATCTCTGGAAAGGTCATCGCCTTTGGTGCGAGAATGTTGGGTAAAGAGAAAAACCAACCCAAATACATCAACTCGCCTGAAACGGAAATCTATCACAAGAGCAATGTGCTGTACGGATTGTTTCAGGCGAAGAATCCCATCAGGCAAAATGACAACTGCTATCTGGTAGAAGGCTATACTGATGTGATCTCACTTCATCAGGCCGGTGTGGATAATGTAGTTGCTTCATCAGGAACTGCACTTACGGAAGATCAGATAAAATTGATTCGCAGGTTCAGCGAAAATGTAACGGTGCTCTTTGATGGAGATGCAGCGGGTATCAAAGCTGCATTGAGAGGAATTGATCTGATTTTGAAAGGGGGATTAAACGTTCGCGTAGTTCTCTTTCCTGATGGGGATGACCCTGATAGTTATTCACGAAAAGTAGGAAGCACTGCCTTTCAAGAGTTCCTGAAAAATAACCGGAAGGATTTTATCTCTTTTAAGGCTGACCTGTATTCTGCAGAGGCAGGGTCCGATCCGATCAGGAAAGCTGAGTCCATACGTGAGATCGTTGCCAGCATCGCGCTGATCCCTGATCCTGTAAAGCGATCGGTATATATTCAGGAAACCAGCCATCTTCTAAAAATAGGTGAAGGTGTTTTGCTCACTGAATTGAACAAGATTCTGATTCAGGAAAGAAGGAAATCAGAAAAAGAAAAGCAGAGAGAAGACCAGAATCTAATTCCAACTGAGCCGGTAACCGACATCATTTCTACTTCAAAGATTGATGTGGAGAGCATGGTGCAACACCAGGAACGCGAGACCATTCGTTTGTTACTCAACTATTCCGATCGCAGCCTTGAGGATCAAAAGTTATCCGACTTCCTCTTTCATGAACTGGAAGATGTGTCATTCGTCAATCCACTGTTTGGAGAGATTTACAATGGAATGAGAGTCGGTTGGGAAAAAGGAGAGCTTCGGGATAGTCATTACTTTATTCATCACGGTACCGATGAAATCAAAAAGATCGTTACAGACCTTGTTGCTCAGCGATATGATATCAGTGAGCATTGGGGTGATAAATACCACATCCATTTTCCGAAAGAAGATGATATACTCAATGAAATGGCCTACACCAATGTGCTAAGACTGAAGTTGAGAATCATCCAAAAGATGCTGGATGAAAATAAACAGAAAATCAAGGTTGCCGAGGCATCTGGTAATGAATCAGAGGTAGATAATTATTTGAATACACAAATAGGACTGGATCAGGCCAAAAGAGAGCTTTCTGACTTGCTGGGTATAGTGATAGCCAGGTAGGAACAGTTGATAAGGTTTTGTTGTTGTTAGCTTGAATAAATGTGAAATGAGCGATATAAAACTGGATAGGATAGAGGATGCCATTGACGAGATCAAAAATGGCAAAGTCATCATTGTGGTAGATGATGAGGACCGGGAAAATGAAGGCGACTTTGTTTGTGCGGCAGAAAGTATTACACCTCAGATTGTAAACTTCATGGCCACGCACGGTCGGGGTTTGATCTGTGCTCCCCTTAGCGAGGACCGATGTGAAGAGCTTGGACTCGATCTGATGGTTGGTAAAAACACGGCTGCCTACGAGACACCTTTTACCGTGTCTGTTGACTTGATTGGCCATGGATGCACTACCGGCATTTCTGCTCACGATCGTTTCAAAACCATTAAAGCCTTGGCCGACCCTGAAACAAAACCTGAAGAGTTGGGTAAACCTGGCCACATTTTTCCACTCAAAGCAAAGAAGGAAGGCGTGCTAAGAAGAGCTGGTCATACTGAGGCAGCTATTGATTTTGCAAGGTTGGCCGGATTTAGGCCTGCCGGTGTGTTGGTAGAGATCATGAACGAGGATGGCTCGATGGCCAGACTTCCGGATTTGGTGAACGTAGCTTCAAAGTTTGGATTGAAGTTGGTTTCTATTAAAGACCTCATCGAGTACCGGATGCGCACCGAGTCTCAGATCAAAAGGGAAGTGGAAGTGAACATGCCCACAGCGTATGGAGATTTCCGTTTGGTGGCTTATGAGCAACTTAAGACCGGAGAAATTCACATGGCCTTGGTGAAAGGTGATTGGCAAAAGGACGAGCCCGTTATGGTTAGGGTTCACTCTTCGTGTGTCACTGGTGATATTTTCGGTTCATGCCGGTGCGACTGTGGATCACAACTTCACAGTGCAATGCAGATGGTGGAGAAAGAAGGCAAAGGTGTTGTGCTGTATATGAAACAAGAGGGTCGTGGAATTGGATTGATAAACAAGCTAAGAGCGTACCGACTCCAGGAGCAGGGTTTGGATACCGTGGAGGCGAATTTGAAACTGGGCTTCGACATGGATCACCGCGACTATGGTATCGGTGCTCAGATTTTGCATGATTTGGGCATATCAAAAATCAAGTTGATTACGAACAATCCACAAAAGCGTGTGGGTCTGATGGGATATGGCCTGGAGATTGTGGACAATGTGCCTATTGAAATTGTGCCCAATCAGCACAATGAAAAATATCTAATGACAAAGCGCGATAAATTGGGTCACACGATTTTGAAACACTGATGCGGTTCATCATACTCTTCGTTTTCTTTTTCATATTTCGACTGGCATCAGCACAGGAGTTTGCCTTTGAGTATTGGCATGAAGGTACGATTGTGCTTGAAACTGGCGACACATTGAAGGGAAGCGTGAAGTATGATATGCAAACCGATCTTGTTCAGATTCAGGTCGACAACAAATTGGAAACCTACACCGCGAGAAAGGTTTTGTTCGTGGAGATTTTTGATAAAACGATCAAGCGCTACCGGAGGATGTACTCGCTTCCTTATAACACTTCCGGTGAATACAAGGCACCCGTATTTTTTGAATTGTTGGAGGAAGGTAAAATCACACTGCTATGTCGCGAAGCGCTGGAGTACCGAACCTATTCTTCTTCATTTTATTACTACAGCAACTACAGTCGACTCACCATTGTGTATAAGTACTTCCTTCTTAAAGAAAATGGTGACATCGTGCCGTTTGTTGGCAAACGCAATGATTGGCTCGATCTCATGAATGACCGAAGAGAAGAGGTTCAAAAATTTGCGAGAGACAACCGCCTCGATTTTGATGAGAAGTACCACCTAAAACGTATTATTGCATACTATAATTCTTTGTTCGCTTAGCGATTTCTTTTTGTATGCAAAAACCATTGATTCTTGTTTCCAATGATGACGGTATTACCTCAAAAGGTATTCGTACCCTCGTCAACATTATGAAAGAATTGGGAGATGTAATTGTGGTCGCGCCTGATAGCCCACAGTCGGGTATGGGGCACGCTATCACTGTGGGTGATACACTGAGATTGGAAGAGAATTTTATTTTCGATGGCATTAAAGCCTACGAATGCTCTGGAACGCCAGCCGATTGCGTAAAGCTGGCCCGCCACTATGTGCTTCGTGACAAACGTCAGCCCGATGTGGTGGTTAGCGGAATTAATCATGGTAGCAATACTTCAATTAGTGTTTTGTATTCAGGTACCATGTCCGCGGCCATCGAAGGAGCTATAGAAGGCACACCAGCTATTGGTTTTTCTCTTTGTGACTACGGCACCAGCATCGACTTTTCTCATACTGAGCAATACATTAAGAAGATAACACAACAAGTCCTTGCCAAAGGGCTGCCCAAAGGAGTTGCATTAAATGTCAACTTTCCACCTAAGCGAAATGAGAAGATCAAGGGGATAAGAATCTGTCGCCAGTCCAATGCGAAGTGGGTGGAAGAGTTTGATGAGCGCTTTGACCCCAATGGCAGGCGTTACTTCTGGATGACGGGTAACTTCGTCAACTTCGATAAGGGCGAGGATAATGACGAATGGGCGATAGCCAATAATTATGTGTCAGTGGTTCCATGTGAATTCGATCTCACGGCCCATCATTCCATCCCGGTGCTCAATGACGACTGGGACATTCTAAGCTGACGAAATACTGCCAATTCGTTAATGATTTGTTAAAGGTTGGTACAGTACGTCCCTTTTTTACTCCTTTGCCACTCAGAATTCACCTATTCGCATAAACCCCGGTAAACTTTGCCAACTGTTTAGGGCTTTTTCCGTTGAAACCACAATGAAAATTTTCTACCGGGGTGTACTGGTCAGCCTCCTTTCGTTTAGCCCTTTCGGCATTGAGCTGTTGGCTCAGGAGGATGGCAACGTGCCCGTACTCTCGGTAAAGAAGGCCAGGACAGCAATGAAACTAGATGGGGTGCTGGACGAGCCAGATTGGTTGACTGCAGACACAACGGACCTCTTTCATCAACAGTTTCCTTTTGATTCGTCCCGCTCTGTACTTCGCACAGTGGTAAAAGTTACCTATGATGATCACTTCCTTTATGTTGGTGCGAAGCTTTATACTGAGAATCCTAGTAAATATGTTGTGCCGTCTTTGCGGAGGGATTTCTTCGGACCCGGCATCGACATCTTTGCCGTCATCATCGATTCGTTTCAGGACAAGACCAATGCATTTACGTTTGGCACCAATCCTGCCGGAGTGCAACGAGAAGGCCTCGTTTCAAAAGGTGGCGTGGGTGACTTTAATGGGTCACCAGTCGATTTCACCTGGGACAATAAGTGGTTCAATGAGGTGTCAATGACAGAAGATGCCTGGGTGTATGAAATTGCAATTCCATTTAAGTCACTTCGCTTCAAGGCGGGTGCTACACAATGGAACGTGAATTTTTTCCGACAAGACAGTAAGAAGAACGAAATGTCCATTTGGTCAAGAGTACCAAGGATCTTCCCAGCGTTTGCGCTGAACTATCATGGTGTGTTGCAATTTGAAGAACCGCTGAAAACTCCAGGACCAAATATTTCCCTGATACCGTACATTGCCACAAAGTCGTCACGCGACTATGAAGAAGGCATCAATGAGGATTTGAATCTCACTTATGGAGCGGATGCGAAAGTGGCGTTGACTTCCGCACTCAATCTTGATATTACGGTCAATCCTGACTTTTCCAACACAGATGTTGATCAGCAACAAACCAATCTCAATCGTTTTGAATTATTCTTTCCTGAGCGCAGACAGTTCTTTCTTGAAAACCGCGATCTCTTTTCTGATTTCGGGGGTGAAAATTCACGCCCATTTTTTTCGAGACGCATCGGTCTTGCATTGGATACT
This sequence comes from Cyclobacteriaceae bacterium, assembly GCA_050185175.1. Taxonomy (GTDB): domain Bacteria; phylum Bacteroidota; class Bacteroidia; order Cytophagales; family Cyclobacteriaceae; genus ELB16-189. Next base: position 17,889 of record JBFWZR010000061.1, read on the forward strand.
TCAACGGGTCAATATGTTCAGAACGATATCCGATTCGGGGCTCGGGTGAGTGGAAACATTTCTAAAACGTGGCGGATCGGTCTGCTCAACATGCAGGCAGACAAAGATCCATCGCTCAATCTACCCAGCTATAATTTTGGAGTAGCCTCCGCACAAAAGAGAGTAGGAACAAACTCCAACCTGAGAGCAATACTTGTAAATCGTCAGGACCTGAGCAATACATCAGATTATGACAGAGTAGCTGGAGTGGATTATAACTTCAGTTTCGATGACAATCGCTTCACTGGTAACGTTAATTTTCACCAGCAGTTTTCGCCTGAGTTTAATGGAGAGCATTTCAAATCAGATGCATATAGTTCGACAGCTAACTTTAACTACAACTCCCCGACCTTTTTCTCTGGCTTGTGGCTCACCAGCATAGGGCAAAATTATGATCCTGTTGTCGGCTATGTACCGCGCAGTGGCTTTGACAGAGTTGGAGGATTTGTGGGCTACCAGATTTATCCGAAGTCGTCCCATATTAATCGCATGAACTTTGGTACGTTCCGTGGTCACACATGGGATGGTACTTGGGGAAAATCAGATCGTGACTACGGAGGATGGTACGAAATCGGATTTTTGAACACGGCTCAGTTTGGACTTCGTGTTTTCAACAACTACACGTTCTTGATTGATCCTTATGATCCATCAGAAACTGATGGCCAGGAATTGGCACAAGGCGCGGACTTTTCCTACACTCAGGTGGCATTTGACTACAGCAGTGATGCACGGAAGAAGTTTACCTATCGCATAGGTGCAATCTCGGGTGAGTATTACAACGGCAAGCTGCGTGGCATGAATGGTAGTGTCGGCTATCGGTGGCAGCCTTATGGTGTTTTCTCTATCGACTTTGATGTGAACACCGTGCGACTACCAGACCCTTTCAATGATGCCGATATTCTTGTCATCGGCCCGAAAGTGGATCTTACCCTCACAAAAAATGTTTTCTGGACTTCTGTTGCTCAGTACAATAGTCAGTATGACAACATGAATATCTATTCCCGATTTCAGTGGAGATTCAGACCGGTGTCTGATTTGTTCATTGTCTACACGGACAACTACCTCTATGACTTTCAAAATACAGAGAACAACTTTAATGTGAAGAATCGTTCGCTGGTAGTGAAACTTACCTATTGGCTCAATCTCTAATTCGGATCTACATCAAACACGATTCGTGCTGTTCGAAAATCTTTCTGTGACAGCAAGTGGTCGGCAAGTACCTGCAGGTGTTTTTTGGTGTCTTTTAATTTGCCGCTGTTCCGGGAAATTTTGATCAGGATTGTCATCAGAAATTCGTTTCTGATTTTGGAAACGATTGGTTCGCCTGGCCCCAGTATGCGTGGTTCTTTCAGATCTTTGCGGATAGCTTGCGCAAACTGTGTGGCAAGGTTTTTTGCTTTTGTCCTGTCGGTGTGCTTTACCGTAATCTCAATAAGCCTGGAGTAGGGAGGATAATGATGACTTTCCCTGTCTCGAAGCTCTGTCTCGATATATCCTTTGATATCATGTTCAGAGACGAAATGAAAAAGTGGTTGTTTAGGATCTGAGGTTTGAATAATTACTTGGCCCTTCTTTTCTCTTCTTCCCGATCTACCACTGACCTGAATAATAAGTTGAAAAGCTCTTTCGTAAGCCCTAAAGTCGGGGAAATGCATCATACGGTCCGCATCAAAAACACCAACAAGGCTTACCTTGTCGAAGTCAAGCCCCTTGGTCACCATTTGTGTGCCTACCAAAATATCTGTTTCCGCATTTTCAAAACTTTCGATTATCGACTCATAGCCAGTTCTTGTTCTCGTGGTGTCCCAGTCCATTCGCTGTACGCTGGCTTCGGGAAACATCAATGTCAGCTCTTCTTCTAGCTTTTCCGTCCCGTAACCTTTTGTCAGTATCCTTTTTGAAGAGCAACTCGGACACTCTTGTGGTAGCGGCTCGCGATATCCGCAATAGTGACAAACCATCTCATGACGATATTGATGGTAAGTGAGACTTACGGAACAGTTAATGCATTTGGGTATCCAATTGCAGACCTCGCAGTGAACCATAGGTGCATACCCTCGTCTGTTTTGAAACAGAATTACCTGCTCTTTATTCTTTAGTGCTTTTTCGATGGAGGAAACCAGGGTAGACGAAAACTCTCCTTTGTTTGATTTTCGCTGTCGCTCTATCGCCATGTCTGCAAATATAACTTCGGGCAGGTTGGCATTTCCGAAACGTTCAGCAATGCTTACCAATTTGAATTTATCATGAAGCGTATGGAAGTAACTTTCAACTGAGGGAGTAGCACTACCAAGCACAACTTTAGCATGATGTTGATTTGCCATAAGCAACGCCACATCGCGTGCCTGATATCGCGGGGCCGGGTCTTGCTGTTTGTAACTTGAATCATGTTCTTCATCGACAATGATCAAACCTAGATTGTCAAATGGTAGAAAAATGGATGACCGCACACCAACCACGAATTTGAATTTTCCGGTGAGCACACCATTCCAGACTTCAACACGTTCGTTATCCGAAAACTTGGAATGATAGACACCCATTTCTCCACCGAAAATCTTTTTTAGCCGATGCACAATCTGGGTGGTGAGTGCGATCTCCGGTATAAGCAGGAGCGATTGATTGCCCCCTTCAAGTGCCCTTTTGATCAAGTCAATGTAAATCTCGGTCTTACCGCTTCCGGTCACTCCGTGAAGCAAGGCAACATCATGGCTCGCAAAGGCATCAAGTATGGAGTTTCTGGCCTTTTCCTGCACCTCGCTGAGCAAAGTAGGAGGGGAAGGCTCAGCGTTTTCAAATCCAAATCGCGGAACCACCCTTTCAAATTCTTCCAACACCTTGTTGCGAACCAGTGTGTTGATAGAGGAGGCTGATTCTCCATCAGCAAGGTCAGTTTTGGCAACGCCTTTTTCATTTAATGAAGCATCATTAAACACAGGCACTTCTTGCAAATACTTTAGAAGCACCGCTTCTTGTTTTGGTTTGGTACCAATAGACTCAAATAGCTGCTCGAGTTTTTTCTTGGTTGTGAATGATTTGGTGAGTCTTACTCTCTTCTCCGTCTTGGGTTTGAATTTCTCTTTTACTTTCTCGAACAGAATTACCGCTTCTTTGGAAGTCAACGATTTAAGGATGCTGTAAATACTTTTTGCACCGAGAAATTTGGATACATCCGAATAGCTCAATGTATCATGTTCCAGTCGGTTGATGAGCATTCTTTCTTTCTCTGAAAAATCAAAGGGTGTTTCATCCCAATGAAATGCCGGATGAAGCTGAACCATGCTTTCACTTGAAAGCTTCAAGCCGGAGGGCAGGGCAGCGTTGATCACCTCGCCAACGGTGCACATATAGTAGTCAGCCATCCACTGGTAGAGCTCAAATTGTTTTTCGGTGATGATCTCATTCTCGTCCAGTATTTCGAGAATGTACTTGGCCTCATAATCAGTGGGAGGTTGCTGGTGAATGGCCGCGATGATTCCCGTTAAAATTTTTCGTTGACCAAAGGGAACGATGGCGCGCTGCCCGACTTTGATGACCTCTGCTAATGATTGGGGAACGCGATAGGTAAACCTTTTCGCGATAGGAACTGGGAGAATAAGTTCAGAAAAAAATGTACTTGAGTCGAATTCCAGTTCTCCGTCCATAGCCATTACATGGCAAGGTAATGGGTGGGGATGAAAAATGCTTAAAATACTTTAACCGGATATTCCGATAACTAGAGTTTGTTAATAAATGCACTTTCATAAACATGAAAGGGTTTTAGGCCTTCTAGTTTATGATTACCTATGAAAACGGTTGGCGTTACTCGAATGAGATGCCTCTCAAATCTCAATTGTGATTCAACAATCGCAGCACGCGTGGTGTGATAGGTAAGGCAGTATTCAAAGCTGTCTGTATCACCCGAGCCTGCAAGTTGTTGCCACGATTTATAATTTTCCCATGGATCATGGCCTCCATTCTCCAAAACCACCGCAAGCATCTCATTCAACTTTTGCTCTTTATGACTACAGGCGATGATTTCCGATGACACAGTGTCATCTCCTATTAAGCTACGACTGGTAGAAAGAATGCGGTAGACTAGCTTCGCGTAACCGGTGTCGATGTATTTACGCTTAAGCTCTGGCAATATTTCATCATGAAATTGGCGACAATAGACGCAGTCAAGTCGGATGTATACTAAGATTGTCTGCTGTGCATCCTTATTTCCAATGGCTAACTCACTTTGTTCAATAATTTTGATGTCAATCAGGTCAAAGCGAGTGCTGGCGCTATCCGCCTCTGTTGCATCAAAGACAAAACCACACAGTATACATAGAGTAGAACTGATTGATTTTAACCAACGCATCGATTATGGAGTTAACTGCAATACGGACAATCTGGAATGCTTGGATTATCAGCTTTAAATTGATTGTAAATCGCGCAAGTAGCTGCTATTCCCTGAGTGTTTCCCGCACACTGATAAGCGTACGCAGCCTTGCACTGACTGTCAACCTGAATATCAAATTCTGGCCCCTGATAACCAGACGCATCGCAAGAACCGGTCCCTCCGCCACCATCAGAGCCTGAAGCCGATTGATCTCCCCAATAGCCATAGGCACCTGGAATTGTATTATTGGCCGAGCCAGCCTGCCAACTTTTATTGGTATCGTTGTAATAGGGATAACCGAGGTTGGCGCATGTTTTATCTTTCCAAAAGTGATCTTTCGACCCTTCACAAAGTTCAGACTCTTCATCTTCCTCACAAATAAAAAGCGTAAATCCTTGGAAATTGACAATTTCCGATTCGCACGCCCCTCTCTCTTCTTCCTCGCATGATAAATAAACGACTGAGAGAAAAAGTAGTGCAATGAGCTTTCTAAAATACATAAAATGGGCGGGTTACGTTTTGACTTAATCTGAAAGATCATAAATAATGTCACAATACCAATCGATGCGGCTTGATTTTTTGTTGGCCTATGGCCTGCTTTTTCTTTTGTTTAACAAAATCACATCCTTACATTAAAAACTAACAACAGCCACTTGATGTTAAAACGCTTGAAGTGGCATCGGGACTTAACATCAGCGAGCATCGACTGTCTCAGCTCTTGAATGTTCATCTGGGAATTAATTTTTTCGAATACATCAACCGGTTCAGAATACGAAAGGCCAGGATGCTGCTACATGATCCCTCCTTTAACAAGTTCACGATCGAAGCAATTGCAAGAGAATGCAGGTTTAATTCCAAGAGCACATTCAATGAGGCCTTTAGAAGACTGGAGGGACGAACTCCATCCGCATTCAAAAAGGCGATTTCGGGTGGGGAAAGGCATTTCTAAAAAATTCGCATACCGAATTGCCCATCGGTGCAACATTGAAACAACACCTCCTTCCACGGGGGCGATGGCCGAACATGAG
>JBFWZR010000062.1:0-22551 GCA_050185175.1 Cyclobacteriaceae bacterium
TTCTCCTACTTGCATCTTCAAATAGAGATAGATAAACAATCCAAGAGGTACAAGTGTAATAGCGTAGCAAACGTTATACAGTTTGTAGAAGTACTCCTTGATTGAATTGAATTCCATTGGGAAATAAAACTTTTTATCAAATTTAATAATTATCTTAGGGTGTAGTTTGACATGGAAGCTGTAATGAATTTAACGCGTAGGGAGCAGGTCATTCGCAAAGCTGCTGAACTCTTTAGGGAAAAAGGATATGCAGCGTCCTCTATGCGCGATTTGGCGCAGAAGTTAGGTATTGAGGCAGCCAGCCTGTACTCACACATTAAGTCCAAAGAAGAAATTTTACGTAACCTGTGCTTCGACATGGCTACGGAATTTAGAAAATCCCTTGAAGAAGTTGAGTCTCGCAACGTGTCTGCCAGTGAAAAGCTGAAACTCGGCATCATAGGCCATATCCAGGTAATGGCAAAAGACCTCACGGCCTCTGCGGTTTTTATGAATGAACACCGCCACCTGAGCCAACCTTTCCTGCGCGACTTCCTGTTGCTTCGTATCAACTATATCAACCGGTTCAAAGCTATCATTGAAGAAGGTATCCGCCTTGGCGAATTCAAGGAGAATATCGACACCAAACTTTCTGTGATGACGTTGTTCTCATCCCTCAACTGGATGCCACAATGGTACGATCCAGAAGGCAAAATCGACTCGATTAACATTGGCCAGCAGCTATCGGATATGCTGGTGAACGGCTTGAAGAAACAAAAGCCATAATATTCCTGTTGTACTATTAAATATGCCTAACAGATGTTAGTTTTAAAGCTAATATCTGTGGAGATATTGATTTACATTTAGTACAAATAGTCAGCTTATGTACGGAGGAGGAAACACATTTGAAGGCATTAAGTCGGATGCACTTGCAGGTGAAGACCCTGTAAAACTTGCCGAGTTCGAAGCGAAAATTGACAGAGGCGAAAAGATCGAGCCCACTGATTGGATGCCACAACTTTATCGCAAACAGCTCATTCGCATGATCGAGCAGCATGCACACAGCGAAATCATCGGGGCACTTCCTGAGGGCACATGGATTACGCGGGCCCCGGGTTTCAAAAGAAAGATGTCGCTGATGGCGAAAGTGCAGGATGAAGTGGGCCACGCTCAACTCCTTTACAGTGCCGCTGAAACTCTTGGCAAATCACGAGAGCAGATGATTGATGACCTTATTAACGGCAAATCGAAATACTCCAACATTTTCAACTACCCCACCTTCACCTGGGCAGACTGCTGTTTCATTTCATGGCTTGTGGATGCAGGTGCGATCGTAAACCAATTGGCAAACGCCAAAGGTAGCTACGGGCCCTATTGCAGAGCCCTGGACAGAATTTGTGCTGAAGAGTCGTTTCACCTAAAGTATGGACACCACTGTGTGATCTACCTGGCCGCAGGCACCCAAAAGCAAAGACAAATGTTCCAGGAGGCACTTAATCGCTGGTGGCCACCGATGATGCACTTCTTCGGTCCATCGGATAAGATTTCCGTTCACACTGAAGTGCTGATGAAATGGAAAGTTAAGATGGGCTCCAACGATGACATGCGGAATCAGTTTCTGGACATGTACGTACCAAAAATCAAAGAACTTGGATTCACGATACCTGACCCTAAGCTGAAGAAAAACACTGACACTGGTCGGTGGGAGTACACTGAGCCCGATTGGGAAGAATTTAAAAGAGTGATCAACGGGGACGGACCTTGCAACAAAGAAAGGCTTGAGGTTCGCAGGATTGCCGAAGAGCGAGGTAAGTGGGTTCGCGAAGCATTGCGAGCACCGAAAGCCCAGTATGTAACACCGCTTGCCTAATTATAGAATCTAAAATCTGACCTTCATCATTCCTGAAAAGTAGGGAATGACACTATTTGCTTCTATGAATTCTCTGGATCCACGCGTAAACAGACTTCCAACTGATAAGGTTGCTAATTCATCTCCCAAGGCTGCCCTGGATCAGTTTGGTACGTTCGAAGTATTTGTACAAGCCAGAGAAGGAAAACCATTTCAACATGAAGGCATAGTGCACGCGCCTAATCTCGAAATGGCCTATGTACTGGCAAAGGAAGCTTTCACCAGGAGATTCACGTGCGTTTCCATCTATGTGACTGATACACGAAGTGTTCATGTTTCAGCCATGACTGAAGGTACAACCAACGCTTATGAAAGCATTGATGATCCTGGAAGCAGTGACCCAAAGACATCTTACGAAATCTTTCACCTTCTGAAGAGAGGCAAGCAGCATATCCACGCAGGTACGGTAACAGCCGGTTCCCCGGATGAAGCCATGTGGCAGGCAAAGCAGTCATTGGCTGGAGAAAAACAAGTTTTTAATATCTGGGCTGTCCGAACAGAAGACATCAGGTATACTACAGCAGAAGATAAAGACCTTTGGCTGACGCTACCTGAGAAAAAATTCAGGGATGCTTCCGATTACAAAGGCGGAGATAAACTCAAAGCATTTTTAGAAAGCGTGAACAAGTAGAAAGGTATGGATCAACAAGCGCTAAAAGAACTTCTTTACAAAATGGCGGATGACCAACTCATCATGGGTCATCGCAATTCAGAGTGGACCGGATTTGGCCCGCTGCTTGAAGAAGATATTGCATTCTCCTCAATGGCTCAGGACAAGATTGGACACAGTCTTGCCATGTATACCATGCTTCAAGAGCTGGGAGAACAAGATCCCGATACAGTTGCCTTTACACGCAATGCCAATCAATTTCATAATTGCCAGCTAACTGAACTTCCCAATGGAGAATATGATTTCAGTCTGGTCCGACATTTTCTCTTTGATACCGCTGAGGCAATTCGTTTTGAGATGCTAACTCAATCGAGCTATGAACCACTCGCCCAGGTTGCAGCAAAAATTCGTGGTGAGTTGCGTTATCATACCATGCACGCTCAAACCTGGATCAAACAGCTAGGGTCTGCCACAGAGGAAAGTATTTCACGTTTACAAAAGTCTCTGGAGTATGCACTCCCCTACGCGCTGGGAATATTTGAACGCTCTCCATTTGAAGATAAATTAATTGCTGATCGAATCTTTGAAGGAGAAGTCGCATTGGAAAAGAAATGGAAAGCTAAGGTGGTAGAGTTGATTGGTAAGACTCAGCTTCGTCTGCCGCCATGGGAATCGGTAACTCCTGTATTGGGCGGAAGAAATGGAAAGCACACGGAACACCTTCAACCGCTACTGGATGAAATGAGTGAAGTATTTAAAATAGATCCAACAGCCGAGTGGTGATACTATGGAAGCAACTACCAAGGAACTAAGCGCTATTGTTGAGGATTACGCGAAAAAAATTTCTCAGTTCTCAGAAGAAGAAATGGCGGCCAAGCCCAACCCGAATAAGTGGAGTAAAAAAGAGGTCATTGGTCACCTAATCGACTCAGGGCAAACCAACCTTCGAAGATTTATAGTCGGACAGTACGAATCGAAGCCACCAAAGATTGTTTACGAGCAAGACTTTTGGGTATCAGCCAGCGGCTATCAATCCATGAAAGCAAAGGACGTCATTGAATTGTGGAGACTGGTAAACCTTCAAATTTGCCAGGTACTGAACAATATGAATCCCGACAACTATAACAAGACATGTGATTCAGGCAAGCTACAGCCATCTATCCACACTTTAGAATGGCTCGCAGAGGATTATGTAAAACACCTCAAGCATCATATCAATCAGATCATCACAAAATCATTTGATATAGTATATCCTTGAATAAAGTTGTTACCATATCTCAAGTGAAAGAATGGCTGGAGGAGGTGAAAGATCCCGAGATTCCCGTGCTCTCACTTACTGACATGGGCGTGATTACCAGCATACAGTTGGGTGACCCCGTCAAGATTGAGATGACTCCCACATTCGTAGGATGCCCTGCGATTGACTATATGAAGCAGGACATTATTGAAACACTAGAGAAGAGAGGATTGAAGGCTGAGGTAGAGGTGAATTTTAAAAAGTCGTGGAGCTCGGATTTGATCAGTGAAAAAGGCAAAAAGGCTCTGAAGCAATTTGGGTTGGCTCCTCCACCCGACACTAAAATTTTTAAAGACCTGGAAATCCTGGAGAATGCTATGTGCCCAAGATGTAATGGCACAAACACGGAGCTCAAAAACCCCTTTGGCCCAACATTATGCAGGGCCATATTTTATTGCCATACTTGCAAAGAGGCATTCGAACAATTCAAACCACTATAAACTCGCCTAATCATAGGCAAACAATTATGACTGAGTTCCGTATGTAGTGGGACATCGCTAAAAATGAGAACAAAGGCTTTCTATATCGTTTTGGTCACTATTGCAGGATTATGGTCCTGTAGGCAGGGTGGCAATTCGACAGAAAAGACTTCATTTACCAAAGTTGACTCTCTAACGGAGACGTACCTCACACTACAGGACAGCCTGCTTCATGCCTGGAATATGATGGCCTGGGATGAGAAAGAAAAGATCAAATCGCTACACAGTCTCATCCATCTCATGCACAGCGAGGAAGGCTTCGATGAAGATGAGTTAGCCACGCTTGAGCAGCGACTGGAACAACTTGATAGAATCAGGTACACACAAAAATCACTGGCGAATGCCTTTGTTATCGAAGAGTATGATTTTGCGTCAAACTCGCTTGTCTCAGAAATTGTAAGCATGGCCGAAACCGACCCGAACTTCATCGCACAGGAGAAAGTTCGGAAGTACGTGGACAAAGTAATTATGGCTGACCAGCGGGTTCCTGAGCTCCGATCAGGGTACGACCGCATTGCCATACGCTTCAACGAGTTCCTTGAAAACAACAAACGATACCTGAAAGAGATCGACCAGGACTGCACCGGAGAGAAGAAGGCCCTGTTCTCCTCAATTACCGAATAGCCCTCTTCCTTCCCTTGTTTTTCGATCCGTAAAAACGCTCTTTCTTTTTCTCTGAGTATTTCTCCTTCTTCTTGCTTGTCAATTCCAGCCTGACGGCTCTTCCTCTCACTTCCACATCCTCAAACCCTTTGAACACTTTTTCCGCCAAGCCCTTTTCGAGTTCGAAAAATGAGTAAGCTCCTTTCAAATCAATCTTACCAATCTGCCCTTTTTTGATCTCGCCAAAATCGCAAATCAATCCTAGCAAGCTGCCTTTATCCAATCCATCCATCTTACCAACGTTGATGAAGATGCGATCTCCCGTTGTGTAAGCTTGCCCATCTCCGTTATTACGTTCGCTGTGCGTCTCATTCAAGTTTGGAGCATCGCGATAGTAAGCCAGAAACCGGTTGAATTCGATCGAAGCAAATCGTTTGATAATGTCCTCTTTGCTCAGCGACTGTAATTCATGAAACACCTCTGGCAAAAAGAAATCGATTTCCTCTTCGTTCACCTCTACTTCGCGTATGCGGTGTGTAAGGTCAAGCAACTGTTTCTGACAAACCTCATCACCAGTAGGAACAGTCACTCGCGTAAATCGTCTTTTGATAACCCGTTCGATTTGCTGAATTCTTACGACCTCACGTTTGGAAACAATTGCCAACGAGATCCCCTTCTTCCCAGCCCTTGCGGTACGTCCACTACGGTGGGTGTAGAATTCCATCTCATCGGGCATGTTCATATGCACTACGTGGGTGATGTTGCTCACATCAATACCGCGCGCTGCCACATCGGTAGCGACCAGTAGTTGAAGTGCCTTGTTTTTGAAACTCCTCATCACCCTGTCGCGCTGCTGCTGCGAAAGGTCGCCATGAAGCGCATCGGCATTATAGCCATCTTTGATCAGATGCTCTGCCACCTTCTGCGCATCCATCTTCGTGCGGCAGAACACTACACCGAAGATGCCGGGATTATAATCTACAAATCGTTTTAAGGCGAGGTACTTGTCACGCTCTGCCACCACTGCAAACTGATGGTCAATATTTTCATTGCCCTGCTGCTGGGCACTCATGGTCAGCTCCACTGGCTTGTTCATGTAGTTGCTGGCAATGGCACGCACCTCCTTTGGCATGGTAGCTGAAAACAACCACACCTTTTTTGTTTCAGGCGTTGTCGACAGGATTTCATCAATATCCTCCTTGAAACCCATGTTCAACATTTCATCGGCTTCATCAAGCACGACATAGCGAACAGATGTAAGGTCAACCACACGTCTTCCCAACAGGTCGATCAATCGACCCGGAGTTGCCACAATAATCTGTGCTCCACGTTTTACTTTTCTGATTTGTTCAGAGATGCTGGCCCCGCCATATACCGTTACGATATTGAGCGACTTAAATGATCTGGAAAAATTTTCCAGGTCGTTGGTGATCTGGACGCTGAGCTCCCGTGTTGGTGCCACAATCAACGCTTGTGTGTTGTTGTTTCGCGCGTCCACGAGCTCTACCAAAGGCAAGCCAAAAGCAGCCGTCTTTCCAGTTCCCGTTTGTGCCAGACCGACAAGGTCAGACTGGCCAGTGAGAAGAACAGGAATGGCCTGTTCCTGGATTGGTGTGGGTGTTTCAAAACCCATCTGGCGGATAGACTCCACCAACTCCCCGGATAACCCGAGGGTGTCAAATGATTTCATTTTTGCTGTTTATGTTAATGTAAGGTCAGACGATCCACCTTACATTTTTTACGCTACGGTCGTGCAGCGCTTGAGGGCATTCATCTATCCTTAAACCACTGCAAAAGTAGAGTATTTATTTTAAAGTGATTTTCAGGAGGAATAGATGAGTTTTACAGAAGTAACCATGGTTTTGAACGGTCGCGGCAGAAGAATCTGTGTTTTGACGACTAAACCTGACGCAAGAAATCACCGTCAATAATCAAGACCTTAACTCCATTTTCGGTTCTCGAACGATGCGAGCTCAATTCATCGGAAACTACGTAGGTCATTCCTTTAGTCAAATGAAACCTCTCTCCATTTTCCAGTTCACTGATAAATTCACCCTCCAGGCAGTGAACGATATGCCCTTTCTGACACCAGTGGTCAGCCAGATATCCGGCTGAATACTCAACCACTCTTATTCTCAAGCCGGGGAACTGAATGGTCTGCCATGTTGCTGTGCCTGTTTCACCTCTGTAGTTAACTTTTTCAACCAATGTCCAGTCAATGGTTTGGAACGGAATTTCAGAATGCATGGCACGATGTGTTATTAGGCAAATGTAGTCAGTCTTCAACCGTGGCATATCTTTGGATTTTAAAAGATCAATTTCCGAAAATTGATGTACTGACCTTATGAGCCAGCATCGTTTCAGAAATCCAGAATAATTAGATTAACTTTAATTAGTATTTATGGTCACCGGCTTACAAAAACTGAGATTCTTTTATGCTTTCGAGGTACCTGCCCTCGTAGTTATCGGTTTCTTTTTAGGGGGGTGGTGGAATTTTTTGGCAATTGGCTTTGCTTTCATTCTGCTTCCCTTTATCGATCAGTTTGTCGGGATCAACACTACCAATGTCAGCAATGAAGAGGCCAAGACTATCGGCAACGAATTTTATTATCGCTTCATCACGTACATCTGGGTGTATGTGCAAATGGCCGCCATTGTGTGGGGCGTGTATGTCGTTGCAAATGATTATATCAACACGTGGTACGAGTGGATCGGATTTCTCATCAGCTTCTCATTGATCACCGGTGGTATTGGCATCACTGTGGCGCACGAGCTCGGTCATAAAAAATCTTCGGTCGAGAGATTCTATAGCCAACTGCTGTTAATGACGGTATGCTACATGCACTTTTATATTGAACATAACCGCGGACATCACGTGCAAGTGGCTACCCCTGAAGATCCAGCTACAGCCAGAAAAGATGAGAACTTCTTTGCTTTTTGGTTGCGCTCGGTGTTTGCAGGCTACGCTCACTCGTGGAAACTTGAAAATGAAAGTTTTAGAAGAAAAGGACAATCGCCTCTCAACCTTAAAAATCAAATGATATGGTTTGCGATTTTGCCAGTGCTATTCTGTGCGGCATTAACGTTAATCTTCAGTCCGGCAGGAACGATTAACTGGAACATTCCAATTTTTTTCCTTTCGCAAAGCATTCTTGCCTTCACCTTACTGGAGTTGGTCAATTATGTGGAACACTACGGTATTGTGAGAAAACAAGCTGCTGACGGTCGATACGAGCGGGTGAATCCACTTCACTCATGGAACTCAAGTCACATGGTGAGCAATTTCTTTTTGTTCCAGTTGCAGCGTCATTCTGATCATCACGCCAATGCCATTAAGCGTTACCAGATTTTGAGCCACTACGATCAAAGTCCGCAGCTACCTTTCGGTTATCCTACCATGATTATCATCGCGCTGCTGCCACCGCTTTGGTTCAAGATGATGAACCCGAGGCTAAAAGAATGGGAAGGAAAAGTGTATAATCAACCCTTGGCCGCTTAGTCTACTTTTGCCGGTAAGCAGGAACTGCCCTTTCTGAAAAAGCTCCCGCTTTTCTCAACTCTGCTTTACGGGCTTTGCGCACATCAACTGCTACCACTTTATACTCCGGGCACATCGCTTCAGAATCCGATACACCAGAGGTCAAGACATTCACCAACACTTCCGGGAAGTGGAAAGTAGTACTCAATACGCCTGGCTTCACTTCATCCGTCACACGTGCTTTCAAATCTACTTTACCGCGTGCTGAACTCACACAAACCATATCTCCGTTTTTGATACCCTTTTCCTCAGCATCTTTTTTATTGATCAACAGCACATCTTCAGTTAGAATATCAACGTTAGGAGTCCTGCGTGTCATCGCTCCACAGTTGTAGTGTTCCAATTCGCGATTCGTGGTAAGGATAAACGGAAATGATTCACCGTTCTCCAATATCTCTGACGATTCCTTGAAGTCGTGGTACTGAATCTGGCCCTTACCGATCTTGAACGTTTCTGTGTGCATGATCTCCGTTCCTTTTCCGTCTTCTGCCACCGGCCATTGCTTGCCATTGTCTCCCAACTCATCCCATTTCACACCTCTGAAGAAAGGAACGATTTTAGAAATTTCTTCAAGCGCAGTCCTCGGATGATAGTCAGGTTGCTTGTAGCCCATCCTGTTCATGATGTCCACGATGATCTGTCCATCCACACGCGCACCCGGAATCGGGTCAACTACCTGGTTCACACGCTGAATTCTTCTTTCTCCATTGGTAAATGTTCCACTTTTCTCCAGGAAGGAAGCCGCAGGCAGTACGACTGTTGCCATCTTGGCGGTTTCTGTCATGAATAGTTCACTTACAATAAAAATATCCAGATTAGAAAGTGCCTTCTTCACATGGTTGGTGTTAGGATCAGTTTGAACCACGTCTTCACCAATAATCCAAAGGCCTTTCAGTTTTCCTTCGATAGCCGCATCAAACATCTGCGGAATCTTAAATCCGATGTGGGACGGAAGAGTCACACCATAGAAATCCTGATAGAGATGATGATACTTAGGATCATCCACCGCGAGGTAGCCAGCACCCTGATGAGGTTGCGCACCCATATCGGCCATACCCTGCACGTTGTTTTGACCGCGTAGCGGATTCACACCTACACCCGGTCTGCCGATGTTGCCCGTGATCATCGCGAGGTCAGCAATCAATGTGACTGTGAACGTACCCTGAAAGTGTTCAGTAACACCAAGGCCGTGGAATGACATGGCATTCTTTGCTTTTGCATACGCTATGGCCGCGCCTCTCACAAGGTTCTTATCCACACCCGTGATACCTTCCAACTCGTCCATGTTGAGTTTGAGAATGCTTTCTTTAAAAGTCTCAAACCCTTCCGTCCGCTCTCTGATAAATTTATCGTTGGCAAGGCCTTCTTTCACGATATAATGCATCATCATGTTGAGCAAGGCCACATTAGTGCCCGGTCTCAACTGAAGATGATATGTTGCATATTTTGTCAGCTCGATTTTTCTCGGGTCGACCACAATAGTAGTGACACCCTTCATCGCTTTTTGCTTGATTTTAGCACCGGTCACGGGATGTGCATCGGTAGGATTTGCCCCAATCACCAAAATACAATCAGTGTAGGCCAGGTCCTTAATGGAGTTTGTCGCAGCACCTGTACCAAAGGTGCGTTGCATACCAAGTGCTGTTGGTGAATGACACACTCTGGCGCATCCATCAATATTGTTAGTGCCTATCACAGCACGAATGAACTTCTGCATGAGATAGTTCTCCTCATTGGTAGCACGTGCACACGAGATTCCAGCAATGGCATCTGGACCGTGATTGGATTTTATCTCTGTAAACTTGTCAACAATGAAGTCATACGCTTCATCCCATGAGACTTCTTCAAACTCTCCATTGCGTTTGATCAGCGGAGATCTCAATCTGTCTGGATGATCGTAAAACTTGAACGCATAGCGTCCTTTCAGGCAGGTGTGTCCCTGGTTCACTTCTGCATCATAGGGAGCCAGCACCGATTTAATTTCTCCGTCCACCGTAGATACGTCCAAATTGCAACCCACACCGCAGTAAGTGCATACAGTACGCGTAACTTTATCGGGCACTGTTTGCTTTGAGGAGAATATGTCGGTGATCGCAGAAGTAGGACATGCCTGTGCGCAGGCTCCGCAGCTCACGCAGTCAGACTCTTTGAACCCCTCGTTCATGCCCATCACAATTTTGCTATCGAAACCGCGGCCTTCCATGGTAAGCACCATCTCACCTTGCACTTCATCACAAGCTCTTACACAACGATAACAATTGATGCATGTTGAGAGATCAGCACGCATATAAGCATGGCTTGCATCGAGCTTACGGTCAAAATGATTTTTTCCCAGAGGATAACGTATGTCATCGGGAGTGATCCGTACCTCGTTAGCTACGTTTTGCAACTCATTCTTCCCAGATTTATTTTCATACAGGCGATCCAGAGGATAGTCGGTAAGTACCAACTCCACGATATTTTTTCTTAGGCGTGTGATTCTTTCGTTGTCGGTATAGATATATGAGTTCGCCATCACAGGTGTGTGACACGATGCCATGGTTTTGGCACGTCCTCCTTTTTCTAACGCAACATCAACGCTGCACACACGGCATGATCCGAAAGGCTTGAGGTTAGGGGCATCGCACAATGTTGGGATGTTCACGGATTGCTCTGCCCTTCTGACAAACGCTAAAATCGTCTCACCTTTCTGAAACTCGAAAGGCTGGTCGTTGATGTAAGCAATGTTTCTCTGTTCACTCATAAACCACTTATTTTGTTGTTAAGCAAAATATGCTTTCAGTTCTTTATCAAAGTATTGAAGCGCATTCTTGATGCCGAGCGGAAGCCCGCCACCCAGTGCGCAAAGTGATCCAATCTCCAACGTCTCCAGCAAATCATCCATCAATTGGCGATCGATTTTGAAATCTTCCTTTTGGGCCTTTTGAATTAATTCCTTTCCGCGTGTAGAGCCGATACTGCAAGGAAAACACTTTCCACACGATTCTGCTGCCGTAAACTCAAAAAGGTGCTCAAGGTATTTGATCATCGGGAAGTCTTCCGGGATACTCACCACCCCGGCATGTCCCAATAGAAATCCGTTGCTGGCAAATGACTCAAAATCCAAAGTCAAAGACTCTATTTTTTCTACGGGCACTATCCCTCCCAACGGTCCGCCAACATGAATGGCTTTCACTTTCTTTTTAAATCCTTTTCCAAAATCATTTACTACAACTGACAACGGAGTCCCCATCTCAATCTCATACATGCCGGGATTATTGAAGAGGCTATCCAGACAAACAAGTTTTGATCCTGTCGACTTTCCTGTTCCCAGTGAAGCATACTTATCACCGCCATTTTTCAGAATGTAGTATACGCTGGCACTGGTCTCCACATTATTAACTACAGTCGGCAGGTTAAATAGTCCCTCCTGTGTGGGATAAGGAGGTCGCACTCTTACTTCTGGTCTTTGCCCCTCTATGGAAGAGAGCAATGCCGTTTCTTCTCCGCAAATATAAGCCCCTGCTCCTTCGATGATTTTAAAACGAAAATCAAATCCTGTGTTTTGAATATTCTCACCGAGGAATCCGCGCTTTTCCCATTTGTCGATTTCGTTTCTTACTTCTTCGATAGACTCGGGATACTCTCCTCTGATGTAAATCACACCACGATTGGCACCGATGATGTATCCTGCCATCATCATCCCAAACAGCAATAGGTGCGGCTGTTTCTCAAGCAAGTACCTATCGGAGTAGGCACCTGGATCACCTTCATCCGCATTGCAGACGACAAACTTCTGATCGCCCTGCACACTCTTGCAAGACTCCAGTTTTAACCCCATTGGAAATCCTGCCCCTCCTCTTCCCCGGATATTTGATTTCTTGATTTCGCTTAGAAGTTGATCCTTCTCTTTACCAAGACATTCCTTGATAAAAGCAAAGAAAGAATTTTCATCAGGGTAGGGATTCGTAAGAATTGGTTCCTTGAGGTTTGACTTAACGTGGTATTGATCTGCATTGGCACCTTTGTTTTTAAGCACTTCTTCTACCGCCAGCGCGCTATCACCAGAATAATTTTTTCCATTGTAATGATAGGCGCTGTTTTCGTGGCAACGACCCAGACAACACATATGACCGATCTCGCTTTCACTAAAGTGTTGTAGCAGTTTTTCTTTCACTGTATCCTGCGTACCAGCCACCATGCAAGCACTGCCATTGCATACATATACCTTTTTATCCTGGTTTTCTGATTTTAAAAAGTCATAAAAACTTACCGTGCCATGAACGACTGCGTTGCCCACCAAAAACTCACGCGCCAATGATCTCATTTCCTCAGGACCTGGTACGCGCTTTTCCTTGGACACAGATACCAATTGTTCAAACAACGGATTTTCTAGTCCCTTTCTCTTCGCAAGTTTTGATAGATTTTCAGACATTCTGGATTCCCATTTTCCGAGGCATTCAAAACCTCAATCAGCAACCTCTAATTTAGTCAAAGAATGCCAAATGAACGTCTGAAAGCTTTATCTTGGCGGCTTTAATTGGTTTAAGAGGTATGACAGTCCGTACTTTTTTGAAAAAAACGATCCCATACATCATTGCGATCGCTCTCCTTCTCATTGGGTATTATGTAAAGCTTGCCCTCCCGATCATCAGCGGTTACGGTGCAAAAAATCTCTGCTCTTGCGTGTACGTGGGTGGACGCACTCCCCAATCGGTGATCGACAATGAGCTTTCCGGTTTTCCGATAAGACTCGCAGAATTTAAAATTGATAATACAGATTCCTCTGCTCACGGCTCCGTATTCGGATTATCTCCTCGCAAAGCGATCTACCGGAAAGGACTGGGCTGCACGCTGATCTCTCAAATAGATGAAGCAGAACTGCGAAATCAGGTTAGGAGTCAAAAAATAAAACTTGCCGTAAAACCCGAAATCAATCAGGATACCATCGCCTGGCCAATGGGAAATAAACTGAATGACTCCATTTCATTTGGCATTGATATGACTGCACTGAATGACGTTATCATCAAAGCCTTTGAAGAGCCTAGCGGAAAACCTAAAAGAAGGACACGAGCAATTGTAGTAGTTTATGATGGGCAAATCATCGGAGAAAAGTATGGAGATGGGTTCGACATGAATTCCCCACAAATGGGTTGGTCAATGACGAAGAGTTTAACCAATGCCATGTTTGGTCACATGGAACTAAACAACAAACTCCGCAAAGAGAACAATGCAGCGATTTGGGAGTGGAGACAGGATGAAAGAAAAGACATCTCCATGGATGACTTACTGCATATGAGCAGCGGCTTAGGATGGAACGAGAATTATTCCGGACCGAGCAGCGCTACCAACATGCTATTCAAGTCGAGATTTATGGGCATGTATGCGGCAGACAACAAATTGAAGCACGAGCCAGGTGAAGTCTTCTATTACTCCAGCGGAACAACAAATATTATTTCACGACTGATCAGGCAGGTGTACAATGACGACAAGTATTATCGATTTGCCTACGAGGATCTATTTTACAAAATAGGCATGCTTAGCCTGGTGATGGAGCCAGATGCAGGCGGGACCTTTGTCGGATCGTCCTACTCTTATGCTACGGCTAGAGACTGGGCGCGCTTTGGGTTACTCTATTTAAACAACGGAGTTTGGAATGGTGAGAGATTGTTGGACAATGGATGGGTTAAGTACAGTACCACGCCCACCATCGGTGCAAAGCGTGGAGAATATGGCGCGCACTTTTGGCTCAATGCGGGGGAAGCCGGTAATCGCGCAAACCGAGTTTATCCGGACGTTCCTACCGACCTCTACTGGGCAGACGGATTTGAAGGACAAAATGTTTTTATAATCCCCTCTAAAAAACTTGTTGTCGTAAAGTTGAGTCAGACAACTGGTGACGCATTGGATGACAACGAATTCCTGAAAAACATCATTGCATTGCTACCTAAATAAATCGGACTACCGGATACGCTCTTCGCCACAATAGACGTTAAAACTTTCAGCACGCACAAATCCCAGCAGCGTCATATTCATATCACGTGCCAATGATGCAGCAAGACTAGAAGGAGCGCCAACGGCAGCCATTATGGGTATGCCTGCTCTCAATGCCTTTTGAACTAATTCAAAGCTAGCCCGCCCACTCACCATCACGATGTGATTGGATAAGGGTATCTCTTTCTTGAAGAGGCACGCTCCGATTACTTTATCCATTGCATTGTGACGCCCCACATCTTCGCGAGTCAAAAGCAACTTGCCGTCTCCGTCAAACAAGCCAACAGCATGCAATCCACCTGTGTGTTCAAATATTTGTTGGGCATCACGAAGTTTCTCGGAAAGCGTGGGGATAACCTTGCTTTCTATTTGTAGCTGATCTGACAATCTCGTGCAGGAAACTTCCACCGACTCGATGGATGATTTGCCGCACACACCACAACTTGACGTGGTGTAAAAATTTCTTTGGAATTTTTCGAAATCAAGGTGTACGTCTGGCTTCAATTCCACACGCACTACATTTTCTCTTTCCTCTTGCCTCCCAACATCTTCGCAATACTTCACGCTCTCGATCTGATCATAGGAATCAATGATGGCTTCCGTGAACAAAAATCCAATGGCCAGTTCGTAGTCGTGGCCGGGTGTGCGCATGGTGACGGACAAACTCTTCTGCTGACGATCGCCAATTGGCCCGTAGCCCAATCTAATTTCAAGGGGTTCTTCTACAGCCATCAAATCCGGTGAAGTCTTGCGACTTCCGGACGAAAACTTTGTGATCTCAACAGGTTTGACAGATGTAGCCATTCATAAAATTGCGGTCAGGATAATCCTGAAATCTTTCCGCTATTGTCAATGTCCATTCCAATAGCAGCGGGCCCATTTGGCAATCCCGGCATTCTCAGCATGTCGCCTGTAATTGGTATCACGAATCCCGCCCCCGCTGCTACCTCAATTTCGCGAACCGTGATGATAAAGTCCTTTGGCAAACCTCTTTTTTTCGCGTCATCAGAAAAAGAATTCTGGGTTTTGGCGATACAAACAGGTTTATCATTCAATCCGAGGCGTTCGAGCTTGCTCATATTTTGCTTTGCCTTGGGCAAAAACTCGACACCCTTGGCGCCATATATTTTTATGGCAACCGCTTCAATTTTTTCCTTGATGCCATCTTTCCAGGAATATACAGGCCAGCATTTGCCTTTGAAGGTCTCTGCGGCATGAATTACCTGCGTTGCAAGTTCCTTCATTCCTTCTCCACCTTTTTCCCAACCTTCAGCCAAAGCAATCTGAACACCAAGGCTTTTACACTTTTCTATAACCCAATTAATTTCCTCGTCTGTATCCGACACAAATTTGTTGAGCGAGACTACGGCTGGCAAACCAAATATTTTCGTGTTGCCAATATGTTTCTCAAGATTCGCAAACCCCGCCTCGACTGCTTTTAAATTGGGCTTGGTTAAATCCTCTCGCTCTACACCTCCGTGATACTTCAACGCTCTGATGGTTGCCACAAGTACAATGGCATGCGGAGAGAAACCGCCATATCCCGACACGATGTCAACAAATTTTTCCGCACCAAGATCGGAACCAAACCCTGCTTCAGTCACCACGAAGTCTGAATAACTCATTCCCATTCGTGTTGCGATAATTGAGTTTGCACCTTGCGCGATGTTGGCAAACGGTCCACCGTGAATAATTGCCGGATTTCCTTCGAGTGTTTGTACAAGGTTTGGTTTGATCGCTTCCTTCAAAAGCAAGGCCACGGCTCCCTGCGCATTAAGGTCGCGAGCAAAGATGGCCTTCTTGTCGTAAGTATCGCCAACGTAGATATTTCCAATCTTGGTTTTTAAATCTTCCAGGTCTTTTGCCAAGCAAAGGATAGCCATGATCTCAGAAGCTGCCGTGATGTTGAAACCCGTTTCGCGAATCATCCCTCCATTCTTGCCACCCAAACCTGTAACAATATTCCGGAGCGCGCGATCATTCATATCCATCACCCGCTTCCACTCTACCGTGCGCGGATCTATCCCCAAACCACCGTCCGGCTTTTGAATGTCATTGTCGATAAGTGCAGCCAGCAGGTTGTTAGCTTTTTCTATTGCCGCAAAATCTCCCGTGAAGTGCAGGTTGATATCTTCCATTGGAACAACCTGTGAATAACCTCCACCTGCCGCACCGCCCTTCATTCCAAATACCGGGCCGAGAGAAGGCTCACGCAAAACCACAGTTGTTTTCTTTCCCAGTTTGTTGAGACCCTCACACAAGCCAATAGATGTCGTTGTCTTACCTTCACCTGCTGGAGTTGGTGTCATGGCTGTTACCAAAATCAGCTTGGCATTTTTTACTTTATTGTCATCACAAAGTTCAAGTGGAATCTTTGCTTTGTATTTGCCATAGAGTTCTAGCTGGTTCTCATCGATTCCCATCTTTTTGGCGATGTCAACAATTGGTTTTAGCGATGATGCTTGCGCTATTTCGAGATCAGATTTATAGGCCATTTTTATAGTTTTGTTCGAAGGTGTTGAAAGATGCATAGAAAAAACGGGCCAGCCAAAGCGTTCTATTTCAAACAGTTCCAAATTGAACATGATCGGTGCGCCATGAAAGTCGGAACAGATGGTGTACTGCTTGCTGCCTGGGCAAATGTTGAAAACCACAATTGCATTTTGGACATTGGAACTGGTTCTGGTCTCATCGCTTTAATGATTGCACAACGAAGCGCACAATCACAAATAGAAGCCGTAGAGATAGACCGAGAGTCTTTCCTTCAAGCATGTGAAAATATCAAAGCATCTCCCTGGAAGGATCGAATCCAAATATTTCACTCATCACTACAGACGTTTGAACCACGACATCCTTATGATCTTATAGTTTGCAATCCACCTTACTTTGTAAACAGCCTGAAGCCGAATAGCAAATCGCGAGCTACCTCACGGCATTCAGATCAGTTGCCCTTCTATGACTTAATTCGGTTTACAAAAAATCATCTTAGCGACAATGGATCCTTGCAGTTGGTACTTCCCGTTGTCGAAGGCAATAACTTTATTCAAGAGGCCGCGAAAGAAAGCTTGTTCTGTATGAGAAAAGCCGAGGTTATTACCCGACCGACTAAGCCAGTTGAGCGTGTTCTCCTTGAATTCACACGTCATAGTAGGCCAACTGCCAAGACTAAGCTGACACTGGAAACGGAAAACGGAGGTAGAACTCCCGAATACCAGCAAATGGTCGCAGATTTTTACCTCTGATGGAGTTTGCCCGGACTCAAACCAAGTTAAAAAAGGCCCTTCCTCCACTCATCAGAAACCATTCAGGCTAAATGGATCAACGGTATTATACTTGCGGCTTATTTTTTAGAGTATCACTGTGCGCCACCTTATTTTTTACATACTTCTCTCTTTTTCGTTACCCTCGTTTGCTCAGCTACCTGGGCTCCACATTGGCACCACGAAGGAAAAGATATCAATTGACGGCTACCTTGATGAGGAAATATGGCAGTCAGCCGATGTGGCCAATCATTTCCGGCAATATTTTCCTTCCGATACCAGTCGCTCAATCATTGACACGGAGATTCGCATGGCCTACGACCGCAACTTCATTTACATCGCGGCCAAGATGGCTAATAGGAAACCTGGATTGGGGAAATACGTGACGCCTTCCTTGCGTAGAGATTTTCGCGGAGAAGCCAACGATGGTATCTCTTTCGTATTTGACACTTTCAAGGATAGAACCAACGCTTTCATTTTTGGTGTAAATCCATTTGGCGTGCAAAGGGAAGGTTTGATTTCCAATGGAGGCGGAGGAAACGGGCAGTCATTCAGCCTGAGCTGGGACAACAAATGGTATGCAGAAGCCAAACAGTTTGATGGATACTGGACAGCAGAGATCGCTATTCCATTTAAGACGTTACGATTCAAAGAAGGCCTTTCCTCATGGTTCATCAATTTTTATCGTATCGATAGCCAAACAGGAGAACGATCTACGTGGTCGCCTATTCCAAGAAACTTTGATATCTCCTCATTGGCTTTTAACCGCGAGTTGATTTGGGATACACCTTTGGAAAAGCCAGGCGCGAATGTTTCGGTGATACCATACACCGCTATGTCGCAAAGCAAAGATTTCGAGCAAGGGCTACCGCGGGCCGGTACATTTGACTTCGGTGGTGATGCAAAAGTGGGTTTGGGTCCCGCACTTAACCTCGACATTACTGTCAATCCCGATTTTTCGCAGGTTGATGTAGACCAGCAGGTGACCAACCTTGATCGCTTTGAAATCTTCTTCCCTGAACGTAGACAATTCTTCCTGGAAAATGCGGACTTGTTTTCTGACTTTGGTGTTGATCGGATGCGCCCTTTCTTTTCAAGAAGAATCGGAATAGCTGAAGATACGGTGAAAGAAGAAAATGTTCAGAACAAGATTCATTATGGCGTACGCCTGTCCGGAAAAATCAACAATAATCTTCGCGTAGGTTTGCTGAACATGCATGCCGCAAAAGAAGAAAATCTAGGGCTTCTTCCAACCAACTACACGGTAGCTACCTTTCAACATAAAGTTTTCTCACGTTCTAACATCGGAATGATCTTTATCAACAAGCAGGCATTTCAGGATTCGCTTGGTGGAGAGTTTACTGTCTCACCAGCCAACTACAACCGCATACTTGGTTTGGATTATAACCTGGCCAGCCCTGATAACAAATGGGTTGGCAAGTTCTTCTACCATCGCTCGATGGATGAACAAAAGCTTGACTCCACTTTCGCCATGGGAGTTGACATGGCATACAACACCTTGAAGTGGGAGATTTCATCCACGATCCAAAACATTGGCGCCAACTACAATCCGGAAACTGGTTATGCGCGGAGGGTAAACTATCACAGACTCGCGCCAACAGCCTGGTATAATTTTTATCCAAACTCAAGAATTATTCAAAGCCACGGCCCGGGCCTTGACTTCGATGTTTACAGGAATCAATTCTATGGAGTAACAGACTACGACTTCAATGTGATGTATAGGATGAAGTTTACCAACACCGGATTTTTCAACATTCGCCTACGCAGAGAATTTGTATATCTTTTCGATCCTTTCGACCCTACCAACACAGAGTCACTTGAGTTACCTTCGGGTTCTTCATACGCCAACAATGTGGTGATTGCACGCTATTTCTCAGACCAAAGAAAAAAGTTTGCCTATGAAATTTCGACTCGATCTGGGGGTTATTTCAATGGAAACCGGATCAACTTTGAAGGAAGCTTCGGCTATAGACTCCAGCCCTATGGCATGGTATCGATGGATTTTGCATTCAACAGGATTCGGCTGCCGGAGCCTTATGCCAGTGCCGATTTGGTTCTGTTTGGACCCAAGTTTGATTTTACCTTCACGAAAAATGTGTTCTGGACCACTTTTTTTCAATACAACAGTCAGATCAGCAATCTGAATATTAATTCGAGGCTGCAATGGCGGTTTAAGCCGGTTTCCGACCTATTTATCGTTTACACGGATAATTATTTTGCTTCTTCTTTCGAGCACGGTGAGTTGATAAGTGTCGGTCAGCCCAAGTATCGGTCGCTTGTACTAAAACTCACGTATTGGCTTAATCTTTGATTCTATTTCTCTATAAATTAGGTAGAGAAATAACTGTATGTTCAAACACTTATTTAGGGAGTATTTAATTACATTTGCCAATCAACAACAAAAATTATGAAACGCATTATTACGCTATTAGCCATTATTTCTATCACCACAGTCGGTTTTGCACAATCGACCTGGAGTATCGATCAAGCACACAGCAAAATTGGTTTCAACGTGACCCACATGGTGGTGTCTGAAGTGGAAGGAAATTTCAAGCAGTTTGAAGGCAAGGTTACAACAGCGTCTGACGATTTTAACGGTGCAGACGTTGAGTTTACAGCGCAGGTCGCCTCTGTCGATACAGACAATGAGAGACGTGACGGACATCTTCGTTCTGATGATTTCTTTAGCGCAGAAAAATTCCCAACAATCTCTTTTAAGGGCAAACTGGTAAAGGAAGGCAGCAAATACCAACTCAAGGGCAAGCTAACCATGCGTGACGTGACTAAGGATGTCGCGTTTGACGTGACTTACGGAGGAACTGTAAATACTGGTCGCGGCATGAAGGCAGGTTTTAAATTGAATGGATCACTTAACCGCCAAGACTATGGCCTGAAATGGTCAAACAAATTGGAATCTGGCGAGTTCGTGGTAGCAGATGAAGTTGGAATTGAGTGCAAATTGGAGCTCAACAAAGCCTGATAAGCAACGATTTTTGAAAAGGAAGCATCTCAAATCATTGAGATGCTTTTTTATTTTGTTTTATTTATAAGATGAATATCAAGGAAGAAATTAAACAAAACCAGTTTCGAAATAGCTTCCAGGAGATTTCGATCAATATTATATATACAGCTGGCTGGCTGGCCAATCAGCACAAGGAGTTTTTCAACCGATTTGGAATCACGCCACAGCAGTACAACATCCTTTCCATTCTTAGAGGACAATACCCTGGCAAAATTTCTGGGGCTGAGATCAAATCGAGGATGATGGATAAGAACTCTGATGTTTCCAGGCTACTCGACCGGTTGATCACAAAAAACCTTGTGGAAAAAAGTCAATGCCCAAATGACAAAAGGGCCGCAGATATTGCAATCAATTCAGCAGGTCTTGATTTGCTTAAGTCAATTGACACTTATACCAAGGAACTGGATGACATCGTGTCAAGGCTGTCCGCACAGGAAGCGGAACAGTTGAGTCAGCTTCTCGATAAAGTGCGAGGCTAGATTCTGGCAATCTCAGCCTTCACAAATTCCATCAGCTCTCGAATGTATTTTTGACTGAAGTCAAAACGGATATTGGCTGCCGCATAAATCTCTGGTATGCTCTTCATGTAGCCGAGCTTCAAAGCATTCATGTAACCTTGCAACCCCTTTTGTTTATCCTGGCGATAGTTGCGCCAAACCGCTACAGCACCCAATTGAGCCATACCATATTCAATGTAATAAAATGGAACCTCGTAGAGATGAAGCTGCTTTTGCCACAGATAGTCTTTGTTGTCTTGCAGTCCACTCCAGTCTGTTACCGAATCTGAGAACTCATCAACAATCCGATTCCAGTTTTGCTTTCTCTCCTCGGGTGAGTGGTTGGGGTTCTCATATAGCCAATGCTGATACTTGTCAATGGTAGCAACCCACGGCAATGTTTCTATCAGGTCTTCAAGGTGTTCCAACTTTGCCCGCTTCAGATCATCTTCGTTATCAAAGAAAATATCCCAATGATCCATTGATATCAGTTCCATCGACATTGAGGCTAATTCTGCAACCTCCATGGGTGGTGATTTGAAATCATGTAATGGAAGATCCATCGTAAGAAAGTTGTGTACAGCATGACCACCTTCATGCATTATTGTAGTCATGTCGCGAAGTGTGGATGTAGCGTTCATAAAAATAAACGGCACTCCTATCTCCGCAAGTGGATAGTTGTAGCCCCCAGGCGCTTTACCTTTTCTGGACTCCAAATCCAGATGGCCCATCTCTTTCATAATAGAGAGACACTGGCCCAAATAAGGATCCAGGCGGTAAAAGCATTCAATTGCTTTTTCGGTAAGGTCTTTCCCGTTTTCAAAAGCCTTGAGTGGCGCTCTTCCTTCTGGATCAACTGCCTTATCCCATGGTCTCAGTTCCGTTACCTTCAGTTTGCTCTTTCGATCCTTTGCCATTTCATTGAGCAATGGCACCACCTCTGACTGTACAGCCTTGTGAAACTGAAAACAATCTTCCGGTGTATAGTCAAAACGCCCATATGACTTGAACATGTAGTCGCGGAAATTTTGGAAGTCTGCGTTATGTGCAACCTGATTTCTGAGTTCAATTAATTTGGTAAACAGTTCATCCAACTGATCTTTATCCTTCAGCCTTCTCTCAGCTATAGTATTGTAAACACTCTCTCTCTTTTCCCGGTTTGTGTCCATTAACATAACGCCAGCCTGTTGCAGCGTTAGCTCCTTTCCTTCAATTTCCACAGTCATCGAACCGGATATCTGGCCATACTGCTGCGTGTGGGTATTGATTTTGGTAAACAAAGGAATGTTAGTATCACGAAATAGCTCAATTTCTTTCTTCACATTTCGGATCATCATGTCAAATCCATCCTTTATCTCAAGGT
>JBFWZR010000063.1:0-22084 GCA_050185175.1 Cyclobacteriaceae bacterium
TATCTGCTGAGTTGAAATCGAAATTACTACCCTGCTTCGAAAAAATGATTTCGGGTTGAATTCCAATTTTAGAGAATTTAATCAAGCCAAAGGCTCCTCCATGAAAGCCGCTTCTATTATCAATATTAGAGGCTCCCTGGCTCACATCTAATTTTGAAAAATTCAGTCCGCCTTTTACACCAATTGCAAACTGTGCTTGTGCATTGGCTTCTTGAAGGAAACCAACAGCAGCTATCAGACAAACAATAACAAGTAATTTTTTCATACAAATGGATTTTGTTTCAAAGCTAACGACAAATATGAAGCCAACTTATCCTCATCCTTGAAATTTTAGTTTGTTGAGTGGAAGAAAATGGTGAATCCAGCCATAAGGAAGAAACCACTCTCTGTGTTCTTCACATTTGAAGACTTATTCTTTGAGGACTGTGATAGGTATCCTGCAATCGGTTCAAAAAGAACAGTATCAGAAATTCTTACTGCGTAGCCAGCTCCCAATCTTAATTCACTGATACTAAACTTAGTTGTCGTAGTCGTACCACCAGATTCGTTCTTGCTCTTACCCGGACCGAACCCAAACTGACCATGAGCGAATAGTCCGTTGTCCATATAGTACCGCGCAACTGGACCAAATAAAATATCAGAGCGCGTGTTCTTGAAATCTGAGGCACCTGACTTTTGAGTAGTCGTAGACACCGACAAAAGTGCCCCAACCGCGAAATTATCAATCACCATATAACCTGCCCATGGTGAAAGAGAAAGGCTGCTCTGTTTGAAATCAGCATCATCTTTATGCGACTTATACTCAAAAGCTCCACCCCCTAAAATCGTCCCCTGCTTTATGAACTGAGAGTAGCCAGTAGTGGCTACACCTGCGACAAAAACTAAGAGTACAATTATTTTTTTCATATGCTTTAATAGTTGGTTTTTCTGGCTACAAAGGTAATCATAAGCCTCAATTCCCTTACTCCTTATCCGGATTCGGACGTGTTTTCTCTATGAAATACCTAGTTCGGGGTTCTTTCCCTTGATAGTCCGGTAAAATTCGAGCATTTTCTCCATGTCCTCTTCAATGTTTCCAGTTGGATAAAGGGGCTCGCCCACGACAACTCGCTTACCACCAAAGTCAAAACCTACCGGAATAATCGGGACACCTGCGCTCTTGGCGATATAGTAAAAACCAGTTCGCAATTTCTCGACTTTCTTTCGTGTTCCCTCCGGAGCCATAGCCAGAATGAAGCTTTCATGATCGTTGAAAATCTTTGTCACTTGCTGCACCATGTCGTGACTCGAAGATCGATCCACCGGGTAACCGCCCAGCCATCTAAAAAACCAACCAATGGCTGGCTTGAAGAGTGAACTCTTGCCCAAATACCTGGCTTTTTGAATTCGGAAAATACTTCTTGCCGCCACGCCTACTACAAAGTCCCAATTGCTGGTGTGTGGCGCCACCGCGATAACATACTTCTTGATCTCAGGAGAAAAATTTCCCTCCGTCTTCCAGCCGAAGAGTTTAAACATCAATAAGTAGAATGGCCGCAACATGATTAGAAAAGGCTATCGAGTAACTTATCGTCTGTGGCGTGAGCTTCGGTTACTTTCAGTTTCTCATTTTCCTGCTGCGCTCTTTTGATCGCATGCTCAGCACCTGAATTTCCCGCCCATGCTCTTCGGGCAATTCCGTTGTTTACATCATAATGCAACATCGACTGCAATCTCTCGTCCGCTTCCTTAGAGCCATCGAGTAACATACCAAAGCCGCCATTGATCACCTCTCCCCATCCTACACCACCACCATTGTGGATCGACACCCAGGTAGCGCCTCGAAACGAGTCTCCAATCACATTGTGAATGGCCATGTCAGCTGTGAAGCGCGATCCGTCATAAATGTTAGATGTTTCTCTAAATGGACTATCCGTGCCCGATACATCGTGATGATCTCGACCTAAAACAACGGCCCCAATCTTTCCTTCCTTGATAGCCTTGTTGAAGGCACGCGCGATTTTAATTCGGCCCTCAGCGTCTGCGTAAAGTATTCTCGCCTTCGACCCCACCACCAACTTATTTGCCTTCGCTGCCCTAATCCAATTAATATTATCACTCAGTTGACTCTGGATTTCTTCATCGGCTGTTTTTCTGATTTCATCAAGCACATCTCCCGCTAGCTGATCTGTCATGTCGAGATCTTCATCTTTACCGGATGTACATACCCAGCGAAATGGACCGAACCCATAATCAAAACACATCGGGCCCATGATATCCTGCACGTAAGATGGATACCTGAAGTCTATTCCATCAGCTGCCATCACATCCGCCCCTGCTCTCGATGCCTCCAGCAAAAAGGCATTTCCGTAGTCAAAGAAGTATGTACCCTTTGCCGTATGCGCATTCACTGCATCGGCATGTCGCCTCAAAGTCTCCTTCACTTTCTCTTGAAAACGTTCAGGGTTCTTTGCCATCATGTCATTGCTCTCTTCATAACTCAATCCTACAGGATAGTATCCACCTGCCCACGGATTGTGCAATGAAGTTTGATCCGAACCCAGATCGATGTACAAATTTTCTTCATCAAATTTTTCCCACACATTCACCACATTGCCCTGGTAGGCAATGGACACCACTTCTTTTTGCTCCTTCGCTTTCTTCACGCGCGACACCAACTTATCAAGGTCCTCAACAACTTCATCTACCCAACCTTGCGCATGTCTCTTCCTTGTTGCCTTTTCATTTACCTCAGCAACCACAGTTATGCATCCTGCAATGTTGCCAGCCTTTGGCTGTGCGCCACTCATCCCTCCAAGTCCAGACGTTACAAAAACTTTCCCCGCCAAGCCTTCCCCTTTTTTTGAAATCTTTCGGCCCGCATTAAGTATCGTGATGTTAGTGCCATGAACAATTCCTTGTGGACCTATATACATATAAGAACCGGCAGTCATCTGGCCGTATTGCGTTACACCAAGTGCGTTATACTTTTCCCAATCATCCTGTTTGCTGTAGTTGGGAATCATCATACCATTGGTCACCACCACTCGTGGTGCTGCAGGTGATGAGGGAAACAATCCCATAGGATGACCGGAATACATGTGAAGTGTCTGCTCATCGGTCATCTCACTTAGGTATTTCATGGTAATGAGATACTGAGCCCAGTTTTGAAAAACAGCTCCGTTGCCACCATAGGTGATCAACTCATGAGGGTGTTGCGCCACCGCAGGGTCAAGATTGTTGTGTATCATCAGCATGATCGCTGCTGCTTGCTTTGATTTCGAAGGATATTCAGAAATCGGCCGCGCCTTCATTTCGTAGTCTGGTCTGAATCTGTACATATAGATCCGACCGTATCGATTCAGCTCATCAAGAAACTCTGGTGCAAGTACGTCATGAAAATTTGATGGGAAATAACGCAAGGCATTTTTTACCGCTTGTCTTTTTTCAGCCGATGAGAGAATATTTTTTCTTTTTGGTGCATGATTGACTGAGTCGTCATATGCTTTTGCTGGCGGCAACTCCTGGGGAATACCCTGTTCAATCTGCTCGCGAAAACTAAGCGTGGTTTCTGTCATGACGATGTCTTTTTAAAATCCTCTGCCGTAAAATTGGCTTTAGTGAATTCATAACCAATATCGAAAATTTCCTTCGCTCTGGCTATTTCAAAACTACTGAAGCTGTCCAACTTCTTTGGCTCGATCACCACATCACAAAATTTCTTGCTATGACTGGTGTTTGCATTGATAGCCATGAGCAGACTCCTCTCGATAATTACACGCAGACTCTTCGCATCAAAGTTAGTGCTAATGGGATTGCAGTGAGACCCAATCAAAAAATCGCATGAGTCGCGGATGATTTTACTAGGCAGGTTATCAAACAGTCCGCCATCAACAAACAAACCACCATTATAGCTCACCGGGTTGAATACCGCTGGCACAGAGCAAGAAGACACGATAGCCGGAATCAATTCGCCCTCATCAAAATATTGAATTTCTCCCTTACGGATTTCGGTTGCTGCTATCGTTAATGGCTTCTTCAAAGCTTTGAAGTCATTCTCCGGCATCGCGTTCGACAGCATTTCACGCAAACCGTCCATAGTAAGCAGTCCAGCCCACGTCCACGCAGGGCGAACTGAACGAAATGCGGTAACGTCTTTTACGATATCAAATATCTCATCAGGATTATAACCATACGCATACAGCGCACCCACGATTGAACCTGCGGACGTTCCCGAAACCACATTGATCTCAATGTTCATTTCTTCCAGCGCTTTTATCACGCCTACATGCGCTACTCCTCGCGCTCCTCCTCCAGAAAGTGCAAGCCCGATCTTCATCATCTAAAGTATATCCTTTAGAGGAAAAGTTCTGTCCAACCGCACACCTTTCTCTGTGTGCTTTACCGTACAACACTCGTTGACGGGATCATGCTCAAAGAAAAGGATGTACCCATTGCTTGCAGCCTCATCAAGGAATGTCTTCTTCTCTTCCATCGTAATCAGTGGTCTGGTATCGTATCCCATCACATAAGGCAATGGAATATGTCCGACAGTCGGTACGAGGTCCGCCATATAACAAATCACCTTGTCTTTGTATCTAATCTTTGGCAACATCATCTTATCTGTGTGCCCCGACACATAGATGATATCGAATGAAGAGATCGGTGACGGTCTATCCACTTCAGTAAATTGTAGGTGGCCACTCTCTTCAATCGGCAAAATATTTTCTTTAAGGAAACTCGCCTTCTCACGTGGATTTGGAACTGTCGCCCACTTCCAATGATCACGATTCGACCAATATCGAGCCTTGGGGAAACTAAGTTCCAGTTTATCAGCAGTCTTTTTGATACTTCCTCCGCAGTGATCAAAATGAAGATGCGATAAAAACATATCAGTAATCTGATCAAACCCAACGCCTAATTTTTTTAACGACTTCTCCAATGAATCATCACCGTGTAGATAATAGTGTCCAAGAAACTTCTCGTCCTGCTTGTTGCCAATACCATTGTCAATCAGGATCAGTCGATCCCCGTCTTCGATCAACAAACAACGCATGGCGAGATCAATGAGGTTGTTGTTATCAGCGGGATTGGTCCTCGTCCAAATTGATTTTGGCACCACACCAAACATCGCACCGCCATCCAGTTTAAAGAACCCGGTATTAACTACATGTAAATTCACTCTGTTCGGGTTTATGTTTTAATCATTATTAGAAATAAAAAAACCGCACCTTAAGTTATGCGGTCTCTCACTTGATTTCAATTAAATTAAATCTATTCTTTCACCACGCCCATTCCGCCAAACTTCTCGATCCGGGCTGCGATGCGATCTTCCGTCTTTTGCTTTGCCAACTCTTTGTAGGTTTCCATGATTACACGTTTCACTTCTTTCGCCATCCACGTCACATCACGATGTGCTCCGCCCAAAGGCTCGCTGATAATTCCATCAATAAGTTTATGACTGAGCATGTCTTTCGCAGTGAGCTTCAATACTTCAGCCGCCTGTTCTTTATAATCCCAGCTTCGCCAGAGAATCGTAGAGCAGTTTTCGGGGGAAATCACAGAATACCACGAGTTCTCCAACATGAACACTCGATCACCAATGGCAATACCCAATGCGCCACCAGATGCTCCTTCACCTATCACGATACAGATCACCGGCACTTTCAGCATGAACATCTCCTTGAGGTTCCTCGCGATAGCCTCACCCTGTCCACGTTCTTCGGCTTCCAAACCGGGGAATGCACCGGGTGTATCGATCAGCGTTACTATAGGCTTGTTGAATTTCTCTGCCAACTTCATCAGTCGAAGAGCTTTGCGATAGCCTTCTGGGTTAGCCATACCAAAGTTTCTCAACTGACGCTGCTTCGTGTTGCGCCCTTTTTGCTGCCCGATGATCATAAAGGTCTGATCATCAATGGAACCAAAACCACCTACCATTGCTTTGTCATCGGCCACACTCCTGTCGCCAAACAACTCGATGAAGTCTGACGTCATTTCGTAAATGTAGTCGAGGGTGTAGGGCCGATCGGGATGACGGGATAGCTGTACGCGTTGCCAGCCGGTGAGGTTTTCGAAGGTTTCCTTCTTGAGAGCACCTATCTTCTTTTCCAAGGCTTTGATGGCCGCTTGCACGTCCTTATCGCTGTCCTTGGCAAGTTCCTTCATGTCTTCCAATTTCGCTTCCAGTTCAGCGATGGGCTTCTCAAAGTCAAGTTCCATAGTTACAACTGTTGCACAAAAATAGCAGGATTAATGACAAAGGGGAAAGCGACAAAAGAGCGATAGATGATATAAATGATTTCCTAAACGATATTTTTGGATAGAATCACCCAAACACTATCTTTGCGCTCCTATTTTGGTCTGGTAGTTCAGCTGGTTAGAATGCCTGCCTGTCACGCAGGAGGTCGCGGGTTCGAGTCCCGTCCAGACCGCCACAAAATCAAAGCCCTTTAACAGGGCTTTTTTGTTTATCAGCACCTCTTACAAAATAAAGTAATAGTTTAGCTGTTCTTAAACAGATGAGAACGCTTCTATTCATAGCCTTTGCCCTTCTCTTCTCCGCTTGCAGTCGGCATAACTATCATACTGTTGACGCGAAAAAGCCTCGCTATCACCACACATGGTATAAGAATCATAAATGGCATAAGAAACTACAGGTAGGCAGAATAAGAATCAAGTGGTTTGAAAAGCAAGGCACGAAGACCGTGAAGATGAAAGGTTAGCTCACAGCCCTTTCGTTACCAACTCCACATTTTTACGAAAGAAGAATTTCAGGTTGCTGATCTGCTGAATATGTGCAGTTACCACGGAACCATAAAAGATAGTGGTCAAAAGATGGGTGATGTCGCGGGTAGATGCCGACTTGGTGATTTCCTTTTTGAAAATCGCCTCCAGTGTAAACTTCTCAAACATCTGATCCACTGATTGAATATCAATGGAAGCAATGTCCGGCTTATCGGGATATAGAAACTTCTTCTCTTCTACTTTAACGGGAAATGGCTTTGGTGGTCGCCTCAAGTCTGCTAGATAGGCAAACAAACTCAAGATCACACCAGGGTTGGCTTCGCAATCTTCACTTAGCTTATCAAAAAGGAATGTAATGCCCGCCATTCCTTCCTTTGGCTTTTCATGTAACTCTACTGCCCTTCTCAAACACCAGATCCGAAAGTAATAAAGAAGGATATCTTCCTTTTGAGGGAAGTACTTGAACAAAGTGACCTTACTTATCTTAGTCTTGGTACAAATGTCATCAACATAGATCTCATCAAAAGATTTCTTTCCTACCAACTTAAGCGTTTGCTCAAGTACAGACAACTTTAGACGAGCGGCCTTTTCCTTCCTTAAACTCATAGTTTTGTTAGTAATCAAGTAATACATTTATGCGCACAAACCAAAACCCATTTCTATGAGGCGCATCTTTATCCTACTATCGGCAGCATTTATAGTTTCTTGTCAATCGCAGGAAACTAAAAAGAGAATTGTCGGTGTCACTGCTGACAAGGCGATGGTAGTATCCGCACATCCGCTTGCCTCTAAAGTAGGTGCCGAGATTATGAAAAAGGGAGGAAACGCAGTTGATGCTGCGATTGCCGTTCAATTTGCATTAGCTGTCACCTATCCTGTTGCAGGAAACATTGGCGGAGGTGGTTTTATGGTTGCGAGATTCAAGGATGGAACGGCTGTTGCGCTGGACTATCGGGAAAAAGCACCTGCTGCTGCCAGCACCAACATGTACATAGGTGAAACCGGTGAAGCGATATCTGACCTAAGCAAAAAAGGTCACCTCGCCAGTGGCGTGCCAGGCACTGTTGCCGGACTGGCTGCTGCTCATGAAAAACACGGAAAGCTTGCATGGGCTGAACTGGTACAGCCCGCCATTGATCTTGCCATCAAAGGATTTACGCTTACTGCCAAGGAGGCTGAAGGTTTGAATCGTATTCAGGAAGACTTAAAAAAATACAACACGGTCATGCCCGATAATCTGGCCAATGAACAATGGTCTGAAGGTGACTCCGTCTACTACAAAGCTTTGGGACATACGTTGGAGAGAATTCGTGATAATGGAAGAGCCGGATTTTACGAAGGTGAAACTGCTGACTTTATTGTAAGCGAAATGGAGCGCGGTAAAGGTTTGATCACCAAAGAAGACTTAAAATCTTACGATGCCATCTGGCGCACGCCCCTGACCGGTAGCTACAAAGGATATAAAGTCATCTCCATGCCGCCACCTTCCAGCGGTGGAGTTGCCTTGATGCAATTGTTGAAAACTGTTGAAGCATTTCCCTTGAATGAATGGGGTTGGAACTCCGCGAAGAGCGTACACCTGATGACAGAAGCTGAGCGAAGAGCTTACGCTGATCGCGCTTATTATCTTGGAGATCCTGACTTTGTGAATGTGCCCGTGGCGGAACTCACTTCCGACATGTACAATGATGATCGTATGGAAGGCTATGATCCTGAGAAGGCAACTCCAAGCCAATCCATCGACCATGGCATGGTAGCAATGAAAGAATCGGAACAGACTACTCACTTATCGGTTGTCGATCCTGAAGGTAATGCCGTATCAGTAACCACAACCCTTAACGGTGGATACGGGAGTGCTGTCGTTGTGGATGGTGCTGGATTCTTTCTCAACAATGAGATGGATGACTTTAGCGTGAAGCCTGGTGTACCCAATATGTACGGTGCCATTGGCGGGGAAGCAAACAAAATTGAACCTGGTAAGAGAATGTTAAGTTCGATGACACCGACTATCGTAGAAAAAGATGGAAAGCTATTCATGGTGGTGGGAACACCCGGGGGAACAACCATTATTACATCTGTGTTTCAGAACATCGTCAATGTGATTGACTTCGGGATGGGCATGCAGGAATCAGTGAGTGCTAAAAGGTTTCATCACCAGTGGTTGCCAGATATGGTGCTGATTGAAGCAGGGGCACTAACTAAAAATGACAGCACTACCCTATCGTCAATGGGCCACAAGTTTGTAAGTCGCGGTGGAATCGGTCGCGTAGATGCGATATTAATTTTACCTGATGGAAGACTTGAAGGTGGCGCTGATCCGAGAGGCGATGATACTGCCGTAGGATTCTAATTCTTCACGATCGTAAACTCAACCCTGCGGTTTAGCCTTCGTGTGACTTCTGCATCGTTGTCGGCAATAGGTTTAATGCCTCCATATCCTTTTCCAGTGACACGTTTGTCATCGATCCCTTTTTCTACGAGATATGCTTTGACTGTCTCCACCCTTTCGCGAGACAAACGCATGTTGTGAACTTGAAGACCTCTGTTGTCTGTATGACCCGCCAATTCTATTTCGACATTGGGGTTTGATTTGAGAAAATCAACCACCATATCAAGTTCATCATAAGATTCATCCAGCAGATTTGCCGTGCTCTGTTGGAAAAGCACGCTTTTTAGATTAACTGTAGCTCCGACAGCCACCGGTTGAAGTTTGAAATTCATCTCCAGGTCTTTCATCTCAAAGGTTCGGATGTCAAGCTTTTCAAAGCTCCCCACAAAACCAGGAGATTCCACTTTTATTGAGTATTCGTCTACAGAAGGCACATTAATGGAATAGACCCCATCAGGGCCAGCGGTGATTTGAAAGTTGGAATCAGAATGGAAGTTGACTTTTGCAGCAATAGGATTGCCAGTGCCAGAGTCCGTTATCTTTCCCCATATCCTAACAAACTTCTCCGGTGCGGTTATTGGCTTTTCTCTAACGATCTCAACCAACTTAACAACGGTGTCGGGTGGCATCTCGTCTGCCTTCTTCATCAACGAATCCAAAACCTCTTTTGGCGGTCGATAGAGTTTCACATCTCCATAGCCATCGCTGTTCTGCGTAGATGTAAACAGTGCGATACCCGCGTCAGGATACGGAATATAATAAAGCTCTCTTCCTTCCGAATTCACACCAGCTCCCATATTCACAGGGGCCGACCATTTTGCCCAAGTATCATCAAGTCTCTCAGAATAATAGATATCAAAGCTTCCATAGCCCTGACGTCCATTGGAAGCAAAATAAAGGAAGTGCGTGTCTTCACTTAGCCACGGACACATCTCCTGAAAAGAAGTATTGATATTCCTACCAAGGTTTTTTGGCTCGCTCCAGTTTCCAGAAGAATTTTTCACTGAAACATAAATATCCTCCACGCCAAGTGATGTGTAGCCTTCACCAGAATAGACAAACACATTTCCGCTGGCTGTAACGTGACCTGAGAATGTACTGCTCCGATTTAGGAAGTAAGGTATGTTGACATTTTGGGGAGTGGACCATCCGGTTCCTATTTTTCGTGATACTGAAAATCCCTGCGACTTCACATCACCACTCTCATTATAGTGGCCCAAGAGATAGAGTTCATTGCCATCTGCAGACAATCCTGCCACAGCATTATATTCCCGATTGTTGAGAACGGAGCCCATGTGAATTGGCGCAGACCACTCATTGCCAATCAAAACGGACTGCCAGATATCGCCTTTGTCGCGCCTCCCTCCGATGTTCTGCGGATGTGATGCCACTGTGAAGAACATTGTTTTGCCATCCAAGCTCATCACCGGACTTTGTTCGTCCAATTCCGAATTAAGACTTTTGAATGAAATTTGGCCTGCCTGAGAAAGTGCACTCAGCGAGCAGAAAAATAGATAACAGATCAAAAAATAGTACCTCATCTCAGCAAAATTAAAAAATCCTTCATCATGCCTTACTAATCCATGGATTCCCTTTGATATAGTAGCGCCAGGGAAGTTCCGCATCCTCTCCTGCATAGTCTATGCCAATCCGCTTCGTCTCAACCATATCCTTCTTTACAATATTTGTACCGATATCTTCGATCCAAACCTCATCATTTTGAAGACTGTTTCCATTTAGTTTACGGTCAATGCCTAATGCTTTCGTTAGTTTACCGGGTCCGGAAGTAATTCGAGACAATTTTCTTACAGCCATCCTATCCATCATTAACTCATCTCCCTCTACAGGTTGAAGGGCCCTGATCAACACCGCTTCGGGTTTGTCCTGTTTGTTCGTCACTACATTAAAGAGATGGTGAATCCCATAGCACAAATACACATAGGCATGTCCACCGGGTAAAAACATGATCTCGGTTCGGGAAGTGCGCAAATAATTATAAGCATGACACCCGCGCTCACTAAAGGAATATGCTTCTGTTTCTACGATCATCCCGCTTGTTAATGAATTGTTAATGCGCGTAACTAAAACCTTACCCAATAGGTCTTTCGCTATGCGCTGCACATTCGATCGTTGATAAAATGATTCTGGGAGCTTCAAGGCAGTGGCCGCCTTTTAAAAAATTAAAATTACTGTATATTTGGCGCCTTCAAGTACAAACAACAAAACCCAAAATAAAAGCAAAATGAAGAAATTAATCACCGTAGTATTCGTGGCGCTTGCGTGGGTAGCGCAAGCACAGATTCAAACGCCACAGCCCAGCCCTGCAGGTTCTGTGACCTCAGTAGTTGGTCTTACCGAAATCAAAATCGACTATTCCAGACCTCAAATGAAAGGTCGTAAAATCTTTGGTGAGGGTGCAAATTTCTTGACTCCATACGGCCAAATCTGGAGAACTGGTGCTAACAATGGAACGATCATCACTTTTGGCGATGACGTTACAGTAGAAGGTACTAAAGTCGCTAAAGGTCAATATCTGCTTTTCAGCTGGCCAGGTGCTACCGAGTGGACTGTTTCCCTTTACAGCGATTTGTCTCTTGGTGGTAACACAGGAGGCTACGACAAGTCTAAAGAAGTGGCCAACTTCAAGGTGAAGCCAGGAAAGCTCACAGAAACTGTCGAAACTTTCACCATGAACATCTCTGATATTGCTGCCGACAGCAAAAGTGCTAACATTCAAATCGCATGGGAAAACACTTCAGTGAAATTTAAAGTAGGTGTTGATTTCGATGATCAAATCATGAAAGCCATCGAGGCAAACACAAAAGTTCGCCCTGGCAACCTGATCACCGCTGCTATCTACTACCATGACACTAAGAGAGATCTTAAGCAAGCCATCGCGTGGATGGAGCAAGGTATCGCGGAAGGTAATCCAAATGCATTCTGGAACATTCATCGTTTGGCACAAATGAAAAAAGATGCTGGTGACAAAGCAGGCGCAAAAGCAGCCGCGGAAAAGTCATTGGATCTTGCCAAGAAAGCGCAAGGTGACTTCGGATACATCAAGCTAAACGAAGACTTCCTGAAGGCTTTGAAATAAGATTTGAATCTCGAATTAAAAAAGGCATCCTATCAGGATGCCTTTTTTGTTTGTTGATTCTCGAAGTATTGAATGATAAGTCCCACAATTACCACCACAAGGCAGCCAATGATGTTGTACAAAAGGAAAGCTACTTTCGTAAAGAAATAGCAATAGAGTATAACGGCCTCCGCAATAATTGCTGCAACAAAAACTGCATTAGACTTGATGTATTTGATGTAGAACGCTGATAAAAATATTCCCAGTATTGTGCCGTAGAACAGTGATCCAATAATGTTCACAAACTGAATAAGGTTCTCGGCCTGATTGGCGATAGATGCGAACATCATTCCAAACACTGCCCAGCCTGCGGTAAACCACTTGGATGCCTTCACATAGTGATAGTCTTCTTCATTTGGCTTTACAGAACGCTTGTAAATATCGACAGCCGTTGTAGATGCCAAGGAATTAAGTTCCGAGGCCGTTGAGGCCATAGCAGCAGAGAACACCACAGCCAGCAAAAGGCCGATCAAACCATGCGGCAAATATGTCATTACAAAATTGATAAAAACATAATCTTTGTCGAGCGTATTGGCTCCGGGTATGGCCGCGGCAATGTGGTCTTTGACCTGAGTTCGAATCTGTTTTTCTTCACTTTGAATTTGTTCCATCTCTTTCTTCGACTGTTCGAGCATGGAAGAGTTGTCTTGTCGGATGGCGTCAATTAACTTTTCAGCAGTTCCCCTTCTTTTAACAAATACATCGTCATATTGTGTCTCAAGTCCGGAAATGGCTGCACCATATTCCGTTTGCATTGCCTTGTCCTTCAGGGATTGATTGTGAAATACCGGAGCTTGATGAAACTGATAGAATACAAAAACAAGAATGCCGATGTAAAGTATGATAAACTGCATCGGCACTTTTAGGAGACCATTAAAGATCAAACCCAATCGGCTCTGACCAATAGATTTGCCGCCAAGGTAACGACCAACCTGGGATTGATCAGCACCAAAGTATGAAAGGAATAAAAACAATCCTCCAATTAATCCAGACCAGATATTGTATCGATCGCTTAGGTCAAATGACAAGTTGATCAGGTTAAGCTTGCCCATCTCACCAGCCATTTGAAATGCTTCCGTGAATGTGATGTCTTTTGGTAGCTTGTAAAACGCTGTCATCCCCGCGATGATCATACCGGCCATTATGATAGTGAGCTGATACTTTTGCGTCATGCTTACCGCCCTCGTTCCACCACTCACGGTATAAATCATCACCAGCGATCCGATGAATATCGTGGTGATATTAATATTCCAGTCCAGCATGGTCGACAGGATCAGTGAGGGTGCATAGATTGTAATACCAACGGACAACCCTCTTAACATAAGAAAGAAGAATGCAGCAAGGGACCTCGTCTTTAGATCAAAGCGATTCTCCAGATACTCATATGCAGTATAAACTTTAAGTCTGTGATAAATTGGCACCGCGGTAATGCTCAGAATGACCATCGCCAACGGAAGACCAAAGTAGAATTGCAGAAACCGCATTCCATCTTCGTACGCCTGTCCTGGGGTAGAAAGAAACGTAATCGCACTCGCTTGCGTGGCCATGATTGACAAACAAACATTCCACCACGGCAAACTTTTGTTACCCAACAAATAACTATCAATGTTACGGCTTCCCCGACTCTTCCACGTTCCGTAGACAACAATCAGAATAAGGGTAGTAAACAGTATTGCCCAGTCGATAGGATACATCAGAAGGAAGTTGTAATGAACAAATAAATAACAATCTGCACAGCCAACACCAGCATAACCAGCCAATACCACGCACTCCACCTTGAGAATACGGGAGGTTTTTCTTCCTGTTCGTCAGACATTATTTTCCAGATTTGATTTTTTGGTTTTCGGGAGCTTTCGATTTGCCCAGAGACACCAGATTGGCAAATAATTTATACGCACCCGGCACTCCTTCTGGCAGTTCTCTAAAAAATGACAACCCCGTGTAGACGTAGTATCCGTTTCCATATTGTGCCACCAATAACGAACCGTTCAATGA
Source organism: Cyclobacteriaceae bacterium (assembly GCA_050185175.1). Taxonomy (GTDB): domain Bacteria; phylum Bacteroidota; class Bacteroidia; order Cytophagales; family Cyclobacteriaceae; genus ELB16-189. The sequence goes on from JBFWZR010000063.1 coordinate 14,247, forward strand.
CTCTTCACCGGGGTCATTCATCGATAACAGTGCTTCATATTTTGGATCCCATTGATTGGGGAAATACAAGCCTCGCTCCTGCACCCAGTTTTCAAAATCCTTGTTCGTAATCTTATTAGGTTTCGCCAAAGCAGGATGATCAGGTTTCAAGATTGACACCGGGCTCTCCTCATTCGTCACACGATCCCTGGAAACTGAAATCGGATAGGGCGCAAACTCATCCTTGCCTACTTCCATCCTGAAGCTGGTATTGTATTGCACGATCATCGTGCCGCCATTATTGACATATTGAAGAAGTTCGGGCATAAAAAATGGAATTCGATCATTGGTGTTCAAGGCTCTTACACCCAGCACCACAGCATCTACTTTGGCAAGATTATCCCTTGTTACTTCTTCGTTCTTCATCTCCCACACCTCATAGCCCATGTTTCTCAATGCAGCCGGTATCTCATCTCCGGCACCTTGAATATAAGCCACAACCGCTCCTTCCCGTTTCAAATTGATGCGGACAAGCTTCACCTCGGCAGGCGGAAGCAGCGTTTGGATTGGAATGTGATCATATTCTATTGTAGTCAACGACTTGTCATAATACTTGTCACCTATCTTCACTTTTGTACGCAGGCTTGAAGTACTTTCTTCATTGGAAGGATATACGGTCAAGCTTAATGTTTTTTCCTCACCGCGCTTGTTGAGTTCGAAAGTCTGCGTAGCCGGTTCAGCTCTCCATCCTTTAGGCAACTCCACGCTCAACTCACTTTTAATAGCATGATCTACGTTTGATTTAAGCAGAACTGAAATGGGTTTGCCCTTGTCAGTACTAAATACCACCACTGACTCCGACAAGTTGATCGAAACAGGAGGAACAACTGCAAAAGGCCTCCACTGTTCACCCTTCACCGGATCATTCCACTTGTAAGCAAGAGGAACAGAAATATTAAGTGGCTCACCACCTACCTCAAACTGAAACGTGAAGGACACAGCAGGATCATTCTCCGGCTTGCCAATAAGGCTCTTATCTTTCACATTAAACAAACCCAGCGAGTGCTCTTCCTTCAGCCAATAGGGATCACTGTATGATTCTTCTGCGGATAATACACCGCTCATCTTGAAGTCCAATGGCTTGTTGTTGGCTGTAGTGGCTGTCAGCGTAGTGTCGTATTTCAATTTTGGAGCAGATACTTTTAACAAACGAAGTGGTGTTGAAGACCTGTTCGTCACTTCAAAGCGAGCTTTCACGTTCTCACCTGGTGCTGCATAATAATCTGTAGCAATAGCCTCTACATACAACCCCATGCAATCCTGTAAAAGTTGATTTACTTCGCTGAGCTTGCGCGTCTTCCAAATACCGTCTTTCAATGCAGTGACTTCCTTTCTTACCTGTAACAACAAAGGGATAGAGGCAGCGGGATTGTCTGACCTGTATTCTTGGATAAGCTTGTTAACCAACGGCTCTATTTTACTTCCACCTTCTACCCTCGACCAAGTTGTGTTGACATCTTCGAAGATGTCTTTCTTCGCATGGTATCCTTTTTGGATTTCGAAGAACTCCAACTCATCGCCACGGCTTCCAGTTGATCCAAACCCCTGACTCTTGTGTTGCGTACGACTGATCGCAGCAATTTCAGAATACGACTGTCCTAGCAAAGGATTGTAAGCTCCCACCTCCATCGTTACAATACCGGGAGTATTCTCGTTGATATCTTTATTCCACCACCTTCCCGTGTTGGTGTAAACGCTTTTCACTTGCCAGGTGCCAAATTTGGCGACCTGATCGGGATAGACTTTCGGGTCGTTTGTAATATCAAATGCCTCCAACGCCAGCATCGCAGAAGCTGTATGATGTCCATGCCCTGCGCGGGCATCAGGCGGGAATCGGGTTAAGATTACATCAGGCTTAAACTGCCGAATCACTTTCACCACGTCACTTAAGATTTCATCTTTATTCCAAATACGGAAAGCCTCATCCGAATTTTTGGAATAGCCAAAATCATTGGCACGTGTGAAGAACTGATGACCTCCGTCAATTCTTCGTGCAGCCAGCAACTCTTGAGTCCTGATCAAACCTAACAGATCGCGAATTTCAGGACCGATCAGGTTTTGACCGCCATCACCACGGGTCATGCTCAGGTAACCTGTGGTAGCAAGTCGCTCATTGGCCAAGTAGGCTATGGCTCGTGTATTCTCATCGTCTGGATGAGCGGCTACATACAAGACTGTACCGAGAAAATTCAGCTTCTTCATCCGCAACTCGATGCTGGATGCGTCAGGCTGTTTTGGCTTTTGGGCGGTGGTTGAAAGACTAAAAAGAGTGAGAAGGGCTAGTATAACTATCCTCATAGGTTAGGTTAATTGCGACAATTTAGGTTTAACGGGGCAAAGGCAAAAAGGTAACACGGAAATTGCCTGTTTTTGCTCATGACTTACACCACTTGAGTATGTGTTAAATGAGTGGTCAATAGCTCAGACTTGAACTCAAAACTTTCCGCGCTTCTCTCCATTGATCAGGAAATTACCATCCCTATCGACAAAGAGGTTGATTCTGCTAGTCTCTTTCCTGCCGGAAAAAAAGATGACATCATATTCGAAAACATCGATGTGATCCTTCAGATCGTCCGTGAATCCCATCTCGATAACAATATCATTATCAACAGCTGCCTTCCGTGAATAGATTCTGTTACCCAGATTGGTTATGATCTTCACCCTCTCTTCATCCTGAGACAACTTTAATGGCTTGATGGTAATAGTGGCAAATGGAAGCGTTCCATCTGAATATTGTAATTGATTCGACCAGTCTACTTTAAATCGATCACTCACGGCCTTATTCCTGAACTCGTAGTTGAGCGTAAACCCATATTCGTCAGCAGGCTTGAATGGTGTGCTTTCCTGCCATAAAAACGGAATGAGAAAATAAAATAAAACCTTCATACCTGATACCTTCTGTTTCTTATCCCTCCTATTTCAAAAATAGTGCTAAAACAGAGCAATGTAAAACCGCATAAACAAACGCATGGTTAACTACCACTATGTGCGGTATCATTCCGCCAGTTCTTCCAACTCCATCCATCTGATGGTCATGGAATCAATCACATCGTTCAACTCTTTTATCCTAACAGAACATTTCACCAGGTCGTCAGGAGACAGGTCTCCATCGCTTAATTGTTGTATTAGGTCTTGCTTCTCGTTCTCCATCTTCTCAATGTCGCTGATCAATTGCTCCAGTTCTTTCCTTTCAGCGAACGACATTTTCTTTTTAGTTTCTACCTCAGGCTCTGACTTACACTCTTCAACAGCTGTTGAACTCTTCTTGCCTCCCTGCTCCCGCTCCTCTAATGAAGCCTTGTAATCGGAGTAGTTGCCATTGACCACTTTGATTACTCCTTCACCTTCAAACACAAAAAGCTGTTCTACCAGGTGATCCATGAAATAGCGATCGTGCGAAACAAGTATTAAACATCCACCAAATTTCTCAAGGAAGTCCTCCAGTACATTGAGCGTGTCGATGTCAAAGTCATTGGTTGGTTCATCCAGCACCAGGAAGTTGGGATTAGCGATGAGCACCTTAAGCAGTTGCAGTCTCTTTTTCTCTCCTCCACTTAACTTCTCCACCACATTGTATTGCTTCTCGGGTGGAAAGAGAAACAAACTCAAAAATGCTGAAGCGGATACCTGTGATCCGTCAGCGAGCGTGATAAACTCAGCAATCTGCTGCACTTCTTCTATCACTCGATTCTCTCCTTTCAGTGAGATAGCCTCCTGCGTAAAGTATCCCACCTTGGTAGTTTGGCCGGGAAGCACTTCGCCCGTATCCTGTTTGGCCTTACCCGTCAGGATATCCAAAAAGGTTGACTTGCCTACACCGTTATCTCCAACAATACCAATCCTGTCCTTTTTCTTAAAGATGTATGAGAAGTCGTTTACAATCTTACGATCACCGAATTGCTTATGCACATGATGCAACTCCAGTACTTTACCTCCCTGCCTTGTTTCTTTAATGTCGAGTTCGAGCTTATCCTTCTTTAGATTCTGCGAAGCTTTTTCCTGGAGCTCATAAAACGCTTCAACACGATACTTCGCTTTGGTGCCCCTCGCTTTCGGCTGGCGCCTCATCCATTCAAGTTCTTTCTTCAACAGGTTTCGCGCTTTAGACACTTCAGCTTTCACCATCTCCTCCCTTTGCGACTTCTTCTCCAAAAAATAAGCGTAGTTGCCTTTGTAAGTGTAGAGCTTGCCTCGATCTATCTCCAGAATCGTGTTGGCCACATTGTCCAGAAAGTACCGATCGTGGGTCACCATAATTAAAGTGATCTGCTGTCCAGAAAGATAAGTTTCCAACCACTCAATGGCAGACAGATCGAGATGGTTGGTGGGCTCGTCCATGATGATGAGGTTCGGATCCTGCAACAGCATCTTCGCCATGAACACTCTCTTTCGCTGTCCACCGGAAAGTGTTGAAAATGTTTGTTCGAAGACAGTGACACCTAGCCGCGAGGTGACCTCCTTCACCTTGGCATCAAATTCCCAGGCATTGAGTTCCTCCATTTCTTCCAGCGATTTCTGCATCACCTCTGGCGAGGTGTCTGGATCATGAATGGCGGCTTCGTATCTCATCACTGCTGCCGCAACCTTGTTGGAGTCATCGAACAAAATCTGCTTTACACTGAGCGAGCCTTCGGCAGACGGTTGTTGGGTAAGATAGGCCAACCTCACGCCTTCGCGGATGGTGACCAGTCCTGAGTCGGATTGTAGTTCCCCGGTGAGGATTTTAAGCAATGTTGACTTCCCAACTCCGTTTTCCCCCACGAGTGCAAGCTTGTCGCCCGCAGAGATGCCAAGAGTAAGGTCCCTGAAAAGCCACTTGTCGTTAAATGATTTGGATATATTTTCTGCCGATAGATAGTTCACGCGTCCCTGATTTGGGCGGCAATTTAGCAGAACCCAATAGGAATGACACCCAGCCCAACGTAAAATTGGGAGGCTAAAATATCAGCGGATAAATATGATCAACCAAAAACCAAATTGCTGCCGGACTGCTTCAGATGAAGGCACAAAAAGCACAGGCCGAGCTGAAAAATGGATAAAGAGGCGATGGCTAAAAATACTAACATAGTACTCATCGGTTAACTTTAATATGAAATTAAAGTATAGGTATTAAAAAACCTAATAATCAGTAAGTTATAGAATTACGAACAATGTAAATCACTGAGTATGAATCTGATAAAAACACTGCAAGCAGACTTCAGCAAGCAGACCGTCAACAAGATGGTGGCCTATATCGGTAATGATCCAGTACGGTTCAAAACCCTAGTGGACGCCTTTCTGGCTGGGCACTACCGCACGACACAGCGAGCAGCCTGGCCGCTCAGCTATTGCGTAGCGGCCCACCCGGAACTGATCAAACCTCACCTGAAGAAGATCATCCAGAACCTGAATAAGCCGGGTATACATGACGCAGTGAAGAGAAACACGGTCCGTTTTCTTCAATTTATTGAAGTTCCTAAGTCGATGCATGGCATTACCCTCGATGCTTGCTTTCCCCTATTGGAAAATAAAAAAGAGCCAATTGCCATACGCGTATTTGCCATGACGGTTTTAGCAAACCTCGCTGACAAATACCCTGAAATCAAAGGTGAACTTATTACTATGATCGAAGACCAGATGCCTTATGGCAGCGCGGGATTCGTAAGTCGCGGAAAGAAGATATTGAAGAAGCTGAGGGCTTAATTATTGATCGTACGCGTAAGCGTAGAGATCAACTCATCCGCATGTGCCTTGTCTTCAGGAGCAGCCAGGCGTCTGTAGTTCATTAACGACAAGATCGCATTCTCAATCTCTTTGCTCATCGCTAGTGTAAGGCCAAGGTTGAAGTGACTGTTCGGAAACTCCGGTGCAATCTCAATCGAGATTTCATAATGCACTTTTGCCAACTGAAAATTACCTACCTCCGCGTAGAGGTTTGCCAGGTTGTAATGCGATTCGAAATGGCGCGGCTCTTCTTTTAGCGAAAGCGTGAAGCAATCAATGGCCTTGCTGTAGTTCTTCTCTTCTGATTCGAGAATCCCAAGGTTGCAATACGCATCAGCTTTTGAATCATTCTCTTCAATTGCCTTCTTATAAAAGTCTTTTGCACGCTTATCCTGTGACTCATCCAGTAAAAGTGCCTCTTCGAAAGTTGTAAGTTGGTTAAGCTTGACGAGTTTACCGCGGGTGAACAGCGGAAGCTGTCCGGGCTTGCTGGAGTCGGTGGCCTTCTTCCTGCGAACAGGCTTGAAGCCGAACTTCTCAGGAGTTTGTATTGGAAACTTGATCACCTTTGCCACGGAGCAAAGATAGTGCATTTACGCTAATATTCTGTCAATCGGGGTGTTAGCTGGCCTTCCGCTTGGCCGTCTTGGTGGTCTTGGATTTCTTCGCCTCCTTCTGACTTGCGCCTTTTGCTTTTTCCATCGGCTTCTTCTTTGCCTGGTCGATACTCGCCTTCAGGGCCGTCATGATATCCACTACTTCTGGTTCTTCTTCAGCTACGGTCACGATCTCCTTACCGGCAATCTTGGCATCAATGATGGATTTAAGCGCATCGAAATAGTGGTCCTTCATTTCGATCTTTGAGAACTTGGTTGTCATTGAATCAACCAATGTTTTAGCCAGCTTAAGTTGCTCTTTGTCAGCGTCTTTAACCTCTATTAGCTGAGGTACTTCTCGAATATTGCGTACCTCATTAGGATAACGCAATCTGTACATCATTATTCCTCCTTCATGCGGATTGATCAACACTGGTGTCTCTCGATCACGAAGCACCACTTTGCCCACTCCGATCTTGCCACTCTCTTTCAAAGTCTGGCATAGCAGTCCGTATGCCTTGGCGGCAACGTCCCCGTCAGGGCCGATAAAATAAGGAGCTTCAAATAATGTTGGATGAACTTCTTCCGTCTTCACGAATCCCTCTATCTCAATCACGCGCGTACTCTTCAACCTCACCTTCTCGAAGTCCTCTTGTTCAACGATAACAAATTGTCCAGGCTCATACTGATAGCCCTTTACTATCTCATCATTCTTCAAAGGTTTACCAGTCACCTTGTCCTTCTTCTCATAGCTCACGGGGTTATGCCCCTCCTTGGAGAGCAGGTTGAAACTTATCGTTTGACCGGAGTCTATCGCATTGTAGATACGGATGGGAATTGTGACCAGTGAAAACTGAATGTGTCCTTTCCAGATAGCACGCATGACCTTATTAGTTTAAAAAATGAACTACTACATGCTAAGGTATTGATAGTCAAGAATTTTTCAAAACATTAAAATCAATTTTAAGCGCTCTTCAAATGGTTGGGTATCCACGAGCTAGTTTCGACTGTCGCACCCAGCTCGTGAAGAAGGTTATATAGTCCAAAGTACGTGCGATTGATATACAATGCATCTTTAACCCCCCTCGCCTTCTTGGAGTTCCTGAACTCCTTCATCCCTGATATTGCCTCCCCAAAAGCATAAAGTGATTTGAAGTAATTGGCATCGGAGAAGTCGAATGTTGCGCTTCGAAACGGTCGACCCAGTAACTCTACCATCTGAGTAAATATGGACCGGAAAAACAGCTTGTCAGAAGGGGTGTCTTGAGCATAGATAAAGTTCAACTCATATGATAACCGATCCATTCTGTCCTGATCATTTAGCACGTTGCCATCCAGAAGTTGAAAGTAGGTTTCGTAGAATTGATCCGGTATCTCTTTCACACACCCAAAGTCAATCACCCCAAGCTTGAGGTCATCTGTGATGATAAAGTTACCGGGATGAGGATCCGCATGAAGTGCCTTCAGCTGATGCATTTGAAAATGATAAAAATCCCACAT
>JBFWZR010000064.1:0-21942 GCA_050185175.1 Cyclobacteriaceae bacterium
TTAAGTACTTTGACAGGCTGAAATGAAGCCATCACAAACGAAGGGTAAATTCCCGCGATAAAACCAGCAGCCAGCGTAATTAGGAGGGCCGAGATGAGGTTTGCGGGATAGAGAAGTTGTGTAGCGTCTAGTTGTGTAGAAGCGAGATCATTAAACACAGGAATGATGATCCAGATGAGGGAGAAGGCCACAAGCCCGGAGATGAACGCGATAACCAATGACTCACCAAGGAATTGAAATACAAGGTTTTTCTTTTCCGCTCCCATTACTTTTCTCACACCCACTTCCTTTCCTCGATTGGAGTATCGGGCGATGGAGAGGTTCATGAAATTAATGCAGGCGATAATCAACACCAGGATTCCAATGGAGGACAGCGTATAGACATATTGAATATTTCCATTCACCGACATGTCAGCATTGCTGAACTCAGACTTCAGATGAATGTCGGTAATGGGTTGGAGTTTTAAGTTGGCATTGTTCTCGACATAGCGCGGCAGATAATGACTTTTTACAAATGCCGGAAGTTTGGCATTGGTATCTTCAGGATTTGATCCAGGTGTAAGTGTAACGTAGCTGTAATACCATAGCCCGCGATAGTCATGATCAATTCTGAAGCCCACCAGCTGGCTGATCAATAATTTTGAATGAGCGAGGAAATCGAAGTCGAGATGTGTTTTGCCTTGAGGTGGTGCCAGAACTCCTGTCACACGCAGGGCCACCGTATCCTGAAAAGTAATGATCTTACCCAACGGGTTAGCTTCTCCAAAATACTTTTTCGCGATGTCGTGGGTGATGACCACCGAATTTGTCGTTTCAAAAACCTTGTCCCGGTTTCCAAATTCAAAATCATAATCGAAGAGCGTGAAGAAACTGGAGTCGGCCATATAGAACTTCCGCTCCTGATACTCATTGTCTTCGTATTTGATTGTAGGCAGCAGGTTGGAGAAAAGGAAAGGCTTGAATATCGTGGCTGCGTTCGTTACTTCTGGAAAATCCTCAACCATGTCAAAGGAGGCGGGATAGTGTGAAAGGGAATAACTGTTCCGCACCCCATTCACATCTACATAAGTATTCAGTCGGTATATGTTTTCGGAATTGGCAAAGAATCGGTCGTAACCAGTTTCATTCCTCACATAAATGCCGATCAGGATAAAACACGCTAGCCCGATAGCGAGCCCAACAATATTGATCAAGCTATAAAGCTTGTTTTTGAAAAGATTACGCAGAGTAATTTTTAGGTAATTCTGTAGCATTAAATGGAAATTTTAGCCCTGTTTGGTTTATAAAACAGCTAGTTGTACTAGTACAATTAACGCCAGAAAAGCAGGGTCTGGTCTGCGATTTTTGATGAGTGGAGGAAGGGAGCTACCCGTGGAGGGTCTACTTTCTGGATTTCGACATTTCGGAGAACATGCTATTGAAAACGGATAGGATGAGGCTGAACGCCAATGCCCACCAAAAACCGTCAACATCGAAATGTGGAACAAAATAGTCGACCAGTAGAATGATCAACGCATTGATGACCAGCAGGAAAATGCCAAGGGTGAGAACGGTGATGGGGATGGTGAGTACGACAAGGATCGGTTTCACGATGGCGTTGGCAAGGCCCAACACAGCGGCCACGAGCAGGGCGTAGCCGTAATGCTCCACGTGGACACCAGGGAGCAGGTAGGCGGTCAACAACACCGCCAATCCGCTTAGCAAAAACCTCATTATTCCGTTCATAGGGGGCTGAAAATTTGATTTAATCCCAAAAATGTCATTCCCTAATGACATTTTTGCCCTTAGGGTGACGAATGCTGTCGGGCACCGTCAGCATTGTCAGGATTAACCCTGACATTGAAAATGAAGGATAGGCTTACCAAATACTGAATCCTAACCTTCTCATTTTCAATCGTCAGCAATCAGCAAAAAAGTCTAATGACTTTTTTGGGTTAAGTTCTTCTTTTAAGTGAAAATGTCAAACTCTAATTTTGATTTTGGCCTATGTATGCGATCGTAGATATTGAGACAACGGGGGGATATGCCAACGGCCATCGGGTAACCGAAATTGCCATCTACCATCATGATGGCATGCAGATCACCAACCACTACCACACCCTTATCAATCCCGGCAGGACGATTCCCTATTTTATCACTGGCCTTACTGGGATTAATTATGAGATGGTAAAAGAGTCCCCCTCTTTCGAAGAAGTCGCTCAGGAAATTTATGATCAGCTCAAAGACAGGGTTTTTGTCGCGCACAACGCTCACTTTGATTACAGTTTTCTTAAGAAGGAATTTGAAGAAGCAGGAATCAACTGGAACAGCAAGAAGCTCTGCACGGTAAGGTTGAGCAGAAAAATTATTCCTGGCCTGGCATCTTATAGTCTAGGGAGACTCGCGGAAAGCCTTGGCATAAAAATTAAAAATCGTCACCGGGCAGGGGGTGATGCAGAAGCTACGTCCCAGGTTTTTGACCTTTTGTTGAAAAGAGATAACGCAGGAGTTATTGCCAAAGCACTGAAGCGGAATTCGGGTGAAACGATTTTGCCACCGAATCTTGATAAAAGTGAATTTGACAAATTGCCCGCCAAAGCTGGAGTGTATTATTTCCTGGACGGAAGAAGCAATGTCATTTATGTAGGAAAGGCGGTGAACATAAAGAAGCGGATTGCAGGACACTTTACAGGCGAAGCACGTGAATGGAATCGATCAAACATCAGAAATGAAATTCATCATATCACGTATGAACTTACGGGCAATGAACTGATCGCTTTGATTTTTGAGTCGCAGGAAATCAGAAGGCTGTGGCCAAAATATAATCTTGCCCAAAAAGTAAGAACAGAGGAGTGGGGCGTATTTGATTACGAAGATAGAGGAGGCTTTTTGCGTTTCAGTGTGAATACAGTTTCGCGTGGTGCACGACCTTTGATCAGTTTCAGTTCAAAGGGTGATGCGTGGAATTTCATGTGGGAAAAGGTGAGAGAATATGATCTCTGCCCCAAGCTTTCCGGATTGCAATTGTCGAAGGGATTATGTTTCAGCTATCAGACTGGAGAATGCAAAGGCGCATGTATGGGCGTGGAGTCGGTGAAGAAATACAACAAACGCGCACAGACTGCGCTGGACTCATTTACAGATCAAGGAGAAAGTTTGGCCATTCTCGGTCGAGGCCGAAAAAACAATGAACGCTCGCTGGTGTTGATTGAAAACGGAGTGTACCTCGGATTTGGATTTGTTGACAAAAATGAAACGGTAGCCTCGTTGGAGGATGCCAAGAACTATATCAAGGTATCTAAGGAGAACAGGATCGTTCAGAATTTGGTGAACTCATATTTGGTAAACCCTCGTGGCGCAGAAGTAATTTCTTTTTAGAATTTCTTTCGGCCATTCACGCCCGGGTATAGTGTGGGCACCGGGTCACTTACGAAAGTTTCGCCCGAGTCCACATTCATCATCGACAACCTCCCCGACCACCCAGCCCCTGTGTCCATCATCCACACCTCGCAGAATTGTTTTGGCTTATCTTCTTTGATGGGAGTGTGTCCAACAAAAACGGCATCAAATTCTGTTAGTTGTTTTGTCTCACCTTGTGCTTCGTGGTACTGTGCTTTCTCCGCAAGAGACCTGTCCCACAAGAACGTGCTTAGGCCTTGATCTTCTAAAGCCCTTGTGGGATTAATGCCAGCGTGAACGAATAAGAGATCATTCAAGAGGTGAAAGGGCTTCGCTGTTTTCAGCAACTGATGATGATCAGATGGAATTGTACTCCCATAAGATTTTACCGTGGCTTCTCCACCTTGCGCCAGCCAAACGGATTCTGCATGGCCGGTCTCCATCCACTCCAAGGTCCAGAAATCGTGGTTCCCTAAAAGGAATGTTAGGTTTCTAACCTTGAGTATTTCGTCAATTGCCTCTTTCGTCTCCGGCCACCCATCAGAAATATCCCCCAAACAAATCAGGTGATCGTTATTATAATCAAAGGATGAAAGTTCAAGGCATTGCAACAATGCGCGATAAGAACCGTGAATATCACCGATAACAAAGGTTTTGCTCATTCGCTACTGCCAAAGATAGTCTGACTGTCTGAGGGGGCTGCCTTTTTCGCACTAATTGACGAAAATGGCCGGTCAAAGAGCGGGAAGCGGGCTTTATGGCCTAATTTTTTATTATTGCGGATTAAATAAAGACGAACATGGCTTTTGAAGCGGCAACAGAGGTTCAGTACGAGCACCATCAAAAGGTAAAACAGGTTTATTCTGAGGTAGCCAAAGTGGTAGTGGGACAAGAGTATATGGTCAACAGGTTGTTGATCGGGCTATTTACCAATGGACATATTTTGTTGGAGGGTGTTCCAGGCTTGGCAAAAACGCTTACAATCAGCACGCTGGCCAGAGTGTTACACCTTGACTTTGCCCGAATCCAGTTCACGCCAGATCTTCTGCCTGCTGACCTTGTGGGTACGATGATCTACAATCAGAAAGAAGGAAACTTCGAAGTAAAGAAAGGACCAATTTTCGCCAACATCATTTTGGCTGATGAGATCAACCGTTCACCTGCAAAAGTGCAATCGGCTCTTTTGGAAGCGATGCAGGAGAAGCAGGTGACGATTGGAGAGACTTCCTATAAACTGGACAAGCCGTTCCTTGTGATGGCTACTCAGAACCCTGTAGAGAACGAGGGCACCTATCCATTACCTGAAGCACAGATTGACCGCTTCATGATGAAGGTGTTTGTTAACTATCCCACTAAGGAACACGAGCTGGAAATCATGAGGAGGATTTCCAACATGCAGTTCAGCTATGAGGTAAATCCAGTCCTTACGAAAGAAGACATCTTCACTATCCGCGAGGAAGTGAACAAAGTGAAAATATCTGAATCGCTGGAGCGGTACATCATCGAATTGGTAAATGCTACCCGCAATCCTAGGGATTATAAACTTGATCACGAAGCCCAATACATCCAATTTGGGGCGTCTCCAAGAGCAAGTATCAATCTTAATCTTGCATCTCGTGCAATGGCTTATTTAGAAGGCCGCGACTACGTGCTTCCGGAAGACATCAAGGAGGTTGCGCTGGATGTGATGAATCACAGGATCATTCTCAACTATGAGGCTGAGGCTGACAACGTGAAGACTGCAGATATCATCAAAGTGCTGCTCACGAAAGTGCCAATAAACAAGTAAAGAAAGCCCATTCTTTTTCTTCCGTTCATAACCACAATTGATTCGTTGATCAAAACGACTCAGTCGATTTTTATGGGCTAAAACCCTAGTGTTTACAATTTTTTAACACGCGAAAAATCGATTTCAATTTTTTTGATAGTCAGTGATTTATGGAGAGTGCCTTAAGCTCTGGTTGTCGCACCGCGTAACATTCGGTTAAAGATTCCTTCACTGATATTAACAATTTGGTAAATCACCAGTGTGCTTCATGTAACATTGGAGGCCCACCTTTGGCGCTGAATTGAAAGAGAAACTAAATCCTAAAATTTATCTCATGAAAAAGTTATTATCACTAATCTTCATCGCCACGCTGGTGACTACATTCTTCGCGTGTGAGGATGATGATCCTACTGATCTGGCTGCGCCAGCGGTGACAGCTCCGGCTGCTACCAATGTTGAGTTCAGCGGAGCTTCTGACCTGTCATTTACATACACAGCCGCTGCTGGTTTTAAGTCATCAGCCGTTACAGCGACAGGTGGTACAGCGGCCATAAAAACAGACGGTGTTGCTGGAGAAACAACAGGAACGATTGTCGTGACGTTCACCGCTGGCTCAACTGCCGGTGCTGGTTCCGTTACGCTCACTATTACGGATAACGAGGACGATACCGATGATGCAACAGTAGTGATCACGGTACAAGCTGAGGTTACAACGTTTGAGATTAACTCCAATATTACCGCGGATGCAACTTGGGAAACAGGTAAGACCTACATCTTGGGTGCACGTGTTGCCGTAGTGAGTGGGGTGACTTTGACCATAGAGCCGGGCGTTGTAGTAAAAGGCAAAGCAGGTACGGGTGCTAATGCTACTGCTCTTCTAATTGCAAGAGGTGGCAAAATAGACGCACAGGGAACAGCAGCCCTGCCGATTATCTTCACATCAGTTGCTGACGATATCACTCCTGAAGACGTGGCAGCTGGAAATTTCGAAAGCCCTAACCTTGATCCGGATGCAAGTGGACTTTGGGGTGGATTACTTATCCTGGGTAAAGCTCCAATCTCTGTGTCGACAAATGCAACTGAATTTCAAATCGAAGGTATTCCAGCTAGTGACACAAACGGATTGTACGGAGGAAGCGATCCTGCCGATAATTCAGGAACTGTGAGATATGTGTCAATCAGACACAGTGGCACCAACATTGGAGAGGGGAACGAGATTAACGGTTTGACCCTTGGTGGAGTCGGATCAGGCACCACAATTGAATTCATTGAAGTGGTGGGTAATCAGGATGATGGAATTGAGTTCTTCGGTGGCACTGTTAATGTTACCAATCTTTTGATTTGGAATACTGAAGATGATGGCGTAGACACTGATCAAGCATGGTCAGGTACACTTGACAATTTCATTGTGATCGCTGGATCGCAGACTGATCACACACTAGAAATTGACGGACCGGAGGGAACATTCGGAGAGGGTACCTCGACAGGCCACACAATTAAGAATGGGACAATCAAAGGATTTATCGCGCTCACGAGCGGAACTCCAAATGGAAATGGTGCAGAAATGGCAGATTTTAGAGATGGTGCCCGTGCCACAGTCCAAAACATTTTCTTCTTCAATTTTGCAGATGCCTCAAATGGAGCAGGCAGGGGAGACTTCTCTTTGAGCAATACCGCTCCAGGTACAGAGACCACTGACAACTTTGCCGCAGGATATTTGTCCTTTAGCGGATTGGAAGCTGTCCAAGTTGGTGCTGTTCCATTGACTACTGTGTTTAAGGCCGGCACAAGTGCTCATGCCTCTTACGTGGCTGCTGACGCCAACACCGTTGGCGCGGATGCAACTAAGTTTGGATGGACTTTTGCGAAGGCTACCGGAGAGATTGACGGCTTTTAATTAAACGGAATAACCCGCGTAAAAAGGGCGACCTGAAAATCAGGTCGCCCTTTTGTATTAGTGCCAATTGTAAGAATAATATTCGTCAAACCTCCGACTTTACGAAAGGGTTAAGCGGTTAACAATAGGTTAACATTGACTTAATAATTAGGGTCCATAATTCCATAATAATCAAGGCACCTTTGCGGGAAAGTTCAACATCATTATGAAAAGAATTGTCTTTTTTGCCTTGGTTTCGATGTTTCTGACCCTTCAGGCTGCTCATGCGCAGAAAGGTACAATCAGAGGCACCGTCTATGATGATGCCAGCGGTGAAGCGTTGATCGGGGTTACCGTGGTTATCGATGGTACCACAATCGGAAGTGCAACGGACTTTGACGGGAAATTCGAAATTCAGGCTGATCCCGGCACCTATACACTTAGAGTATCCTATGTTTCATATGCTCTCCTGACTATAGCTGACACGGAGGTGAAAAGCGGTCAGGTGACGTTGTTGGATAATGTCCGCTTGAGGGAGGACGTAGCTCAACTTGAAGAAATTGTAGTGACAGCTCAAACCATACGGACGACAGAGGAGGCTCTTTTGACAGTCAAATTGAAGTCACCGAACGTAATGGATGGAATTTCTTCATCCAGCTTCAGAAAGATCGGAGATTCGGATGCTGCATCTGCAGTAAAAAGAGTTCCGGGGGTTTCTGTAGAAGATGGTAAATATGTATTCGTGAGAGGTCTTGGTGACAGATATACCAAATCAACGTTAAATGGCTTGGATATACCCGGCCTTGATCCTGACAGGAACACCGTACAAATGGATATGTTTCCTACCAGCATTATAGACAATATCATAGTAATGAAGTCGTTTACTTCTGATTTGCCTGGCGACTTTACCGGTGGTGTGGTGAATATCGAAACTAAAGATTTTCCTGAGGAACAAGTGTTTAGTCTTTCGGTTAATGGAGGCTATAACCCTTCAATGCACTTTAACAAAAATTACCTCGCTTCACCTAAAAGCGGCACTGATGCTTTTGGTTTTGATAATGGCCTCCGTGATTTCCCTGTAGCCAGTGATAACGAAATACCGTTGTATCCAAATGTAGTTGGACAGCCTGACTCACCCGAGGGACTTCAATTCAGGAATGTGTTGCAGGGATTTAATCCAACCATGGCAGCGATAAAGGAGAGAAGTTTTATGGACTACGGTATGAGTCTTAACTATGGGAATCAGAAAGTGGCCGGTAAAAACACACTGGGATATAATTTTTCAATGAATTACCGAAATGCAACTGAATTTTATACAGGTGCAGAATATGGACGATATGGAAAAGGTACTGCTGACGAATTTGAGCTAATTGCAAGGGAGGTTCAAAAGGGCGACTACGGATCTAATAATGTCATACTTAGCGGTATTGCTGGATTTGCGATCAAAAGAGATAAATCGAAATACAACGTTAAGTTGATGCATTCTCAGAATGGAGAATCAAAGGCTGGTGTATTTGGTTTTGAGGGCTCAGAGCTGGGATCAAATTTTACAGCCGACCAAAATAACATTGAGTACAGTGAGAGATCACTAACCAACGCTTTCGTATCGGGTGAGCATTACTTTAATGAGGCAGCATGGCAAGTTGACTGGAAGATTTCCCCTACTCGATCTGCAATCACAGACCCAGATATTCGGTTTACAAGATACAGATCTGACGGTGGCGCGTTGGTAGGCTCAGAAGTAGGATTTCCAGAAAGAATTTGGCGATTCCTTGAGGAAGATAACTTGGCCGGAAAATTAGATTTGAAGCGCAAGTATTCTCTTTCTGGAAGATCTGCCGAACTTAAATTCGGTGGGGGATACACTTTTAAAGAAAGAGATTACCAGATTAAAGGATTTCAATTTATTCCTCAAGGGGTGACGCTAACGGGCGATCCGAACGAGCTATTTGCTCCTGAGAATCTCTGGCCGATGAATGCGTCAGGGACACAGGGGACACGCTATGAGCCCGGATTTCTTCCTAATAACACTAATAAGTACAACGGAACTGTCAAAAATACTGCGTTCTATGTTTCCAATGAATTCAGCATATCGGAACGTCTCAAGAGTATCCTTGGAGTCAGAATGGAAGGTTACGTTCAGAACTACACTGGCTTGAATCAACAAGGTCTTCGTCTTGACAATGTAAAAGTGTTAGACGATCTCGACTTTTTCCCGTCTGTAAATTTAATTTATAGTTTAAGAGAGAAACAGAATATCAGGGTATCCTACTCAAGAACTGTTGCCAGACCTTCGTTTAAAGAAGCTTCGTTCGCGGAGATATTCGACCCTCTTACCGGCAGAACTTTTATAGGTGGATTTTTCCCAGACGTGGATGCTTCAGGTAACATAATCTGGAATGGAAATCTCACCGCAACAAGAATTAATAACCTTGACTTACGTTGGGAGGCATTTCAAAGCCGAGGTCAAATGATTTCCTTCAGTACATTTTACAAATCATTCGACAATCCCATTGAGATCATTCAGTTTATTCAGGCGCCAAACAACTTTCAACCTCGAAATGTTGGGGATGGGAAAGTGTTTGGGGTTGAGTTAGAGGCCAGACAGAATCTGGATATCATTTCAAACAAATTAGAAGCTTTCTCAGTCAATGCCAATCTGACTATAACTGAATCGCAAATTCGAATGAGTGAGACAGAGTTTACCTCTAGATTAGGATCAGCAAGAACAGGCGAAACAATAAAGAATACGAGAGAAATGGCGGGCCAAGCTCCATATCTGGTGAATGTTGGATTGACATACAACCAAATTGAAAAAGGATTGGAAGCCGGATTCTACTATAACGTTCAAGGTGAGACACTTTCATACGTAGGTGTTGCAGATCGTCCAGATGTCTACTCTGTGCCTTTCCACAGTCTGAATTTCAACGCAAACAAAAATATTGGTGAGCGTATGAGAATTGGGATAGGAGCAAGCAATTTGCTGGATTCGGAACGCAAATTTGTGTTCAAGTCGTTTGGTTCCGAAGACAAAGTTTTTAGCAGCCTGAAGCCAGGTACGCGGATTAGTTTTAGCTTCTCGTATAACTTTAAATAAGTAAGCCTTCGATATAGAATAAAAAAGCCACCGACCGGTGGCTTTTTGTTTTAATTCACTTTTCGCTGTCGGTCTTTGTGCAGCTCAATTACTTTCTTGATTTGCTCGCTGGCTTGTGCCACTGAATCCTGGGCGAGTTTGTTGTTCTCAATCTTTTGAAGTAGGACTGCGTGCTCAAGTTTATTGCCTTCAATACGTTCTTCCAGTTTTACTTTCTCTTGCTCGTTGTTGCCGAGTTGAATATTGAGGTCTTTGTTTTGGTTTACCAGCCGTTGTGATTGACGTGTGGTTGCGTCATACGCACGTTGTGCTTCATCGATCTGCGCTTGTATTTTGTCTCTATAGAACTTGATGCCGAATCGATAAACTTCTTTCTCCAAATCCTTCTTCACGATACCAATATCGTTCACTACCCATTCGCTTTCTTTAATGCCCAGCCATACTTCTGTTGACTCCCCCTTGGCTTTTAGGTCGGCATAGATTACACCTTGCTGATAAGATGTACCGCCAAGCGCTGGCTCACTGATGATCGTGACACCCGAGCCTACTTTTGGCTTGCCAAAGTCTTTCAAAAATTTATTCCACGCGATGGAAACTTCTTCCTTCTTCGCTTCGAGCGTGGTGGCGTATCCTTCAGCCGTGTCGCCATTTACCTTTTGAGACTGACCTTCTGTAGTCACCTTTTGCGCCTGTAGCCTGACAGTCGCAGCGAGGCAGAAAACCAATACTATAAACTTATTTAGTTTCATCCTGTTAAATTAATGTACCTGTCCTGATGCAATATTAGGTTCAGCGTGCATAAAGCTACGTCAAATGCCGAAAAACATCCTTATCACCGGGGGCTCAGGACTTGTGGGTACCCGGCTTACCGAAATGCTGCTACAAAAAGGCTACCAAGTTTCTCACCTTTCCCGCACTGCCGGTGAGGACGGGCCGATAAAAGTTTTTCAATGGGATGTGGAGAAAGGGATTGTAGACCCAAAGGCATTTGAAAGTATTCACGCTATCATCCATCTGGCTGGTGCGGGCATTGCCGACAGGCCTTGGAGCGAAAAACGCAAACGGGAGATCCTTGAGAGCAGAACACACTCTACGGCATTGCTGGAGAAATCACTGAAAGATATTCCTAATAAAGTCGAGGCATTCATCTCAGCGTCAGCCATTGGCTATTATGGATACGCTGGTAGCGACCATGTATTTCGCGAGGAAGATCAACCAGCAAGTGACTTCCTGGCGAATGTGGTGAGGGAATGGGAACACGCGGTGGACCGAATTTCGTCATCCAATATTCGGGTTGCCAAACTCCGTATCGGTATTTTATTAAGCGAGAAAGGAGGCGCACTCGTGGAGTTGGCTCGACCTGTACGTTTGTTTGTCGGCAGTTCCCTGGGAAGCGGAGAACAATACGTAAGCTGGATACATATTGATGATGTGTGCGCAATGTTTATTCACGCCTTGGAGAACAACCTTAATGGAGTTTACAATGCCGTTGCCCCTGAACCTGTGACGAACAAGGAACTGACAAAAGCTATCGCCAGAACATTGGGACGCCCACTTTGGCTTCCAAATGTCCCGGCATTTATTTTAAAAATGGTGCTAGGGGAAATGGTCGACTTGGTAATCAACGGGAGTAAAGTCTCACCGGCTAAAATCGAACGTACTGGATTTCAGTACAGATTTCCTGATCTGAATGAAGCGCTAAAAGACCTTTTGAAAAAAAGTAACGTCCCTGCTTAGCTTGCGATCTTTGTCTCCTCAACCACGACTGGCTCAACAGCTTTCTTAGAACCCTTCGCCTTTTCTGCTTTCTTGGGCTTTACACTTTTGATGCTTTCCGCTTTCTTATTCTTCTTATAAAGCTTCTTCAATTCCCTTTGCAAAGCGCTGGTCAGTCGCTTTGAGGTTTGCTTCACCACCTTCTGTGTTTTCTTTGAAGCTTTGGTGATGTCTAGTTTTTCCAATGCCTGGGAAACAGATTCCTGAACTTTTGAACGTATTTCTTTCTTAGAGAGATGTTCCATAATTTCTGATAGGGTTATTAATCAAATGTAAATGATGTTATGCAATAGTTACAGACCCTTCCCAAAACTTAACATTAACCTAATATTCGAGCTTCTTAGTTATTGAAAATGAGCTCTTTACAAATTTGAACCAGTCGTAATAAAACACTTTCAAGGCCCTGTGGAAATAACAGATACTTAACTGGCGATACCAGCTTTAGGAGATCACAGAAGGGTACTTTTGGGTCATCAATATCTTCTTCTTCTTCTGGGTAAGGCAGGCGTTCCAGTCTGCCTTTTTTCATGGATTTAGTTTAAGAAATCATGGTTTGCCTGGGGCAGACTATATTTGAGATTGGACTAAAGAAAGACCAGTATGGGCAAGAAGAAGGCACATTCGTCTGCCACAGACGAAGAAAGTAAGATCAGAAAAGCATTTAAGGATAAAGATTGGGCGGAGATCAAGAGTTCTGACTCCTGGGTGATTTTCAAAGTGATGTCGGAGTTTGTGGAGGGATTTGAAAAGTTGGCGAAGATCGGTCCCTGTGTTACCATATTTGGTTCAGCGCGCACGAAGCCGGATCACGACTACTACAAAACTGCAGAGGAAATTGCCTATCAGTTGGTGCAGCATGGCTATGGTGTGATTACTGGTGGGGGCCCTGGCATTATGGAAGCAGGAAACAAAGGTGCTCATCGCGCTGGAGGGAAAAGTGTGGGCCTGAATATTTTTCTGCCACACGAACAAAAGGGCAATCAATATATTGACCCGGAGAAATTAATTTCTTTTGATTACTTCTTCGTTCGCAAAGTGATGTTTGTAAAATATTCTCAAGGGTTCATCGTGATGCCTGGTGGGTTTGGAACGTTGGATGAACTCACGGAAGCGCTCACATTGATTCAGACAAAAAAGATTGGAAGATTTCCGATCGTGCTGGTAGGCAAACAATTTTGGAAAGGTGTGATGGATTGGTTCACGCAAACGCTGGTGGATGATAAGATGATCGATCCATCTGATCTTGATTTGATCAATCTTGTCGATACGCCCGAAGAAGCAGTGAAAGTAATCGATGAGTTTTATTCGAGGTACTTGCTATCACCCAACTTCTAGCGCCACTCCAGCTTTTTTACAACCAGTGACACAGCATTCGTTCCAAGCTGTTTTATCCATTAAGTCGAATAACTATTTTGTGGGAACGGCACTAGTCCTAATTTTGATGGGATGAAGGAATTTTATAAAAATTATCGGATCGAGGTGCTAGTAGTGATTGGCCTCGCGATACTTTTTTTCTTGGTCATGTTTATCAACAACCGGATTGATCGCCTGGAAAACTACCTTTCAAAGAATCAGCAGGTGGGAGTTGATAACATCGTAATGCAAGATGGACCGTTAACTGCCATCTCTTATGACATTCCACGTGAGTTATCTTTTGCAGGAGAATCTGTTCCGATGAATCGCCCCGACCTTCAGGAACAATTAGACAAAGAGCTTCAAATCAACATTTACTTTCACAGCAACACCATCTTCCTTATCAAGAGAGCGAATCAGTGGTTTCCCCAGATTGAGCCCATTTTGAAAAAAAGCAATATACCTGATGACTTCAAGTACCTTCCGCTTATTGAAAGTGGTCTGCTGAACGTGATTTCCCCAGCCAATGCCGTTGGCTTCTGGCAGATTATTAAAAGCGCAGGCAAGGAAAACGGCCTTGAGATTTCAAGGGAAGTTGATCAGCGCTATGATCCGATTCGTTCCACAGAGGCGGCCTGTAGATATCTGAACAAGGCTCATGAAAAATTTGGTAACTGGACCTTGGTTGCTGCCTCTTACAACAGAGGCATGAACGGCCTGGACCGAGCACTTGAAAAGCAAAAAGTGAATTCGTATTATGATTTGTTTCTCAATGAAGAGACGTCACGCTATGTATTTCGTATTCTCGCCATCAAACAAATTATTGAGAATCCGGAACAGTATGGTTTTAAGATTGATCCGAAACACCTTTATAAAAGAGATTCAGTGAAATACGTACGGGTGGATGATACTGTATCAGATCTTGTGGAGTTTGCTCTTGAACAAGGCACTACGTACAAGTTGCTAAAGAGATATAACCCATGGCTGCGCGATGACAGGCTTACCGTGAGGAGAAATGAGAGTTATCAAATTGCACTACCCGCTCCATGAAGCCACGCCCGTATATCCTCGCTGAAAATAATTGGAAGACAATTAAGAGTTCGTCCTTCGATCTTGCAGTGCTGCCGTGGGGTGCTACCGAAGCGCATAACTATCACCTCCCTTACGGAACGGATATTATAGAAGCGGAAGAGATTGCAGCTGAAGGCGCAAGACTGGCCTGGGAAAAAGGCGCCAAAGTGATTGTGTTACCTGCTATCCCCTTTGGAGTGAACACTGGACAACACGACATTCTGTTGGATATGAATATGAACCCAAGCACGCAGCTCACTGTGTTGCGTGATGTGGTTCAGGTGCTCAGTCGTCAGGGCATTCACAAACTTGTTATCCTCAATAGCCATGGAGGAAATGATTTCAAGCCTATGATCAGGGAACTGGGCTTGCAGTTTCAATCCATGTTTATTTGCGGTTGCGACTGGTTCAGGTCAATGGATCAAAAGCTTTTCTTTGAAAACAAGGATGATCACGCGGGCGAAATGGAATCAAGTATCATGATGTACTTACGCCCTGATTGGGTCGATATCAATGAAGCAGGAGATGGCGCTGCGAAGAAATTCAAGTTTGAGGCGATTAGAGAGGGCTGGGCATGGGCGGAGAGACAGTGGTCAAAAGTTACGAAAGATACTGGCGTAGGTGATCCACGAAAGGCAACGGCAGAGAAAGGAGAAAAATATTTTAAAGCGGTAACCGAAAAGGTTGGTAACTTCTTCTTTGATTTGGCAAAATCCAATCCAGGTGACCTGTATGTTTAAGAAGAAGCACAAAACCCTGTTACTGTTGTTGGTGACTATTTTGGTGTACCAATGTCAACCTCCTCAAAAAGATGAAACACAAACGGAAAGTTCGTCAGGCGAAACGGGACAAATAATAGAACTTGAACCTGAGTTATTGCCAACACTTGCCGAAAAAATCAAGAGAGATAAAGAGTTAGACTCTCTTTATGCGCTGATTGATGAGGGGATTTTAAAAGACACAGAAGTATCTGATGAATTATTGCGCGAAATAGATCAAAGGATGGTTGGTGGATGGGGTGATTCCAACTTTTCGGATTCCGTCAGCGCCAGTTCATTTCTCCCAGCCCAGGGCGAACACACCTATGTTCCAAAGAATGCCTACGATTTTGATATTCAAACGGCATGGGTCGAAGGCAAAGAAGACTTCGGCATTCGTGAGTCAATTTCATTTCACTTCCGGGAGTTTAGGGCAGAGGAGCCACTCACATCCGTGACGATCTATAACGGATATCACCGCGATGCTAAAAGTTGGGAACAAAACTCTCGGGTGAAGGCTCTGAGCGTATTGGTCAACGGAGAGCCCATCGCAATGTTGAACCTAAGGGACACAATGCAAGGGCAGAAGTTCGGGTTGCGGGTTGCCCCACAAGGAGATAATCCAATACAAATTACTTTTGAAATAGTAGATGTTTACCCAGGGGCGAAGTGGAAGGATACGGCAATCACGCAGATAATATTTGATGGCGAATGGCAGGGGATTTGACAACTACTGAGAAATATCGGGAAGCCGCTTCCCATATCAGGTCAAAGGGATTCGATTCACCTGAAATCGGAATTATCCTTGGCACAGGACTTGGAGGGCAATTTGTTGACCAGATAAAAAATCCAATAGAGATTGACTACAAAGACATTCCTCACTTTCCAGTTTCAACGGTTGAGTTTCACAAAGGAAAGTTGGTGTATGGGGAGGTAGAGAATAAGGTGGTGCTGGCAATGAATGGGCGCTTTCATTATTACGAAGGCTACACCATGGAGCAGATCACTTTGCCCGTTCGCGTGATGAAGGAGCTAGGTGTAAAAAATCTGCTCATCTCGAATGCAGCCGGAAGTATGAACCTTAGTTGGAAAAAAGGTGAGCTGATGCTCATCGATGATCATATCAATTTGCAACCCGACAATCCTTTGCGTGGTGCCAACGTGGATGAACAAGGACCCCGTTTCCCGGACATGAGTGCACCTTACTCAACGGAACTTAATGCCAAGCTGAAGGCCATAGCACAACGGCAAGGTATCAAACTGAATGAAGGGGTATATGTATGCGTAATGGGTCCTAATCTTGAAACAAGGGCTGAGTATCGGTTTCTCAATAGAATTGGTGCAGATGCTGTCGGGATGTCTACAGTTCCAGAGGTGATTGTGGCAAACCATGTCGGTATTCCATGTTGTGCAGTGTCGGTTCTCACTGACGATTGTGACCCCGATAACCTTCAGCCGGTAAATATCCAGGAGATCATTGCAATTGCCGGCAAGGCAGAAAAAAGCCTTACCAGCCTGTATTGCGAATTAATTCGGGAACTTTAGCATAAGCTGCAACCCTGGCAAATATTTCCCCGTCTTACGTTACAAAATCATCAAAAATCATGAAGTCAGTATTTACGGCTATTGCGTTGTTTTCTGCCATCAGTCTCTTCGCTCAGAAGGACGGAGAATATCACCTCGACCAGGATTTTAATTTAAAATCTGACGGCACTATCGAACTTAGCACCTCCGATGCAAAGGTGTTCATCACAGGTTCGAAAAGAGCTAACGTCCATTTGAAGGTGGACAGAACGGTGGTAACGAAAGGTCTTTACTTCGGCCACGAGGAGTTTGCCATGGAAATTAATGATGCGGGTGGAGACTTGCGCATTCGCGAGAAGTCATCTTCTTATGCGTCAGGTATTGTTGGATATTATAAAGAAGAATACGAAATCAAAATTGAAGCACCCGAGGGAGCAAGCGTCATTATTAAAGGTGATGACGGAGATTATGTGATCACGAATGTTAATGGTTCAATTTCCATGAACGTTGATGATGCAGACATTGACTTATTCTCATGCAGTGGAGATAAGTTTCGTTTCCGTTTGGATGATGGAGATTTAAGGATGGATGAAGGTAAAGGATCGCTCGATATCGAGGTGGATGATGGAGATATCGAGATTAAGAATGGAGGTTTCACTTCGATAGTAGCAGATATTGACGATGGAGATTTTGTAGTAGAAACATCACTTAGCGATAAAGGTGAGTACAACATCCGCGCGCAGGATGGGTTGGTTGCAATGTCAATCCTTGGAGGAGGCGGAGAATTTAATATCCGTCACGATGATGCAAGAGTGTTTGCCGAAGGCGGATTTGACATTCGTGAAAAAACAGAAACGTACACTACGGTGTCCTTGCCAAAAGGCTCTGCAAAAGTTGATATCAGAGCAGACGATGCAAAGGTGAAGTTAACCAGACCGACAAATTGATTATCGGGGATAGGAATAATGCCCAATGATTTTAAAATCAAAAAGGCAATCTGATATTTCCTGACCTCTTCCAATATTATGAACCACCAGCGGTCGCTCCCCATCGGGCGACCGTTGTGCTATCAGGATGCCGATGTGCGTTGTGCCTCCTCCGAGATCCCAGGCTACAATGTCGCCTGCTGAATAAGATGCGGGATCAGTTGCTTTGGATTTCACCATTCCATGCCGACTGAAGAAATTCATTAGGTTAGGCACCCTACGGTGATCTATGTTTTTGTCCGTTTTAGATAAGCCCCAGTTTTTTGGATACAATGAGAAGTTGTTCGCCATGTCTTCATGAACTTCTTTTTGTAAATCGATTCCCAATTTTCGGTAAGCTCTGATCACTACATCAGTGCATACTCCCTTGTTGGCAGGCACGTCCCCATTCGGATAATTTATTTTAAAATAGGAAGGGTCATATGCAACCTTTTGATGTGTGAGATCAACAGCTGCCTTCGATAGTTGCTCAGAGAATGTTTGCGAAAATGCTAGCGATGACTGAAGCGTGAAAGCCAACAGCCAGTATGCGTACTTATTTTTGTTTATATATAACACCATCTTTCATTACGAACGACACTTTTTTCAAAGTGCTGATCGATGTTGAGGGATCACCAGACACTGCCACAAGGTCAGCAAGGAATCCGGCCTTCACTTCTCCCAAATTGTCAAGATGGAATGCTTTGGCGTTGACCGAAGTCACAGACTGGAGGATTGAAATTTCGCTCATTCCATAGTCTTTCATCAGTTCTAGCTCTCTGGCATTGTCCCCGTGCGAAAAAACACCTACATCGCCACCAGCTATGATACTAACACCGGATTTCAGTGCAGCAGAAAAACTCACTCGCTTTTGCGCTATTCTTTCTGGTTCCGGATCAACTCCTTTCTTCCATCCATTGTATTGCTGAATGGCATCTCCAGCGGCAATAGTCGGACAGAATGAAACGCCTTTGTCTTTCATCAATGTGAACACCTCGAGATCACCTTGATCACCGTGCTCGATTGTCTCCACACCTGCAAGTGTTGCCCTTCGCATGCCTTCTTTTGTAGACGCGTGCGCAACCACAGGTCTTCCGCTGCTTTTAGCTGTCTCCACGATGAGCTTTAATTCATCAACAGAAAAAGTCGGTGCCGCCTCGCCATGTGCCCCCCAGCGATAATCGGCATACACCTTTATGATGTCGGCACCTTTGCCAATTTGATCTCTCACTACTCTTATCAGGTCATTGCCGTCAGCAGGTTCTGCGCCAAGCATCACTTCAAAATCTGTATCGAAGCCTTTTGGCCCGTAGCTACCAGTGGCTACAATCGCGCGGCCTGCCACCAACATTCGTGGTCCTGGGATCACACCGTGTTCTATTACTATCTTCAACCCAACATCCGCATAGCCTGCGCCTTCTGATCCGAGATCTCTCACAGTAGTAAACCCGGCCATCAGCGTCTTTTGTGCATGCACAGTCGCTCGTGCCACGCGATAGGCGTCTGACTCCTTCATTACCTGATCATTCCAACTTGTTTCATTGTAAGGATGCAGCAGTAAATGAGAGTGTGCCTCAATCATACCGGGAAGGAGCGTGGTGCCTCCAAGATCTAATGTGGTGGCACCGCGTGGCTTGGTAATTTTAGAAATGGGACCAACTTCTGTGATTTTATTTCCAGTCACTACAACCGCCCAGTTGTCATGCATTTCTTTTCCGTCAAACACTCTGTCGGGTTGGAGGAAATAGGTTTGTGCTTGCGAGATCAAGCACACGCACGACAATAGAATAATAATGTACGACCGCAAAAATTTCATCACAGAAGGATTAAATGAACAATTTTATAATGCGGCCAATGCAGCATCATAATTAGGTTCTTGTCCTACGGCAGGGACCACTTCCGTATGTTTTACTCTTCCCGTTTCATCGAGCACAACAATTGATCGCGCGAAGAATCCGTTCATGCCTCCATCAACCATTTCCATGCCGTATGATTTGGAAAAGCCCTTGTTTTTAAAATCTGAAAGTGTGACAACTTTATCAATTCCCTCAGCCCCACAAAAACGCTTGAATGCAAACGGCAGATCTTTAGAAATGCAAAGTACAACAGTATTATCAAGGCCAGACGCGCGTTTATTGAACTCGCGCACAGAAGTAGCACATACACCAGTGTCAATACTTGGAAAAATATTGAGTACGACTTTTTTCCCCTTGAATGAGGACAGATTTACTTCCTTCAGATCGTTGCCCACCATCGTAAAGTCAGGGGCTGAAGAGCCGACAGCCGGAAGGTTTCCAATCGTGTTTACAGTATTTTCACCGAGTTTAGTTTGTGCCATAATTTTTTATTGGTTGGATTTATTATTGATGAACAATTCGTTTTCGTTTTGGTTATCGGATTCTATCTGAATCGCGAACCAGCTTTTCATCCTTCCTGATGAAGCGGTTGGCAATCATGTTGCTGATCATAGCAGCGACTGGTAGGAATAGAGCAATTCCATATTCTCCTGCTTGTTGATTTGCTTTTATCAGATCAGTGGCAAAATATACGGCCGAGCCAATGCTTCCCGCCATAAACAAAGAGTTAAGAGCCCCCAGTTTTATCTGCAGCATTCGGTTTTGGAATTTACCAATTTCAAAAAAGGCCAGGGTAGCTGCTGCAATGGCGCAAATGGCAGTAAGGCTGTAGGGAAAGTAAAGAGTAGTTTTCACTTCTCCCTCCATCACGGTATAGTGTAGTGGAAACAGCGACTTCTCTACCCCGTCAACATACGAGCGCCAAATCGGAAAGAAAATGCTTAACAGCATACACACACCAACGATCACGAGAAATATAGTTTGTTTCCTTTGCCACATAGAGGGTTGATTTAACCTTGACGTTTTTTATTAAACATTTCTAACGAATAATGAGTGGAGCAGGCATTTCATGCCAAGATTAAACCCTGGCAATGCTGACGCTCGAGTCAGGATTCGTCAGATTTAGAGAATATTTTTGTACTAATGCGTTTAAGTCAGTTTAACTTGCAGCAAAAGTAGCGAATTCGCGCGTTTTTGAGCCCAAATCTTTACTCCTATCAACATGAGAAGTGCCTTAATCATTGACATCTTGCGTACACCTGTGGGCAAGTACGGAGGAACACTTTCCTCGGTGCGCCCTGACGATCTGCTGGGGTATGTAATCAAGAAATTGATGGAAAGGAATTCCACGATTGATCCCTCACTGGTTGAAGATGTAGTGGCAGGTGCCGCGAATCAGGCTGGTGAAGACAATCGAAATGTGGCGCGTATGGCGCTTCTATTGGCGGGTCTTCCGCTGGAGACAGGGGGCACTACTGTCAATCGCCTATGTGCTTCCGGATTGCAGGCGATTATGGATGCTTCACGTGCTTTGTTGGCTGGTGATGGAGAAGTTTTTATTGCAGGTGGCGTGGAGAGCATGAGTCGCGCTCCGTTTGTGATGCCGAAAGCATCGGATGCTTTTTCAAGGCAAGCTGAAATATATGACACCACTATTGGTTGGAGATTTACCAATCCAAAGTTGGCCAAATTGCATTACCCATTTAGCATGGGCGAGACTGCTGAAAACGTAGCAGAACGATGGAAGATTTCCAGGGAAGAGCAGGATGTTTTTGGATTGCAATCCCAACAGCGCTACTTCGCGGCTCACGACAAAGACAAATTCAAAAATGAGATCGTGCCCGTCACAATTCCTCAGAAAAAAGGAAGTGCTATAGAATTTAACGTTGATGAAAATCCAAGGGAAACATCGTTGGAAAAATTGGCTGCGCTTAAACCAGCATTCAAAGAAAATGGGACTGTGACTGCGGGTAACTCATCTGGAATCAATGACGGGGCGGCAGCTGCTTTGATTGTGAGCGAAGAGACAAGTCAGAAATTGAAACTGAATCCGATGGCCAGGATAGTTTCAATGGCGGTGGCCGGTGTTGATCCTGCCGTCATGGGTGTTGGGCCAATTCCAGCAACACAAAAAGCGCTCAAACGGGCAGGACTAAAAGTTCAAGATATTGATTTGGTAGAATTGAATGAAGCTTTTGCCTCGCAGTCTATAGCATGCACCCGCGATCTTGGTTTTGATCCTGAGATTGTGAACGTCAACGGAGGTGCGATTGCAATTGGCCATCCTCTTGGATGCAGTGGTGTTCGCATCAGCGCTACCCTGCTCCATGAAATGGCAAAAAGAAAAGCAAGGTACGGAGTTGCCACAATGTGTATTGGGGTTGGTCAGGGCGCGGCAATTGTCTATGAGAATCTTAGAATTTGATAGTATAGAATTCAAGAGTAGTTAAACACTCAATGGCATCATGACAAGGATTGTGAACCCTCTCTAATTCTTCTATGTCTTCTCAACATCTGCGA
>JBFWZR010000065.1:0-21722 GCA_050185175.1 Cyclobacteriaceae bacterium
ATTCAATAGGCACAAACAAAATCATACCATCAGGTCGAGTGATCTCGTAAAACCGCGACAGGTTGCTCGGTACCTGAATGAAGGACACTCGCTTGTTATTATTTGTGTCTCCGTTAACATGCGTCACTACACCAAAAAGGAGACGGTGGTTTTTCAAAACAGGAAAAGTGTGATAACTATCAAACGCCATTGGCGTAAGCATAGGATAAATCGTGCTAAAGAAGTATTTGTTCACTTTCTCCGCCTCCTCAACGGTAAGGACATCATAATCAGCGATCAGAAACCCGTTGGCAGAAAACTGAGGCTTGAGTTTCTTGATGTAATATTCGTTTTGATCGGCTACAAACTTTCGGATACACGTGTGAAGCAATGAGCGATAGGGTGTTTCCCGCAGACCGCTGTAGTCGACTCTATTTTTACCGAAGTCTACATAATTGTACAAGCTTCCCAACCGAATAGTGCAGAACTCATCAAGGTTGCTTGATGTAATCGATAAAAATTTCAGACGATCGAAGATTCCACGATCGATGTGCTTGGCCTGGTCAAGAACGCGGTAGTTGAATTGCAGCCAACTGAGGTCACGGCTGATATAATTGCTTTCAAAAATTTGTTGAGCAATTTTTTCATCAACCTCAGCCGGATTTCTTATTACAGCAATACCACTCATGCTTGATTAGATGTCAATCTTGGCGTATTTGGCATTCTTCTCAATGAATTCTCTTCTCGGTGCCACTTCATCTCCCATCAGCATTGAGAAAAGGTGATCGGCCTCGGCCGCTGATTCAATGCTCACCTTCTTCAAAGATCTTCTCTCCGGATCCATCGTTGTTGACCACAGCTGGTCAGGATTCATTTCACCCAAACCTTTGTATCTCTGAATATTCACACTATCCTCTTTTCCGTCTTTGGTCATTTCTTTGGTTAATGCCATTCGTTCGTCCTCGGTCCAGCAGTATCTTTCATCGCGTCCTCTCTTTAGCAGGTAAAGTGGGGGTAGCGCAATGTAAACATACCCTTGCTCGATGAGCTCACGCATATACCGGAAGAAAAACGTGAGGATCAAAGTACGGATATGACTTCCATCCACGTCAGCATCCGTCATTATGATTATTTTATGATATCGCAACTTTTTCATGTTGAGTGCCTTCTCGTCATCTTCCGTACCGAAAGACACTCCGAGAGCGGTGATCATGTTCTTGATCTCCTCGTTCTCATAGATTTTATGCTCCTGTGCTTTTTCGACATTGAGAATCTTGCCACGCAGGGGCAGTATAGCCTGAAAGTTCCTGTCCCGACCCTGCTTTGCTGATCCTCCTGCAGAGTCACCCTCTACCAGATACAGTTCGCATATCGAAGGATCCGTGCTTGCACAGTCGGCCAACTTACCTGGAAGGCCTGTTCCAGTTAACACGTTTTTGCGTTGAACCATCTCGCGAGCTTTGCGGGCCGCTATACGCGCCTGAGCGGCAAGAATTACCTTGTTAACAATCTGTTTAGCCTCTCGCGGATTCTCTTCGAGGTAGGTCTGTAGCATCTCTCCTACTGCTGTGTCTACCGCACCCATGGCCTCTGAGTTCCCAAGCTTTGTCTTTGTCTGACCTTCAAACTGCGGCTCCTGAACTTTCACAGAGATCACAGCCGTCAAACCTTCACGAAAATCGTCTCCACTAATTTCGACTTTTGCTTTCTCAAGTAGTCCTGACCTATCTGCATAACCTTTGAGTGTCCGCGTTAACGCTCTCCGGAAGCCCGCCACGTGTGTACCTCCTTCGTGGGTGTTGATGTTGTTAACATACGACACAAGATTCTCGCTGAAAGATGTGTTGTAGCTCATCGCAATCTGTACCGGTATCTCCCCTTTTTCATTTTCAATGTAGATAGGAGCCGGAATTAACTTTTCGCGAGTCGAATCAACGTACTCGACAAACTCGCGAAGACCACCTTCCGAATAGAACTCGTCAGATCGGTGAGTCCCGTTCTCTTCGTTGTCCCTCATGTCCTTCAGTGTAAGTTTGATTTTAGGATTGAGGAACGCGAGTTCCCTCAGGCGGGCCGCTACCGTTTCGTAATTGTATTCTGAGACGCTGAAGATCGTATTGTCAGGAAGGAAGTGAATTGTAGTGCCGCGTTTCTCAGTATTTCCAACTTCGCGTACATCATACTTCGGAATACCGCGCTGATACTCTTGTTCGAATACCTTTCCATCACGATGCACGGTCGCCTTAAGCATTGTCGATAGGGCATTCACACAGGATACTCCGACACCATGCAAACCGCCAGATACTTTGTATGTATCCTTATCAAATTTACCCCCGGCATGAAGCACAGTCATTACTACCTCCAGCGCTGACTTCTTCAACTTGGGCTGAATGTCCGTTGGGATACCCCGACCGTTATCATCTACCGTGACTGAATTATCAGGATTGATCGTAACAACTACCGTATCGCAATACCCTGCCAGAGCCTCGTCAATCGAGTTGTCGACTACCTCCCAAATGAGATGGTGAAGACCGCGAACCCCCACATCACCAATGTACATTGCGGGGCGTTTTCGTACTGCCTCGAGGCCTTCTAAAACCTGAATATTACTGCCAGAATAATTACTTCCTTTTTGTGCCTTTTCTTCGCTCATTTTGGGGTATTTACAAGTTGGCAAAAATAAGCTTTTCTGTAGCGTTTACAGCATTTTTAGGCCAACTTTTCCAGTTTTAATGGGAGCAAGTATGAAGTATTTTTTGAGTCAAAAATCAGCCTTTAAATTTAAGCGGAAAGAAGGCAAATCAAGCCTTGAAAACTTACAATGAAATCGTCTCTGTAACCACGGGAACGAACCTTGTTGACTTTGTAGTCAAGAGGCATTCAGGTGAGAACATCCGGCATCATCCAACCTGGGCGTAAACCACCAAATCCAGGAACTCAATCCTGCAACCAATTTTAGAGATCAATCAAGACTAAAGGATATCAGCTAGTCTTCTTCTTAACGGCTCTTCTAGCCTTGGCACGGGGTTTCTTTTGCGCGCCTTCGCGTTCAGACATCAGATGAAGTTTTGCCTTTTGAAGTTCTGCCTTCTGTCCCTCGCTTACGATAGGGTATTGCATCTTGAGTTTGTCAAAGTGCCGATAGATCACAGATGCAATCGCAAGACGAGCATACCATTTGTCGTCAGCAGGTATGATAAACCATGGGGCGTAGTCAGTCGATGTTGCTTCTATCGCTTCATCATAGGCTTTCTGATACTCATCCCAAAATCCTCTCTCCTTCAGGTCTGAAAGAGAAAATTTCCAGTTCTTGGAAGGATTATCAATTCTTTCGAGGAAACGCTTCTTCTGTTCCTTCTTGGATACGTTCAGGAAGAATTTCAAAATCAACATCCCGTTGTCGGCCAGATTCTTCTCGTACCTCCTGATTTGTTTGTAACGCGCCTTCCAAAACTTGTCATTAATGTCCTTGAGCGAATTGACTCCTGGAATCCTTTCGTTCATCACATATTCCGGATGAACTTTAGTGACCAACACATTTTCATAATGTGACCGGTTGTGTATTGCAATCTCTCCTCGCGCGGGCAATGCGATACTATGTCTCCAAAAATAGTCGTGGTCGAGCTCATGCGAATTAGGTGCTTTGAAGCTGTATACTTTTACCCCCAATGGATTGAACCCAGACATGATATGTTTTACAGCACCGTCTTTGCCCGCTGCATCCATCGCCTGAAAAATAATTAGGACACTAAACTCGTTGTGGGCATACAACTTGTCCTGCATTTCAGCCAGGTGCTTCCGCCCGATCTCCAACATTGCTTCGGCATCTTTTTTCGCGAGAGTTTTGCCTTCGTATCCCGTTTTATGAGATTTTAAACTGAATTTTTTACCTGGTTTTACCCGAAGGGATTTTATGGGAATGAGTGTGTCATCGGAGAGCATAGCTGTAGATTTTGTTTACTTGCTAAAGCTACACCCGTATCTCATTGAAGGATATGACCTGGGTCATTTATTTTAGCTAGAACTGGTTGGTTCTCAGCAAGACCAGCGTACAAGCCTCTGTTGCTTCGATCCCACTATCATCAGCCATTTTTTCAAATTCGGCATTTTCAGTCCCCGGATTGAATATTATCCTTTTTGGTTTAAGACTTAGCAGATATTCATACCATTCAGGTTGGTGATCCGGACCGATATACAGGGTAATAGTGTCGACATCTTTGATCTCAGGTTCTTTTCGGATATCCTGTATCGGGACGTTGAACACTTCGCCACTCTTAATACCAATGGGCACAATAGGATGGCCATAATCCGTCAGCATCGATGCCGCAAGATATGCATAACGCGAAGGGTTTGTTGTGGCCCCCACTATTACAGTTTTCTTCATGAAATTTCTTTTTTAAAATAAAAGCGAGCAAGCGCTTCTGCGCACTTCTCACCATCCATCGCTGCCGACACTATTCCTCCTGCAAAGCCTGCACCCTCACCACAAGGAAACAATCCTTTTATTATCGGGTGCTGAAATGTGGCTTTGTCTCGCGGAATGCGCACCGGAGCTGAGGTTCTACTCTCAACACCAACTACCTGTGCTTCGTTCGTCAGATAGCCCTTCATCTTTTCTCCAAATTTCCTGAAGCCCTGCTTCAAAGAATCAGTAATAAAAGCGGGCAATACTTCTTTTAGCTCAACAGATTTCAGACCAGGCTGGTAAGAAGTGTCAAGTAGACTATTGGAATACTTCCCATCAACAAAGTCGATGAGGCGTTGTGCAGGCGCACATTGAGTTCCTCCTGCAATCTCACAGGCTTTTTGCTCGATCGCTTGTTGAAATCTCATTCCCGCAAGAGGTCCAAATTGTGCAAAGCCTTTAACCCGTTCGCTGTTTACTTCCACGACAATTCCTGAGTTGGCAAACCTGGAGTCTCTTCGAGAGGGGCTCATCCCATTTACAACTACTTCACCAGGAGCGGTTGCTGAGGGCACAATGAATCCACCAGGACACATACAAAATGAAAAAACACCAATTTCCTGCCCTTCAACTTTTGCCTGATGAACCAGTGCATATGACGATGCCGGAAGAAATGGATCGCGTGTCTCGCAGTGATATTGGATTTGATCAATAAGGTTTTGGCTATGCTCTACCCTTACTCCCAACGCAAAAGGCTTGCTTTCAATTTCGATTTTTGTGGACAGTAATAGCTCATAGATATCTCTGGCAGAATGACCAGTGGCGAGGATCACTCCAATGCCTTTGACCGTTTCTCCGTTATGAGTTTTCACTCCGATGAGCTTTCCATCGCTGACAATGAAATCCGTGACGCGTGTCTCAAAACGAATCTCACCGCCAGAAGCCAGTATTTGTTCGCGGAGTTTTTGCACCACTCCTGGCAACTTGTTCGTGCCAATATGGGGATGAGCATCGAACAGAATGTCCTTCCGCGCACCATGCGCAACCAGTATGTCCAAAATGCGCTGGACATCGCCTCTTTTCTTGGATCGGGTGTAAAGCTTTCCATCGGAGTAGGTTCCTGCACCACCCTCACCAAAACAGTAATTAGAGTCAGGGTTGACGATGTGTTCTTTGTTGATGGCCGCGAGATCACGCCTCCGACTTTGCACATCCTTACCCCTCTCGATTACAATCGGTTTTATACCGAGCTCAATCAATCTCAAGGCTGCGAATAATCCGGCAGGGCCTGCGCCAACAACAATAGCTGGGTTTGATTTGCTGACGTCCTCGTAATGGAATACTGCGCTCGGGTATTGAGCGTCCTTATCCGTGACTTCTGCGAGTACACGCACAACAACTTTTCGCCCGCGCGCATCGATCGACCGCTTAACTGGCCGCACGGCTAAATCGATAGAAGTTGCACCGAGTTTTTGCCTGAGTGTAGACTCAAAGATTTCTTCATCAAAAGCCTCGCGTGGAGTGAGGCTTATCTCAACAACTTTAGTCAATGCGAAAGGTATTTATCCTTTAATTATCTCCTTCCATCGAAAGAGAACGAATATCCAAAGTTAAATCCAAACCTGAACGTTTGGGCAAGTTTATCCTGGTTAAGATTGCGAAATACATCCTCAAAGATAGGTTCTACATCAAAGCTGCGATAGCCGATCCCATAGCCAACGTAAGCATCAATAGTAAAACCATTCCCATCATTGTGTTGCATCAGTCTCGTCCCCAGTAAAATTCCATACTCAGCACGTTGTTCAGAAGCACTGGCTGTAATCAATGCTACCTGTTGCTGAGCAAGATTCATATTCGCAAAATGTCCTACGTTGGTAAATCTCACTTCATGCGCGAAGTACCACATGCCCGTTTTTAAAGGGTTATAAAATTTCTGTTTAACTGCAATCGCATACCCTCTTTGGAAAATCTGATCCTGGGCCACCTCACTATCCGCAGCAAAAAACGGATCTCTTATTCCATCAAATTCAAATTCATGTCCAAGTCTCTCCTGATTATAAAATTCGATGGCCATCGGAAAGGTACCGATGAACGTAGCAAAAGGATTGCCTTGCAATATCACCCCTCGGTACTCTGGGAAGCGTTCATTAAAGTAATAAAATCCCTTTCTCGCTGATTTATTAACGGTGACTACTGGCGTATTTGGCTTGTTCAATAGTGAGTTGATTTCGCCAGCCAACGTGTTGTCCTCGTAAAATGGTTTGTAGTAACCCGTCAATGTGCCATCCTCGTCATATAATTCCCACGTCCCCACACGCAAGTCATCTTCAATTACTCCTTTGGTCTGTAGCGAGCCGCTGGGATAATAGCCATGATAAGTACCCTTCCCTTTGTCAAAGTCACAATCACCTTCAATTTTTCCGTCTTCAAAGTAGTACATCCACTTGCCCTGGCTCTTCCCATCCTCTATCATTCCCTTGATCTTGAGCTTGCCGTTTTGGTAGTACTCACGATATTCTCCGGATCCGTCTATAAAATCAGTTTCACTACGAAGGGTACCGTTCTGATTGAGTGAACTCCAGTATCCATGTTTTTTGCCACCAATAAATTCCCCCTTAGCGCTAAGTTTTCCATCCTCAAAGTAGTAAGTCCAGGCGCCCACCGGTTGATCGTTTTCATATTTTCCTTCGGAGCTTACTTTTCCTGACGGATAATAATATTTCCAAACTCCAGACTTGCGTCCGTTAGAATAATCCCCTTCAGCACTGAGTGTTCCATCGGTGGCAAATTGTCGCCAGTGCCCTACATTCCTTGTTCCCGACTTTGGGCCTTCCGCCAATACTTTTCCCGAATGATCATATTCAATGTACCTACCATTGTCATCTGTATATTCAATCTCCCCTTTCTTGGTACCATCTTCAAAATAGGTATACCAAAGTCCATCGCGCATGTTGTCTTTGTATGAACCTTGTTCCTTCAGTTCACCACTTTCGTAAAATATTTTCCATACTCCTTCACGTTTCTTTTCATTGATGGTACCTTCCATCGACTTCTGTCCATTCTCGTAGTAGTATTCCCAGTGTCCGTAATTTGAATTCTGCCTTAGCACGCCTCGCATTTTCAGATTGCCGGTCTCGTAAAAAAACTCCCACACTCCAGACGTCTCGTTATTGACGAAATGACCTTTGGATTCAATGTTGCCATTGAGGAAGTAAGAGATGTAGCGACCGTGAACAATATTTGAAATGGTGTCCTTAACCTGGTAGATCTCCTTCAGGTTCTTTTTTGCAGCATCGTGATAGGTATAACGCGTGAGCCCCTGAGCGGCTCCCTGAAGCGCACTGATGATTAGCCACAGCACTATGACAACACACTTGTTCATGCAAGACAGGACAGAAAGTAAATTTAGCCAGAATAAGCCAGATTTTGCTACCCGAGTGCCTTTATCACAGCAGCCTTTCCCCACTCATTCTTTTCCTGATCAGACCACAATTCCGGATAAAACATGATCTTTTGAAATCTCGGAGGCAAATACTTTTGCCAATTAGTGCCACCCGTTGCTTTGATGTCCTCGGGGTCGCGCTGCAGATAGCGGGCAGCCGACTTCATATGAGCAAGTGGCCAGAGTACATTGGCCAGTGTATCAAACTCACGCATTCTCTCTCTTACTTCTTTCGAGTCTGAAAAATGCTTCAAATAGATTTTTCTCAAATTACAGTCCTTGTATTTTTCTCCAGTTTCTAAAAATGCCTTCGCGTACTTCTCCTCAAACTGCTGGAGGGTCAATGTTTTCTTCCCCGACTTCAACTCAGTGGCACCGCTGCGCCAGTATAGTTTATCGATTAGTTTACCAAGGTCAGAAGTTGAGCTGAGTTCTTTTCGGCTGTCAATGGCCACCAAATTTATCAGATCAGTTGAGCAGAGTTCGATGAGACGGTATTGCGCAGACTGAAATCCGCTGGCAGGTAACAAAGCCATCCTGAACTTCAGGAACTGATCTCTCTCCATGCCCTCAGTCATGATGTCAAATGAATCTTCGAGGTGACGGAAGTACCGAATCACACGATCCATTCGTGTAACAAACATCTCTTCGGAAAGAGAAGTGTTAAAAGCTATTTGTTCAATCTCCAGAATGATCAACCTGAAGTAGAGCTCAGTAATCTGGTGGTAAATGATGAATATTTTCTCATCAGGAAAGTGAGTCTTTGGGTTTTGAAGACTCAGTAAGGTGTCAAGATGGATGTAATCCCAGTAGGTTAGGTAGTCAGAATAAAGGAGTCCATCGAGATAGGATGTCAAATCCTGGCCCATGACCTCATACTTTGCCTCCAGTTTCTTTACAAGTTCAAGCAGTTTTGGGTCAAGTGACGAATTCTCCATCGGTAATTTTTACGCTTCTTGATTAATACAATTTTGCCTTAAATTTGCCCGAAAGTTAAAAATTAAAACGATTGCAGAGAATGACGCTGTTCATTACCGCTGCCTAAAATTGAACCCCACGCATATGTCTGCTACGACAACCTCACCCGAAACAAAGGCTAAAAAATCAATGAAGCAGGATTTGTTTGAACATCCTGATTTTTACCAATTGGACGACCTATTTACAGAAGAACAAAAACTTATCAGAAGTTCTATTCGCGACTTTGTAAAAAAAGAGATTTCGCCTTACATCGAAGACTGGGCTGAGCGGGCACACTTTCCTTATGAAATCGTAAAAAAATTTGGCGACATCGGAGCCTTCGGACCGACCATTCCAACAGAATACGGTGGTGGTGGACTGGATTACATTTCGTACGGGTTGATCATGCAAGAAATTGAGCGTGGTGATTCAGGAATGAGGTCAACGGCATCTGTGCAGGGATCGCTCGTAATGTATCCGATCTACAAATTTGGAAATGAAGAGCAGCGCAAAAAATATTTACCTAAGCTAGCGTCAGGAGAATGGCTTGGTTGCTTTGGCCTTACAGAACCTGATCATGGTTCGAACCCAAGTGGCATGGTTACCAACTTCAAAGATATGGGCGACCACTATCTTTTGAATGGAGCAAAAATGTGGATTTCCAATTCACCAAGAGCTGATGTTGCCGTAGTGTGGGCAAAGAATGAAGCAGGAAGAATTCACGGGTTGGTCGTTGAACGCGGTATGGAGGGATTCTCTACACCGGAAACGCATGGTAAATGGTCATTGCGTGCCAGCACTACAGGTGAATTGGTGTTTAATAATGTGAAGGTGCCAAAGGAAAACCTATTGCCTGGCAAAAATGGTTTGGGTGCTCCAATGATGTGTCTTGATTCTGCACGCTATGGCATTGCATGGGGAGCGATTGGCGCTGCCATGGATTGCTATGACTCCGCAAGGAGATATTCGATGGAGAGAATTCAATTTGGAAAACCGATAGGATCATTTCAATTGGTGCAGAAGAAATTATCCGAGATGCTTACAGAAATTACCAAAGCTCAGCTCCTCAACTGGAGGCTCGGTGTGCTGATGAATGAAGGCAAAGCGACAACACCACAGATATCGATGGCGAAACGCAACGGAGTAGAGATGGCTTTGAGAATTGCCAGAGAAGCAAGGCAGATTCACGGTGGAATGGGAATCACCGGTGAGTATCCAATGATGCGCCATATGATGAATTTGGAATCAGTAGTGACCTACGAAGGAACACATGACATTCATTTGTTAATTCTTGGACATCAGATCACTGGCATTCCAGCTTTCGTTTAGCATTGAATGACGAAAGTTGTCACTGTACTGGGCGCCAGACCTCAATTTATCAAGGCTGCTACCGTCTCGAGGGCGTTTAAAGATTCAAGTGTTAATGAATTAATCGTTCATACGGGTCAGCACTTTGATCGAAACATGTCCAATGTTTTTTTTGAGGAAATGGATATTCCGCTGCCTCATTATCAACTGGAGATTAGCGGACTCAGTCATGGTGCGATGACTGGCAGAATGCTCGAGCAGGTTGAGAATGTCTTGCTGAAGGAGAAACCAAACATGGTGATGGTGTATGGAGACACGAACTCTACACTGGCTGGTGCACTGGCTGCCTCTAAACTACATATTCCCGTTGCTCATGTTGAGGCTGGCTTGCGAAGTTTCGAGATGCGCATGCCCGAAGAAATTAACAGAATTCTGACTGATCGTATAAGCAAACTACTCTTCTGCCCTACAGATACGGCCGTTCAAAATTTAAAAAAAGAAGGATTCGACTCGTTTGATTGTGAGATCATTCAATGCGGTGATGTCATGTATGATGCGGTCCTGCACTATCGCAAACTTCTAGGGGAACGTTCCAATATTATTGAAACACTTGATCTTGGAATGTCACCTTTTGTCCTCGTTACCATTCATCGCGCAGAGAACACAGATGATGTAACCAGGCTCACGGAAATTGTTGGTGCTCTAAATGCCATCAATCTCAAGACAAAGGTTATCCTCCCACTTCACCCACGAACCAAAGGAATACTAGAGAAACACAACATCAAACTCGATTTCCCGACCATCGAACCGGTGGGTTACTTCGATATGCTCTCACTTCTGGAACGCTGTGAATTGGTGATGACTGATAGTGGTGGCCTTCAAAAGGAAGCCTATTTTTTTTCAAAGTATTGTCTCACGCTTCGTGATCAAACAGAATGGATTGAGTTGGTTGACATTGGCGTTAATTCACTTGTTGGAGCTAATCAACAAAAGATTCTCTCTGAATTTGAAAAGGTATTGCAAACTCAGGTAAAGTCTTCCGACAATCTTTTCGGAAACGGTCAAGCCTCACGTTTAATTGCTCGTAAAATTACCTCCCTCACTTAAACCCTTGTCCATTAGATCAGTCTAATGGAAAACAAATGGGTTTATTAAATAATGATTAGACAGTTTTTCTTTGAAAAAGCAGGATTTAGCGCAATCATGGTCAGCGCATTCTGTTGTCTGTTGGCTTGTAGTAATGATCATGAAGGAAATGCAACTTTAGCGGTGTATCTGACAGATGCACCTGCGGATTATCAGCAGGTGAACATCGATGTTCAAGGCGTTGAAGTGAATGTGGGGGGCGAACAAAATTCAGAATGGACTACTCTCCAGGTTGAGGCGGGTGTTTATGACGTCCTCGAACTCACGGGAGGGGTCGAAGCGTTATTGGGAACAGTTAATCTTCCGGCCGGGAAGATCGGGCAGATTCGACTCAAGTTGGGCGAGAACAATTCGATCATGGTCAATGACGAGATCGAATCGTTGACAACGCCAAGTGCTCAGACTTCCGGGCTAAAGCTGAATGTTCATAGCACTTTAGAAGCCGGAGTTACTTATAAACTCTTGCTGGATTTTGACGCTGCCCGATCAATTATTCACACCGGTAACAACAACTTCAGCTTGAAGCCAGTTGTCCGGACGTTTGTTGAAGCACAGAGTGGCGCAATAAAAGGCACAGTCGCTCCAGTTGAATCGAATCCAGCTATTTATGCAATCATTGATGAAGACACGCTTGCAACAGCGTTTGCCAATCAGTCAACCGGTGAGTTTCTTTTGAGAGGTCTGCCTGCGGGTGAAATAAAAGTTACGTTTGAACCCATAGAAGGTTTTAGCTCAAAAGTAATTGCGGATGTGGCAGTCGATATCGGAAAAGTAACTGACGTTGGCGAGGTGGAAATCCAATAAGGTTTGTGAGTTAAGTTTAGGCGGTTGATCCTTTGGGTCAACCGCTTTTTTATTGAATAATTACGAAAATCGATAATTATTTGTCGTGGCATAGTTTTATTTGCACCATGGCAAGAATTCTTACTGGCATACAAAGTAGCGGGAAGCCTCACTTAGGTAATTTGTTGGGTGCAATCATTCCCGCCATTGAACTTTCAAAACAACCGGGAAACGATTCATTTCTTTTCATCGCTGACCTTCACTCGCTCACCACCATTAAAAATGCACAAGAGCGAATCGATAATGTGAGGGCTGTGGCAGCAGCATGGTTGGCTTTTGGTTTTGATGTCGATAAGAATTGTTTTTATCGGCAATCAAGAATTCCGGAAGTCTGCGAACTCACCTGGTATCTGAGCTGCTTCACACCCTACCCAATGCTAGCCAACTCGCACTCGTTTAAAGATAAAGCGGACAGACTTTCGGATGTCAATGCCGGTCTATTTACCTATCCAGTGCTGATGACGTCAGATATCATTATGTACAATGCCAATTATGTACCAGTTGGCAAAGATCAGAAGCAGCACCTGGAGATTGCCCGTGATATTGCATCGTCATTCAATACTCAATTCGGAGAAACGTTTGTGGTGCCTGAAGCGAAGATTGATGACAACCTCATGACGATCCCGGGCACGGATGGTCAGAAAATGAGTAAGTCTTATGGAAACATCATCGATATTTTTCTATCCGAAAAAGAGTTGAAGAAACAGATCATGTCGATCGTTACCGACAGCACGCCACTTGAAGAACCAAAGAACCCTGACACCGACAACGTGTTTGCTATCTATAAACTGATCGCCACTCCTCAGCAAACGGAAGCGCTAAAACAAAAATACTTAGCGGGTAATTTTGGTTATGGTCATGCAAAGCAAGAACTGCTCAGTCTCATTCTGGACAAGTACAAAGAGGAACGAAATACATTTAGCTTTTATATTGAGAACCCAGAAGAACTTGAAAAGAAACTTGAGCAAGGGGAAGCCAAAGCCAGAGTTGTTGCGCGAGAGGTCTTGAACAAAGTACGCGCTAAGCTCGGATACGCCTAACTACTCCCCGATCCAAACGACTTCTTGTTTCTCCTTTCCCACATTCAATACCACACGAATCGGATTTGGGATAATTGCCAGCTTAGTCTCTTTGCCAGGATATTTATCAACCTCCACATATACGCCCTCTGACTGGTCAATCTGGAATTCATTTTTTCCACTCACCGTATAAGACTTAGCGATGTAGGCGATTGGGTAAAGTACATCTGAGTCCGGGCAAATTTCATCGTGAACTTTTTGCAACACCTCCTCCATGAATTCACCGTACTCCTCCTGAAAATCATCCTCCAAATCGTGAAGTGCCTCTTCAAGATCATCGTAGTCGGGGTTGTTATAATCGATTTTTTGCAATTCATTGCGTTTCGCGACAATTTCCTGAAGAGCTCGATCGAGTGCTTTGAGGTCCATTCCTGAATCTTGGTTTACAACGAACCCAAAAATAAGACAAAACGTGGATTATATGTAACTTCGTAACCTAAACGAAAGGTTATGGAACAGGACTTTCTCCCCATCAACGGTACAGATCATATTGAATTTTATGTAGGTAACGCAAAGCAAGCTGCACTGTATTATCAGCATTGTTTTGGCTATGAGTTGATCGCCTATGCTGGACCGGAAACCGGGGTAAGGGGAAAGGCTTCGTATGTACTCAAGCAGGACAAAATTCGTTTGGTACTCACTTCATCTCTTTCACCTGATTCCGCCATTTCTGAGCATGTTAAAAAACATGGGGATGGAGTAAAAGTATTGGCCCTGTGGGTGGATGATGCTACGAAATCATTTAAAGAAACTACCGTGCGTGGAGCAGAGCCAGCGATGGAACCACAAACGATAAAAGACGAACACGGTGAAGTTGTAATATCTGCCATCAAAACCTACGGTGAAACGTGGCACACTTTCGTGGAGAGAAAAAACTATAAAGGAGCATTCCTTCCAGGATACAAGGCTGTTAAGAGTTCTCTCAAGGTAGAACCTATCGGCTTAAAATATGTGGATCATTGCGTTGGCAATGTTGAGTTGGGACAAATGAACAAGTGGGTGAATTTCTACGAAGAGGTG
Organism: Cyclobacteriaceae bacterium; assembly: GCA_050185175.1. Taxonomy (GTDB): domain Bacteria; phylum Bacteroidota; class Bacteroidia; order Cytophagales; family Cyclobacteriaceae; genus ELB16-189. The sequence goes on from JBFWZR010000065.1 coordinate 14,180, forward strand.
ATGGGCTTCAAACTGCTTATCACTTTTGATGACAAAGACATCTCAACAGAGTACAGTGCATTGATGTCAAAGGTGGTTTCCAATGGAAACGGATACATCAAATTTCCAATCAATGAGCCTGCTGAAGGGAAAAAGAAGTCTCAAATAGAAGAATACCTGGATTTCTATCATAGCGCTGGCGTGCAACACATCGCTATTGCGACAGATGACATTATTCATACAGTTTCGGAATTACGAAGAAGAGGCGTAGAATTCCTTTATGTTCCCGAGACCTATTATGATGACGTGCTGGACCGTGTAGGGGAAATCAATGAAGATCTTGAAGCTTTAAAACAACAAAATATTCTCATCGATCGGGATGAGGAAGGTTATCTGCTCCAGATTTTCACCAAGCCTGTGCAAGACAGGCCCACCTTGTTCTTTGAGATCATAGAAAGGAATGGCGCCAAGTCATTTGGCAAGGGAAATTTCAAGGCACTTTTCGAGTCGATTGAAAGAGAGCAAGAATTGCGCGGCAACTTGTAATCCGCACAATTCTAAGCATCCGAGTTTATTTCTTGAAAACATAGCGGGTGATGAAAATACCATTTCCATCCTGCTTGCCCGCATCACTCTCCACACCACTGGTCACGAATACCAGCGTCCAACCTTCTTTCGCCATTTCGGTTAGCTTGGAAGACACCACTGCGTCATTTGAAGCGATGTTTTGAAAGTTTATACCTGCTGCACTGTAGAAGTTAAGCAGCTTGGTTTCCTCAAAATTGTCAATTTTAATGTCTCCCCTTTTCACGTCCTCCATGTCGCTCTTCTTTCCATCCACTCTTGCCGTGGTAAGCTCTTTGTAGTCTGCGCCCTGCTGCGGATCTGTCAAACGAGAGCGACCGATTCCCATTGGAACAATAGACTCCACAGTGGTGATTATTTTAAATTCCTGAGCGAATGCAAAAGTGCCGGCAACAGCAAGCACCATGGTTAAAACTATCTTTTTCATTTCAGTGTGATTTATTCATACAAATATAACACGGACTGATAACGGATGAACCTGCGTTTGGTTGCTGACTTACAATAAACTTAACATCAGGTTGATTATTTTTGGTGCTTATCACGATTATTATGGATTTGGAACAAAAGGCGCGGGATGTAGCACAAATGTGGATAGACGAGCCCGCTATCGATAGCGAAACAAAAAGAACTGTAGCCGCTATGCTGGCGGACACGAATCCGAAGTTGTTAATCGACTCCTTTTACAAAAACCTTGAGTTCGGCACCGGTGGATTGAGGGGCATAATGGGCGTGGGGGCTAATTGCATCAACAAATACACCATCGGTTCAGCAACCCAAGGTTTATCCAATTATTTGAAAAAGACCCTCCCAGGTGAGGAAATTAAAGTAGTAGTTGGATATGACTCACGAAATAACAGCAAGGCCATCGCAGAAGTGACCGCCAATGTTTTTTCGGCCAATGGCATCACCGTCTACTTGTTTCCAGAACTTCGACCTACTCCCCTGCTCTCATTTGCCATTCGTTATTTCAAATGCCATTCAGGAGTGGTGATTACCGCATCGCACAATCCCAAGGAATATAACGGCTACAAGGCCTATTGGTCCGATGGCGCACAGCTGGTACCACCGCATGATAAAAATGTGATTGCTGAAGTCAACGCTATCAAAGGGTTTAGTCAAATAAAGTTCGAAGGGGACCCTTCCAGAATAAAAACCATAGGGCCAGAAGTGGAGAAGGCGTATTATGAGGCGGTAACGAAATTAATTCCTGGAAAAGAAAGCATCAAAGCACAATCTGATATCAAAATCGTCTACTCCTCACTTCATGGAACAGGCATCACTATGGTACCGGAGTGCCTTAAGCAAATCGGCTTTAGTAATTGTGTTGTCGTAGAGAGTCAAAAAGAACCGGATGGAAACTTTCCCACCGTAGAGTCTCCCAATCCAGAAGAGCGTCCTGCCATGCAACAGGCACTGCAGATGGCCACGAAACTGAATGCTGAAATTGTGATGGCTACTGATCCTGACACGGACCGCGTGGGAATCGGAATTCAAAATGACAAGGGTGAGTTCTTCCTCCTCAACGGGAATCAGGCTTTTGCGCTTATGATTTGGTTTATCCTAACGAATCTAAAAAAAGATCCACGCCACTACATTGCCAAGACCATTGTAACCACAGAGCTGGTAGATACAATTGCGAAATCACTAGGTGTGGAGTGTGTTAACACGCTAACAGGATTCAAGTACATCGCTGAGCTGATCGAGGATAGGGAAAAAGAGAGGCTATTTGTCGCTGCCGGAGAAGAAAGTTATGGCTACATGGTCGGTGATTTTGTTCGGGATAAAGATGCGGTGTCAGCCTGCGCCTTTTTTGCCGCCATGGCAGCAGTGGCAAAAGATCAAAGCAAAAGTTTGTACGACTGGCTGAAAGACATTTACGTTGAGTTTGGTTTCTATAAAGAAGGACTTGTCAATCTGGTAAGAAAAGGTGCAGATGGTGCAGCGCAGATTACTGCCATGATGGAGCAATTCAGAAATAATCCTCCGGCAGAGTTTAATGGAGAAAAAGTGATCAGAATTCTGGACTATAAAACGAGCATAGAAAAAGGCATACGAACCGGGCAACAAACTGAAATTGTGATGCCCAAGTCCGATGTCTTGCAATTCTACACAGAGGCTGGTTCAAAGATTTCTGTCAGGCCATCAGGCACTGAGCCTAAAATCAAATTCTATATTAGCGTAAACGAAAAGTTGCCGAAAAGGGAACAGTTTGAATCTATTGACAACATACTAAGTACCCGAATACAACAAATCGAAAAACAACTTACACAATGAACACACTTGGTGATTTGAAAAAAATATTTGAAAGGGATCTTGATCAACTGGCGCAAGAAATCTCTGACTATTCGAAGGAATCGGACCTATGGGTTGTGAAAGGTGAGATCAAGAACTCCGCTGGAAATCTTTGTTTGCATTTGTGCGGCAACCTCCAGCATTTTGTTGGCAAGGTATTGGGCGGAACGGATTATGTCAGAGATCGAGAAGCCGAGTTTGCCGACAAAGACGTTCCCAGATCAAGCCTTCTCAAAGAAATTGCCACTACAAAAAAAGTAGTGTCTGATACCTTGCACAAAATGTCGTCATCAAAGCTGGATGAGACTTACCCTATCAACGTATTTGGTGAGCCCATGACTACCAGTTTCTTCCTTATCCACCTGGCGACACACCTCACCTACCACCGCGGACAAATCAACTATCACAGGCGGTTATTGTAGGCTTAGCTGCCTCTTCCCTCTTAGCCATTTTAGCCGTACTTTTGCTGCTCGGTTATGAAAAAGGTGGCATTTTATACCCTGGGCTGCAAGCTGAACTACTCAGAGACCTCGACTATTTCCAGAGGTTTTGAAGAAAAGGGCTATCGAAAAGTCGACTTCACAGACACGCCAGATATTTTCGTTATCAATACCTGTTCGGTTACTGAAAACGCTGACAAGAAGTGTCACAAGCTCGTCAGAGAGGCTCGTAACATTTCCCCCGATGCTTATGTGGCGATTATTGGTTGCTACGCCCAGCTCAAACCGAAGGAGATTTCTGAGATTCCGGGTGTTGATGCTGTGCTGGGTGCTGCAGAGAAATTCAGACTTCTGGAATTACTCGATGGGTTCGTTCGGCCGAAAGAGGCAATTGTGCACGCCACGGAAGTCACCGAGGCCAGGCGCTTTAATACCTCCTATTCTATTCAGGATCGTACAAGGACTTTTCTAAAGGTTCAGGACGGCTGTGACTACTCCTGTACATTTTGTACGATTCCGTTGGCACGTGGTAAAAGTCGTAGCGACACTATAGAGAACATCGTGAAGTCTGCGAAAGAAATCGCGGCAAGTGGAGTAAAGGAGATTGTGCTCACTGGAGTAAACACAGGCGACTTCGGTTTACAGGAAGGTAAAAGAGTTGAGCACTTTATTGATTTGATCAAAGAACTCGATAAGGTAGAGGGGATTGAGCGATTTAGAATCTCATCTATAGAACCGAATCTGCTTACAAATGAGATTATTGAATTTGTTGCCGGATCAAATAGGTTCGCCCCTCACTTTCACATACCACTGCAATCCGGGTCGAACCAGATTCTGGGACTTATGCGCAGGCGCTATCAAAGAGAGCTATATCGGGATCGGGTAGAGACCATCAAGAGAATGATGCCCCATGCCTGCATCGGTGTTGATGTGATCGTTGGGTTTCCAGGAGAGACCAAGAAACACTTTTTGGAGACCTATCAATTTCTGAATGAAATGGATATCTCCTATCTGCATGTGTTTACCTATTCTGAAAGAGAGAATACACTCGCCTCCACGATGGACGGAGTCGTACCGAATCACGAGCGCGCGGAGCGATCAAAAATGCTTCACATCCTCTCTGATAAAAAGAGAAGGTCATTTTACGAAAGTCAGCTGAACAAATCGTTTGTAGCCCTTTTTGAGAATGATGTTGAGAATGGAATGATGCAGGGCTTTACAGAAAATTATGTGAGGGTGACCGCCAAGTACGATCCTCTTCTCATCAATGAGACCAGAACAGTAGTTCTCACCGAAATCAACGACAAGGGCTTAGTGGAGGTCGCGGAAGCGGAAAGCGAAGTGTTGTCGCATTAGATTGATCTCAATATCAAATTAACCGCAAAGACGCAAGGCTCAAGTTGACGGTTACACGATCACCCCGTCTTTCATCATCAGCTTACGGTCGGCCATGTCGGCAAACTCTTTATTGTGGGTTACGATCACAAAGGTGTGCCCCAGTTCCTTTTTCAGTTTGAAGAAGAGTTGATGTAAATCAGATGCATTTTGAGAGTCGAGATTGCCGCTCGGCTCATCGGCAAAAACGAGTGAGGGGGAATTAATCAGCGCACGTGCCACTGCAGTCCGCTGTTGCTCGCCACCCGACATTTCCGAGGGTTTGTGATTTGCCCTGTCTTTTAAACCCAAGAGTTCTAACAACTCGATCGCGCGATCTCGTGCTTGCTTCTCATGCGTGCCAGCTATGAGCGCTGGAATCATTACGTTCTCTACTGCGGAAAACTCCGGCAGCAGGTTATGAAATTGAAAAACAAAACCAATGTTTTTGTTACGGAACTTCGGCAGATCAATGCCATTACCGAAAACATTGTTGTCGTCAATTTTAACAGAACCAGCATCTGGTCTATCCAATGTTCCCAAGATGTGTAACAGTGTACTTTTACCAGCGCCAGATGCGCCCACAATCGCCACCACCTCCCCCCTTTCTACTTTGAGACTCACACCCTTCAACACCGGTAGCGCACCGTATGATTTTTGTATCCCTTCTGCGATCAGCATGAGTCCATTTTAGTATTGTGCAAAACCACTAAATACAGTAGCTTGCCCAAAAATACACATCCATGAACATACACGAATATCAAGGCAAAGAGATTCTCAAAAAATTTGGTGTTGCCATTCAGCGAGGCATCGTGGCCGACACACCTGACAAGGCGGTGGCAGCAGCGAAAGAATTGCAAGCTGAAACCGGTTCGAAGTGGTTCGTGGTGAAGTCGCAAATCCATGCGGGAGGACGAGGCAAAGGGACGATCAAAGAGACGGGATCGCGCGGGGTGGTGTTGGCGAAAAGTATTGATGAGGTCATGGATAAATCAAAGGCTATTCTGGGTGGCACGCTGGTGACCCATCAGACAGGGCCAGCCGGTAAGAAGGTTAATAAAGTACTAATAGCCGAGGATGTGTACTATCCAGGTGAGACCGAGCCGAAGGAATACTACATGAGTATTCTTCTGGATAGGGCGACCAGCAGACCTGTGATCATGGCTTCTACGGAGGGAGGAATGAACATTGAAGATGTGGCCGCGGAGACACCCGAGAAGATCATCAAGGAATGGATTGATCCCATGATGGGATTACAGCCCTTTCAGGCCCGGAAAGTAGCCTTTGCGCTAGGTTTGGAAGGCAATGCGTTTAAGGAGATGGTGAAGTTCATCAATTCCTTGTATGCAGCCTACGTAGGTTTAGATGCCTCCATGTTTGAGATCAACCCCGTATTGAAGACGTCAGATAACAAGGTAATTGCTGTTGACTCAAAGGTTAATCTGGATGACAATGCCTTATTTCGCCACAAGGATTTAGAGGAACTGAGAGATATCACGGAAGAAGATCCATTGGAGGTAGAGGCCGGCAAATCGGGGCTCAATTATGTGAAACTGGACGGAAATGTGGGTTGTATGGTGAACGGAGCCGGTTTGGCAATGGCGACTATGGACATCATTAAATTGTCTGGAGGCGAGCCTGCCAACTTTCTGGATGTGGGGGGTGGAGCTAACGCTGAGACGGTTGAGGCCGGTTTTAGGATCATTTTAAAGGATCCAAACGTAAAGGCGATCCTGATCAACATTTTCGGGGGTATTGTACGTTGCGACCGCGTGGCCAGCGGTGTGGTGGAGGCTTATAAGAAGGTGGGGAACATACCAGTGCCGATTATCGTCAGATTGCAGGGCACTAATGCGGAAGAAGGGGCCAAAATCATTAAGGAATCTGGCCTGAAGGTATTTTCTGCTATTCTTCTGAAAGATGCCGCCAGCAAGATTACAGAGGTTTTGAGCTAACGACAGGGTTTCCTTATTGTCATTATTTCCATAAATTAGGGGTTTAAAGGCTTTCCATGAGGAGACTATTCCTTTTATGCTTTGTATTCACACTCATCGCTACATCGGCTGATGCACAAAGCTTCTATTCGATACGGAGGGAGAGGAGTGTTCTTGTTACGTTTGGAAGTGGGACAGCTGCATATCTTGGTGAGATGACAAACCCAGGATCCCTTGGTAAGGTCAGATATAACATCGTTTTCGGAGGGGAATATTATTTATCCAACCGCATTTCAGCCCGGGCAGAACTTACTTATTTTAACATATCAGGTTCTGATGCCACTGCCAATGACGACCGAGTAGAGAGAAACTTATCGTTTACATCAAATAATCTTGAGGTCAGTGCGACCGGAGCTTTCAATTTATTTCCGAATGGGAGAAGGTTTTACCAACGACCGGGGTTCAACCTCTATGGGTTTGCTGGAATAGGAGTGATGTACATGAACCCAAAAGCTGAGTACCAAGGAGAAAAGGTGGCGCTTCAGCCTTTACAAACGGAAGGTGTAAAGTATAGTCGCATACAGCCGGTCATTCCATATGGCTTAGGCGCACGATTGAAATTTGGTCCCTTTGTTAATGTGTTGATAGAAGGTGGTTATCGAAAGACCTTTACCGATTATTTAGATGACGTCAGCGTGAAGCGATATCCAGATCCGGTCTCCCTATCTAGCGATTTATCGAGAGCCCTGAGCGACAGAAGACTTGAGCGCGATCCTAACTATCCGGTATCCCCGAATCTTGGAGTTAGGGGAAATCCAGACAATGATGATGGTTACTTTCTATTGAATGTAAAGGTTCAATATTATTTACCTGCCAGTGTCGGAAATTCCGGGAAGAATAAGTTAACTCAGAAGAAAAGGAAGGCTTTCTATAGATACA
>JBFWZR010000066.1:0-21266 GCA_050185175.1 Cyclobacteriaceae bacterium
GTGAAGTTGGTGGAGATTGATAAGAAGACGGGCAAGTACAGGCTATCCAGTAAAGTGTTGATCCCAAGACCTCCGAAAAAGGAAGAAACGCCTCAGGCGTAGTATTGCTTATAGGTGTATCTTGGAACTAATTTTTGGATTTAACTTGTTCAAACCTTAGTAAATTGATAGCGCTCGATGAGACAGCTTAAGATCAGTAAACAGATTACCAACCGCGAGAGCCAATCTCTCGACAAATATTTGCAAGAGATTGGTAAGGTTGATTTGCTCACTCCCGATGAGGAGGTAGAATTAGCAAAGAGAATCAAAGAGGGCGACCAGATCGCGCTCGAAAAACTGACCAAAGCCAACCTTCGATTTGTCGTATCCGTTGCCAAGCAATATCAAAACCAGGGTCTTTCCCTGGGCGACCTGATCAACGAGGGAAACCTCGGTCTGATCAAAGCCGCCCAGCGTTTTGATGAAACCCGCGGATTTAAGTTCATCTCTTACGCAGTGTGGTGGATTCGTCAATCTATCCTACAGGCACTTGCCGAGCAATCAAGAATTGTGCGCCTTCCTTTGAACAGGGTAGGTTCACTAAACAAGATTTCCAAGACCTTCTCCGAACTCGAACAGAAGTATGAGCGTGAGCCATCGCCAGAAGAACTGGCAGATGTGCTGGAGGTAACGACTGCAGAAGTGGTTGACACGATGAAGATCTCTGGTCGTCATGTGTCGATGGATGCACCCTTCGTGCAGGGCGAAGAGAACAGCCTGTTGGACGTACTGGAAAACGACAGCGAAGAGACTCCGGACTCTGGCTTGATGACCGACTCGTTGAGACGTGAGGTTCAGCGTGCCCTGTCTACCCTTACGCAACGGGAGTCAGATGTGATCTCCCTGTATTTCGGTCTTAATGGTGAACACGCCATGACGCTAGAGGAAATCGGTGAGAAGTTCAACCTGACCCGCGAGCGCGTTCGACAGATTAAAGAGAAAGCAATCAGGAGGTTACGTCATACTTCGAGAAGCAAGGCTTTAAAACCATACCTGGGTTAAGAATCGATACCCAGACTATAAAAAATCAACGTTGTCTCAAAAGTACTTTAAGGGCCGACTTTCTGAGCGTAAGCGAAGAACCTCTATCAACCTGTCTCAGGTATGTAAGGATGTTTCGCTTGCGCTCAACATAGCGCCTGCTTTTGAGACCTTTTTCTAACCAATTGAAAAGAACATGTCATCTGAAGCGATTAAAGTGGCGATCATCGGATCAGGGCCTGCCGGATATACTGCGGCCATCTATGCGGCAAGAGCCGGACTAACCCCCGTACTCTATACCGGTGGTGAACCGGGTGGACAGCTTACCACCACCAACGATGTGGAGAACTTCCCCGGCTATCCTGAAGGAATCAACGGACCTCAAATGATGGTCGACTTGCAGAAACAAGCGGAGCGCTTTGGCACTACCATCCACTATAAAGTGGTGACAGCAGTTGACCTGAAGAGCTACCCGTTCAAGCTCACCCTGGACGGAACAGAAGAGATCATTGCTGAGTCGGTGATCGTGGCGACTGGCGCGAGTGCCAAGTACCTCGGCTTGCCTTCTGAAAAAGCATTTGCCAACAAAGGAGTTTCTGCCTGCGCGGTGTGTGACGGTTACTTCTATCGTGGAAAGGAAGTAGCCGTGGTAGGTGCCGGTGATTCGGCTGCGGAAGAGTCGACCTATCTTTCTAAGTTGTGTACCAAGGTGCACCTGATCGTAAGACGTGACGAGATGCGCGCCTCGAAGATCATGCAACAACGCGTGCTCAACACACCAAACATCGAGATCCACTGGAATTCTGAAACAGAAGAAGTGCTGGGCGATGAATCTGGTGTGACGGGAGTGAGAATTGTAAACAACAAAACAGGAGAGAAGAAAGACCTTTCCATTCAAGGGTTCTTCCTCGCGATCGGCCACAAACCCAACACCGATATTTTCAAAGGTCAACTCGACATGGATGAGAGTGGCTACATCAAAGTGAAACCCGGAACTGCCAACACCAACATCGAAGGTGTGTTTGCCGTGGGCGATGCTGCGGACAAAGTATACCGTCAGGCGATCACCGCAGCGGGCACTGGCTGTATGGGCGCACTCGATGCAGAGAAATTCCTCGCTGCCAAAGAAGCCGAAGTAGCCTAACGATGAAGCTGGATATCCTTGTGCTGGCCGCCCACCCCGATGATGCAGAACTCGGCTGTGGTGGAACGATAGCAAAGTATGTAGCAGAAGGAAAGAAGGTAGGCGTGATCGATTTCACTCGCGGTGAACTGGGCACTCGTGGCACCGCGGACACACGCAAGGCCGAGGCCGCTGCATCCGCCTCCATCCTTGGTCTTTCCGTAAGGGATAACCTCGGCTTCAAGGATGGCTTCTTCACCAATGATGAAGCACACCAGATGCAGGTGATCAAACAGATCAGAAAGTACCAACCCGAAATCGTATTAGCCAACGCAGTCACCGACCGCCATCCCGATCACGGCAAGGGAGCGAGCCTCGCCTTCGACTCGTGCTTCTATTCTGGCTTGACCAAAGTGGAAACGGAACTGGACGGAAAGCCGCAGTCAGCGTGGAGGCCAAAGGCACTATACCATTATATTCAAAGTCAATATATCGTGCCTGATGTGGTGCTGGATGTTTCCGCCCATTGGGACAAGAAGATGGAGGCGGTGAAAGCATTCAAGTCGCAATTCTACGATCCCAACAGCAACGAACCCGAGACCTACATCTCAAGTCAGGGTTTCATGAAAATGCTGGAGGCAAGAGGAATAGAATTAGGTCACGCCATCGGTGCAAAGTATGGTGAAGGTTTTACCGTGCGCAAGACGGTAGGAGTGAATTCTCTTTTTGATCTCCGCTAAGGAGCCAGCCGGTTAATTTTCCACTGCGTATCAATCAACGTGTACACGATGCGGTCGTGAAGTCTGCTGGGGCGACCTTGCCAAAATTCTATTTCATGAGCCGCCACCGCAAAGCCTCCCCACTGTTTTGGTTTGGGCAATACTTTCTGTCCCTCAAAGCGCTGCTCTATTTGTTTTACTCTTTCTTCCAGCAGGCTGCGGTCTTTGATGATCGAACTTTGTGGTGATGCCCATGCGCCTACCTGGCTCTCTCGAGGTCTGCTTTGAAAATACGCCAACGAGTTATCTTCTGTTACACGCGAGGCAACACCTTCTATTCTCACCTGCCGCTCCAACTCCGGCCAGAAAAAATTGAGCGCACACACAGGGTTGTTCTCCAGCTCTCTTCCTTTCTGACTTTGATAGTTGGTGTAGAACACGAAGCATTTGTTTTCGATGCCTTTCAGCAGCACGATGCGTGATGTGGGTCGGCCTCCCTCTGCTATCGTGGCCAGGTTCATGGCGTTGGGTTCCAGTGCCTGTGCTTCCATGGCTTCTTTAAACCATTTCTCAAACTGTGCTATCGGGTCTTTGTGTACAGACTCCAGATCCAGCTTTGCTTTGGTATAGTCCGTTCGAATTTCTGAGAGGCCTTTCATCAGGTTCGTAAAATTTTCCTCAATTTAAATAATCGCTGGGGTTGCATCTTTGTCCATTCAGCAGTTTATTAACATCGCGAAGCAAGAACATTTGACCAGCAAGGACCGTTTTAAGTAAAGAACTATGGAGTTCTTCAAATACAAGAACAAACTCGAGCCAGCTAAGGGCAGGATTCTTGTCTCTGAACCTTACCTGGCAGATCCCAACTTTGGCAGAACCATCATTCTTCTCTGCGAACACAATGATGACGGCTCCTTCGGCTTTGTGTTAAACAAACCTTCCATGGCCAACATACAGGATGTGGTAGAAGGATTTGAAAACTTTGAAGCCCCAGTGTTTGTAGGTGGACCCGTACAGCAAGACACTCTGCATTATCTTCATCGTTGCGAAGACCTGGACAAGGCGATTCCCGTAGGCGAAAATATCTATTGGGGTGGCGACTTCGACAACCTGAAATTCCTGATCAACACCAAACAGATCAGCCTCGCAGATGTAAAATTTTTCCTCGGCTACAGCGGTTGGTCGCCCGGCCAATTGGCGACAGAGATGCAAGACGAATCATGGATAGTGAGCGATAAATTTGATAGTGAATTGGTCTTCGAAACGGTGCCGGATGAGATGTGGAAAAAATCGCTTGAAAGCCTGGGTGGACGCTTCTCCGTTTACTCAAAATATCCCGTAGATCCCCGTATGAACTGATTGATTCAATTCGTTTATTTTTACGTTATTGTAGGGGACAGATAATTTCATGGAAAACGAATTGGATTTGCGCACGGCTCAGGATAACCATTCTGAAGAAGCACTCGAGGCTCAGGAAGAGAACCAGAATTCATCACGTAATACGCGTGATTCTTCACTAAACTCGGAAGAAGATTTACAGGATAAGCACGACCAGGAGCCAGCTGAGGAACAGGATCAGGAAGAAAATGAGGTAGACTATGCCAGCCTGTCGAAAGAAGAGCTGGTAAAGGTGGTAAAAGCCTTAACAACGGAATCCAGTTTTGGCCGCATCGATGCGGTGTTGAAGGAAGTGCGCCCGCTGATCGAAGATACGCTGGAGAAAGAGAAAGCAGCAGCGCTGGAAAAATTCAAAGCAGAAGGTGGAGAAGAAGATGACTTCGAATTTCATGGCGACCGTCTCGATCATGAATATGAAACTACAGTAAAATCCCTGCGTGAAAAACGCAACCGCTACTACCAGGATCTCGAACAGCAGAAGAACGAGAACCTGATCAAAAAGAATCAAGTGCTTGACAAGCTGAGATCGTTGGCAGACGCAGAGGATACCACCGACTCAAGCTTCAATCAATTCAAAGAACTACAGCGAGAGTGGAAGAGCATCGGTCCCGTTCCCAACGTTCACTCCAGAACCTTGTGGGCCAACTATTCAGCGCTCGTTGATTTATACTATGATCAGCGCAGCATCTACTTCGAGCTGAAAGAACTCGATCGCAAAAAGAATCTTGAATACAAGGTGGAGTTGTGCGAGAAAGCAGAGAAGTTGCTGGAAGTAGGATCCATCAAAGTGGCGGTAAAAGAACTGAACGAACTGCACCACGAGTTCAGGCACACCGGCCCCGTACCCCGCGAAGAAAAAGACAACGTGTGGGCACGGTTCAAGGCCGCCTCCGACACCGTGTATGCCAGACGTGACGAATACATGGCCTCCTTGCAGGAGGGGCTGAAGAAAAACCTGGTAGAGAAGAAGGCATTGGTGGAACAAGTAAAAACGTTTGCCGACTTCAGTACCGACCGCATCAAGGAGTGGAACCAGAAGACAAAAGAGATCATCGACCTGCAGAAAAAGTGGGAAGCGATAGGAGCGGTGCCGAGAAATCAGACACGCGAAGTAAACAAATCATTTTGGTCCTCTTTCAAAGCGTTCTTCAGCAACAAGAATAGCTTCTTCAAAAAGCTGGACGGTGAGCGGGAGAAAAACCTGGAAGCCAAGAAGCAGTTGATTGCGAAAGCCAACGAAATAAAGGAGAGCACCGACTGGGAGAAGACCTCCAACGAGATGAAGAAGCTGCAGTTGGAGTGGAAGGAGACAGGTCCGATACCCGACAAGGTGAGGGAAAAGATATTTGCCGAGTTCAAGGCCGCCTGCGATTACTTCTTCGACAAGCGGAGGGAGCAGTTTGGCAAGCAGGATGCAGAGCAGGAGGAGAACCTGGCGAAGAAAAAGCAGGTGTGTGATGAGCTGGAGAAGCTGGCAGCGGACAAAGCCGGGACAGCCGATCAACTGTACGACCTGATCGACCGGTTCAACGACATTGGGTTTGTGCCCCGCAAGGCGGTGAAGTCCATCAAGTCACGGTTTGACAAGGCTGTGGGCAACCTGGTGACGACCATCCCCGGGGCTACCGATGAGGAGCGGGGGAGGATAGAGATGGAAGTGCAACTGCGCGGACTGAAGGGCGACCCACACGGAGACCGGAAGATTCACCATAAGGAGCAGTCGATACAGAAGCAGATACACAAGGCGGAGAACGACATAGCGGTGTTGCAAAACAACATCGAGTTCTTTGGCCGGTCGAAGAATGCGGAGAAGATGAAGAGCGAGTTTACCGAGAAGCTGGAAGCGGCTACAGGCGAGCTGAAAGCCCTCAAAAAACAGCTCAAAATGCTGAAAACAGTCTCCTGATGCCGTTCCAAAACAATATTTCCGGACCTGCCCTCAACAAATGCAGTTGGAACGAGCATTGTGCCTTCAGTTTGGTTTAAAAAATAGCCTGGAGAGGCACAGGCGTTTGGAATAGTCCCCACTTCACCTATTTTTGCACCTCGTTTGCCAGTTTACTGCCGGTATAGCTACCGACAACTGATAACCGGCAACTGGCAACTAAAAAAAGCCTCCTTACCTGCCTGCCGTAGGCAGGGCTCAGCTGGTAGAGCACCGATCAATAATCGGAGGTATCAGCAGGCGAAATGTATTAGCCTCCTTAGCTCAGCTGGTAGAGCAACTGACTTGTAATCAGTAGGTCGTTGGTTCGATTCCGACAGGGGGCTCTTAGAAATGAAAGCAGTTCGAAAGGGCTGCTTTTTTCGTTTGGGCATGTGGCAGATATGAATCGGTCTGGAGATGAAAGCCTCGTTAGCGTTTCCAAGTGTTTCTTGCTCAGAAAGAGGGCTTTTCTAAAGAGGAAAAACCTTGTATAAAAGAAATTAAAATGGTACACGGTTAAAGCTGATAATAGTACTTTTTTGCATATCATACTGTTTCACAACGTATTAACGATAGTAATTTTAACCTCACAGGGAAATAACGATTTCAATCCAACTATCGACTATTTGTTGTATTGTTGTAAATTGAGGGTATTAATTTGCGGTTTTTTGGTCTTCAAAATTGGCGATGAGTAAGCTTACATTCTCGGGTCACGAGTCGTTTCATTGTAGGCAGTTTTGGTTAAAGAAAGGCTATGATTTTTTAGCCTCTGGTAAGAAATTCTCCGAAGAGTCTTCAGTTGTTGATTTAGGCGTTGGGAAGAATATGGTTACATCCATTAGATTTTGGATGAAATCATTTGGACTGACAGATGACAAAGACAAGCTTACGAATTTGGCGGTACGAATTTTTGATGACAGGAACGGTTGGGATCCCTATCTGGAAGACGAGGGTACCTTGTGGCTTCTGCACTACAACCTCACACGGAATAGTGTGGCCTCAATCTATAATCTGATTTTTAATGAACTAAGGAAGGTTAAGCCTGAATTCGATAGAAAACACTTCTATTCGTTAGTTTCAAGCAGGGGAAAATTTAGCGAAGCAACTCTCACCAAAGACTTCCAGGTATTTCAGAACACCTATCTTCCAAGCAAATCAACAAAAGATATTGAGGATAGCTATTCGGGAATTCTAACTGAACTGGGATTAGTATTCTCAAAAAGAGTCGATGATAAAAATGAAATGCTCGTTATCGAAGGCAAGAGGAGGAGTGAAGTACCAGCGCCTATATTATTATATGCCATTATTGATAATGATGACTATGGCCTTTCAATCGACTTTGACTCCTTATATAACGAGGTCAATAGTATAGGAACTGTTTTCGCCTTGAGCCGCGAAGGTTTAACCGAAAAACTGGAGGAAATTGCAAAGACAGGCAGAAACATAACTTTCAAAAACGAGGCCGGAATTAGAGAGCTTCAATTCAAATCAAAGCCAAGACCGTTTGACATATTGACAAATTATTATGGCCGTTAAGTTCAGTCCATCTGTCAATATTATCAGAGATTCAAAGAAGGATCTTAATTACATTCCTACCCCTAATGCCGAAAAGGTAGCAAGGTCCATTTCAGATGCGTTTCGTTCGGGAATTCATGCATTCACTTTAATAGGCTCATATGGAACAGGTAAGTCCTCCTTCTTATGGGCACTACAGCAGAGTATACAAGGCAAGAGAGGTTTACTTGACTTTAAGTCGCTTGATACTTCCGCCCCTGTTAAAGTCATTAATTTGGTAGGGGCCTACCAGTCGTTAATTGATCACTTTGCAGAACAACTTGATGTAAAAAATAGCCTGAAAGGAAATCAAAAGATTTTTGATGCACTTTATCAGGAGTATGAAAAAGTAAAGAGTAAAAACGGTTTACTCGTTATTTCGATTGATGAATTCGGAAAGTTCTTGGAGCATGCTGTAAAAAATGATCCAAATAGTGAGTTATACTTCATCCAACAGCTGGCTGAGTTTGTTAATGATTCAGATCGAAATATTCTGCTGCTTACTACACTACATCAGAATTTTGAGGCTTACTCAGATAAGCAATTAAGTGAGTCGCAAAGGCAAGAATGGCGCAAGGTAAAAGGACGCCTAAAAGAAATAACATTTAACGAACCTATTGAGCAGCTCCTTCTACTAGCTGCAAAAAGTCTTGGAACAAAACCAAAAAATAAATCCATAGCGGCTCCTTTTTTAAAAATTGAGAATTCCCATCATATCTTATCCGTTGACGGTGAACTCATAAAGTCATTGGGGGACGCACTTCATCCCCTGGATTTTTTTTCTGCTTATGTTCTCGCCAAGGCGCTCCAACGATACGGCCAGAATGAGAGATCACTATTCACTTTTCTTGAGACAGAAAAGCTCACCAATAGAAAATCATTTGGGTTAGCTGAGGTATACGACTATTTGTTCAATGAGTACTACTCTTATCTTACAAGTAAAGGCAATATCGATTATACTTCATGGGCGCTTGTAAGGGAGTCAATTGAACGTATCGAAAGTAAAATCCAAAAGCCAGAATTGGCTATCAACCTATTGAAGGTAATAGGTCTACTAAGATTATTTGGAAGTAAGGCAGCAAAAATTGATGATAAATTCCTGGCTGACTACTTCAATGTTGCCGGATATCGTGGAAACGTGAAGGAAACACTTAAACAGATTAAGGACCTTCAGATCGTGACCTTTAGTAGATTCAATCAGTCATACAAGCCCTTTGAGGGCACCGATGTCAACATTGAAGAAGAACTTCAGTTGGCTGAAAGAGAAGTAGCAGACGAAATTGACATTGTAAGGAAACTCAAGGACCACTTTGATTTCCCTTACATAACTGCAAAGTCCGTTTCGTTCCAATATGGCACCCCTCGACTATTTGAATTTGTAATTAGTGATGAGTTGTCACCGACCGAACCGGCAGGAGAAATTGATGGCAATATTAACCTAATTCTCAATTCAAAGATTTCGAGCGACACTGTCCGCAAATTTTCAAGGGGAAGTGGTAGCGCGGTTCTTTTTGGTTACTTCAATAAGGCAAAATTAATTCGGGAGACGCTTCATGACATCGAGAAAACCCAATTAGTTCTCAAGAAGAATGCCGATGATAAGGTCGCAAAAAGAGAACTGAGAAATATTGTTGCAGCTCAACGTCAATTATTAAACCATTTTGTTTGGGACGCTTTTTACTCTGGAGATGTGTCGTGGTTCTATAACGGAAAAAGTGTAGCTATTCGCAACAAGCGGGAGTTAAACCAACAATTGAGTGCGATATGTAGAGAGGTCTATAGCAAAACGCCTATTTATCGTAACGAGTTGATCAATAAGCATACCGTCTCTGCCCCAATACACACGGCTAGAAAGAATTATTTTGCAGCTCTCGTTGGTTCATATACTCAAGTGGATATTGGGTTTGCCAAAGAAGTATTTCCGCCTGAAAAGACTATATACATTACGCTTCTTAGGGAGACTAAAATTCATACAAAGCAGGATTCCAAATTTTGGGATTTAGATAAGCCACAAGAGCGTTCCGCATTTAGTGAACTATGGAGTGCCAGCGAGAATTTCTTGGAAAGCTGTAAAAATGAAAAGAGGCCACTCGGTCATTTCTTTGAAGAATTGGGAAAGAAGCCATTTAAGCTTAAGCAAGGATTCCTGGAATTTTGGATTCCAACTTTCTTGTTTATCAAGAGGGATGATTTCGCATTATTTGGAGATCGGGGATATATACCTGAACTAAATGATTCGATCCTATATCTCTTCAATAGAAATACTCAGGAGTTTTATATTAAAACATTTGATGTCCGTGGTGTAAAGCTTAACCTCTACAATCGGTACAGAGAATTCCTTCAACTCAAAAAAGCTAAGAGGGCTTCAAACGACTCCTTTATAGAAAGTATTCGACCATTTTTGGTGCTGTACAAGCAACTTCCTGAGTATGCAAAAAAAACAAATCGATTAAGTCCTGAAACAATCGCAATAAGAACAGCGATTGAGAACTCGCAAGATCCAGAGAGAGTATTCTTTGAAGACTTTCCGAAAGCGTTGAAGACTGACATTAAAAAATTGTCATCTTCCAAGGAGGCACTCGAAGACTACATTGCCAATCTTCAGAACGCTATCCGAGAGTTAAGAACCTGTGTTGATGACTTAACGGATAGAATCGAATTATTTATTATCAAGGAAATCCTAGGGAACAAAAAACTAAAATTTGAGACCTATAAAGCGCAGCTTCAGGAGAGGTACAACTCATTGAAAGAGCATCAATTACTACCTAAGCAGCATTCACTGCTAATGCGTATAAACTCGCCCTTGGATGAGCGTAAGTCATGGATTGCCTCGATAGTACATGCCATTTTAAATAAGCCACTTGAGACGATTCGGGATGAGGATGAGGAAATTTTCAAAGATAGAATGCTGTTTCTGGTTCAAGAAATGGATAATATGAATGAATTGGCTTTGAGCAAACATTCGGATCAGGAGGAGGTAATAAAGTTGGATGTAACCACGGCAGAAGGCTTGTCGAAAAATATCATTCGGATACCAAAGGGGAAGAAAGAAGAGATCAAAAAACTGAACCAGGAGATAAAGAAACTCCTTAGTAAGGATAGCCGGATCAACCTGGCGAGTTTAAGTGAACTTTTGAAGGAACAATTGAAGAAATGAGTGAATTGAAACATGTTTTAGGTATTTCAGGAGGAAAAGATAGTGCGGCATTGGCCATATACATGCGCCAAAAATATCCTCAACTCGATATACTTTATTATTTCTGTGATACAGGCAAGGAGCTTGACGAGACCTACAAATTAATTGAGTCACTCAAGAGCTATTTGGGGAAGGATATTGTGGAGCTTAAATCGGATGAGGCGGCAAAATCTGGAGAAGACCCTTTTGATTTTTATTATAAAGCATACCGAGGCTACTTGCCTTCTTCTGTCGCTCGTTGGTGCACTAAGAAAATGAAGCTTGAGCCATTTGAAAAATTTGTAGGCACCGACCCGGTAATATCTTATGTGGGCATAAGGGGTGATGAGGATAGGGAGGGATATATCTCTACGAAGAAGAATATTCAATCAATCTTCCCTTTTCGCAGGAATATCTGGAGCGAAGATGTAATCAATCAAGTACTTGATAATAAAAATAGATCCGTGTTGGCAGATTCCTACAGCGATCACGTGAAAGGTAAAGCACTTGATAAAGTTGAATCAATCGTTTCTGAGCTACTTGAGTTGAGGGATCGAAGCTACGACTACAACCGCAAGCTAGTGCAGGATAAACTCACCCGATTGCTTGATTGTGGTGTAGTAGAGTTCAATCATGCCGTTTTTGATTTGCTTAAAAACACTGAATATCCATTGGCTAACGAAGATGACTTTCCAATGTTGGATAATGAAGATTCACTCAATCGAGATCATATTTTTGAATTACTTGAGACTAGTGGAGTAGGGGTGCCTGCATACTATAATAAGATTGGCTTTGACTTAGATGGGCAAAAAGGAGATTATGCCCGAAGCCGCTCAGGTTGCTACTTCTGTTTTTTCCAGCAAAAGATTGAATGGATTTGGTTGTATGAGCAACATCCTGACTTGTTTACAAAGGCAATCAAGTACGAGAATGAAAAAGAAGGTTTTACCTGGAATCAGGATGAATCACTGCTGGATATCATAAAGCCCAATAGGTTAGAGCAAATTAAAATTGAACACATAGCTAGGACAAAAAATAGAAATTCAGGCGGCTCTAAGTATTTGATCAATATTTTGGATGGTCCAGATACCAGTTGTATTGCATGTTTTACCTAATTGCCAATCATTCCTTGAAAGAGGGTAGTTATAAAATATGAGCGGAAAATGAAATTTAAGATTGAAGAATGGACGATTTTGGACTTGATCCTACTTTATCAAAAGAATAAACTGGATTTGAATCCACCCTATCAGAGAAACTTCATATGGACGAAGAAAGATCAAGATTCCTTAATTGACTCTATAATAAATAAGGAGTTTCCTTTACCAACATTTTTCCTTTTTAGGAGGAGTGCAGGTGATTTTGAGATGGTTGATGGTCAGCAAAGAACAAGGACGATTTTAAACTATTACAAAAAGAATTTTGAAGTTGATGGGAAACCGATTGATCGCATCACAAGAAATAAGTTGGAGCAAAGTAAACTTTCAGTGACTGTAATCACAGAAGTGACGGAGCAAGTTACTATCGAAGAGTTTTATGCACGAGTGAATAAGACTGGAAAGAAACTCAATAGACCAGAACTTGCGAAGGCCCAATACTTCTACACAAAGTTTTTGGAACTAAACGAAGAGTTGGCGCAGGATCCGAGGTTTAATAGCCTCGAATTATTTACGGATAGTTCTGCCAACAGAATGAATGACATTGAATTCGTTTCCGAATTGGTTGCAGGTCTTAAGTTTGGATTCTTCGATAAGAAAACTGGCGTTGATGAATTGTACGAGTCAGACATTAGTGAAAATGAGAGGGATAAGCTTCGTAAAAGATTCTTAAAAGTATTGGATGTTATTGTCCAACTTAGTGATTTGAAGGCAATTAATGAGACAAGATATTCGCAAAGAAATGATTTCTTCACCCTTTTCTGTTTTATTAACATCAATTATCAATTGGCAATTGAATCTTTTAAGACGTTCTACAAAATTTTGGTGGAAATTGACTCAGACATCGCTCCATCGAACGATTTTTGCGAGCCTTTTAAGGAGTATGCTATTAATTGTGTTTCACAATCTAACTCAAAAAAAGCACGCGAGAGACGTAACTCCTTTCTTGTTGAACTTTTCCTAAATGAAAAATCGAAACCAAATGAAACACAGTCTGAGATAATAGAATTCTATGGTATTTCGAGTGGGAAGCTGCTAAAAGTCGAGAACTACTATACACTTAACCCTGATTTGTTGAGGGAAATAAAGGAATCATAATGGCTATAGCGGCAAACATTAATTTTTCTAACAGAATTACCTTTGATGGGAGACGTAGTAAATTCCGGCTTGCAAGTGCGTGGAGACATAACATTGTTAAGCTAGGAACAACGGACTACCTTCTAAGGTACCTTGATATTGTTAGTAGTAGTAAAGGAGGCAATTCTAGTGTTTTTTTGCTTGTTGACCCTGAACATCAAAACGATGAGTCTAAGCATTTGGTTATTAAGATTTGCAATAGGGCGGATGAAAATGCAAGTTTTAAATATAGGAGAAGATTTCAACGAGAGTTGCTTGCATTGGAACGAGCATCTAAGGAGAATAAGAGGTACATAGTCAGTCATTATCATCATGGGCATGTTAAATGGAATAATCTATCTTTTCCATATTATACAATGGAAAAAGGCGATTGCGACTTGACGAACTACCTAAAGGAGAATGTCTTGAATGTTGATCAAAAATTGATTTTGTGTTTTAATTTACTCAAAGCTTTTAAAGATCTTCATAGCTTGGAGATGTATCATCGAGATATTAAGCATGATAATATTTTGATGTTTGGAAACGAGTGTAAAGTCGGTGACTTGGGATTGGTGAGATTTAGGGAGGATGACTTAGAATTCGTCAAGGATGAACTTGGTGAAAGAATAGGTGCTTTTGGATGGGAATCACCAGAAACTATAAACAAGTATTTTACGGAGCAAAGTGGCAGTGTGGGTTTTGATTGTGAAATTGACTATCAGTCTGATATATTTCAGTTAGGTAAATTGTTTTGGTTTATTTTTCAGGGCAACCTACCAGTTGGCCAGGTTATTCAATCTGATTTTCTAGTTAAGGACAAGAATATTTTTCAAGTTATTTTTTGGATGCTGCAGCATGGGAAAAGTAATAGACGACCTGATTCTATTAGTGAGATTGAAGAACACTTAAATCTGTCAGCTGTTAACTATGCTGTTAGTTAAATACTAAGGCCATTACTAGTGAGTACCACGCAAGGTCTCCCCCTCATCTGGCGCAAGCGTCCCGCTTGTGCCGTTAAGCAAAATCTGAGTATTTTTCCTTTCTGTTAGCAAACTAACCACACATGAGCGGTTTAATATCTGGAGTTTTATTCATCATCCTTGGCATAATCCTTCTGATAATACACAAGAGAAGCTCGAGTGTAGAGAAGGATAACTCAAAATCCGAAATACCATATTTAAGGAATGGTGGTGTTGGGTTTATCCTTTTTGGAATTTACTTTTTGCTATCGTCCTTGTAACCCCCAAACCAGGCGCAAGCGCCAGACTAGGTTGCTTCCAACGCGCAGGGCCAACTCAACCTGCTTGTTTCTTGTCAAAAATTGCTAATCCTCTGACTCGATGCATTTTTTTGGTCTTGGACTTTGCTCCTTAGAGAAATCGTAGAAAAATTAGCAACATGAAACAAGCATAAACGGATCTATGACAAACGGAGTGTTAGTCAGGTGAGTATTTCAGCTTAAAATAGGATGATGTTGAGATGATTATAAAAACCTACTTCTCTTGCTTGCTGCTATTGTCTGCCTGCGTTGGATTCGGTCAAACGCGTTCCAGCCAAAAGGAAATCAACGAACAGGTATGGGAGCCATTTATCAATGCGTACAACAATCGGGACAATGAAGCACTTAGCAAGGTGCATAGTAAGGACATGATCCGTGTGGTTCAGGATGATGGCAGGATTTATGGTTATGACATATACTTCAAACCCGATCCGGATAGCCTGAGGGTGAAATGGGCGGTGTGGAAAAGGACGATTGAATTGCGCTTCGTTCAACGGATAGCATCGGATACTGAGGCATTTGAAGTTGGCTACTACAAAGTGGTCAGCAAAAATACTGAGACCGGGGAGTCACGTACCAGTTATGGTAAGTTCCATGTTTTACTACGAAAGGAAATAGGCAAATGGAAAATACTGATGGACGCTGACGCCAACGAGGGAACTACGGAGGAAATTTTTTCCTCTGCCAATCCAATGGATCAATGAAAGATAATTCTATTTCCAGACGAAGTTTTCTGGGCTTTTCGGCTTCCGCAACTGCGCTTGCATTTTTGGAGGCTCACAGTCTGTTGGCCATCGGTTGTCAACAAAAACCTGCCACTCGGACCAACCCGCTCATCAAGTCGATTGATCTCCTCACTACAACACCACTTGATACGATGCGGTCGTTTTATGAAGGCGTCATAGGTTTTCAGGTATTGTCAAAGTCAGCTCATCGAATAACATTCCAAACAGGCCTCTCAACACTGTCGTTTGAAAAGGTATCCGGGGGATCAGATTACAGGCCGTTTTATCATTTTGCCTTTAATATTCCTGAAAACAAGATCGACCAGGCGTTTGAGTGGCAAAAAGAAAGGACCCCCATTATCCATCCTTCCCCGGAAGGATCCAGGGATACCATCACACATTTTCCACATTGGAATGCTCACTCCATTTTTTTCCTGGATCCCGCGGGAAACCTGGTAGAGTACATTGCACGTCACGATTTAAAAAACAGTACGACCAACGATTTTTCTGTTGATCACATTCTATATGCAAGTGAAATAGGTTTTGTGACGGAAGATGTAAACAAGACAGGGATTGACCTGATGAAATCGTTACAGATCAGTGAGTACCGGCCGGGCTCATCCGCCTTCTGGCCTATTGGAGATGAAATGGGGCTGCTCCTTATGATGTCGAAAGGCCGAAAATGGAGCAGTCACCCAGGGCAGGAAAATGAAACTAATGTGTTTAAAACTTCTGTAGAGGTGAATTTGGAAAAAAGTTGGAGGGTGCCGGGGTACGATTATTCTGTCTGGCGCCTGACAGAAACAGACTGAATTCCCCTGTGCAGAATTCCTCTCCAGTCCTATGCCTTCTTATTCCTGTGACTTCGGCCATTCTTTCTCGACCGATTTTAATTACTGGACACTGACCTTCACTGGCTTGATCAGCCGCCTTTTTGTAATTTACTTAAGAATGCGCGATTACATGAACTACCTATTCCTACTGCCTCTTTTTCTCATCATGAGTGTTGCCAAATCACAGGTAACACCAAAGACGATTGACAGCCTGAATAAGGAAACCCAAAAAAATCTCCGAAATCCAATACAATCCAACCGGTCAGCTGATTCTACCCTCAAACTTGCCGAAAAAATCAATTATCTGAGAGGCCAGGCCACAGCTACGAAGTTAAAAGGCATAAGCCTCTACTTGTCTGGTGATTTAAGTGGCGCCTTTACATACTACGAAAAAGCACTGACCCTGTTTACCAATTTACAAGACACACTAGAAATTGGAAAAGCGCAACTCAATTTGGCTACCTACTACAACGCAGTCTCGAATTATGAAAAATCAATTGAATGGGGACTCAAAGCGCTTCAACAATTTGAATACTTAAATGACCTCAACGGAGTAGGAAGGGTATATAACCTGATTGGGCAGTCCTACTATTTTCAGGGCGACTACCCATCGGCACTGAAGTTTTTTCACCAACATTTGGGGAACGCCAGGAAAGCAGGAGATAGCGTGGAAATAGCCAGCAGCTGGTCCAATATTGGGGCAGTGCATGACGACCTCGAATACACGGATTCTGCCATGTACTACTTATCAAAGGCGATCGCCCTTAAAGAACACCTGCAGGTCTACCAAAATATAGGTTCTAGCTACTTCAACCTTGGTGTGCTTTACGCAGAAAAAAAACAATACCAGGATGCCACGGAAAATCTTTTAAAAGCAGAAAACTATTATTTGAATGTTGGAGACAGCGTACGGCTTGCGGAATTGTATGTCGAACAGGGAAATATCAAACACCTGCTCGGCAGAAACACAGAAGCCATCTCCATTCTTGAAAAGGCGATCTCACTGGCCAGCCGAATCGGTAACCTGGAAATGCAAAAATCAGGTCTGGAGAAACTTGCCAACGTGTACGAGACGGAAAATAATTATCGAAAAGCCTATGAAACATTGCAGTCACATGATGTGATCGCCAACGCGATTTTGAATGAAAAAAATATCCAGAGCCTCAATCAAATGCGCACACAGTTTGACACAGAAAAGAAAGAACTGTTGTTGGCAGAACAGCAATTGATGCTTAAAAAAAATAGCTGGCTCATTACCTTCCTGCTGCTCACCCTGGCACTCCTGATCACGATAGTTATTTTTTGGCGTAGACAAACTGAAATAAAAAAGAAACAGGAAAAATTGATCATAGAACAAGCCTATCAAAAGCAGCTAATTGAGTCCACTATTGCTTCACAAGAAAAAGAACGGGCAAGATTTGCAAAGGACCTGCATGATGGATTCGGCCAATTGATTTCTTCTACCCGGCTATTCATCAGCCGGTCCAATGAAAGCTGGGCGAAGTCGGCTACCGACCTGCTTGATCAGATGCATTTGGAAATACGAAATATTGCTTTCGCCCTTTTACCCAACGCGCTGGTATACGAGGGTGTCGTGAGCGCCATTAGAGAACTGGCCGGTAGATTGAATGATTCAAATACAATAAAAATATCCGTGACTGAAACAGGAATGGAAAACCGACTTTCACAACAAATTGAAGTTTCGCTCTATAGGGTCTGTCAGGAATGGATTAACAACGTTTTTAAATATAGCAACGCCAAATCTATTAGTATTCAATTCGTCAATCACGATGATCACCTCTCATTGGTAATTGAAGACGATGGACAGGGGTTTGATCCGATACAGCTGCAACAGGGTAAAGGCAATGGATGGAAGAATATCCAATCCAGAATAGGGCTGCACGCGGGCACCGTTTTTATCGAATCAAAAGCAGGAGGGAGCGGAAGCAGTCTTATGATTGAAATCCCGTTGCAAAAGGAGGCTACCATGCGGGTGGCTTGAATGGATTAGAATATATTTGGTAATGAAAATAATTCTGGTTGACGATCATAAAATTCTTATCGAGGGGATTGCGCAAATTCTCGAAGGTGATTATGAGATAGCCGGTATTTTTACCAATGCAAAACAAGCATTGGCATTCCTCAGCGAGCACGAGGCCGATCTGCTGCTAACAGATTATGAAATGCCGGAGATGAACGGCATTGATCTATTTTTGGCGTCAGTAGAAATTCAACCCCTACTCAAAGGCGTATTGCTGAGCATGCATGACGAGGCCAGTGTGGTGAAACGGGGAATGAAAGTGGGCATGAGCGGCTTTTTACTAAAAAATGTAAATCAGTTTGAGTTGAAAATCGCCCTAAAGAAAATAGCGGAAGGTCACACGTATGTAAGTGCCGAATTGACACAAAAGCTTTTGCAGAAAAACGAAATTCCCACCTTGAGCAATAGGGAACTAGAGGTGCTGAAGCTCATCATCAAAGAATGCCCTAACAAAGAGATTGCAAGCACCTTGAATCTGAGTGAGCGCACTGTGGAAACCTACCGCAAAAACCTATTCAAAAAAGCGAATACCAACAATATCGTTGGCCTGGTGAAATATGCCTACGCCAATAAATTGGTTGGCTAGCTGATCACCTCCGTACTGGTACGGTAGCTGCTTACCGTGAAATCTGGTACCCTTACATCTCCTTCTTCACCCTAGGTTTGAACCGGAAATAAATAAAAACCGGAACAACCATGAAAAAGTTACTCACCATGTTTTTAGCCCTGCTGTTGGCAGGCGCTATTCATGCACAAGGGCCTGTTGAGATAAAAGATGTCTCAGGATCAGGTCAAAAAAAATTCAAAAAGTCACCAAAGCGAATTTACATCGCGCAGTTCAGGGTGAACTACCAACTTCTTTATAGTCAGGTAGAAAAGGAGGAGGGAGGGCGAACGCTGGGTGGCGGATACCGCGGAGATGCCAAAGCGGGGCTAACCATGGCCGTGCAGGGCATTGAAGCTTCAGACCTAATCGAGATTACGGACAGAATCTACAATGATTACCTGACCAGTTTTAAAAACGAAGGGTACGAGATCGTTTCCATAGAGGAGGCCTCCAAGGCAAAATCATTCGAAGACTGGGAAAGAAAAATAGGAGGTACTTTAAACGAAGCTCAATATCCCGGCTACATCACTTCTGTCCCCACTGGCTTTGAATACTTTGTAAAAAAGACCAAAGACAGCGGCAGGGAAAAGTCCAGCTTCGTGGACAATTCACTTAAAATTTCTGGAGACATGAACGTAACAGTGGTCAAAATAAATATTGTTGTTCCGTTCGTGGAAGATGCGGAATCGGGGGCAAGCAAAGCGCTTGGCAAGGCCGTGGGTGGCTTAGCCAAGGTGGTGCTCCGGCCTTATCTACGCATTGAAAAGGATCCAGTAGGAACAGCAGGTACCTTCAGCACCGATGCCGCACTTACCCAGGCGACTTATGCCTATAAAGAAAGTGCCGGGAGTATGGGCGCCACTTACCTGCGCTTGAAATCAAACCTGGATATACCCGGGATATTTGAAGATAAAAAATACAAGGCTGTGGAATCAGCGGACACGGATTTGTGGGGAACACAAGTTGGAGCACTTACGCTTTTCAATGTATCGGACAAATACCTGGCAAAAACACAACCGCTTCCAGTAGACGCCCAAAAATATAAGCAGGCTGTCAGCCTGGCCGCCAGCGCCTACCTCAAAGCCACACGGGAGGAGTATCTGTCAAATGCGAAATAGGTCAAGTACAAGAATATTAAAATGAAAATCCTATGAAGCCCGGTAAATTGAAAATGCTAAAGTCAGTTTTCTATCTAGTTGTCTGCGTGACGATCGTTTCATGTCATACGGCAGCCGCCCAGTCGCTAAGTGATTTTAGCATATCCAAAAACCCATACTATGAAAACACCCACTGGGGATTTACCCTGAGCTTTTCCAACTTATCCAATTCAGAAGCTCCCAATCCATCGAGTCATCGTGTCAGCGGGGTGACCATGAAAATAGACTACAGAAAATATGGACTTGGAAAAGGCGGTAAGAGAATGTTTTTTCAAAATAAAACCATTGGTGATGCGATATTTATTTTGGGAAGTGAAATCATCTCGGGCAAAGGCGCAGAGAGGAGTGAGACCTCCACGATTACCACCGGACTTATCGGTTGGACAAGTTGGGGTTGGAACTTGACAGATGCAGCAAAATCCTCTTTGGCTGTGGGGTTTAACCTCAACGACTACCTCATCGGGTCCACGTACATCTATACTGATGCGCTGGGGCAACCCCAAACACCCATTACCACCGAACCGCAAGGCTATTATTGGGCCGGTGGTCCTTCTGTTTTCTTTGACTATCAGATATCGGAGAAACTCAACCTCCAAAGTTTCGCTAGCTATTCCCTTGCTTTTTGGAGACCCGTTTCTTTAAGCTATGCACAGGAAGATAAATCATATCCCAAACCTCATATCGTGCAAGTGAATCTGGAACTGCATACCCCATTCCACCTGTATGGTGGAATCGATTTTACCACGTTGGTGAACAGGGGGGACTTACCAAACAGTACCAAACGATTGGATATATTAATAGGTTATCAGTTTTGATTTCGATTCATCTATTCTTTAAAGGCCTGAACTTCTTCTGCTGAGTAGTTCCGGTCGGAAGGAGAGAAAAAAGCTCCCGCCAGTGGCGGGGGCTTTTGAATCATCGACTTAGCAATGTAGGTTTTACCTGTCACCGCAGACTGCCATTGACTACCCCTCGTCAACGAGCTGGTAGACTTTGAAACCTGTTTATCCGGATCGTAGCGAGACGCTACGACCAGGTGAGAGCTAACTGTGTCGATCGAGGTGACACCTCGGACTAATTTGTTATTAATTCAAACTATTTAGTAGTTCCGAGTGCGCTGGCCTGGCAAAATAGCCTGCCTTCGCTTAGCTACGGCAGGCAGGCGGGGTTAGCCAGTCCTGTTTACTTGCTGAAAGGCACGGTTTACCTGCCGGAGGCAGGCTTGAGGGCAGAGAGAAATCCGAAATTAATCTGATTTATTCTATCGCCATGCCGAAGGCTGGCGGTCTTTGTGAAGGATAGATTCTTCCATGCCTGCGGCAGGCAGGGGTCGTTCCTCCCGATAGCTATCGGGAGGCGATCGGAACTCACTCTGCCTTCGTTTATACTCCGGCAGACAGGTCAGAAAGACATGGGCTTTTGAATAGTTAAGGCCACG
>JBFWZR010000067.1:0-21162 GCA_050185175.1 Cyclobacteriaceae bacterium
TATTCAAACCTGGGTGACAGCGTGGTGATCAGCTACAAAAACAGTGTGGGCGTTTCCAATTTCTTTGACGTTAAACCCCTAACATTCCGGTTAGACTACACGTTTCTGTTCGGAGAAAAAACCGGGCACCGAATATTGCCTGGAGTCATGTTAAATCTTGAGAAAAGAAACTGGGGAAAATTAGACCGGGTTCTTTTCTATCCCTCATTTAACGTCCTTTTTGGACGTGAAAACTATTTTATCATTGAGGAATATCCACCCCTTCAGGCGGCCATTAGGGAGAGATTTGGGCTTCCTACAACCTACGAAGTCGAAGCGCGAGGTTTTGGAGTAATGAACTACTCCTTTTCCGCCCCGCTTAGCGTTTCAGTCAAAAATTGGAACTTCCTTCTTTCTTACACGTTCAACATTCCCAAGGCTCTTCCTGAAGAGGAAACATTTCTTTCCAACAGCGGATTTATTTCAGCCAGTGTCACGAAATACCTGAGGTTCAAAAAGTAAAACCACATTCATTCTTACTGGCGGTTTGTCAGTTTTAGGACGTTTTGATACTTTTCAACCTTATTAATCCTTTATGAAAATACGTTTTGCGCTAGCTTCGATTCTGGTCATCAATTCAACCGCGTTTGCACAAGACTATCGCTGGCAACAACAAGTTGAGTACACGATGAATGTTCAGCTTGATACAAAAACTCACAAGGTCACGGGCGATCAACAGTTAGTATACCACAATAACTCCAATGACACTTTAACAAAGGTCTATTACCATCTTTACTTTAACGCCTTTCAACCGGGAAGTATGATGGATGTTCGTTCAAGAAACTTACCCGACCCCGACCCTCGTGTAATGGATCGTATTTCAAAACTCTCCGATTCAGAAATCGGATATCAACGTATACTGTCTCTCACTCAGGACGGATCAGACACAAAATTCGAAGTTGACGGCACTTTGCTTGAGGTAAGATTGCCAAGACCAATTTATCCCCACTCCAAAACAACTTTTAAAATGAAGTTTGAGACGCAGGTACCTATTCAAATACGAAGGTCCGGTCGTGACAACAAGGAAGGAATCGCTTACTCAATGACACAGTGGTATCCAAAAATTGCTGAGTATGACTTTAAAGGATGGCACGCCTATCCATATGTCGCACGAGAATTCCACGGAGTATGGGGAGACTTTGACGTCAAGATCACAATCAATCCCAATTTTACGGTAGCTGGATCGGGTGTACTGCAAAATGCCAACGAAATCGGTCACGGGTATGAAGAAAAAGGTGCCTCGGTTAAGAAAAGTAAAAATGACCTCACCTGGCATTTCGTAGCAAAGAACGTACATGATTTTGCGTGGACTGCCGACCCTGACTATCGACATACTAAAGTTCAGGTACCCAATGGCCCACAACTGCATTTCTTTTTCCAGCCAGGAGAAAAGACCACAGAAAACTGGACAAAGCTCATGGATTATGGAGTGAAGCATTTCCAATTTATGAATGAGCGTTATGGCAAATATCCTTATGAAACATACTCTATAATTCAGGGCGGTGATGGCGGCATGGAATACCCGATGTGTACCCTGATAACCGGAGAGCGCAGCCTTGGAAGCCTGGTTGGGGTAATGGCACATGAAGCAGCACACGCTTGGTTTCAAGGAGTGCTGGGTAACAATGAATCACTGTATCCATGGATGGACGAAGGCTTCACTGACTTTGCCAGCAATGAATCAATGGGTGAAATGTTCAACGAAGTTGATCCACAGCGAAGTGCTTATCAAGCCTATTTTCTACTGGTGAAAAAAGGTTTACAGGAGCCACTTGGACAGCACTCTGACCACTACAACACCAATACTGCTTATGGCATTTCTGCCTATAGCATGGGTGCCATGTTCCTTAATCAACTCAAATACCTTATGGGTGACAATGTGTTTTACTCGGCTATGAGAAAATATTTCAACACCTGGAAATTTAAACATCCTGAGCCGAACGTTTTTCTTAGAGTCCTTGAAAAGGTGTCTGGCCTACAGTTGCATTGGTTCTATCGCGACTGGATTCTCTCAACGACAAACATTGACTACAGTATCGAAAAAATAGAGAGCAAAGGCAATCAAACACAAATCGAATTGAAAAGAATTGGTGATATGGCTATGCCAATAGAACTGGTGGTTGAACTAAAAGATGGCACTAAAAAAGGCGCTTATTTGCCCTTGAATGAAATGCTCGGTCGAAAGAGTTTCAAAGGCGATTCACTCAGTTGGTCGATCGAGAAAACCTGGAACTGGGTTGAGCCCAAATATGCCTTTACAATAGACCAACCAAAGAGTGAGATTGTAAAGGTGACGATCGACCCAAAACGTTATTTGCCCGACCTGGATTACTCCAACAATGAGATGGTTGTCAAGTAAGCCTACCGAACAACAAACCGTTGGCTTATCCTACCAGACTGATTTTGGATTGTTATAAGGTAGACGCCTGAAGGGAGCGCGTTGAAATCTAGCATTGTGTCTATTCTCCCCTGCCTATCAGTGGTCAGATCAAACTTGTCTGTCACTCTGCTTAACATATCGTTGATGAAGACTCTAATGGGTTCGTTTGGTGACAGGCCATCGATCAGCAATCGAGGCGTGGTTCCTTCCTCCACGGGGTTTGGAGTCAAAATTAACCCAGAAATCAACAGGTCCGACTGAACTTTAATAACCTCTGAATAGGATCGATTCCCATCGAAGTCTGTTTGCCTCAAACGATAATATGATATCCCCTTCGGGGGCATCTTATCAATGTGCTGATAAGTTGTCTCGTCAGGTTTCGTCCCCGCTCCTCCAACGTCTATTAAGTCGGCAAATTCGGTTCCATCAATTGACCGCTGAATCGTAAAGTAATCATTGTTTAATTCAGACGCAGTAGCCCAATCCAACACTACTCCTTCTACGGAACGGCTGGCCTTAAAATATTTGAGTTCAACCGGCAAAGGGTTGGTGCCTCCCACAGCGTTACCCAACGTAATCGTGCTGAAAGTAGAAAACGAATTTGATGTAATTGTTCCTGTACCAGAAGCCGATCCGGTACCTCCCACATCAAACCAGGTAGTTCCTGCGCCATCTGTTTTTACAACACGCAGATTGGCGGG
The DNA here is from genome assembly GCA_050185175.1 of Cyclobacteriaceae bacterium. Classification (GTDB taxonomy): domain Bacteria; phylum Bacteroidota; class Bacteroidia; order Cytophagales; family Cyclobacteriaceae; genus ELB16-189. Next base: position 3,121 of record JBFWZR010000067.1, read on the forward strand.
ATCGGTAACACCATCACTTGAGCCAATGCCATAATACAATGTAACACGTGCTGTAAAGGGCGTGGCTGCTCCTGATCTTGAAATATTCCAGTAACGTACACCCGACACTTTGTCTATTGTACCTGGAAGTGTGTAACCAAAATCTCCAGCTGATTGACTGAAATGCTCAGCAGTATAAACCACTGTAGAAGCATCAGCATGAGACACCGAAAGTATGGCAGGTCTGTAACTTCCATTGTCACCCAGAGGTAAGTTTCTGATCGTATTGGGAGTGCTTGACGCCACCTCATATGTAATGGGTCCGTCTACGTAGCTTGAAGTACTGCCGATGGTTGTGCTTGAGGTATTTTTTAGATTAAGAGTATTAGATGACGTTGTGCCAATGACTCCGGAAGTAAGCGTCAAATTTCCGTTTACAGTTACCACACCTCCCAAGGTTACCTGTGGAGTTGTAAGGCGTGTATTGTTGATGGTAAGGTTGTTGTAAAAAAATGAATCTCCTCCAGATCCGGCACTTCCCGCCAGCGTTTGTAAGTATGTACTCGAAAATAGTTCAACAATCGAACTACCATTGCAAACAAGCGCACCATAGGGTGTACCTCCCCTAACAAAATTTCTACCTATCCTCAATCGGGCACTATTGTTTAATTGGATTTCCTCCTGTCCTGCTGCAGTTGCCGTGAAGTTGATATCCCGCGCAACTGTGATGGTACTAGTATTGTTTGCCTGGAGCTGAATGAGTCTTCCTCCGGTAGATGCAAAGTTGATGTCTCGATTGACCATTAGTTGCCCGGAGCTATTTATAATAAACGCATTGTCTACTGTGGTCCCGCCTGTACTCGAAAAATTTAAGTCTCTGTTGACAATAATTGAACCTGCAGCAATTGTTGCTGCGAAGGTTTGATTTCCACCTCCTCTTGAGAGAATCAAATCATTGTTGACCAGAATGAGCCCATTGTTTTGCACGGTAAGGTTGCCAGTAAAATTATTACCAGCGTTCGTCATCGTTAGTTTTCCAGCAAGATTGAGTGACGCATTGCTGACAACTAATTCCGTATTGGCGGAAGCCACATTAAGATTTACCTCAGCTGCTACCTCCCCCGATGAAACGGTGATTGAATTACCCTGAATATTTGCCACATCGCCAATCCTTGGGTAGTCAGCCGCAGCAGAACCTCCATAACCCACTGTAGACCAGTTATTTGGGTCATTCCAAAGGCCATCTGCCCTTGAGTAAAAAGTCTCATCTACATTGTCGATACAAAGTGTGAACGTGCCTCTATAACCCAAGCCCACATAGTTATCGCACGATATATAGTACGTTTGACCAACGACAAGTGAGCCGTACGCAATGCTTACATCTGTGGTTGCGTTCACTCTTCTCACGCAGGCAAGCTGCGTTGTTCCATTGCTTGCCCACAATGCCATATTAGGATGCTGAAGGCTTCCCTCTGCTCCACCTACCTTCATATCAATGATTACATTTTGGGAAATCGCAGTGAACTTGAACCACACATTGTAGTTGGGTCCGTTCTCCCAACAACTACCCACGTTTTTATCAGACGTTGCATTGACCGTTGAAAACGCAGCATTACCTGAACACCAGTTATTCAAATCGGTAAGTTCATGTGCTCCCTCGTAGAAATCATAGGTAAGTTCATCATTCGCGCAAAGTGTGAAGGTTCCACGATAACCCAGACCCACATAATTATCAACCGAGATATAATATGTGTTTCCGATGACCAGGTTATTAGCAGAAATCTGAACATCTGTAGTCGCATCAATACGTCTAACACAAGCCACTTGAGTGATAGCGTCAGCTTGCCAAAGGGCCATATTAGGATGCTGCATACTACCTTCAGCGCCTCCGACCCTAAGGTCAAGGGTTATGAAGTTTGTCGTTGCAACGAATTTAAACCAGCGATTGTAGTTGGGGCCGTTTTCCCAACAGCTTCCTTTGTTTTTATCAGCTGTTGCATTCACGGTTGAGAACGCTGCATTTGATGAACACCAGTTGTGTATGTCGGTCAACAGAATTGCTCCGGCTACCTCATCATAGGTCACCGAATTGTCAATACACAAAGTAAATGTCCCCCGATATCCCAGACCAACGTAATTATCAACTGAAACATAGTACGTATTGCCTATAGTTAAGCTGGATGACGAAATCTGAACATCAGTAGTTGCATTTACACGTCTCACGCACTTAATTTCAGTAACACCATCGGCTTGCCATAGAGCCATATTGGGATGTTGCATCGAGCCTTCCGCCCCACCCACCTTGAGGTCAAGCGTAACATATTCAGTGGTGGCAACAAACGTAAACCACCGGTTGTAGTTGGGCCCATTTTCCCAACAGCTACCTGCATTTAAGTCAGGCGTGGCATTGATAGTCGAGTAGGCTGCATCTGCAGAACAATTATTGGCAGTGTGAGCAATCGTGATCGCTCCATTAAAATCATCATAGGTCACCGTGTTATCAATACACAAAGTGAAGGTACCACGGTAGCCAAGACCAACATAGTTGTCAACTGACACGTAATACCAATTACCTATAGTCAGACTGGACGTTGAGATTTGGACATCCGTAGTCGCATCTACTCTTCGAACACATTTTATCTGGGTAGTACCGTCTGCTTCCCATAGTGCCATGTTCGGATGTTGCATGGTGCCTTCAGATCCGCCTACTTTAAGATCCAGGGTTACATTAGATGTTGTAGCCTGAAAAGTAAACCATCGATTATAATTAGGCCCATTTTCCCAACAACTTCCAGCATTTAAGTCGGGTGTGGCATTGACAGTTGAGTAGGCTGCATCCGCGGAACAATTATTTGCTGTATGTGATATAACGATCGCACCATTGAAATCATCATACGTGACTGTGTTATCAATACACAATGTGAACGTACCCCTATAACCAAGGCCAACATAGTTATCTACTGACACATAGTACCAATCGCCAGGCGTCAGACTTGAGGTTGAAATTTGAACATCGGTAGTCGCGTCTATTCTTCGCACACACTTAACCTCTGTAATACCATCAGCCTCCCACAGGGCCATATTCGGGTGCTGCATCGTGCCTTCCGAGCCGCCTACTTTAAGATCCAGGGTTACGTTGGCCGTAGTCGCCTGAAACGTAAACCAGCGGTTGTAGTTAGGACCGTTTTCCCAACAACTTCCTTTGTTCAGATCTGGTGTAGCATTAATGGTAGAATAAGCCGCGTCAGCCGAGCAATTATTTGCGGTATGTGAAATAACGACAGCACCATTAAAATCATCATAGGTTACAGTGTTATCAATGCACAAGGTGAATGTTCCTCTATAACCAAGACCTACGTAGTTGTCAACCGACACATAGTACCAGTTACCCACGGTCAGTCCGGAGGTTGATATCTGAACATCGGTAGTCGCATTGATCCTCCTAACACATTTGATTTCTGTAGTTCCGTCAGCTTCCCACAGTGCCATGTTCGGATGTTGCATCGTGCCTTCTGATCCGCCCACTTTAAGATCCAGGGTTACATTAGACGTTGTTGCCTGAAATGTAAACCAACGATTATAGTTAGGCCCATTCTCCCAACAACTTCCAGCATTTAAATCTGCAGTCGCATTTATGGTCGAATAAGCTGCGTCCGCAGAACAATTATTGGCTGTGTGGGCTAATACAATCGCACCATTGTAATCATCGTAAGTCACACTGTTATCGATACATAACGTGAACGTGCCTCTATAACCAGTTCCAACATAATTGTCAACAGAAACATAGTAGGTATCTCCTATCGATAAGCTCGCGGTACTTATTTGAACATCTGTCGTGGCATTGACCCTCCGCACGCACTGTATTTGCGTTGTCCCATCCGATTGCCACAGTGCCATATTGGGGTGCTGCAACGTGCCTTCAGTTCCCCCTACTTTCAGGTCAAGGGTAACTTCTTCTGTAGTGGCCACAAACGTAAACCAAACATTGTAGTTCGGCCCATTTTCCCAACAACTGCCCGCATTCAGATCAGCCGTTGCATTGATGGTCGTATATGCAGCATCTGCCGAGCAATTATTTATGCCGTGTGTCAGTAAGATCGCCCCTGCGATATTGTCATTCGCGGGTTGGGAAAGGGCCTTAAAAAAGCACAGTGCAGATAAAAAAATCACGCCAAGAAGCTTCATTCAGTAGCGTTTTTGATTAAAACCAACGGGAAAAGTACCAATAAATTAACATTTTACCAATAAATGGTACATGTGTGCCATCGATGATTGTCATAAATACCCCGCCTGACTTATAGGTAACTTTTCATAAGTTGCCCAAATAATGTCTGCGCAATGATTCTGAACTACATCTGGGTCGCCTTTTTCCTTCTTGCCTTCGCAGTAGCCGTGATCAAACTGTTGCTCTTTCAGGACATGGACGTTTTTCCTCAGATGTTGAACTCAACCTTCGACATGGCGAAAACCGGATTTGAGATCAGCTTATATCTCACGGGAGTTATGTCCCTCTGGTTGGGGATTATGAAAATCGGTGAACGCAGTGGAATCGTGGCCATCCTATCAAGGTGGGTCGGCCCGTTCTTCTCAAGACTCTTCCCTGGAATTCCCACAGACCATCCGGCAACAGGTTCGATCATTATGAACTTCAGTGCCAACATGCTTGGACTAGACAATGCGGCCACTCCTCTCGGTCTTAAGGCGATGAAGGAAATGCAAGAACTCAATCCTGATAAGGAGACTGCATCGAATGCGCAGATCATGTTCCTCGCGCTCAATACGTCTGGTTTTACCATCATTCCGCTTGCGATCATTCTCGATCGATCCATACTCGGTGCCGCCAACCCAACTGATATCTTCATTCCCACGTTAATTGCAACTTCAATATCATCACTTGCTGCTCTGGTTGTTGTAAGTCTTTACCAAAAGATTAATCTGCTTAACAAAGTTGTTCTTTCCTATTTGCTAGGCTTTTCTGTAATTGTTGGAGGTGGTGTCTACTATTTCACCACACTCAGTCAGGAGCAGTTGACTGTACAGTCTAATCTCATTAGCAGTATTATCATTATCACTGTAATCATCTCATTCCTGATTCTCGGTCTGATGAAAAAAATTCCCCTCTTTGAGACGTTCGTGGAGGGAGCGAAAGAAGGATTCGAGACATCGATAAAGATCATTCCTTACCTCATCGCCATACTGGTTTCGATTGGAGTATTTAGAGCCTCGGGTACACTCGACTACTTTACCGGAGGCATTGGGTGGTTAGTGGCAGTAGCAGGCATGAATACCGACTTTGTGGATGCTCTGCCGGTGGCATTCCTCAAGCCTCTGAGTGGCGGAGCAGCTAAGGGCATGATGGTGGAGACGATAAAAACCTATGGACCCGATTCGTTTGTTGGGCGATTGGCTAGCATACTAAGAGGATGTACTGAGACAACGTTCTATATTCTCGCTGTCTATTTCGGCTCAGTAAATATCAGAAAAACGAGATATGCACTCACGGTAGGACTTGTTGCAGATCTGGTGGGTGTGATATCGGGAATTCTGGTAGCCTATCTCTTCTTCCACTGATTCAATTCGCAGCCTTTCGTTTTCCATTGCGATCAACGAATACCATTTTGCTTTCTCCCGCTGGGTTAGAAGTTTTAACTGAAACTTCTCCTGACTCTAATTGAAATGTAACTTCTACTGGCAGCATTTCAAACTCAAAATTATTACTCCAGGCCAGCCCATCTGTTTTATAAATTTTCGTTATGGTTACCGGAAACTTGTCGTTCACCTTTTCCTGTGAGTAGAACAAAGTATAGAAAACCTGACCATTCTCGTCTGACGCTGACAGCGCTTTGATCACAGGCAATCTTCTGAGAGTAAAATTAATCTTGTCAACAGGGAAATCAATCGCGATATCTGCTTTTCTGGAAGGGGTGATATTTCTGAAGTAGCCGGTTGCGGTCGTATCGGTAAAGTGGAATCCAGCCGTGTATTTATCTTCAACCAAAATCATTGGCTTGAACTTGCTGGTATCATTGACATCCATAAACAAAGGAACCGAATCAGTTGCCGAGACTATCCACTTCAAGGCATCTTCCCAGTGCTGAAGTTCTGTTTGTTTTCTACCAACCTCGCGTTCAGCGAAATCCTTAGTAGTCTTGATCAAACTTTTCAACACTGCTGAGGTGCCGTAAGCATTATTGACAAAGTGAGCATAGTCCTTAATCTCTTCATCAAGATTTCTTGCCTCCAACTTACCGGCAATACTATCCAGCTTTGTGGCTTCCTTAATCTCAGCCTTTGCAAACTGGAGATGAAGCTTGACATTGGCCGAGTCACGAAAATTCTTATGGTCCACTAATTCAGAGAGATACTCAAGCTCAGCAATTTTCATCGCGAACACACCCATAGGAAGCGGGTTCGGATCATACTTCTGTAATTGAGCATACAGCATTTTGTCTACGAGCTTGGTAAGATCATTCTTAACGCTCACCGAGTCTTTCTTCAGCTTCTCCCTGAGTTTATTGATCTCCATGTCATACGTGACAAGATGATCTCTCATAGGCATCACTTCTTTCTGGATGCCAGTAATAGTGTTATCAGTCCATTTTTTATAATTCCACATCTCGACCTTGTCGCTCATGAAGTCAGCCGGGCTCACCCCCTCTTCGGAGAGGTCAGTTATCTCGTTATAAACGATCTCCTGATTGTAGCCTGTCTTTCCGATTTTAGAGGATGTCTCCTTGTATTTATTGAAAGCAGTCAGTGTGGAGTCAAATGTGTTGGCTATCCTCTTCAGATCGGTAACGGTCGTGTCATTCGATCTAAGAAAAAGTCTCTTTAGTTCCTTATATTTTAGCTGTACGTCTTTGTAGAGAAATTGTGTTTTGGTGTAATAGGCTTGAGCATCGTCAAAGTATTTTCGCAGTTGCTGCACCAGTTCCTTTCGCTCTTTCAATGCCTGCATTCTCTTTTCAAGGTCAAACTGAACGTCAGAAAGCTTAACTCCAAATTTGCCCGTACGAAGGTCGCGCCTGTTATAAGCTTGATAGTACTCGTCATTTCGTTTTATCTCCTTTTCGTCAATTTGCTTGTAGGCTTTGTCGTAAAAAAGCACCGCTGAGTCAAGGTTTCCGATCATAATCTCTGTATGCTTCAGTACATCATTCTTTGCCGCCTTGTCCTGAAGAATGACTCCCATAAAAAGATAGGCATTGGGGTTGTCATCATTTTCTGCGAGGTACTTACGCAGGAAGGGTTCAGCCTGCTCATACTGTTTGGCGTTCAGCAAGATAAACAGGTCTTTATACTTTACTTTCTGCGCGACTGAGGGACCAGCCAGACCAACCAGGGTAAAGATTACAAGTAAGGTTCGAACCATTTTAAACCGTAAATTGTACCAAATTAAGCAAATAATGCCATTAGGGAGAAGTACTTTTCAATAACCGGACCAATGACGAATTGGATTAAAAAATCTTTTCAGTTTATAAAGCCCTGGATTTCAGCAATTGCTGTTGTCTTTATACTTCAAATTACGGGACTTTTGAGTGGGCTTTCTTTCATAGCACAGTCAGCCATGCTAAAAACCGGATTGGCAGATGCCTCTGTGGAGGAAGCAAAAGACCTAGGGGATTTCAACTATGACTTTAAGGTCAAAGACCTTGAGGGCAATAGGGTTGATTTTAGCGAGTTCAAAAACAAGGTTGTTTTCCTCAATCTATGGGCTACCTGGTGCGGACCATGCAGAGCAGAGATGCCAACTATTCAGAAACTCTACGAAAAAGTGAAGGATGACGAAAACATTAAGTTTGTGATTCTCTCTTTAGACAAGGACGCTGACAAAGGCAAAGTGATCAAGTACCTAAAGGATCGAAACTTCACCTTCAGTGGCTATATGCCCTCAGGCTATCTCACCACGCAGCTTAATGTTCCTAACATACCCACGACTTATGTAGTTTCTAAGGAAGGAAAGATTCTAGCTAGGGAAGTGGGTACCACAAATTTCAACACTTCAAAATTTTTCAAGTTCCTCAAAGAGGAGGCATCACGATAGCGATTGAAAACTTTCACTCCCTCATACCTCAAAGACTTTACAGAACAGGTATTCATTCATTTCGGCATCCCCAAAGACCATGCTCGGATTGCTGCGGGAATACTAGCACTTTCCGACATTAGGGGAATTGACTCACATGGTGTGGCTCGCCTTTATAGTTATGCAGGATTGTTATCTGAGGGCCGTATAAACCCAAATCCGAAAATCAAGATTGCCAGGGAGAAAAAAAGCGTGTGCAATGTTGACGGTGACAACGGCCTCGGTTTGGTAGTTGGTCACTACGCCAATCTCATCGCGATAGAAAAAGCAAAGACGTTTGGTTCTGGATGGGTTTCTGTTTGTAACACCAACCATTTTGGCATTGCGGGGTATTACGTTCTCGAGGCATTGAAGCATGACATGATTGGTTGGGCCATGACCAATTCAACAAAGCTTGTCGCTCCGTTGTGGGGCGCGGAGCGAATGTTGGGCACTAACCCTATTGCGATTGCCTTTCCAGGACTAGAGGAACCTCCAATTGTTATTGATCTTGCCACTAGTGCGGCTGCTTTCGGTAAAATTGAAATTGCGATGCGGGCGGAGTCAGACATTCCCGAAGGCTGGATCATCAACAAAGACGGAGTCACAACAACTCAGCCTAAAGATATGGTAGATGGCGGTGCTTTGTTGCCTCTCGGCTCCACTCGTGAAGCGGGAGGACACAAGGGTTACGCGCTTGCATCCATGGTTGATATTTTAACTGCTGTGCTAAGTGGTGCTAACTGGGGACCGTTTGCTCCACCGTTCGCGCTACGTCAGGAAATCCCGGAGCGAAGCGTAGGCAAAGGTATCGGGCACTTCTTTGGTGCGATGGAGATTGATGGTTTTATGGAAGTTGATGAATTCAAAAGGAGAATAGATGAATGGATACGTGTGATGCGCGATACAAAACCAGTTAAAGGGAAAAATGTAATCATTCCCGGTGACCCAGAGCGTGAACAGGAAAAGATAAGAAGCAGAAGTGGTATTCCTCTTTCTGATAAAGTCATTGATGACCTCAATGCTATTTCCAAAATGACGGGTGTGCCCTTTGAGGCCGACTAGTTCAGAAGCAACGACTTGACTTTTTCCATTCCCGATCCTGCTCCTTCCTCAATATATTCGACTTCATCAAAAAAATATTCTGGTCTCTTCGGATCAACAACAATCTTTCTTGCAGTTGGTGAGGTGTACTGAATAAGACTGGCGGCAGGATACACCTGCATGGAAGTACCAACTACCAGAAAGATATCCGCTTGTGATGCGTAGTCGATCGCTTCTTCCATCTTATAAACTGGCTCTCCAAACCACACGATGTTAGGCCGAAGTTGCGAACCTAAACCACACAACTCCCCTACTTTGATCTCCCAACCATTGATAGGATAAACTAAAGTCTCATCAATCGAACTTCTTGATTCGAACAAAGTACCGTGAAGGTGAACAACATGAGTTGAGCCCGCTCTTTCGTGCAGGTTGTCAACATTTTGTGTAATTACAGTGACTTTGAAATTAGCTTCCAGCTCGGCTATGATCAGATGACCTTTATTCGGCTTAACCTCAAGAGCCTTCTTTCTTCTTTGATTGTAAAAATCCAGGACCAGCGTAGGATTTCTTACCCACCCTTCCGGTGTAGCCACATCCATCACATCGTGCCCTTCCCACAGACCTCCGGCATCGCGAAAGGTGGGAATGCCACTTTCCGCGCTCACCCCTGCGCCAGTCAGCACCACAAGATGTTTCACTATTTTTTTAGTTGGCGGTCAAGGAAATCTTTAGAAGCCTCATACGCATCGAACCAACTTTGGTAACGAAGGAAGCCATGAACTTCATCGGGCAAAACTAAAATCTCTGCAATGATTCCCTTGTCTCTAAGCCGTTCGGCCAGATCGATGGTCTGTTGAAACAGTACGTTCCTATCATCATCACCATGAATTAATAAAACAGGGCCCGTCCATTTTGATAGGTCGCTGACAGGAGATGACTTGAAGGCGAGATCCATATCCTCTGAACCAATACCCCACGATCCTCCCGGAGAAAACTCACGCGCTCGGAAAGCCCAATCGTGCACACCATGAAGGTCAACACCAGTCTTGAAAAGTTCAGGGTTTCTCGCCAAACCCATAGCCGTAAGATATCCACCATACGAGCCGCCCCAAAGTCCAATTTTGCTGGCATCCACCTCCTGTAATTGCTGCAAGTATTTCCCTGCCGCTACCACGTCCTGATACTCGCTGGCACCTCGGGGTCCCTGATTCTTCGCTCTTCTGAAGTCGCGACCATAACCAATGCCATCGCGATAATTTACAGACAGCACTGCATATCCCTGGCTTGCTAGATATTGATTGAATGCATAAGCATTGATGTAGTAGTCACTGTAGTGAAATCCAAGGAGCATCTGGCGAATTGGACCACCATGCATGAAAACAACTCCCGGCCGTTTGCCCTTGACAGCGTGATTAATAAACAGCTGACCATGCACTGTTGTGCCGTCTGCTGCTTTTAAAATTACCTGCTCTGGCTTTACAAATCCTTTTGCAGAAAAGGAAGGGTGATCCTGACTCGCTAGCGGGTTAAAGGATTTTTTCTTCAAATCATATTGAACCAAAGTCATGGAAGCATCGAAAGTCGAGCGAAAGCAATACAATTTTCCATTAGACAATTGCGGATACATTTCTATGCCCTCACCAGAAGTAATTGACTGAGGCTTGCCGTCCGTTACTGACGAGCTCCAGATATGTCTTCTATCGATGTCTGTTCGATTGCCATCGAAATAGATTGATGATTGATCATCATTAAAACAGTAGCTCTCAACAATTCCATCGCCTGGCGTTATATCTTTCAGATCGGCACCATCGGGTTTTACAGAATACACGTGATTCCACCCTTCATGTTCTGAGAAGAAGAGTATGCGATTTGGTTTTGACCATGCCAATGGCTGGTTCGGATAGTACTGCGCAAAACCTCCGTCATCGGATGGTGAATTCCAAATAGCTTTTGCTTTCCCTGTTTTGGAATCAGCTACCATCACTGAAAATCTCACGCCTCCTGTTAAGTTAGACAACTCTCCCGCACGATTTCCGGGTTGGCGAATGAATGTAACCTGATCGCCTGTTGGAGACCAAACTGGCAGCATATCATTAGCTACGTTTGGCGCTATCCATCTGATCTTCTTTTCTTCCATTTGATAAACGCCAATGAACGAATGATCACCGCGATCGCTCACAAACAACAGCTCTCTTCCATTCGGTGAAAATCCGAATGCGGTATTGCTTCCACGTGCTACAAATAAACTCTCACCAAATGAGCTCTTCTCAATATTGATAATATATACCTGTCCAGATTTTTGATAAATGATCTTGTTACCTCCGGGTACTAATCGCGGTTGGCTCCCTTCCGCCAGGCGATACGGCTCTCCGTCAGATAAAGAGACACACCAAATGGCCTGTTCGACTCCCTCAGACATGCTTGCAGGGTTTGGATTTTGACCATAACGGTTGACGGCTCCACCACGCACATATAGTAGCGTATTCCCATCGCTTGAAAACAATAGCGACCCTATCTCCTGTCCATCGTCCTCCGAGTATTGCGTAATCTTAGAGGTCGCACCACCCTTATTGATATAGATGTTCCTTCTACCGTGATCATTGACAACCCAGGCAAGTTGGTTTCCATCATTGGAGATGGCAAGGTTTGAGCTAATTGGATGACTAAGAAATTGTTCAAGGGTTTGCGCATGAATACTCGCACACGCCATCACAAGGATGAAGCAAAGCTGTTTCATAATTGAGGGTTTGACCTCAATTTAATAAAACAAGTGTACCAAATCAGACCGATGGTAAAATCGCTTATTCCTTTTTCTTGCGGGCAAACCTTCCCCTGCGTTCCGGAGCGTTTTCTGCCAATGTAAGACACTCCTCAAGTGTAAGCTCCTTGGGATCTTTGTCTTTGGGAATCTTCACGTTTTTCTTGCCCGCCTTTATGTACGGACCGAATCTTCCGTTCAGCACCTGGATGTCAGGATTCTCATCGAATAACTTGATCGTTTTGTTAGCATCTGCTATTCGCTTTTCCTTTATCAATTCCACCGCACGGTCAAACGTTATCGTATAAGGGTCCTCTTCTTTGGGAATAGAAACGAACTTCTTGTTGTGTAAAACATATGGGCCAAACCTGCCGATGTTTGCAACTACCTTTGTCTCTTCAAAGTCACCAAGCTCTCTCGGCAGCTTAAACAACACCAATGCATCCTCAAGTGTGAGGTTCTCAATAAACTGACCCTGCCTCAGGCTGGCAAACTTCGGCTTCTCTTCCTTTCCGTCTTCAGGATTTTCACCCAACTGAACATACGCCCCATATCGCCCTAACTTTGCATATACATTCAACCCAGTTTTCGGATCCACTCCGAGTTCTTTCGATTTGTTGGAAACAGAGGAGCGCTCAACCTTTTCAGTTTTTGACACCGTCTTGTGGAACGGCTTATAGAACTGATCAATCATTTGTTGCCACTCGAGCTTACCACTCGCTATCTCATCGAAGTCTTCCTCAATCTCTGCAGTAAACGAGTAGTTCGTGATGTCCGGGAAATGCTCCACCAAAAAGTCATTCACGATCATCGCAGTGTTGGTGGGAAATAATTTATTCTTTTCTGCGCCTGTAATCTCTTGCGCCACCTTACTCTCAATTTTATCCTTGGCCAGCACAATCACCGTGTAGCTGCGCTCGGTTCCCTCACGCGCTTCCTTTACTACATATCCCCTTTTTTGAATGGTAGAGATTGTAGGCGCATACGTGGAAGGACGGCCAATTCCTAGCTCTTCGAGTTTTTTTACAAGACTTGCTTCGGTATATCTTGGTGGATGACGTGAAAACGTTTCTGTCGCTTTCATCTCATCAAGTTTCAAATCCTGACCAACAGTTAGTGGCGGAAGCATTTTGCTACTCTCCTCCTCTCTATCTTCATCCTCGTCATCCTTGGACTCCATATAGACTTTAAGGAATCCTTCAAACTTAATCACTTCACCAGTTGCGGTCAGTGTTCTTGGATTGGTTGATATACCGATGGTTGCCGCTGTCCTTTCCAGTTCTGCATCAGCCATCTGCGATGCAATGGCCCGTTTCCAGATGAGTTCATAGAGTCGCTTTGCATTGCGATCCATTTTTGGATCCATCACGGAAAAGTCGGTAGGGCGTATCGCTTCGTGAGCTTCCTGAGCCCCTGACGATTTAGTCTTGAAGTGACGAACGTTTACAAATTCTTTACCGAATGCTGAAGTAACCTGTTGTGTTGCTCCTTGTATGGCTTCTTCGGAAAGATTCAGAGAGTCTGTTCTCATGTATGAAATCTTTCCGGCCTCATAAAGCTTTTGCGCAACCACCATTGTTTGCGAAACAGAAAAGCTAAGTTTTCTTCCCGCCTCTTGCTGGAGGGTTGAGGTAGTAAATGGTGGCGCGGGTGATTTTTTTGCGGGCTTTTTTTGCAGATCGTTAATGGTGAACTTGGCACCCTTACACGATTCCACAAACTCCATTGCCTCCTTCTCAGAAGCTAATTTCTCCGCGAGGTCAGCAGTCAATTGCTTTCCCTTTCCCAGATCAAAAACAGCCGAAACTTTAAAAGTTGATTTTGCTTCGAACTTTTCAATCTCACGTTCTCTCTCCACTACAAGTCGCACCGCAACAGATTGAACACGTCCCGCAGAAAGTCCGGTCTTTATCTTCTTCCAAAGAATCGGAGACAACTCGAAGCCCACCAACCTATCCAACACACGCCTCGCCTGCTGCGCATTGACCAAATCAATATCGATACCGCGTGGAGTTTGCAGTGCGTTGTTTATCGCATTTTTCGTAATCTCTGTGAAAACAATTCTTCGAGTATTCTTATCGTTAAGGTCAAGTACTTCTTTCAAGTGCCATGAAATGGCTTCACCCTCACGGTCATCATCACTCGCCAGGTACACCATCTCTGCCTCCTTAGCCAACTTTTTCAGTTGCTTGATTACCTCCTTTTTATCAGGGCTTATTTCGTAGGTAGGCGCGTAACCATTTTCTATATCTATCGCTTGATTTCCTTTTCGCAAATCACGCACGTGCCCCATGCTTGACGCTACTTTAAAATCTTTTCCTAGATAGCCTTCAATGGTTTTTGCTTTGGCCGGAGACTCAACAATTACAAGGTTCTTTGACATGCGTTTTCACTAATCGAGATTTTCAAATATCTGCATTTTTTTAAAAAATCAAATTGAGAGAGATTTTTCACAGGTTTTTAGAGCGACAACAAACGAACGATTAAATTTGTTTTATGACGCGCGTATTACATCTGCTTCGACATGCGCAATCCGCTGAGAGACAGCACAGTCAACACGATCGTGATCGTGATTTGACAACTCAGGGAATGAAGGAAGCAGCCACCATCGGACATCATTTAAAAAAAAATGATTCTAATATCGATTTAGTGGTAACCAGCGTGGCAAAACGTGCTCAGGATACCGCTTCTCAAATACACGGCATTCTTAATCTAAACAACGATGTAAAAGTTGTTGAAGACCTGTATGAGGCTTCAGTAAGGACGCTCCTTTCGGTCACCAATCAACTGGATGATGAATACAAACAAGTGCTGTTGATTGGGCATAATCCATACCTCTCCTACTTCGCTGAGTATCTTTCGAAGTCAGAGGTTGGAAGCATGACGACTTGTGGTTTAGCCACACTCCGTTTTGATGTCAACAGTTGGCGCGAGGTCAGCGAAGGCACCGCCACGCTTGACAATTATATATACCCCTCAATGCTGGAATAAATCATGCCCACGAAAGACGAATTGATTAACAGTTTTGATCCTAGCGGGCCTGGTAAAATTGGTCAATTATTCGGGCTACCTTTTGATCAGGACTCCGCAGAAATTGTTATTCTTCCTATTCCATGGGATGTTACCGTTTCATACAAAAGCGGGACAGCCTGTGGACCTCAGGCAATATTAGACGCATCATCCCAGGTTGACCTTTTTGTTAAAGACATTCCAGACGCCTGGCAATTGGGTATCACCATGTTGCCAATCCCAACAAAAATTGCCGAAGAAAGTTCTCACCTGAGAGAGATGGCCGTCTCACACATTGAGAAGATGGAGCGAGGCGAAATTGAAGGAGACAAATTTGCGGTTACCCGAATCAATGAAGCTTGTGAGAGCCTGCTCATCTACGTAAAAACGTCTATCAAAAAACTTTTAGAACAGAATAAGTTGATAGGGTTGGTCGGTGGTGATCACAGCACACCGCTTGGTTTTATTCATGCACTCAACGAACGGTACGATAGTTTTGGAATTCTTCAAATTGACGCTCATGCCGATCTGAGAAAGGCGTATGAAGGATTCACTTATTCCCACGCATCCATCATGTTCAATGCACTTAAGATGCCATCTGTAAGAAGACTAGTACAGGTTGGAATTCGCGACTACTGTGACGAGGAACAACAAGTGATGGATCGGGCGCGAGGGCGGGTAAAAACTTTTTTTGATGAAGACATTAAGCGAAGTCTGTTTGACGGAGAAACTTGGACTTCCATTTGCAAACGTATAGTTGACGAGCTCCCAGAACTTGTCTACATCAGTTTCGATATTGATGGCCTGGACCCTAAACTATGCCCTCACACTGGCACCCCTGTACCCGGTGGATTCGACTTTTTTCAAATAACCTCACTTTTAAAAACACTCGCTCGATCAGGAAAGAAGATCATTGGCTTCGATCTCAATGAAGTAGCACCAGGTGACGATGAATGGGACGCCAACGTTGGTGCCCGTCTACTCTATATATTATGTAACACCATGGCCGTTACTCACGGCAAATTGGGGTATACCAAGTGATCGGAATACCCGGTTTGAATTAATTTTCTATTTTGCAAATCACTAACCCTCCGGACATGAGTGAATTCATAAGTCAGCTGGCAACAGACATTTACACACCGATCTCCTTTCTGCTCATCTTCGGAGGGCTGTATTTTATATTTTATTCCCGCTTTGTTCAATACAAGTATTTCAAACACGCGATAGATATACTTCGCGGAAAATACAACAACCCCAACGACCCCGGTCAAATCAATGCGTATCAGGCGTTATCAACGGCACTGGCTTCAACAGTTGGCATGGGTAACATTGCCGGAGTGGCTGCAGCTATCGCGTTGGGTGGACCAGGGGCACTATTCTGGATGTGGATCACAGCGTTCGTGGGTATGTCCACCAACTTCTTCACGAGTGCGCTTTCACTGATGTATCGCGGGAAAGATTCAGCGGGTGTGATTCAAGGTGGGCCGATGTATGTGATTAGAGAGGCAATGGGAAAACCCTGGCGACCACTTGCCTACATCTTTTCAATTTGCGCTATGGTCGGATGTCTCCCCATATTCCAGGCGAATCAATTAACACAGGTGATCATAGACTTAGGAATTAACAAAACCACATTGGGCACCACACCATTCAATTTTCTAGGATATGAAGTGAGTACCGCGAAACTTATCATTGGAGTAGCCTTGACACTGCTTGCAGGGACCGTGATCATCGGGGGAATCCAGCGCATCGGCATTTGGGCCGGAAGAATGGTGCCTTTAATGATTGTGATTTATTTCGGTTCAGTGATTGCCATCTTGTTTACAAATATCACCGAGGTACCCCGTGTGTTTGCCATGATTTTTACAGATGCATTTGCTGCAGACAATTACCATGGAGATCCAGCTCTCGGAGGAATACTTGGTGGTCTAATTATTTCGGGGGTCAGACGTGCTTCTTTTTCAAGTGAAGCGGGGATAGGTACTGCACCCATGGCATTGGGTGCCTCCAAAAGCAGCGAGCCGATCAGAGAGGGTCTGGTCTCGATGCTCAGTCCAGCGATTGACACCATTCTCGTTTGTACGCTAACTGCTTTTGCGATTTTGGTTACTGGTGTTTGGCAAACTTCTGAAGCAAACGGTGTAACACTGACAGCAAACGCCTTTGAAGGTGCCCTGGGAGGTGTCGGTCGATTCCTTCTGCTGATATGCGGATTCTTTTTTGCCATCACGTCACTCTTCTCCTACTCCTACTATGGAAACAAAGCAATGTCTTTCATCGCTGGCGTGAAGGCCGGAAATTATTACAACTACTTCTATCTCGCCACGGTGATCTTCGGTGCTGTTGCTACCATGCAGGATGTAATGAACATCATCGACATTGCCTATGCCATCATGGCCATACCAACTGTAGTTTCAGGAATAATTCTCGCACCAAAAGTAATGCAGGAAGCTAAGGGATATTTCGAGCGACTAAAAAAAGAATAATCAGGAGGCAACTTTAGTTTCCTGCGTGTAAGGGTAGTCGAAAAGTCCATGTTCCTTGATGGCCTCCTCTACTTTGTGAGGCACGTACTTTTCCCAACCATGCTCACCTTTCCTGATCATCGCCAACACATTGTCTGAAATGATGTGCAGATTGTTAATGTTGGCGTTGTCAATGTCTTCCAACTTATTGTTATCAATGAGATAACGGAAAAGGCTTTTCAAGTTATCGGGTAGTTGTGCTTCGAAATCCTGAAGCGTGAACAGTCCATTTCCTTCTCTCTTAAGCGCAGGATAGACGTACAACTTGATGTTGTTGCCAAACAGATCAGCAAAACTCTCTAGTATTCCGCCCCTCAGATTTTGATAGGTTTTCTCTTCGAAGATCTTCTGCAATGCATAAATCCCCATAATGATCCCAATTTTCTTGCCTTTCGTCACTTTCGAGAGGTAATCAGCCACACGATAATATTCAAAGTAATTTGAAATCATTACGGTCTGCCCCAGAGAGCAAATTATATCTGCACGATACAGGAAGTCTTTCTCATCAATGGCGCCTTCGGTGCTCAAATCATTAAGCGTGAGTTCCGTCAGCACCAGCATCTTGCCTTTATCTACATCGGGTTCCTTTTTGAAATACCTACGCGCTGCGAGAAGCATATCAACATTAACATGAGTCACAGGTCTAAACCGTCCTCTAAGCACAA
>JBFWZR010000068.1:0-20630 GCA_050185175.1 Cyclobacteriaceae bacterium
AATGCAGCAACCAGAATCTCTTCAACAGGTAGCCGAATTTCATCGCACCTTCAGACATCCTATACTCTCTAAACCGGGTATACCGGATGAATCTCGCTGTAAACTCAGGGTGGCGTTAATTGCCGAAGAGCTCAAAGAACTGGAGGTAGCCATTTTGGAGAAAGATATTGTTGAAGTGGCCGATGCGCTGTGTGACATCCAGTATGTATTGTCAGGAGCGATCCTCGAATTTGGCCTTGCAGACAAGTTCAAAGCCCTGTTTGAAGAGGTGCAACGATCGAATATGAGTAAGGCCTGTGCCACCGAGGAGGAGGCCAAAGCGACCGCGGAGCATTACATGAAAAAGGATGGTGTAGAATGCTATTATGTAAAAGCAGAAGGGAAGTGGTTGGTTTACCGAAAAGCTGATAATAAGACCATAAAGTCGATCAACTATTCGCCTGCCGATCTGGCAAGCATAGTTAATGGCTAGATAAAGAACTCAAACTGAAAAAGAAGAGGGCTCTGCTTGTCCTGTAATAGGTTGATGGCTATGATCGGAGATGTGTTGTAAGCTTCAATAAAGTCGTTTCTACCTATTCTCGTTTTGCTTCGGCCGGGCAGGACTTTGTGGTATTGCATCCTGCCCGACTTGTTGGCAGTGGCACTATACATCAACTTATAATGTACCGGAATAGGGGAGGGGACGAATTTCATAACCTCCTCATTTGTAGGTATTTCTAAAGTCGATGTAGATCATCTTGTTCTGCTCCTGATTGTACTGTGCCAGCAGTATGTAAGCCCATTGAGGCACATAATTGAACCGCAATTGGTACTCATCAATCTTTGCGCATAGCTCCGTTACATAGAAGCGAATCTGATCCAGGTTGCGGCACTTTGAAGGGCTTTCAAAATTCCGATCAGTGAAATTTCTCAGGTCATTCTCGATTTTCTTCAATTCAAACTGACTCATAATGTTGTGTATTAGTGCACTAATATAATTCAATAAATATGTTCCAAGCAATTATTATTGTGCAATATTGCACATTTTTTTAATTAAACAGCCTTTCTGGCCTGATTTGGCCCTTTTTTCTTTCACAAAATTTTTAGGAAAGGAGTGGGAAAATGAGCTACTCCAGGGAGTTCTTGGTCACCCAGTAACGATATCCGACAATGAGTTTACCAATAGTACTAAGCCGTGTAAAATCCCGTTGACTGTATCGAGGAAGGATCACTTTGTTAAGCTTAGCAAGCACTACAAATACGAATCGCCTCATATGGGGTAATTGATTTTTTGCGTAAACAAGTTATAGAGAATAATCATTACCTTTAAAAACAGAACTAGCTACTAAGAAAATCTATGCAAGAAGTACCTTCAAGCCCCTTTTTGGACGCCTGGCATGACACGATGGTTGTGTTGTCAATCGTGATGTTCGCAGCCGGAATCATCGTATATCTCGTGTACAAAATGCGGGTTTCTGTGATCAAGGACTACAAGGAAAAACACGATTTTATCAACGCCAACGAGATCAAATGGTATAAAGTAGTGCTTTATATTTTTGGACTGGGCGTGGCCATGCTAATCAACCTTTATGGAGCAGGCAAGGTAACTGACATGGGCGTGTGGTTTTTCGTCAGGATTTTCATGTCGCTGGCTGGCGCCACGCTCATCGGCTACGTGGGTTCCTTGGTGCTAGAATACTATTATCCGACAAAGCTTAACCGGAAGCTTAAGCGTTGGAGATACACACCTCGGACTAATCCGAAGACTGGCAATAAGATGAGGCTGCTTACCGAAGCGGAAGAAGATGTTCACCTGAACGAGGGTATGCAGGCCGAGGAAAACATCTTTTCAATCGACTATGACGTTTGGATTGATGAGAAATCCGGGGAGATAAAGATCGAGAAATACGATGGTCACCTGATTGCGCTGAGGTGTGGTAATTGTGGATTTTTTACCATGAAAGTGAGGAGAGAGGAGATCATTGAGCGTTATTCTGATGAAACTCCCAAGGAGATACTTAAACATTATCAGTGTACTTACTGTAAGAATGTAAGGGCAACTCAGTTTCATGTCTCCCGTAAGGAAGTGGGCGACTATAAGCTTGAGAAACCTCACTTTGTTCGGAATACAAGGGATATTGATCTGGTAAAAATTGAGATTCATTCCAGCCTCAAGGGAAAACAAAACTTCGAGTTCCAGAGCGTGGAGCAAGCCCAGAAATTCCTGGACGAATTCGATTTCGATAAGGTTGCCTGACCATTAGTAGAATTTAAGGCATCTGATTTGCATCAGTTTGCGTATACTTTCAAAGGTTAAAGACTGATTATGATTCGTGCGATAATATTGTTTTTTGCGGTTCAGCTTTCAATTCTTGTTCACGCGGCCACGTTTGTTACTGATACGTCTACCCTTAAGCCAAAAAAGGTATATGGGAAGGAGGCCAGGGTTATTTCCTACATTCTGGACAACAACCATTACCGGAGGATAAAGCTTAACGACTCTTTGTCTTCGGCAATCCTTGACAAGTATATTGAGGACCTGGATAACAACAAGACCTACTTTTTGGCATCCGATATCAAGGAATTCGACAAGTATCGTTACTCAATAGATGACCTTACCAGAGAAGAAGATGTTTCCCCTGCCTATGTGATCTATGACGTATTTCAGCAGCGATACCATGAAAGGATGGACTATGTGATGAATGATCTCATCCATCGCAAGTTCGATTACAGCCAGGATGAATATTATGAAACAGACCGGGAGAAAGAACCTTGGGCAAATTCGATCGATGAACAAAACGACATTTGGAGAAAAATAATAAAGAGCCAGGCGCTTGGGTTGAAGCTGGCGGGTAAAAGTGAAACCGAGATTACCGATGCGCTAAAAAGAAGATACGAGCGATTCATCAAAAACATCGATCAGTTCAATGGAGAGGATGTTTTTAGTGTGTACATGAACTCAATCACTGAGGCCTATGATCCTCACACAAATTACCTTTCACCAAAAGCCTCAGATCTTTTCAAGCAGAGCATGAGTTTGTCATTGGAGGGAATCGGAGCAAGACTTCAGACTGACAATGACTTTACAAAAGTATTCGAAGTACTGCCGGGCGGACCAGCAGAGAAGTCTGGAAAGATTCACGCCAATGACTTGATCACGGCAGTGGGACAAGGTGACGATGGTGAAATGGTGGATGTAGTCGGATGGAGAGTGGATGAGGTAGTGAAGTTGATCAAAGGACCAAAAGGGACCACCGTGCGTCTGCAGATTCTTCCAGCCGAGACTGGTGTGAATGGACCATCTCAGGAAGTGGTTTTAGTAAGGGAGAAAATCAAACTAGAGGATCAGGCTGCGAAGAAAAATATCATCAACTATAAGTCAGGTGACCAAAACATGAAGCTTGGGGTAATTTCATTGCCGACCTTTTACATGGATTTTGACGCTTACCAAAAAGGAGATCCTAACTATAGAAGTACGACTCGTGATGTAAAGAAGTTGATCCAGGAACTTCAAGCGGAAGGTGTTGATGGGCTCGTGATGGACCTTAGGAACAATGGTGGTGGTTCTCTGGCGGAAGCCATCGACCTCACAGGACTTTTTATCAAAGACGGACCTGTAGTTCAGGTAAAGAACTCAATTAACAAAGTTGAGGTGGGAATGGATGATGACAAGGGTATCCTTTACAACGGACCATTAGTTGTAATGACCAATCGATTCAGTGCATCAGCCTCTGAGATATTTGCCGGTGCAATTCAGGACTACCATCGCGGTGTGATTGTGGGCGAATCAACTTATGGAAAGGGTACAGTGCAAACCGTTCTGGACTTAAGCCGCTTTATAAATGACAAGGAAGAAGTAGGAGAGTTGAAACTTACTTTCCAAAAATTCTATCGCGTAACTGGCAGTAGCACCCAAAACAAAGGCGTGACTCCAGATATCATTTTACCTTCTGCTCTAAGCAGCGAGCAATATGGAGAAAGCTCTAACCTAAGTGCATTACCATGGGATGTGATCAAAGGCACTTCATTCCAGCGCGCATCAGATGTGAATGACAAGTTGCTTGCGGGATTGAATAGGTCATATGAAGAGCGTACCAAGTATGACCCCAGCTTGAAACGTTACATAACAGAGACTGAGGAACTAAAGAAGAATCTCACTCAGACCAAGATATCCCTCAACGAATCGATCCGTAAAAAGGAAATGGAGGAAGCGGAGAAAAAGCGTGCATTAAGTAAGAACATGAACACCCGCATTACCAATAGTGACGGACTACCAGTAGATGAGTTAGAGAAGCTCAATGACGAATATCTCCGTGAAGGATTGTTGATCCTTTCTGATCTAGTGACCAGCCGAATTGGCTAGTCAGTTACCGGAATAGGAGTTAGAGTATAACCTTTTTCCTTAAGTAGCGCGAGAAGTCCCTGATCTCCTTCGAGATGGGAAACACCCACGGTCACGAAAGCTTGACGATCGGCAAACATGCGCTCTAGTTTTGGCAACCACTCCTGATTGCGTTTGAAATAAAACTCCTCGATGAATATCTCATTGTTTTCAAAGGGGTGGAGTGAGTATTCAAAGACTTTGTCAATATCTCCACGCGCATAAGCAGCTTCTAATTTTTTATATTCACTCTTTTGCACTTCAAAATTGTCAATACTGTGCATCAAAGCTTTGATTTGTTCTTCAACAGGGAAAGCATCGAAAGCCTGTGCCTCACGTTCAATACCCTCCAGACTGTAGGTATCCAGGTTATTGTCTTTCGCCATTTTGAGTAACTCAATGTCATAAAACTTAACGCCTTCGTGCAATGACAGACGTGTCATCGCGATCGAAAGCGCCAACGGCTTAAGACTGGCAAATTTTTTCTTGAAGGTTTTTGATGGAACCTTGAATTCAGAAGTAAAAAATGAAACTACCTTTTTGTACTGATCCTGTGATAGTGCGGTTGCTAATGACTGGCCTTTGGGGAAGTGAAGTGCCTTGTTTAGTTCATGCTGAGCATGGTGATCAACTTCATCCTCAATAGCAAAAATCTTTACACTCTTTAACTTCTCTGGTATTTCTTTATGAAGTACGTACTCTTTTTCGCCAATGAATTTGAGTGACCCCAGTAGGTAAGAAGAATTAGGCAGTCCGTTTCCACTGACTTCCCAAAGGATAGAGTTTTGGGCAAGTGCGGAGCCTAAAGTAAGTACAAAGGCGAATACTCCAAGTTGAATCTTTTTCATTGTAGTGGTGTACGTTATAGACAACAAATAAAAGTTAAAATGATGAAAAAGTGAAGCGAACAGAGGGCTCGCCAGACAAACTTAATTATCCATGTGTTGTTCCTCAAAAACTTAATTTTTAACTATTTTAAGCGTTAATTCGTACTTCATTTGGAACGCCCAAGAACGACAAAATTGGAGATAGCTTAGATGAGCGAGGAACTGTTAAAAGCGATCATTCAGCTATTTGCCATTGTGGCGAAGGAGCGCATCACCGAAGATGAGCGCGCCAACATCAAAGAATTCTTAAGTCTTCACCTCAACCAGGAGCTCACACGCCATTACATGGCGTTATTTGATGACTTCTGCAAAACCGCCAATCGTACCGCACCTGAAACAAAGGTGATGGATGAGGATACACAGCAATTTGTTGACGACTGGTCACAAATCATGCAGATATCCAAAAAGGTGAACCAGGCCCTCACCATGCAGCAAAAGGCTGTTCTCGTTGTCAAAATCATTGAACTGGTGTATGCTGATGGAAGCATCTCGGAACGGCAGGAAAATCTCATCTTTTATATTGGTGAGGCGCTGAAGATTCCGCAAAAAGATCTTCGGGCCATGCGCCTGTTCATTGTCGGGCAGGACATCGAAGAGTTGGCTTCCAAAAACATTCTCGTTATCGATGAAGGGTCTGATGATTTCAAATACCCTGGCCCCCGAATCACTGAAAAGAAACTTACTGGTCTCATCGCCATACTCCGTCTTCAGGATATGGAGACTTACTTCATCAAGTATCTCGGTATCTCCACGCTGTACCTGAATAGCGTTCCACTGAAGAGCCGGAAGATCGATGTGTTTCCTACGGGGAGTACCATCAGGGGAAACAAGATTGACACGATCTACTATAGCGATGTGGTGGGTAAGTTCCTGGTAGGTGAGGTAGAGAATGAGGTTAGCTTTGTTGCCGAGCATATCTTTTATCACTTCAAAAGCGGGCGTGCTGGCCTTCAAAATGTAACTATTTCGGAAAAAGGCGGAAAGCTGGTCGGCATCATGGGAGCCAGTGGCTCGGGCAAGTCCACGCTGCTCAACGTTCTCAATGGATCTGAGAAACCTTCCAGCGGAAGAGTGCTCATCAACGGAGTTGATGTTCACGAAGAGCCCAAGAAAATAAGAGGTGTAGTTGGCTACATTCCGCAGGATGACCTGCTGATGGAAGACCTCACCGTTTATGAAAACCTTTACTATGCTGCACGTCTTTGCTTCGGTAACTATTCCGACAAAGAAATTAACGAAGTAGTTGAGCGAGTGTTACTCTCACTAGGGCTATCGGAAACGCGAGATCTCAAAGTGGGTAGCCCATTACAAAAGACAATCAGCGGTGGACAGCGGAAACGGTTGAACATCGGATTGGAGTTACTTCGAGAACCCACGATACTTTTTGTGGATGAGCCTACATCGGGATTGTCATCTCGGGATTCTGAAAATATCATGGACTTGCTTAAAGAACTATCACTTCGAGGCAAGATGATATTTGTCGTTATCCATCAACCTTCGTCCGACATCTTCAAGATGTTCGACACGCTCATCATCCTGGATGTCGGTGGATTTCAGATTTACTATGGCAATCCTGTGGAGTCGATGGCCTACTTCCAGGAGATTGTAAATGCAGCCAACAGGACGCCAGGAGCTTGTCCTGAATGTGGTAATATCAATCCGGAAAAGATATTCAGCATCATCGAGACCAGGGTGGTGAATGAGTTCGGCCGCTTTACACATACACGAAAGATTTCGCCCGGACAATGGTATCAGTATTTCAAACAGAAGATCAAGATTCCGAAAATCAAGGCCTCGACAGATGCAATACCTACGTCACTTCATTTGCCTAATTGGTTCAAGCAGGTGGCAGTCTTTGTGAAACGAGACGTGCTGTCGAAGGTATCTAACAAGCAGTATCTCACTATCAACTTTTTGATCGCACCGATACTGGCATTGTTCATCTCTTACTTTGTGAAATACTACGATGCAGTGGGAGTGGAGAACCCTCACTATACCTTCTTCCACAACAACAATATTCCGGTTTATTTCTTCATGAGTGTGGTGGTGGCCTTGTTCGTTGGATTGATTGTAAGTGCAGAAGAGATTTTTCACGATAGAAAGATTCTTAAGCGGGAGCGATACCTTCACCTGAGCAAGAGCGGCTATCTCATTTCTAAAGTCTTTATTCTCTTTACACTCTCAGGGATACAAACAATCTCTTTCATTCTGGTGGGCAACTGGATATTGGAGATTCCTATCACCGAGATGCGTTATTGGGCGATCCTGTTTTCATGCAGTTGCTTTGCAAATATTCTGGGTCTGAATATTTCATCGGCTTTTGATTCTGCCGTTACGATATACATTCTCATACCGATTCTCATCATTCCGCAGTTGTTGCTCAGCGGTGTGGTGATCAGTTTTGACAAGTTCAATCCGAAGGTGGGCACCCCCAACGGCATACCGTGGCTTGGCGAGATCATGACCTCACGCTGGGCATTTGAAGCCTACATGGTAACACAGTTTAAGGACAACCCTTTTGAAAAGATGTTCTATGATCTTGATAAAAAGGAGGCCATGGCCGAATACAAAAGAGTGTACTATCTACCCAGCCTTGAGTCTAAACTCGCTTTTGTATTGAATCATCGCAGCCAGTGGCGAGACCGTAGCGATAGAAATCCAGTGAAGCCAACTTTAGAGATGCTTCATAACGAACTTGGTTACGAGCGAAGATTGGTAGGAGAAGAAAACTTCCCTGATCTGGACAAACTCGTAATAGGAAAATTTGATTCCGCTACTTACCAAAACACCCTAAAGTTCATCACCACGTTGCGTGCTTATTATCAACTGCGAGGTAGCAATGCGCTCAATGACCGGGAGAAACTGGTCAGCGGAATGACAGACACAGCTGAGAAACTTACTCAGTTTAATGACAACAAAATGAAGTACCAAAATGAGTCGGTGACAAGGATGGTAGAGAACTCAAATGATCCCGTGCGTATTTTAGAGTGGCAAGGTCAACTTGTGCAAAAAGTGTATCCCATTTACTTCGATGAACATCGACCAAAAAATCCACTTGATTTCTCAGCTAACTTCTATACGCCAACCAAACACTTTCTGGGTAAGAAGTATGACACCCTGTATTTCAACATAGGCGTGATATGGATGTTTAGCTTGATACTATATGTAACCCTTTATTTCGACTTGCTAAAGAGAGGAGTGCAAAGCATTGAGAATCGAATTAAATACAGAAAAAGAGATAAAAATTTCTAGACCTATGAAATACTTGAGTTTATTGTTTGTAATAGCGATAATGTCATGGTCATGCGGCCAGCAATCATCGAGCGAAAATAAAACGGGGGAAACCCAGCCGGAGGAATGGATGGGCATGGATGAGTTTCATATGGTAATGGCGGAAAGTTTTCATCCTTACCGAGACTCTTCGAATATTGAACCGGCAAAACAATATGCAGGAGAGATGTTGGCAGCGGTCGAAGCATGGTCTAAGAACCCGCTACCTGAAAAAGTAGATAACGATGAGGTACGAAAGTTGATGGGTGACCTTACGAGACAATGTCAACAGTTACTTGATGCCACGAATTTAGACCTCACTGATTCGATTGGAACTAAGCTCACCGCTACCCATGACACGTTCCACCATCTTCAGGAAAAGTGGTATCAGAAGGAGGAACATCATCAATAAGGGAATGCTGAAAGTCGCATGGAATAAACGGTACGTCCTTTCCCTGCCGCCCAACCATCGGTTTCCCATGAGCAAGTACGAGGTGCTGCCAGAGCAACTCATACACGAGGGCACCATCAGCGAGTCGAATCTTTTCAGTCCGGAGCCAATTGACCCTAAGTGGATTCTAAACACCCATGACGCGGCCTATTGGAACAAGCTTCAAACGCTTTCATTGTCGCCAAAGGAAGTAAGGCGAACAGGATTTCCTCTGAATCGCGAATTGGTCGATCGCGAAATCACCATCATGAATGGAACACGAGAGTGCGTCCACTATGCATTGCAGTATGGCGTTGCGATGAACATCGCTGGAGGTACGCATCATGCGTTCACCAATAGAGGGGAAGGATTCTGTTTGCTGAACGACATTGCTATCGCTGCCAATTATCTCTTGAGTGAAAATCTCGCAAAGAAGATTCTGGTTGTAGACCTTGACGTACACCAGGGAAATGGCACTGCTCAAATCTTTCAACAGGAGCCGCGTGTGTTCACCTTCAGCATGCACGGTGCCAACAACTACCCAATGATAAAAGAGTCATCAGATCTGGATATTGGTTTGCCCGATCATACTGATGATGCCTTTTATCTCAAAACACTTCAAAGCAACCTGTCCAATATTCTTGATCAGTTTCAACCCGACTTCATATTCTTTCAGTCAGGTGTGGACGTGCTGGCTACCGATAAGCTTGGAAGACTTGGATTAACCAAGGAAGGATGTAAAGCACGGGATCGAATTGTACTTCAGTCCGCACGGTCAAATAAGATTCCGCTGGTAGCCAGCATGGGGGGTGGCTACTCGCCAGACTTTCGCGACATCATAGAAGCGCATGCCAACACATATCGGTTGGCGCAGGAGATATTCTTTTGATATATTTAGCCATTGCGCACCTAAACCTTTTCCATGCAAGACGTTGTTACCCAGGACCAGAAGAAGAAGTTGTGGTCTGTTATCGGGGCCTCTTCCGTTGGTACACTTATCGAATGGTATGACTTCTACATCTTTGGTAGTCTTGCAGCCATTCTTGCTACTCAGTTCTTTCCGGGTACAAACCCGACTGCCGCGTTTCTCTCAACACTTGCCACGTTTGCTGCAGGTTTTGTGGTGCGTCCTTTTGGTGCGCTTGTATTTGGCAGGTTAGGGGACAGGGTTGGAAGGAAATATACTTTTCTTGTTACACTGATCTTGATGGGAGGTTCCACTTTCTTGATTGGTCTTGTGCCGAGTTATGAGTCAATAGGTGTAGCCGCTCCCTTGATTGTGCTTGTTCTCAGACTTGTTCAAGGGCTTGCCCTTGGTGGAGAGTATGGAGGTGCAGCAACTTACGTGGCAGAACATTCACCAGCAGCAAGAAGAGGATATTACACCAGTTTTATTCAAACTACAGCAACACTTGGTCTCTTCGTTTCGCTTGGTGTGATCCTGATCGTGCGACAGTCAATGAGTGTAGAAGCATTCACCTCATGGGGCTGGAGGATTCCATTTTTATTGTCAGTATTTCTGGTTGCCATTTCTATCTACATAAGAATGAAGATGGAGGAATCACCACTGTTTACCAAAATCAAGGCAGCAGGAAAACTGTCAACGAATCCTATCAAGGAAAGCTTCGGAAAGAAGGAGAATCTAAAAATGGTGTTGATCGCGCTCTTTGGCATTACTGCAGGGCAGGGTGTGGTTTGGTATACAGGTCAATTTTATGCCTTGTCGTTTATTCAAAAGACATGCAACGTTGAGTTTGTTCAATCCAACTACATTATAGCAGTAGCATTATTGATTGGTACTCCATTGTTTATAGTGTTCGGTGCCTGGTCAGATCGGGTGGGAAGAAAACTCATCATGATGGCGGGACTGATCCTCGCGGTATTTTTATATCGACCCTTATATAAGGGTATGTATGGTCTGACCGACATGTCCAACTCAGCTCCATTGACAGAAGAACGAACAGCAGGTACAGATGGAATTATTCAGGTGGTGAAACAATATGCTGACGGCACGATACTTACCGAGCGCGTTACAGCTTCCGACAATGCACTTGCAAGCCGACAGATTGTGCTCGGTGCAACTTCTTTTTGGAATATGGTCGCGCTGGTGGCTGTTCAGGTGATACTTGTGACCATGGTGTATGGTCCGATTGCAGCGTTTCTTGTCGAGCTGTTTCCAACAAGGATACGATACACTTCCATGTCACTGCCGTATCATATTGGCAATGGAATCTTTGGTGGCTTGACTCCGTTTATTGCTACCAGTCTATATGAACTCAGCAAGACTGAGTCAGCTCCAACTGGAGATCCATTCGCTGGACTCTGGTATCCGATTGGTGTAGCTGCCGTTTGTTTCATCATCGGTATGTTGTTTCTTACCAACAAACCACGTGGTGAAGTGCTTGACGACTTAAGCTAATGGCAAAGAAGTCCCAGTGGACGCAGGTAGGCAAGAGGAAGTTGGAGGTATCCAATCTGGACAAGATACTCTTTCCTGAAGATCAGGTTTCAAAAGCCGAGATCATTCAATACTACTTAAAGATTGCTCCCACGCTGCTCACTCACATCAAAGGAAGGGCACTCACGTTGATCAGATTTCCTGATGGCATCCATGGAGAAAGCTTTTATCAAAAGAACCGACCCGAGTGGGCACCAGACTGGCTTGAATTTGTGAAGCTGGGTAGCGAAGAAAAGAAAGATTATATCATCGCTACGGAGCCAGCGTCATTGGTGTGGCTGGCAAACCTGGCCTCACTAGAGTTACATCAATTGCATAGCCGCAAGCCTCATTTCGACAAGCCTGATTACATGGTGTTTGATCTCGATCCACCAGAGGGTTACAACTTTGGATATATCGTTAAGATTGCACTTGAGCTGAGAGAGTACCTCGAGAACTTTGGTTACAATGTTTTTGTGAAGACCACGGGGGGCAAAGGCGTGCATGTGTGCGTACCTATTGAGCCCAAGTGGGATTTCTCCACTGTCTTTGAAACGGCACAGACCATTGCAAAGCCTTTTGTGGAAGAACGACCAAAAAATCTCACACTTCACATTAAAAAGGAGGCGCGCAAAGGACGTGTTTTGGTCGACATTTATCGGATTAGACAGGGACAAAGTATAGTATCACCTTATAGCCTCCGTGGAAGGATAGGCGCTCCGGTCTCCATGCCATTGTCATGGGAGGATCTGGCTGCGACCAAGACGCCACTGGAATACAATATCCGAACAGCGTTGGAAAAGGTAGTGGAGGAAGGTGACGCATGGGAAGGGATTGATGCGTTTGCTGTGGAACTGCATACCAAGCGCAAGGCGAAGGCTGCGAAAAAACTTCCAGTCAACAAAAAGCACAAGACACCAGAGCAGTTGGAGGTGTATGAGAAGAAGCGTAACTTCCAGAAGACACGTGAGCCGCTGGCTAAAATACTGGAAGGTGGGGGAACCAACTTTGTAGTGCATCGCCATCATGCTACCAACCTTCATTATGATCTGAGACTTGAACAGGACGGTGTATTGAAATCATGGGCAGTGCCCAGAGGTCTTCCTCCATTGCCAGGTGTAAAGCGTTTGGCCGTGCAGACCGAAGATCACCCGATGGAATACCTTACCTTCGATGGTAAAATTCCAAAGGGACAATACGGTGGAGGCGATATGTGGATCTATGCTTTGGGCAAATATCAGATCACGAAGGATAAGAAGGATGGATTCTATTTCCGGCTGAGCAGCAAGGAGGTGAATGGCGAGTATAGAATTTATAAAATCAAACAAAAAGAATGGCTGCTCGAGAGAGTGGATACACCTCAGGTGGATTATTTGCACGACCTCATTGAACCCATGCTTTCAGACAGCGCCTCCAAAACACCAACGGGTGATGATTACATCTATGAAGTGAAGTGGGATGGAATCAGAGCGATGATTTCGTTGGAGGATGGACAACTTCGCATCAGAAGTCGAAATCAAAATGATATCACGAAACAATTTCCGGAGCTTCTAATACCGGAGAAGGCGTTCCGCGCTAATTGTGGTCTGTTCGATGCAGAGATTGTTTGCCTCGACAAGACCGGCAAGCCGGAATTCAAGAAGGTGATTAATAGACTGATGACTTCGGGTGAGGGGAATATTGAAAAGGCATCGAAGTCGAATCCTGCCTATTGCTACATCTTCGATTGTCTTTACCTGGATGGAAGAGCGTTGATCAACGAGCCGTTGTTGAGAAGGAAAGAGTGGCTGAAAGATGCTATCAAACGAGATACGCCCTATCGAACAAGTGAGTTTGTGGAGGATGGAGAATCATTGTTTGAAGCTGCGCGCGAGCACAACCTCGAGGGCATCATGGCCAAGGATAAGTTCAGTCGCTACCAACCCGGCAAGCGATCCGATGCGTGGTTGAAGGTGAAGGTGCGCAATACACGTGAGTGTGTGATCATTGGCTACAATGAGGGAA
Source organism: Cyclobacteriaceae bacterium (assembly GCA_050185175.1). Lineage (GTDB taxonomy): Bacteria > Bacteroidota > Bacteroidia > Cytophagales > Cyclobacteriaceae > ELB16-189. The sequence goes on from JBFWZR010000068.1 coordinate 13,392, forward strand.
AGGGTAACCGCGCGAGTGCCTTTGGAGGGCTGCACATTGCTGAAATTGAAGATGATAAACTTGTGTATCGTGGTAAAGTAGGTTCAGGGTTCAACGATGCTTCGCTCAAAGAAGTGTTTGGACAGATCACGAAACTAAAGGAGACGAAGAAACCGATTACCAATAAGGTGCTGGACGAGAAGGTGAGCAAGTGGGTGGAACCTAAACTTTGGGCAGAAGTTACCTTCGCTTCGTTCACACCGGATAAGATTTTCCGTGAACCAGTCTTTGTGAGGATGCGTCCTGATCTGGGGTAGGCTGCGACCCCGGACCTAGGCAGATGCAACCCGCTATAACATCTTGCTACCTCGCTGTATAGTAGTTGCAAGTACGCTGTAACATGATGCAACCTCGCATGCAAGTAGATGCAACCTCGCATGCAAGTAGATGCAACCTCGCATGTAGGTAGATGTAACCTCGCATGTAGGTAGATGTAACCTCGCATGCAGGTAGATGCAACCTCGCATGCATGTAGATGTAACCTCGTATGCAAGTAGATGCAACTTCGCATGCATGTAGATGTAACCTCGTATGCATGTAGATGTAACCTCGTACGCATGTAGATGCAACCTCGCATACAGGTAGATGCAACCTCGCATGTAGGTAGATATAACCTCGCATGTAGGTAGATGTGACCTCGCATGCAAGTAGATGCAACCTCGTATACAAGCAGATGCAACCTCGCACTGCAAGGCCCTGTGATCTGAAGCCCTTACTCCTTATAAATATTCAAGCAAGACGCATCGAGCTGACCGTTAGGATCGTGCATAAAGTCAATCATTACTTTGTTGCGGCAATTCACATCGCCACCACCATGGCCGCCTTCGTCCAGAATGAATAGATGTCCATCGGACAAGGTCTCCATCATGATCTTACCGTTTTCGGGTGGCGTCACAGGATCAAACTGATTAACGGTAATCAGCGTTGGGATAGAGGACGGTTTGAACTTCTTTTGTTCGGTGGTAGCACCAGAGCCATGTAGTCGGCTCAGATTCATATAGGCAGCATTGAAAAGTCCCAGTCGATAGGGCAGCAACTCAAGCGAATCATACACTTGATCAACTACCTGTTGGGTATTGGCTGGGTCATACATCTCGTGCCGTTCCACGGAAAACCACATGGCAAAGTTGTAGTCAGGTTCATACTCTTCGCTTGCCAGCTCCGTGATAAGTGGCCCTCCATCGTTTAGGTACTCCTGAATGAGAATTGGAATGTCTCTGCGTGAATTGTTGCCATATAAAAGTCTGCGGACAAAGAAGATTCCATCTTGTGCATTGATGTAAACGTGTTGGCCATTGATGACAAGCTCTAACGGCTTTTCGGCCAGAGTATTAATTGCATTGAAGTAATCCTCCTGAAGAGTTGGATAGGCTGAATGGCATTCAGCATTGTTGTTACAATATTCAATGACACGACTTAAGGCAAGGGAGTAACTGTAGAGCCTATCCACCAGCATGTCTCCTTTGATGGGATTAGGAGAGTTAAGAATAACAGAATTCAGTTTTTCTGGAAATATATCCTGAGTGACTCTCGCCAGACGAGTACCATACGAAACACCATAGAGATTATATTTTTCATACCCGAGGTGATCCATGAGCGCCCCCACATCGCGGGCGTTTTGGAAGGTGTTGTAATACTGCAGCTCGATTCCATTGTCTTTACATTTTTGTGAGTAGGCCGTCATAAGGCTGTCCATCAGACGTTGTTCTTCATCCTGGCCGGCATCCCTAGCCATGATGTTGTTAAGCTCTTGGTAGATGTTGGGCAGGGCAGACGAGTAGCCGATGCCGCGCTGGTCCAATAAAATTATATCCTGCTTCTCTCTGAACGGATGGTCGTACCAGCGCTGAATGGCTTTGTCGACAAGGGAGCTGCCACCGGGCCCGCCACTGAGGTAGATGACCGGATACTCTTTGGTGTTGGGATCTTTACTGTGAAGCACTACATAGGCAATGTTGATTTTTTTGCCATCCGGTTGGTTGTGGTTTTCTGGAACGGTGATGTAACCACAATCGACATCATTGCCGGCCGGCAAGATAGATTGGAAGTCGCAGGGTGGAGTAGACTCTTTCGGGTTTGATTGACAGGAAATCAGGAAGGCAAGGACTGCGATTACAAGTAGGGGTTTTTGCATCTCGATCATTTTGAATGGAAGGTAGTGAACATCATAAACATGGACATACCACCGGGGGTGTTATTCTTTGAATCGGAGACAAAAATGGATGGGAGTACGATAAATTGATGCAATTGACGATATTCGACCGTTCATTGTGATTGCCAAAGTAGGATGGCTATTGGTGCAAAGCATTACTCGTTCACTCCCAAATTACTTTCACTTCTAAAGGGAGGCATTAGTAAAGAACAAGTTCTTAAGGACGTATCCGCTGGTGTGATTGTTGGCATCGTTGCTCTTCCGCTAGCCATAGCATTTGCAATCGCGTCAGGTGTTTCGCCAGCCCAGGGTCTCATCACAGCCATAGTAGCTGGGCTGATCGTTTCTGCTCTTGGCGGCAGCAGAGTTCAGATTGGAGGCCCCACGGGTGCATTTATCGTAATTGTATACGCGATCGTTCAGGAGCACGGTATCAATGGATTGACAATAGCCACATTCATGGCGGGCTTCATCCTCATTGCCATGGGCTTGGCCAGGCTTGGTAGCCTGTTGAAGTTTGTGCCTTATCCGCTTATCGTAGGCTTCACCAGCGGAATAGCAGTTATTATTTTTTCTTCTCAGATAAAAGATTTCTTCGGTCTTCCGATCCAGACGTTACCAGCGGACCTGGTGGGAAAATGGAAACTATACGCGGCTCATTTTGAATTAATTAACTGGTACGCCTTTGCCATTGCGGCTGTTACCGCATTTGTGAGTTTCAATTTTCACAAGGTTTCTCGGAAAATTCCTGGATCGCTGGTAGCAATTATCCTTAGCACTGTACTGGTTTACGTTTTTGAATGGCCCGTTAACACAATTGCAACGTTGTTCGGTGAATTGCCAACTCAGTTTTCGATGCCTGCATTGCCGGACATTAGTTTTGAGACGTTGAAGGCACTCATACAACCCGCCTTTGCAATTGCTTTGTTGGGCGGAATTGAGTCGCTATTGTCTGCGGTGGTTGCCGATGGAATGATTGGCGGAAGTCATCGGTCTAATATGGAGCTGGTAGCACAAGGTGTTGCCAATTGCTTCGCGGCCATGTTTGGTGGTATACCGGCAACTGGAGCGATTGCCCGAACAGCTACGAACATCAAAAATGGTGGACGGACACCGATAGCAGGCATCGTGCATGCGGTGGTGCTTTGTCTGATCATGTTGGTTTTTGCACAATATGCTGTGCACATCCCCATGGCCTGTCTGGCAGGAATTCTTGCTGTCGTTGCCTATCATATGAGTGAGTGGCGACAGTTTGTGTCGCTGGTGAAAGGAAATCGCCTGGATGTTTTGATTCTTCTCGTAACTTTTTTCTTGACCGTCATATTCGATTTGATACTCGCTATTGAAGTAGGAGTTGTGCTTTCCAGTTTTATATTGATGAAACGGGTAAGTGATTCATTAAGTATCAAAAGTGCCTCGCAGCCAGAATCCGGGCCCTCTCAAGAACGTGATCGCTTGTTTGAGGAGGAGTTGAAGGATCTGCCTAAGGATGTAGTGCTCTATGAAATTGATGGACCGTTGTTCTTCGGTGCCACGCAGGCTTTTGAAGATGCTTTTAGGAGGCTTCATGAGAAGCCAAAAGTGCTTATCATGAGAATGCGTCATGTTCCATTTGTGGACGCAACAGGTGTATATAGGTTGAAGCAGGTGATAAAGGAGTTCCGAAGCCGGAAGGTTAGCGTTATTCTGTCGGGGGTGAATCGCCAGGTGAGGGAAGAACTGGAACAGGCAGATATTTATGATATTGTGGAACGCGCCAACTTATCGGATAATATAAACGCCTCGGTTAAGAGAGCTCGGGAAATCATAGACAATAATAAAGAATGACACGAATACTCAGAACCGATCCAACCAATACGGACTTCGTTGCCTTGGTATCTAAACTGGATGAGTATCTGGCCGTGCTGGATGGTGAGGAACACGAGTTTTACCATAAACTAAATACGATCGGTAACTTGAAATATGTGGTGATGGCCTATGAGGATGAAGTAGCTGTTGGGTGTGGGGCCATCAAGCAGTTCGGGAATGATGCGATGGAGGTAAAACGAATGTATGTGGAACCTTCCAGACGAGGAGCGGGAATAGGAGGTCAGCTGCTAGCAGAACTTGAAAGATGGACGAAAGAACTCGGTCATCGCAAGTGCGTGTTGGAAACAGGCAAACGCCAACCGGAAGCCATCCGATTGTATGAGAAATGTGGTTATGTACGAATTCCCAACTATGGTCAGTATGTGGGTATGGAGAATAGTGTGTGTTTTGAGAAAGGGTTGGAGTAACTACTGCATCCGGCAAATTCTATTGATCACATTCGAAGGAACATCGAAACCAGTGGCAACAGCTTGCTTAAGGTCATCACAGGCTTCTGATTTTTTTCCGGTTCTATATTTGGCCAAACCACGATTGTACAAGGCAATGCCGTAGTCTCCGTATTGCAGCAAGGCAATATCGTAATCTTCAATCGCCTCTGCATAGCGACCAATCTTATATAACAAATTGGCACGATTCAGCCAGGCTTTTTCGTATTGGCCGTCAAGTTGAATCGCTTTTGATAAGTCATCATAAGCACCTATCAGGTCACCGGTCTTTTCGCGCGCGAGTCCGCGGTTCATCCAGTACTCGGGCTCGTTGGCACTTAGTTCTATCGCTTTGTTGTAATCTGCAACAGCACCTTTGTAGTCTTCCGTGTTAAATCGATGCATCGCTCGTTCACCATAGGCAAAATGTGCTGTGGGATTTTTGGCAATAAACTCATCCAGCAGCCTTTCGTCTTCATCAGGACTGGCAACCTGTCTCTTCAATATGCTGAGGTTGTGATCTGCGATGGGATGCCCGGGTGTGATAGCGAGTGCAGTCTCGTAGGCAGCGATAGCACTCTCTTTGTCACCAAGTTTTTCTTCGCACTTACCAAGATTGACAAAGTAATTGGCCTCGTTCTGATCATAATAAATTGCAGAATCAAAATGAAGTTTGGCATTGGCAAGGTCGTTCATTTCAAGTTCTGTCAGCCCCAGGTAGTTGAACAGATAGGCTTTGTTCGCGCCCTGATTGGTAAACACCTGGTTAATCGATGAGGTCACTTGATCTTGCTGAAAGTAGACCTGGTTGGTTTCTCCCGGGGGTAGTTCCAGCAGTTTTTCAAAATCCTTCTTAGCCAGCTCCCATTTCTCAAGCGAAAGCAAAAGGAGCGCTCTGCTGAACAAGGCATCGAACTGATCTGGCTTGAGTTCAAGGTAAATGGTGTAGTCTCTAAGGGCTCCCTCTACATCACCTCGCTTTTCGCGTATGCCCGCACGTGAATAATAAGAGTCTGCGTGATAGGGGTAGAGGTTAAGTGCCTCGTTGTAGTTGGCCAACGCTTCGTCATACTTCTTTTCTTCCAGCAGCTTTTCCCCTTCCAGATAGTAGTACATGAAGCTACTCCCTTTCTTCTCATTTACTGGAATTTGGGCAAGAACTGTTGTCGATAATCCGATGATCAGGAGTAACAAAAGGGTCTCACGCGCCATAGGTTAAAGTTAGCCAGATTTTCACGCGCTAGTGGGAGAATAAACGTGATATGCCAGAACCTGGGGGACGATTTTTTGTTTTACATGTATGGCTAAGACAAAAAAATCTAAAAAAGAGCCGCAAAATCCTGAGGACAAGATTCTGCGGGGATATATCGCGTATGTGCTGGACAAGGAGAAAGAGCCTAAGAGCGTGTTCAAGCTATGCCAATATCTGGGCATGGATGAGGCTGAATTCTACAAGTCCTTCAGCTCGCTCAAAGGACTGAAGAAGGAAATCTGGACCGGATTCTTCCATAAGACTATCGAGCGACTCAACGCAGACTCCAACTTTCAGTCATTTAGTGTAAGAGAGAAGCTACTGGCATTCTATTTCACTTTCGTTGAAGAACTGATGGTACACCGGGACTTCATCACTATGGAATTGAAAGACTGGAAAATTCCTTCGGTACCACCAAAGTCAATGAACCGATTCAGAACTCAATTTGAAACATGGATTAAAGATCTTTTAGCACAGGGCAAGGAGAACGATGAGATCAGTAAGCGGCCGTACCTTGACCGAGGCTATCCATCCTTGCTTTGGTTGCATTTGTTTTTTGTTCTTCAATTTTGGGTGAAAGATGATAGCAGGGAATTTGAGCGTACGGACATGGCTATTGAGAAATCGGTGAACCTCGCCTTCGAAGTCATTGGCCATGGTGTGCTTGACCAGGCGCTGGACTTTGGCAAATTCATGTTTCAGCAATTCAAAGCATGAAATTGTGAAAGAGCAAAAGAAGATTCCCGTTTCTAAAGTTCAACGAGCTTCACGATTCGTAAAAACAGGCGCCAAGATCGGTGCCAACTACCTCAAGCACTACGGCAAGAAGCTGGTTGACCCGGAAACAACCGCAGATCAATTGCATCAGGATAACGCAACCGATATTTATAACTCCCTGAGTGAGTTGAAAGGTAGTGCATTGAAAGTAGCTCAGATGCTAAGCATGGATAAGAACATGCTTCCCACCGCTTACCAGCAACAGTTTTCGATGGCGCAGTACAGTGCACCACCGTTGTCTTATCCGCTGGTGGTCAGAACTTTTGAAAAGCAGTTTGGCAAAGGACCTGAGAAGATATTTGATAAGTTCACCAGATCCGCCACTAATGCCGCATCGATGGGGCAGGTACATCAGGCAACTCTGGATGGGAAGAAGCTGGCTGTAAAAATTCAATACCCGGGTGTGGCGAACAGTGTGCAGAGTGATCTTGCTATGGTTAAGCCTATTGCGTTGAAGATGTTCAAACTAAATCCTGTCGATTACAACGAGTTTATCGGAGAGGTACAATCGAGGCTATTGGAAGAGACAGATTATTCGCTTGAGCTAAAGCGCTCCATGGACCTGACCAGGCAATGCGGCCATATCGAGAATCTCGTGTTCCCCACTTATTATCCGGAACTATCCAATGACAAGATATTGACGATGGACTGGTTGGAAGGAAAACCACTGGGAGAATATTTAAAAAAGAACACCCTGAAACCTGAAGATTCCAATCGGATAGGCC
>JBFWZR010000069.1:0-20568 GCA_050185175.1 Cyclobacteriaceae bacterium
CTCTACGCTAAACAGAATACCAACCGTCAGCGCCTGCTTGTACGGAATGCTGGCCCGCAGGCTTTGGCTGCCTTTTAGCGCGCTTGTGGTTCTGTAGTGCAGTAGCTGGTTCTTAAACAAGATTTTAACCTTATAGACGGTATTGCAAATTCAGGATTTCTGGCAAAAGGTCAAAATATCAAAGCATTTGTTCGAACTCTTGTTCGGAGATAATGGTCACTCCAAGTTTTTCCGCCTTTTGTCTTTTTGCAGGCCCCATGTTGTCGCCAGCCAGCAGGTAATCCAATTGGCCGGATACACCGGATAGCACTCGTCCGCCATGGGCAATGATCAGTTCCTTCAATTCATCCCGACCATATTTTTCAAACACACCTGAGATGACAAATGACTTGTTGTCAAGACTGTTGCTGAGTTTTTTGGTTTCTTTTTCGACAACGGTGAAGTTGAGACCGGCCTTACTGAGCCTTTCAATCTCTTTTCGGTGGCCTTTGTCGGCAAAGAACTGAACCAGGCTTTGCGCAATTTTCTCCCCAACTTCAGGAGCCTCTAGTAGTTGTTCGTAAGAGGCATTTTGCAGAGCATCCATAGTTTTGAAATGGCGTGCCAGTTTTTCTGCTACTGTCTTACCCACATATCGAATACCTAGCGCAAAGAGCACTGCTTCAAAGGGAGCTTCTTTGGACTTCTCGATGCCCGAGAGCAGATTCTTTATCGATAAATCTTTAAAGCCCTCAAGTTTTGCCAGATCATCTTTGGTAAGATCGTAAAGATCAGCGGGTGATTTCACAAAATCCAGGTTGTAAAGCTGATTGATTGTTTTTTCTCCCAGCGAGTCAATATCCATCGCCTTGCGCTGAATGAAATGTTCTATTCTTCCCTTGATCTGTGGCGGGCACCCTTTGTCGTTGGGGCAGTAGTGAGCGGCCTCGCCTTCGTGGCGGATGAGTTTGGTTCCACATTCAGGACACTCCGAAATGTATTGAATCGGTTTGCTTTTTTTATCGCGCTTGGCAAGATCGACCGCAGTGACCTTAGGTATAATCTCTCCACCTTTTTCAACGAACACGTAATCACCAATCCTTAAATCCAGCCTGGCAATTTCATTGGCATTGTGAAGTGACGCTCTTTTTACTGTAGTTCCTGAGAGAAGAATAGGGGCTAGTTCGGCAACAGGTGTAATTGCTCCCGTTCGCCCAACCTGGTAGGTGACCGATTTCAACTGTGTGCTGAGGCTTTCAGCTTTGTATTTGTAGGCGATTGCCCATCGCGGACTTTTTGCTGTGAAACCAAGCTTGCGCTGCTGAAGCAGACTGTTCACCTTCAAGACTACTCCATCTGTTTCCAGCGGCAGCGCTTCACGCTTGTTTTCCCAGCGTTGTATGTATTTCAATACGTCCTGAATGTTCTTTGCTTTTGCGTAGGTGTCTGAAACATTAAAACCCCAAGACTCCAGTTTTGCAACCGACTCAGCATGTGTGGCCACGTCCAGATTGTCACCTAACAAATAATAGACATAGCAATCCAGTTTGCGTCTTGCTACTTCTCCGGAGTTTTGCATTTTCAGTGTACCTGAAGCCGTGTTTCTCGCGTTGGCGTAAGTCTCTTCTCCGATGTCTTCACGTTCTTTGTTGAGTTGCTTGAAAACTGTTCTGGACAGAAAGACCTCACCACGTACCTCAAATTGTTCGGGAACATTCTTTCCCTTTATCTTCAACGGAATATTCCTGATGGTTTTCACATTGGTAGTTACATCATCACCGCGCACTCCGTCACCACGGGTGACGCCTTTGACAAGGATTCCATTTTCATAAATGAGTGAGATAGAAACACCATCGAATTTCAATTCGCAGAAGTATTCATAAGCCTCACTGCCAAGTCCCTTGGCTACTCGTTTGTCGAAGTCAATCAACTCTTCTTCTGAATAAGTGTTTCCCAGCGAAAGCATGGGGTATTTATGAACTACTGTGTTGAACGATTTGGTAATCGTGCCACCTACACGCTGGGTGGGGGAGTCCGGCTCACGCAATTCAGGAAATTGCGTCTCCAGTTGAGTTAGCTTTTCCAGCAGTTGATCAAACTCGTAATCTGAAATCTCGGTTTTGTGCTTTTGATAGTAGAGATCGTTGTGATGATTAATTACCTCTGTGAGGCGCGCAATCTCTTTTTTTGCTTCGGTTGCGTTCATAGATAAAAAGAAACCTTCTAAGATAACCTATAAGTCAGTTTGAAGCCAACTCAGGAGTTGATTAAGTGCAGAGTATGGCATGCAATAATTCCGGCTGTTTCGGTTCGCAAGGTGGTTGCGCCCAACGACACTTTTTTGAATCCCTTTTTTGTAGCGAGCAACAACTCGTCTGCGCTAAAATCTCCCTCAGGCCCAATCAATACTGTGTAGTCACTTTTGGTTGATGCATTCTTAAGCTGTTCAGGGTTTTGTGTGTCAACATAAGCGATGAGTTTTTCTCCCTTAGTATCCAACACGTTCTCGAATCTTGTGATGTCCTCAATCTGCGGAAGTCTAGACTGCTTTGATTGCTTCATGCCGCTGACTGCTTTTTTCAATAACCTCTCAAGGTTGACCGACTTGCGTTCGGAGTTGTCGCAGGTGATGAATGTTACTTTGTCGATACCTAACTCAGCTACCTTTTCTACAAACCATTCCATCCGGTCCAGATTTTTGGTAGGGGCTATGGCGATATGAATACTATATCCTCGCTGAGGTGTCTCAATTTTTTCGACTATACTGAAATGACACTCTGATTTGGTGGCATTTGAAACAATACATCGATAAAAATATCCCTTGCCGTCTGTGATTTGAAGTTCATCCCCTTTTTGAAGACGCATGACACGCGTGGCATGACGAGCTTCATCTGCATCAAGGTAGTCGATGTCTTCGGAAATGAGTGGTTGATAGAATAAATGCAATGCTAACTGTATTGCTCCTTGAGCCTGGCTACCAGGTCAACATATTTCTGCATGGCGTCATCCCTGGTCATTCCCTTCTTCCCTGCCCAGGCATCATACTTGGCTATTGCCTTGAAGTCAAATCCCCCAGGACGATCACCCGTCACATCGCCTTCACTGCCCTGTTTGAATAGAGCATAGAGTTCCAACAATTCTTCATTGGATGGTCGCTTGGTCAGTTCTTTTGATTGACTCACTGCAAGATTGAAATCGTCTGTTAAGCCCATAAAAAAAGTCCCCCGATTTTGTCGGGAGACTTAAATATAGTGAGTATGATAATTTAGCGCTTAGAAATATCGATGTATTTGCGCTCTTTCTGTCCGGTGTAAATCTGTCTTGGTCTTCCGATTGGCTCCTTGTTCTCGCGCATCTCTTTCCACTGTGCAATCCAGCCTGGCAAGCGGCCGATGGCAAACATCACCGTAAACATTTCTACAGGGATGCCCAGCGCACGGTATATAATACCAGAGTAGAAATCCACGTTCGGATACAGTTTTCTTTCAATGAAGTAACTGTCGCGGAGAGCGATGTCTTCCAGCTTTTTCGCAACGTCAAGGATCGGATCTTTTACGCCAAGTTTTGCAAGCACATCATCTGCTGCTTTCTTGATGATCTTAGCTCGTGGATCAAAGTTTTTGTACACACGGTGACCAAATCCCATCAGTCGGAATGGGTCGTTTTTGTCTTTCGCTTTCGCAATCCATTTGTCGATGTTGCCACCATCCTTCACGATGTTTTCCAGCATGATGATTACTTCCTGGTTTGCACCACCGTGAAGAGGTCCCCAAAGTGCATTGATACCTGCTGAGATAGAAGAGTAGATACTCGCCTGTGATGACCCGACCATTCTTACGGTAGAGGTTGAACAGTTTTGTTCGTGATCGGCATGGAGAATAAGGAGCTTATCCATCGCATCGCTGATCACCGGATCTGGTACGTACGGTTCAGCAGGCAAGGCGAACATCATCTTCAGGAAGCGTGAGCAGTACTCCAATTGGTTGTCTGGATAATTTACCGGATGACCCAAGGCATTTTTGTAAGCCCAGGCTGCAAAGGTGGGCATCTTTGCCATTGAGCGAATGATACTCATATATACTCCTTCGGACGCTCTGTTTGGATCGAGCGACTCAGGATAGAATGCAGTTTGAGAGCAGAACAGCGAAGCCAAAACGCCCATCGGGTGGGCAGTAGAAGGGAAGCCGTCCAATATCTTCTTTACATCTTCGTGAACGAGCGTATGTGTCTTGATATCATCGCGGAAGCGTTGTAATTGATCCTTGCCTGGTAGCTCGCCAAAGATCAGCAAGTAAGCCACCTCAATGAAGGTTGATTTTTCGGCCAGCGCCTCAATGGAATAACCGCGGTAGCGTAAGATGCCATTGTCGCCATCAAGGTAAGTGATGGCACTGGTGGTGGCACCGGTGTTTTTATAACCCGGATCGAGCGTAACCACCCCGCTCTGGTCTCTTAGTTTACTGATATCAATGGCCACCTCATTTTCACTGCCCGTGTAAATAGGGAGTGAATAGGTTTTTCCGTCAATGCTTAGTTCTGCGGTCTTCGACATACGTTCCTAATTAAAATTTCGACTTTTCCCCTAAAATAGGGCTCTCCGGTATTAGAATAAAATAATCAGTTCGATTTATTAGCCCTAGTTATTACCCAGGATAAGCGGCATTCCGTCACTTCCCGACCCGACAACGATCACCTTGCTGTTGGGAGATTTAGCCAACTCCAGCGTAGCCTCGATACCCCTCATTTTTAGTAAGGCGCTGGTAAGGCTGTTGTTGATGATCAGGTTGGCCCGTGACTCACCCTCTGCGGCTATACGCTTACGTTCGGCTTCGCTTCTCTCTTTATCCAGCCTGAATTGATAAGCCAGCGCTTCCTGTTCCTGCTGCAGCTTGTTTTCAATGGCGGTTTTGATCTGCTGTGGCAGTTCGATAGATCGGATCAGCACTGCGGTGGCATGCACATAATTTTTGCTCAGTACTTCCTCCGTTTCGGCCTTGATGGCCAACTCTACTTCAGCTCTTTTAGTAGAGTAGATCTCTTCAGCGGTATAACGCCCCATTACCTGGCGTACCGTGGACCGTACTTCGGGGATCACCAGGATGTTAACATAGTCGCGGGTGAAGTTCTCGTGTACATAACCGATTTTTTCCGGTAGCGGGTAGAAACGAACACTAATGTCGATGTGGATGGATAGACCGTTTTTGTCCAGCACATCCATATTTTCCTCTGAGTTGGTTTCGTTCACGCGGTAGGAATAGACATCATTCCAGGGAGCTTTGAAATGGAGTCCCGGTGTCATCACGTTGTCCTTGTCCAAGCCTTTCCCGAATGGGTAAAACACCACGGCTCGTTCGGTGGCTTCGATGGTATAAAACAGGCTGGAAGACAAAGTCATAAAGACGATGAATCCAATGATGCTGACAATAATAATAGGTAATCTCTTGTTGTTCATATAGACAGTAATTTGTTGTTAGATTTTTGAGTAATGAGGAGCAGGTTGTAATCCCCGAATTTACAAACCTAGTCGAATTTCGGCACCTATTTTCAGACTCCAGGTTATCTTTTTCTTTCCTTTCGGATGGATCGATCTTTCGTGCTTCTACCCATCTTTGACTTCTTTAAATCGAAATCAAAGGTGTAAGATGCTATTACGCTAAGTGTTTTTAGGTTCATGCGCAGATCGTCCTCGAATCCTAAAACTGCCATAGTACTTGAGCTGTCTGTCTTGCCCAGATTAGTTTGCCCTAATGAAGCTCTTACCTCCACAAATACCTTTTGTGTAGAAGTGATAGGGGCATTGATTCCAGCCCCAAAGTCAATTCCAAACAACCATCGATTGGGATTGTTATAGTAATTTACAAATATGTCTGAGCCTGGCGTTTCTCCGAATACAATGTCAAAGTCTGTAGGATCTCCAGCTGCCTGAATTTTTCCTTTTGCTCCAAGCCAGTAAGATATTTTAGGGCCTACATTTAAGAACACATCAGACTTGATATTCGGGCCTAGTCTGAATTCATATGCTCGCCTTAATGCCATCGAGAGATCGATGAAATTGAAAGTGGCAGTGTTGGTCCATTCGTTGTTGTTAAATTTTATTTTTTTTCCACTTTGTGAATACGCGAATTCGGAGATGAAGCTATAGCGACCTTTTAGAGGAAATGAGATTAACCCTCCCGCTGTAAACCCAATCACGGGTCTAGTGTTGAATTTGTCTCGCAGGTCTGAATCCTTGAATCGGCCTGTTGTAATCGAAGGGCCCGCTTTCACACCCAATGAAAATTGTTGACCTGTCACAGGTGTGTATCCAACGATCAAAAAAGCCAACGACAGAAGGGTTACAATGCCTCTCACGTGTGAATAAAAGTTGATTCTTAAATTGGGCCAATTTCGCACTTTTAAAAATAGTTTGTAAAAAGGCTTTAAATTGGACCTGCAAAGAAGAAGAAACTTTTGAGAAAAGTATCATTTTGTACTCTTTCTGTCAAGATAGTTGCGCTAATGTTCTCCTTCCAGTCGGTGTCTGGTCAGGATGTAAGCAACTTTGTGCAGTTCTATATCAATCCCTCGCTGGTGAACCCTTCACTCACAGGAGTTGACGGAAAATCTGCCTTGTACCTTTCATACAAAAAACAATGGGCTGGTATCAGTGGTGCACCATCCATTGCCAATGCAAGTTTTCAGGGAACATCTTCTAAGTTGGTAAGCTTTGGTGTGAACCTCACTAATGATACGCAGGGATTACTCACTGCGTCATCTCTACTCTTCTCCAGTGGGTATACTATTCCTCTGCCCAATAATAGTATGTTTCGATTTGGAATGTCGATCGGTGCAGGGTGGAATAAAGTAGACATGACGGCACTAAACTTTGGGACCACCTCACCATCTGATCCGATCATGACTGATTTACTAGATAACAATTTCCAGCTTCTTGGCAGCGCAGGCGTCTCGTTTCATACCTCCGATTTTCATATTGGATTATCGCTTCCCAATATTATTCAACCAAGATATTTAAGCAGCGATGCATTTAATATTGAGAAGATCAGCCCTTTTGAATCGGCTTTGGTTCATGCCAGCTATCGTCTCTATTTTGCTGGTGATCAAAATGTTTTTGAGCCCTATTTGATCTATCGTTACAATCAGTCCTTGCCTTCGCAATTTGAATTCTCAGGAGTGTTTCATCTTCAACATAAGGTGTGGATAGGAGGGTCGTACAAGCAAGACTTCGGAATTTCCGGGGTTGGCGGTTTCAAGCCAAACAACCAATTAGCTATAGGATATGCCTATACTTTGAAGAATACAGGAGCGAATGAACTAAATAAGCCATCTCACGAGATTACACTTGCTCTCCTTTTTGGCGGCAGGCAAAAAAACCAACCGTATTACTCATTTGTAGAAACGGAAAAACCCGGAGTTCATGGCAAAACGAAACAGTCCGCACTGGCAAGGAAAAGGCAGAAGGAGAAGGAGCTAGCAAAACGAAGAAAGGAGCAGCTTGCGAAAAAGAACGCGCCCAAAAAAGCTCCGGAAAAAACTGTGGTTGCTACTAAGCCTGAAGAGCCAAAGGTGGCACCGGTGGAACCGACTCCAAAGCCACCAACAGGTCCGGTTCACGATGGTGGCCCCAGACGCAATGATGCCATTGGACTCAATGATGTCTTTAATAACACAAAGAAAGAAGAGGCAACACCCCCTCCGCAACCAGTTCATCATGACGATGAAGAAGAAAAGTTGAGCCGCCTTGATATTCATAAGGATAACGCGGCTGATCACCATGGCGAAGACCATCACCCCAACGCAGAGCGTCACGAATTTGTGAAGAGGGGCGGGCACTCCGCGGAAATGAATTTTGCCGATTATGTTATTGTGGGTGCATTTCGATCAGAAGCTAACGCAAAACGATATAGTGACGGACTGAGAGAGCTAGGTTTCGATACTTCAGACTATGGTTTTATTTCAGAAAGACAGATCTGGTATGTTCACATTTCCGAGTCGAACGATATAAACCAGGCAAGGGCGGATAGAGACCGCTACAGAAAGATGAACATGTTCAAAGACGCGTGGCTGTTGACTGTACACGAATAAAATGGAGAGAAGAGTATTACTTATTGTTTTTCTTTTGGGCTTTTGCCATTCGGTGGTAGCGCAGTCTCCGGTGATTAGCAAGATCACGCCCTCTGTCACTTATCCTGGTGACAGGTTAGTCATCACCGGTTCAGGATTTAGTTCAACTTCAAGTCAACTGCAGGTTTGGTTTAATCATGTGAAAGGAACGATAAACTCCTCGTCCGAGTTTTCAATTGATGTGACTGTGCCTGCGTCAGCACGACATGGAGTTTTGGAAGTAATTAACTTATCAACAAGACTATCAGTAAAATCACCATTCAAATTCACACCATCTTACAGCGGGTTGCCATTTGATCCAACAAAACTGGGAACCCCACTTACATTTTCCGGTAGCAACGAGTTTTTCGATTTGTGCTCGTGCGATCTTAACGCTGATGGAAAGCCTGATTTTGCCGTTACTCAATTCGATCTGGAAACAGACCTGGTCGTGCTGCAAAATCAAAGTACTCCCGGAACGGTTGCCTTCAACAGATTGGATAAATCTAATCTTGCAAGTCTCAATATTGGTGCGCCAACCGAAAAAGTTGTTTGCGGTGACCTAAATGGTGATGGTAAGCCTGAACTGATCGCGAGCAGGAGTGGGGCGACTAAGAATATTGTTTACATATTACCAAATACAAGTCCCGGGGCAATCTCATTCGGACCAGCGGTCTCCTTGCTTTTGGATGTGGGTCACTTTGCCCGATTCATACAACTACGTGATTTGAATAATGATGGACGACCTGAGATTATCGTTTCCAACTCGTTCAATAATGAGCTTTACATTTTTAGAAATCAGAGCGCTAGCGGAACACTCAATATCAATCCAACACCCGTAAAAATTTCTATTGCGGGAGCAACAACAACTTACGGTTTGGATGCGCAGGATCTTGACAATGATGGGTTGGCTGACCTTATCATAAATCAGTTTCAGTCTAATAACATCTTCATTTTAAAAAACCTTGGTGGAGCAAATTTCAGTTTTTCAGCTCCAACTGTGATAACAGCCTTGGGTACACTCAACGATATTACCACTGCGGATTTTAACAACGATGGGAAGCTCGACCTGGTTACAACAAGCACGTTTAATAATCAGATATTGGTTCTATTAAATACCTCGGCTGGATCAATATCATTTGGGGCACCACAAACAATAACTACCTCCAATGGTCCGTGGGGATTGGATGTCGGGGATATCGATGGGGATAAAGATGTAGACATCATTGTTGCCAATAGGAATCAGGCTGTTGTCAATGTATTCAGACATAACGGAAACTTTTCTTCGCCTGGTTTCTCGAAGCTAGACATAGTCTCCTCAAATCCGACTCGAAACGTCAGGTTGGGAGATTTTGATGGGGATGGGAAACCCGATATTGGATATACGTCATTCAATCAGCTTGCTAGCAGTTTCAAGGTTGAGCTTGCGCGAAATGCAAATTGTTTTTTACCAGTGATTCTTAACGAAGCCCCACTCACGATATGTGCCACACAAACTATTACGCTGAACTCCGTTCCGGGAATTGGCATCACAACCTATGACTGGAAGGAGTCAACAGTTTCTCAGAGTATGACTCCGAATCCATTTTTTGATATCACGACAGCCGGAAACTACACCGTGACGGCAACAGGAGAGGGAGGAGCTTGTGTGATTACTTCATCGGCATTAAACGTAACAACAGGAACCGGAAGTGTGCCCGCAGATCCGGTGATAAACACCAATTCACCTGTGTGCAACGGGCAAAGTCTCTTGTTGGGAACCACTGCCACAGGGGTTACCTATGAGTGGAACGGTCCTAATAATTTCACCTCCACTCAGCAGAATCCTACCATAGGCAATGTATCGATAATTAATGCCGGAGAATATACGCTTAAAGTTAGTGATGGAACTTGTTCAAGTAATGAGGTGACCGCGTTGGTAGATGTTGCGGACCTGCAAAGCTTTTCGATTTCAAGTTCACTTGCTGGCAATACGATCTGTCAAGGTAGTTCTCTGATTTTGACGGTGAGCACATTGGCCGGACACCAATATCAGTGGATAAAGGACGGAGTTGACATAGGAGGGCAAACGGGCTCAACGCTGACGGTAACTCAAGAGGGCGTTTACAAAAACCGAGTGCAAAACATTGCGCTAGGATGCACAGCGGAAACAAACGAAATCTCTGTAGTCGTATTGGCGCCACCTGTGTCGTCATTTACAGTTGATGCGAACGCCTGCACCAACGAGATGCTGTCGTTTGCAGATGCATCTGTTTTTGACCCACGCGCAACGCCTGTGTATGCGTGGGCATTTGGCGATGGAACTACTGCAACCGACACTGATCCTACGCATGCCTATGCTTCCGCCCAGAGTTTTAATCCCTCGTTAACGGTATCTTACTCTGGCGTGCCTGGATGCACTAATGTTTCGAATAAGAATGTGCTTGTGGTCAACGGCACGGTCCCAACCATCTCAGCCACCGCTTTGTCAAGTTGCCCTGGCGAACAAATCACGCTGAGCATCACAGGAGTTTTTAATTCTATCACATGGAATACAACAGAGACCTCAGCATCAATAACCGTTTCTCAACCCGGACAATACTCGGTGTCAACTGTTGATGGTAATGGTTGCGAAGCCACATCCCAAATTGACATAGCTAGTAATCCCGTACCAAATCTGGTGGTGACAGCTGACAAAAATGCTATTGTAACAGGTCAGGCGGCACAGCTGCTGGCGGAGGGAGCCGATACCTACAATTGGACTCCTGCGGAGACCCTCAGCGATGCTTCCATACCAAACCCGGTGGCGACCCCTGAAGAAACCACTACGTATACGGTGGATGCCCAGGTGACCGGGGGGTGTTCAGCACAAGGGACCATAACGATTACGGTTAGTAGTGATCCCAGTGCACTTGATATTCCGAATGTATTCTCACCTAACGGAGATGGGATAAATGATCTTTGGGTCATTCCGGGCATTGAAGCATTCTCAGATTGTGTACTTTCTATCTTTGATAAGAACGGTAAAAGGGTTTTTGAAAAGAGAGGTTACATTAACGACTGGAATGGAACTTATAACGGCAAGGAAGTTCCGCCAGGAACTTATTATTTTGTTCTGGGATGTCCTGATAATGAGCCGTTTACAGGCCATTTGCTAATCGGGCGATAAAAAATTCACTATTGAATTAAACCATGTCTTAGAGTTGAAGTCTAACTGATTTTGGATTGCGTTTTTTGTGAACATAGACCTAAACTACCTTGGATGCGCGCTCACATTTTAATTGTTTTCTGTCTTCTTTTGAGCTTTATCTCCTTTGGCCAAACCGTTGAGATATGCAATGATGGGATAGATAATGACGGGAATGGGTTGGTCGACTGCGCAGATCCCTTTTGCAATTTCGCGGCTAATATTGAGCGGGGCTGTAATTGCTTCGACAATGTAGATAACGATGGTGATGGAGCTATAGACAAAGCTGACCCTAATTGTGCCTCATACTATGGATTGGAGTTTGTTGGAGAAGGGTCGAGCTGTAGTATTACTCCGCCAGCCGGGTCGAACCCTTTTGCCGGTATTGGTCCACCGGCAGTTTCAGGACAGAATACAGCGGACACGCAATCAAAAGTATCAGTCGGGGATGTGGATGGTGATGGTATTCCTGACGCTGTAATTACCTCAAAATGGAATTCTGAAATTCGTGTTGTCGCAACTTCCAATGGGCAAGCTGATGGAAGTGATGCCGGTGACATCAAAGCAGATTTTAAAACGACCGGCCAGGGAGCGAAAATATTTTCCGGCTCTGGTGGCTGCAACCCTAAAAACTTACTTTTCGAACACGAAAACCTTATAGCTGACATTGATAAGGATGGCAAGGCCGAAGTGTTTGGCATAGTGAGTAATCGAGGTGGTAACCCAAGTACGCCACCTACCTGCTTTTTTCTAGTAGCATTCAGGTACACACCAGGAGAACTTGTGCCAATGTATGATGCAGTTCAAATAGGTGCGGACAGACCCGGTGTGCCAGGTATCGCAGACATGGATGGAGACGGCAAGGCTGAGATCTATCTGCGTGATCGGATCTATGCTGCTGAAACCGGTGTATTGCTTGCTACCTCCAATGGCAATTGGGACCTTGATATTACCTCAGGACCTGTAGCCGTAAGCGTAACCGGAGATGCAAAGATGGAGTTGGTTTGTGGAACTAAGATATTCAGTATTCCCAACCTGACTAACAGAACACCAGCGTCTCCGACAGCATTGACCCTTTTTCAGGATATGAATTCGATATCCGCGGATAAGTGCTTTGTCAAACTAGCCAACGACCCTGTTGAATACGGAGTTGACACGCACAGTATGTGTAGCGTAGCAGATATTGATCGAGACGGCAATATTGATGTAGTAATATCAGGCGCACTCAACAGCGAGACGGGACCAACGGCAGTGTTTTATTGGAATGTTGCCAAGTCAAAAGTTTCTTTTTTCCTACCTCCTGATCCAGTGTACGCTAACGGATGGCCCTGGGGAACGGGACGTGTGAATCTTGGAGATGCTAATGGAGATGGTAAAACCGACTTAACATTCATGGCAGGCAGTCAGTTGTTTTGTATGACTACCGATGCCTCTGATAACATAGTGCCTTTATGGGCAACACCTAGAACGGTTAACGATTCAAGATCTGGAGTACTCACGGTTTCGATTTATGACTTTAACAATGACGGTGATCCTGAAATGGTTTATCGTGATTCGCAAGAGCTGGTCGTAATTGATGGTGCAACAGGTCAAACGAAGTTATGGTCAGCCGCGTGCCAATCACACACTTATACCGAAGGCGTTGTAATCGCAGATGTAAACGGTGATGGAGCAACAGATATCTGTGTGCCTTGTAACCGAAATAATTCGTTTGATATCAACGACCCAATACAGCAACAAGCACTGGGAGAGGTGAGATTATTCTTCACAAACGGGAATGAATGGCTACCTACGCGTAAAGTTTGGAATCAGCCCGGCTACTTTGTGGTGAACATCAAGGATGATCTCACGCTACCTTTTCCTCAGCTAGATCAGAACCTGGTTTTTAGTAATAGCCCTTGCCCTAATGGAACGCCCGGTCCACAAATGCCGATGAATGTTTTCCTTAATCAGGTTCCATTCCTCTCTGCGGAGGGATGTCCGGTATTTCCTGCGCCAGACCTGGCTTTCTTTGGTGATGATCCGGCCAATCCAGGTGTCGATATTGATGGTGATGGTGTATACACACCTGCTGTCGAGATTACTCCACCGATTTGCGGAAACCTTGACATCTCTGCAGTCTTCAACATCGTGAATAGTGGGGACCTTCCGATCACCGATAATGTGCCAGTCGCATTTTTCAACGGAGACCCCTTAAATGGAGGAACCTACTTGCACAATGCAGTTCTTAACATTGCCAATCTTCAGCTGGGACAAACACTGAAGACTCCCTCGATTAGTTTTAACGGGCCAGGTACTGTCTTCACACTTTATATTGTTCTTTACAGTGACGGAACGCTTCCATTAGTAATAAATAATACCAAGGAATGTAGTATTGCCAACAACACCTACACAGTACTCATCACTCCGGATCCGTTTACCGGCTCAATCGAAAAGGTGAGTGATAATTTTAAATGTGATAATACTGCGCCCGACAATGGAGAACTGCGTGCCCACATTTTTAAAGGTGGTGTCGAAACGTTCGACTATAGCCCGTATTCATTTCAGTGGTATCAGGGTACTGACACGAGCACACCAATCCCTGGGCCTGCGGGCACTGATTATTTGTTGACTGATGCGGCAGAAGGACCTTATACACTTGTAGTCACCAACACCGCTAAAGGTTGTACGAGTGATCCCGTTACGGAAACGATTGTACGACTGGGTAACGACCCTGATATAACGATCAATGTAATATCAGATCAAACGGTATGTAGTCCTGCAAATGGTCAGCTTCAAGCTGTGATCGCGGGAGGGAATACAGGATTTACCTTCGAATGGTTTGATATCTCTCTCAATCCGCTCGGAATCACAGGTCCCAACGCTAATAATCTTTCAGCCGGAAATTATCTTGTGAGAGTTTCAAAAGATGGTTGCGTCAAAATCTCAGATCCGGTCACGGTTAATGGTCCTCAGATACCTGATGCACAAGCGGTGGTGGTGCAGAATGTGGTTGACTGCAGTGACCCGAATAGCGGAGTCATTCAGGCGGATGCTCTTTTCAATGGAGTAGTACAGAATCCTGCTGACTATCAATTTGATTGGTATTTCTACAACAATGCTACGAGTACCAGGGGAAGCATTCTTCCTCCGGCCAATGGTACTGGTCAAATCAGGACAGGGCTTGCAGCTGGATTCTATCAGGCGGAAATACGACAAATAAGCACGCAGTGTGTTTCTACCATCAGCCCGGTTGTTGAAGTTCAAACCCAAACCATAATACCTACAGCATCCATTACTCAACTTGCACCGCAGACGTCATGCGATGTAAATAATCCCAATGGAATACTCACCGCGGAGGCGCTGGTCGGAGGAGTTCCTCAAAATCCGGCAGACTTTACTTTCGAATGGTTCAAAGGCGACAATACTTTACCGGCAAACCTTCACGCAGCGGTGTCGGATGTCAACGGCAAGCAGGCTAATAGTGTATCCGGAGGTGGGGAATATTATACTGTGAAGGTGACGACAGCAAATAACTGTTTTGCCACCGAGAAATTTATTATTGCGGAGGATGTGAATGTCCCGGTGGTGACGCTGTCAACTTCTCCCAACTCCATTTGCGATCCGCTCAAAGCCTCCAGTACATACAATGGGTCCGTAACGGCAACAGTTACATTTGACGGTGCGCCCGTTTCCGATTTTAGTTTATATGAATTTACCTGGCATGATGGATTACTGACGTCTGATCCGGTTCACCCGGTAGCGGATAATAAAGATCCACTGCTTGCCAATCTGAACAACGGAGACTACACCGTGACAGCGGAACGCACAGATTTGTCTTGCACCTCTGTGCCAGTATCGGATCAAGTGCTTGAAGATAAGCTATTACCGGTGATAGGAGAGGTGGCAACGCCTTCCACCAACTGCGTTCCTGGATTTGAGAATGGAGTGGCTGAGGTGGCGACTGTAGATGGGTCGCCAGTTGGATCGGTTACGATATTTGATTACCAGTGGCACACTGGTGCCGGAACAGCTTCACCTATAGTTAGCGCAACCAGTCCGGTTTTATCTGGCTTGCAAGGAGGTCCCGCAAACAATTTTACCGTTCTCGTTACCAATACGACTTCAGGTTGCGAAAACACAAAAACAATGTTGGTAGCTGATGCCAGTGCAAAGCCCGTAGTCACGCTAGGGATAACCAACAACTCAGTGTGTGATCCAGCGCTTACATCACCCGCGACTCCTTTCAATGGAAGACTTGATGTAACGGCTGTTACATACAAGGGAGCACCGTATGGAGGGGGAAGTACATTGACATACAAGTGGTGGAACAATAACACAGCGACAGGTGTGCCAGCGATCATCTCTCAAATTGCTACATCTCGTAATAATCTTGACAACGGTGACTATTCCAACACGGTAACAATTGATGACCTGGGATGTGAATCTGACTTTGTTCCGGCTTCGGTAATTGATGTCGTTGATTTACCCGATGTCGTTTCAGCATCAACTCCTTCGACAAACTGCGTTGCCGGATTGGAGAATGGAGTTGCAGAGGTTGTTACTGTTGACGGTTCCGCTGTTGGCGCTGTGACAAACTCACATATCAATGGCATACGGGTGCAGGCACGGGGTCGCCAATTCCTGTTGGTACAAACCCAAGTGCCGATGATGCGCAGTTAACGGATGTCCAGGGAGGTGTTACCAACAACTATACTGTGCTGGTAACAAATCTGACCAACGGATGCCAGAGTGATGTTGCTGTGCTGGTGACCGATGCAAGCGAAAATCCGCTGGTTACACTGACATCTACTGAAAATACCATCTGTACACCTGGTGCACAAAACGGCACGGCTTCATTAAATACACTCAGTTACAAAGGCGCGGGAGTGGTTGCTCCGTATTTAGGATACACTTTCAGCTGGGCCTCAGGGCAAACAACTTCAACCATCAATGGACAACTTGCTGGGATATACACTGTTGAAGTGACAAAAACAGATGTAGGCTGTACATCCGATCCGGTAGCTGTTGAAATAAAAGATAATAAGGTACTCCCTACAATTAATACCGCGCAGATTGGCTCAACGAACTGTCCGGGTGGTGCACCCAACGGAGCAGCAACAGTAGTGAGTGTGTTGCCTGCAGATGGCTATCAATACCGATGGTACCAGGGGACTGTAGTTAATCCGGGATCTGAGCTGAACGTTGTTACGAGCCCAACGATAAACGGGCGTCAAGGTGGACCAAATGAAGATTACATAGTGGAGGTGACTTTGGTGAGTACAGGTTGTAAAAATACAAGAGGGATACTTATTCCTGACAACAGTGCTTTACCTGTGCTTGGGCCCTTGCTGCACACAGACAACACGATCTGTCTACCAGGCGTACCGGATGGAACAGCTACGGTAAATGTTGCTTTACCTTCCGCTTTAACTTACAAAGGGGCGAACGTAGCCAATCCCTATGCCGGCTACACCTTTGACTGGACAGGACCGGCCGGTTTTACGCAAAGTGGTTCAATATCGATTTCAAACAGGCCAGCCGGCATTTACGAATTGACCGCGACCAATGATGTTTTGAATTGTACTTCTAATCCGGTGACGGTTGAGATTAAGGATAATCAGTTTATCCCTCCAATTGATATTGCGGAGACTCCACAAACAAGCTGTGTTGGATTTAATGGTATCCTTGCCGCTACCATTGACGAGACCTCGATAGGGGGTGGAGGTGCTGTGAATGCCGGTTATACCTTCAACTGGTTTAATAATGGCGATCCTTTTGCCAGTCCTGGTGCTGCTGTGGGCACAGTCACTGCCACGAATGGAGAAGTTGATCAACTCGAGGGAAATCTGTTCTACACTGTGGAGGTAGAACGTGCAGCAACAAGATGTCAGAATACCAAAACTATTTATCTCCAGAAAATCATCACGATTCCGCAGATTACGAACCTGAATGTCACCAGTCAACAGACAGCGTGTTTGCCACCCGATGGCGCTATTCAGGCAACCGTAAATCCTGCTCCATCACAAACCTATACTTTCTATTGGCTGAAGGAGGATCCAACGGGACCCGGTAGTACCAACGACCCCGCAACTGTTATTGCCGCGGTGAGCGGAAGCCCTGCATCACCCAACAGGCAGTTCACAGGAGCAGCAGGAGCCTTTGTTGATAACCATACTGGGTTGACGTATGGAGATTACACCATGGTTGCGTTCGACAACTTTACGCAGTGTGTTTCCCAACCACAAACAGCAACAATCATAGATCAAACTGCTTCCAATATCAATTTTGCGATTAATGCATTACCCACTTCTTGCGCTGTGGCCGATGGTGCGCTTGACTTTAACGCATCTCGGGTAGATGCGACTCCGTCAAACTTTACTTTTGAGCTGTTCCTTGGGGGCCCGACAAATCCGACTATCCCCATCGATTTCAATTCAAATCCACCGACTTTTGATCCGGTGCTCAACGATGGAGCGACACCAAGACCAGTGGTTGCATTCTCCCAAACTTATGCGCCAGTTGGTTCAGGGGTTAACGTGACGCTGGCCAGTCTTGAGTCAAACCTTTATTCAGTCATTGCTACCGATCAGTTTGGCTGCCAGAATCTGGAGACGTTCTTCTTACCGTTTTTGGATGCGCATGATATTAACGAAGTAGTCAACAACTCACAAATTTGTCCCTACACAATAGGAGATGGATCTGTGGCAGTAACTACTGTTCCGCCTCCGAGCGCGCCTGGTGCAAATCAAACTCAGTTCACCTACCGATTCTATGCAGGGGGTGTGGCCGATCCATTGAATCTCCTTACACCATCTCTTGCTCCGGCTCCGGTAGAACTTTGTGGCAACGGAATTGACGATGATGGAGACGGATTGATAGATGCAGCCGACCCCGATTGTACGAATCCTTTCAATTGGCCTGTGTCAACAGAAGTTTGTAATGACGGTGTAGACAATGACGGAGATGGATTAAACAATGCAGCCGATCCGGATTGCACCAATCAGGTAGCTCGCACGCGCCTTGCTCCGGGTATTTACACCGTGGAGGTTCAGGAGAATATTTCTGCCTCTAACTGTAGGGTGTTTAAGGTTATTGAAATTGGAAAGGATGCGCTTGCACCCCTTATCGATGTGGTGGGAGCGATATCACCGAACACAGCGTGTGACATTGCCGGTGCTGCCGATGGTTCTGCAGAGATAAGCATTGCAAAAGATCCAGATGATGCGACAGTTGGGTCAACCTACACATTGAGTGTCGCACCTCTTTCGGGCACGGAAACATTTACTGCAGCACTTGGCGCATTGCCTTTTGCCAACCCAATTATTAATGGACTTCAACCAGATTCAAGTGTGCCGCAATACACGGTGACGGTTACCTCCTCCAACAATTGTTCGGCAGAGAGAATTATTTCCGTACCGGATCAACCGGTAGTGTCTGAAATTGTAGATGGAACTGTAACGAAGCGGGAGGCTGAGTTTTGCTTGCCAGCTCTGGAAACTTCAGCCCAGATTGAGGTGACCAGTATTTCTCTTGTTAGTGGTGTGCCTGATGCATTGGATGATTACAGATTTGACTGGTATACCAATCAAACGCTCACTGCGAATGTACTTTCGGCAGTGGGAGTTTCAGGTGCTGGAAAAGGTGGAGAAATATTATCGAATGTGGGTGCTCCACTTCCATCGTCACCTGTAACGTTCGGATCGTATTGGATAAGGGCTGAGAAAGTTAATGCCGGTGCAACAGGGGGTGTTGGGTGTCTTAGTGCTCCATTCAGGGTTGATATCCTTGATCATACGGTGAAGCCCAACGTGACATTAACCACGGTTTCGAATACGGCCTGTGATGGAAACTTTGAAGGTAGCATCACTGTAAATGCTGTTACACCTTCAGTTTTCCCTCCTCCGAATGTGAGCCCTGGAACCGGTGCCACTTATTCTTATGCGTGGGCGGCTTCCGTTCTGCCTCCTGCCAACAGCGCTGGTGAAACGGGAGTTGCCAACTTGTTTCCAGATCTTGAAGACGGTTCCTATACAGTGACGGTAACCAATGAGGCAACGGGATGTTTTAAAGATGCCTCTGCGAGCATTATACAGGTGAACCCTCCTGTGTTCACTATGTCTTCAACGACTAATCCTCAGATACTTTGCAGTCCGGATGGTGATGCAACGGTGACAGATGTTTTTCTCAATGGAGTGTCAGATGGAGGAACTGGTAACTTTGAATTCAGATGGTTTTTGAATGACCCCAACACAGTACCGTTGGTAGATGGCGGAGCAGCGGTAATCGATGTTGATAATATCACCAATGTCAACCTTCCTGGAATTGGAACCGGTAACTATTATGTGAGAGCTATCAGAAGGGCCAATACCAATCCAGGCTCTGGATGTTCGTCTGCTCCGCTGCTGGTTACGATCGAAGATGAGAGGGTTCTTCCTGTGGCATCACTTACACCTTTTAGCAACACATCGTGTGACCCTGCTTTCTTTGAGGGTGAAATCAGTGTTCAGGTCGTTGACAATTCGACTGCACCGGGACCCTTTGACTTTAACTATGCTTGGACTGCACTTACTGCGGGACGGGCGATACCTGCTGTACCGCCAAACCCTGCGCCTCCCTACACAGGTGCAGCCGATCTGTTCGCGGGCGTAGAGGATGGAGTGTATCAACTTACGGCAACAAACAACCAGACCCAATGCGTGTCGTTGCCAGCGCAAACAACGGTGGCAAAAAATACCACGCCTGTTTTTGTCCAGAATGTGTTTTCAGTTCCCCAATACTACTGTTTGGAGAGTGGTCGATTGGAAGTGCAAAGTGTTAGCTTCAACGACCGTAACGGTGTACCACAGGCCGGGCCTCTTGGCGACTTCACCTACACGTGGTCTCAAAATACAATAGGTAATGTAGTTGCGAACACCATCGGGTCTAATCCGAGAGGTACGATTTTGGATTCCCTGATCTTTGCTACGGGTGCTGCGGATTATTACGTGGTAGCCACACGCACCAACGGCTCACCTGGAAGCGGTTGCTCATCGGCTCCTTTTAAGGCTACCATTACCGACAAGCGGGAAACGCCTGCGGTCAACTTCTCGATTGTGGCTAACACGGCATGCGATGGAAACTTTGATGGTCAGATTACATTGACTGCATCCAATGCCATTGCCCCGGGTGCGGGTGAGAATTATGACTTTGAATGGACGATGATACCAGCTGGCAATACGCTGACAGATGCATTAAATGTGCCATCACCTTACACGACCTTACCGGGAGATGTGGTAGGAGGGCCGGGAACATTTGGTTTCCGTGTGACCAACTTCGAGACGAAATGCTTCGTTGATCGCACG
>JBFWZR010000070.1:0-20509 GCA_050185175.1 Cyclobacteriaceae bacterium
GCGCTGGCTGAAATAGACATTCCAGATCCGAACAAAGACGTGGTTTCTGCTGATGCTTTGCAGCATCGTCATTTTATCAAAGATGAGTTCTGGAAAAAGATTCCTGCTTTCAAGGACATATCAAAAGAGGACTTTCTCGACACGAGGTGGCAGAACAAAAACACAATTCATAAAATTGCCAAGCTTGAGGAGTTTCTGAAAGATCTCACATCAGCCGAATTTATCAGTGATGCCGTGAAGGGGATGGACGAAGCACCAATGAATCTTCGCTTGTCGCCTTACATCCTTAGTTTGATTAATTGGGATGATCCTTATAATGATCCGCTGAGGATTCAATTCATTCCATTGGGCGCTTCGCGAGAACCCGATCATCCGAAGTTGACTTTGGATTCACTGAGCGAACAGGATGACTCGCCAGTTCCGGGTTTGGTTCATCGCTATTTCGATAAGGCATTATTCCTGCCACTGGATGTTTGTCCGGTGTACTGCCGTTTTTGTACCAGAAGCTATGCGATCGGTAGTGACACAGACACAGTGGACAAAGTGAACTTCAAGCCTGTACCGGATAATTGGAACAAAGCGTTTGCATACATCGCATCTCGTCCTGAGATTGAAGACATCGTGATCTCAGGTGGCGATGCCTACATGTTAGTGCCAGATCGCATCCGCCAAATAGGAGAGATCTTGCTGGACATTCCTCACATTCGCAGACTTCGTTTTGCGACAAAAGGTCCTGCAGTCATGCCGATGAAAATCTTGACTGATACAGCATGGACTGATGCATTAGTTGATATGGTCGACCTCGGTCGTAGCAAGAGCAAGGAAGTTGTACTTCACACGCACTTCAACAGTGCCAATGAGATCACCCAGATCACCCGCGATGCCATGGACCTGCTTTTCAAGCGTGGCGTCACGGTTCGTAACCAAAGCGTGATGATTCGCGGTGTGAATGACACAGCGGAAGAGATGATACATCTGGTTCGCAAACTCTCGTACATGAATGTGCAGCCTTACTACGTCTATCAGCATGACATGGTGCAAGGTACTGAGGAGATGCGCACCAGCGTAGCTCAAACTGAAGAAGTCGAGCGTGCTGTTCGTGGTGTAACGGCCGGATTCAACACGCCTTTGTTTGTAACTGATGCACCCGGTGGCGGTGGTAAGCGCGATGTTCATAGTTACGACTATTATGATCGTGTGACAGGTATCAGTGTGTATCGCAGCCCAAGTGTTGACGAAAATAAACTTTATCTCTACTTCGACCCAATCAGCTCTTTGCCTGAGAAAGGAAGAAAGCTGTGGGAAGATGAGTCTTTACATGATGATCTGATCAACAATGCGATCAAAGCGTCCGGATTTGCTAACTTAACTCCGGCCCTGTAAACGAAAGCGCATTGCACCTTATAGACTTCATCATCTTTGCCATCTACTTCCTTGGCGTACTTGGGGTAGGTGTGTACTTTTTTCTTAAGAACACGGATCACGAAGACTACTTTGTCGGAGGTAGATCCATTTCATCTTTTCATGTGGGTTTGTCCATCGTGGCGACAGACGTGGGGGGTGGGTTTTCGATTGGACTGGGAGGTCTTGGTTTTGCCATGGGCATCTCTGGTAGTTGGTTGCTTTTTACAGGACTAATTGGTGCGTGGCTTGCGGCTGTGTTTACAGTACCAAAATTGAAAAAGTTGGACATGGAGTCAGGGTATTTGACCTATCCGGATTTTCTTAGAGTAAAATATGGTGAAAAGGTAGCCATGTTTGCCGCTATTATCTCTGGTATTGGTTACCTGGGATTTACAGGAGGCCAGATATTAGCTGGAGCAAAGCTTGCAGCAGGAAGTATCTTTGTTGATGTAACTGCGTTCGACCCACTTACACTCTCGCTGGTGGTCATCGCTGTTGTAATTCTATTGTATACTGTGCTAGGTGGAATCAAAGCAGTGATCTACACCGACACCATTCAGTGGATCGTCTTGCTGTCCGGATTGATGTTTCTCGGGTTTCCGATTGCGTTGTACAAGTTGGGAGGATGGGAAGCAGTCAAGGCACAATTGCCGGCTACTCACTTTAGTTTCACTAACGTGTCGGTCACTACGCTTATCAATTGGGCGTTTACCATAATTCCCATTTGGTTTATCGCGATGACGCTCTACCAAAGAGTGTATGCAAGTCCCAACGTCAAGGAAGCGAAGCGAGCTTTCTTCATTGCTGGCGTTTTCGAATATCCATTGATGGCATTCGTGGGTGTAGGATTGGGCATGCTCGCGCGTATCGCACACCCTGATAGCGAGGCCGAGATGGCATTGCCATTGATGCTCAATACAATCCTGCCCGTTGGCGTCTCCGGCTTTTTGTTGGCCTCATACTTCTCCGCTGTGATGTCGACAGCAGACAGTTGTCTTATTGCGTCTTCGGGAAACTTTACCGGGGACATGATCATCCGGATTTTCAAACGTAAGTGGAGCAGCAAGGCGATCATCCGATTGTCTCAAATTGTGACTCTTGTTGTTGGAGTGCTTGCCCTTGTGCTCGCCAGCAGTTTTCAGTCGGTGCTGGATATTGTGTTGCAGGCTTATGGTTTTATGGTGTCGGGCTTATTGGTGCCCACCTTGGTAGCCTACTTTTCGAAGAAGACGGATGCAGTAGCAGCGGGAGTTAGCATGATTGGAGGCGGAAGCTTCACACTTATATCCATTTTGGCAAAAGTTAATTTACCGTTTGGGCTTGACCCTACAGTTTATGGCCTAACACTTTCTGGAATCTTATATGTAATAACTTTTCAAATCAGAAAACATGTTTGATAAAATAGAAAAGATAGATCACTCTGTGATACAACACGGTCCTAATAATGATCGGGTTTATTTGATGAAGCTATCTGAAAAAGATACTCCGGAAATCATTGATAAGCTCCACGACCTTTCGGTCATGAAAAGGTATACGAAGATATTTGCCAAGGTGCCAGCTGGCATGATCGATGACTTCATTGATAACGATTTTAAAAAGGAAGCTACTATTCCCGGTTTTTTTAAAGGAAAAGAGTCTGCACATTTCATGTCACGATTCATGGGGGCGGCCAGGTCATTTATTTCCGCGGCAAAACGGTTGAAAATCAAAAAGACGATTGAGATTGCCATGAAGAAGAAAGAGAAGGCCAAGTCTCTGGTTAAACCCGATGCGTCATTCCGTGTGTTGGAGCCCAGTGATGCTCCTCAGCTCGCAAAGCTCTATGATAAAACATTTAAAGTCTATCCCTTTCCAATTTTTGAGCCTGACTACCTGAAGAAGACGATGGACGAAAATATCGAATACTACGGGGCATTTGAGGACGATAAGTTAATTGCTGCCTCATCAGCTGAAAAGGACGAGGAGAATAGAAATGCTGAGATGACAGACTTTGCTACCCATCCAGATCATAGGGGCAGAAACCTTTCTTTCTTTTTGCTGAAGGAAATGGAGAAGGAGTTAGGCAATCAGGATTTTAAAACTCTGTTCACCATAGCACGTGCTGAGTCTATAGGTATGAACACTACCTTTGCCAGAAGAGATTACAAATACGGAGGCACACTGGTGAACAATACACAAATAGGAGAGGACATCGAATGTATGAACGTCTGGTATAAAAACCTCGAATCTTAAATCTTGAATCTAGAACCTTGAACCAGAAATCTTGAATTACCTCTCAATAATCGCTGCCACTCCCATACCACCGGCCGTACAAACAGAGATCAATCCACGTCCCGATCCTTTCTGATCCAGTAACTTCGCCATAGTGCCAACCACACGTGCACCGGTAGCTCCAAACGGATGACCTAAGGCAACACTTCCCCCTTTGACGTTCATCTTAGCTCGATCGATTGAGCCCAGGGCTTTATCAGCACCCAATTCCTTTCTGCAATATTCATCGCTCTCCCACGCCTTTAAGGTACAAAGGACCTGCCCTGCAAAGGCTTCATGAATTTCATAGAAATCAAAGTCTTGTAAAGTGAGATTATTTCTCTTTAGCAAACGTGCCACGGCAAGGGTAGGCGCCATCAGTAAACCTGCACCATGCACAAAGTCCACGGCTGCGGCTTCACAATCTGCAAAGAATGCTTGTATAGGTAGATTGTTTTCTCTTGCATATTGTTCTGATCCGAGGTAAACCGCACCGGCTCCATCTGTGAGAAGCGTGCTATTGCCCGCAGTCAATGACCCAGCTGCACTTCGGTCAAACACTGGCTTCAGTTTCCCCAACTGTTCCATATTGGTGTTGTCGCGCACAATGGTATCTTTCTTAACTCCTTTGTATTGAATAAGCAGATCATCATAGAAACCTTCTCTGTAGGCTTCAGCGGCTTTCTGATGACTTTCCAGTGATAGTTGATCCTGCTCTTCACGTGTCACTTTCCACTCCTTCACCATCTTCTCGGTGTGTTGCCCCATCGACAAGCCTGTTCTCGGTTCCACCACCGCAGGATATGCCGGGCTGAGATCGCCAAATCCAATTTTAAATACTTTTCCCAGTCGCTGACCAAACGACTTCGCGCCATTCAGGTCAATTAGTTTCCATGCCAGTTTACGCTGCACCATGATCGGTAGATCACTGTTGGTATCGCTACCACCGGCTACTCCCGAGTCTACTTGCCCTGCTGAAATCTTTAACGCAATCAGATTGATCGTTTCCAGGCTCGTGCCACACGCACGCTGCACATTAAACGCGGGAGTATTCGGATGAAGATCCGTTCCCAAAACCACTTCCCTTGAAAAATTCCATTCGGTTGATGGATGCATCACGGCACCAAACGAAACATCGCCTAATAACTTTCCTTTGAGATTATACTTGTCGACAATGCCCTGCAGGGTGGCTGTCAACATTTCCTGGTTGGTTGTCTTCGTATACTCTTTAAATGACTTTACAAAAGGAATGCGAAGACTCCCCAGGATCGCCACTCTATTATTTTGGTTGCGCATATGTTGTAGTTGAAAGTAATGTCTAAGATATGAGATAGACACTGGATTGGAATAATAGGTTCCCTTGTTTTTGATGGTGTCAGAAAATCAAGTGGTTAAGCATTATCAGAACTTGAATATTTAGCTATTTTAGATGTCGCTCACCGTTTACAATATGTCTACAATTAGAATTCTCGCCATTGAAGATGATCCTGTGTATGCCGAGGCTCTGCGGTTGGTAATTGAGGAATTGAACTATCTTTTGATAGAAGTGGTTTCGGAACCTCAAGAATTTTTAAGGTCGGCCAAAGCAACAATTCCTGATCTTTTTCTGATTGATATTGATCTTGCTGCGTCAATGGATGGTATTGAACTGGCCAAACAGGTGAGTTTGTTCAGCTCGGCACCTGTTATTTTCCTAACTGCCTATCAAGACCGAGAAACCATTCTCCGGGCGACCGAAGCAAAGCCCTCGGCCTATTTGACTAAACCCTACGAGGCGGCTTCACTACAGGCAGCTATCGAAATCGCTGTTTCAGGACGAGCGGAATCCTCCAAGACCTTTGAGCCCGTTGTACAGCAGCAGAGTATGTTTGTGAAAAGTGATGGAAGAATTAAGAAGTTGATCATTGGTGAGATTCTATTCATCGAGGTAAAGGAAAAATACTGCCACATAAAACTGACTGATGAAGACGTGATCATCAACATGCGATTAAAGGACTTAATGGACATATTGCCTGGAGAAAGTATTTTACAGGTACACCGTTCATTTGCAGTGATGAAAGACCATATCACCGATATCGATTCTGATTACAGCAAATTGCGAATTGGTAAAATTGAGATCCCTGTTGGTAACAACTACCGAAAGTATTTGATTGATATGATCAAACTGCGCTGACTATGAGGCGAGAGGCAGTGAAACGTAAAATGTGGTTCCCTGATCAGGCTTGCTTTGTACACTGATCTTTCCCTGATTCATCGCCACCAATTCTTTCACCAATACCATTCCCAGTCCGGTTCCTTTTTCCCTGGCGGTTCCACTACGCACTTTTGACTTGTCAACAGCGAAGAGGTTTTGAAGTTGTTCATCGGTCATGCCCACACCAGTATCCCTAAAAGAGAACTCAATCCAATTGTCTTCAACCCGATGGTCGATCGTTATTGTACTGCCTGAATGACTAAACTTAATTGCATTACTCAACAAATTTCTGATGACTGTGGAAAAAGTATTTCGATCAGCCATGATGTGTTGATCGCTGATGTTGGATTGGATCGCCACACCTTTTAAACTTGCCGCATCCTTAAACAAGGCAACCGCTTCTTCCAATATGGGCCTGATGGCTAACTTTTCAATGTGAATAACCAATTCGTTCTTTTGGCTAAGTGACCAGTTGAGAAGATTGTCAAGCAACTGATGGACATTCTTGGCCGACTGATCAATCAGATCAACCATCTCAGCTACCTTTTCCGGTTGGTTCTTATTGAGATAGCTCTTCAAAATCTTTGGTGTGGTTTCAAAGGCAGCTATAGGACCCCTTAGATCGTGGCTGATGATAGAAAACAGCCGATCTTTCGTCTTATTAGACTCCGCTATCTTTTGATTGAGCAATTTGAATTTCTGGTTGCTACGGTACACTATGTAAAGAATGAATACCACTAAGAGCAATAGAAAAGCTGCACCGATAAATAAGTAGCGCTGAAATCTTATGAGCGATTCATTCTTAAGATTTTCATTTGACAATCGAAGGTTCTCTACTTCTTTTTCTTTCAAATGATACCTGGATTCAAACTGAACCATCTCAGCATCTCTTCTTCGGTTGAATAGTGAATCTGTAAGATTCATGAATTTGTTTTTGTGCTTGTAGTAGTCAAAGAGATTGGCTGAAGCTGCATAAATATCGGAAGCAAGCCCATTGGCGTTTTTCTGTAGCCTGATATCATTCCTGCGTTCTGTGTCTTCAATCACTTTGAGGACATGATATAGTGCTGTATCGAGGTAGTTGTTGAGATGTTCATACCAGGCAATTTCGAAGTAAGCTTCTGCCAACGCATAATGCGTTGTGATTTTACTATACTGGGAATTATGCTTTTCCTTGAGTTTTAAAGCTTTGTTCAGGAGCTTGACACCGTTACGCTTATCTCCTTTGGTTTCGGTTACTCGACCGATATTATGGTAGTATTCGCCATGTAAGGGCGAGCTCGCTGGAAATTTATCTGGAGTGTAAATTTTATTGTAGTAATAAAGAGCTGAGTCATACTTTGCCTTCCACAAGCACAATGTTCCCAAAATATTGTAAACCGCGAATTGCTGTTCAAGCGTGTGATTATCGAGTTGTGCTTCCGCCTGGTGCGCGTAGTTTTTGGCTCTTTGGTAGTCGTGGTTATAATAATAAAGTTGCGCCAGGTGAGTTAATGTAACTACTTCATCTTTTGAATTGTATTTTCTATACAGAGCTAGAGCCTTGATCAGGTTATTTAATGAACGGTTGAAATATCCATTTTCTGCGTCAAGGATGCCTAATCGGTCGAGCACCCAGGCAGCCGAGCCTGGGTATAGTACTGTATCTTGCCGAAGTAATTTTTTATAGATGGCAATGGCGCTATCAGACTGTCCAACGTGATCGAAAATCTGACCTCTCGTTTGTGTGTAATTTCTTTTACTGAGCTTAAGGTCTTGCCGTGAGGCAAGTCGAATAGCGAGAAGATTATAGTTCAAGGCGCTGTCTGTATTCATAAATCGCCATGCAGCACCCATTTCATTCAGTCGCATTGCCCGAATGGAATCATCGGGCGCCTGTTCAATATTCCTTTTCAGACTATCCGGGATGGACTGTCCACTTGCTGCAACAATCACAAGGAGCTGCAGAAATGAAGTGTAGATAAATCGACTCATTGGGCGTCAACCTCTAAATCTAAATAATTTGGTGAATTGTTAATAACCGAAAGGCCTGCCGTTCCACAGCCATCGAGTGCAATAGTTCATTCCAGAAATTTCAGGGTTCATTCCCAGTACAGGTCTTTCCATTCCAGATTGACACGAAACATAGCTGAAACTCAAATCTTGGTGTACCAATTCAAACAAAAACAGCATGATTTGTTCAATAACTAATTGGAGTATCAAGTTAAGGAGCCTGGTACTTCTGGCATTTCTTACGATGCTTTTGGCGTTACCCTCAGTTCCGACACAGGCGCAAAAGAGCCGGCTAATTGGAGTTGGCAATGGCGTGTTCCTGTATCACACGGATAACAGCCGGGCGGAAAAACTTTATGCCTTCAAAAGTTCCGGGCATGCTCCTGAGGGGGATTTTTTCCGGGATAGCCAGGGCACCATATGGGGAATGACCACATCCACTGATTCCGATGGCGCTATTTTCAAACTTAGTGCCGATGGCTCTTCGGTTGAGTATGTTCATTTCTTCAGACAGCCAGAGGGATCAAACCCAAGAGGTACATTGATAGAAGCTAACGGAAAACTGTGGGGTACTACGTACCAGGGTGGTACAAGCGATTTCGGAATTGTTTTTACCATCGATTTGGATGGAACGAATTTTACCAAGGTTCATGATTTCGATTCCGACAATGGAGCGCATCCGGGCAAGCATCTCCTTCTAAGCAATGGAAGAATATGGGGTTTAACTTATGAAGGCGGTGTGGATGACGGTGGTGTTATTTTTAACCTTGCGACTGATGGAACAGACTATCAGGTAGTGCATGAATTTCTTTACAACAGCGGTGATGCTGGATATCCAGAGGGTGGATTGATTGAAGTAGGGAATACGCTATGGGGATTGACTTCTTATGGTGGCACTGATGACTATGGAGCAATATTCAGTATCGACAACAATGGATCTAATTATCAACTTTATCATTCTTTCGAATATTCTGCCACAGATGGAGCAAATCCTTTAGGCGATCTCGTTGAATTTAATGGACGGCTCTGGGGTCTTACGGAAGAAGGTGGTGCCAACGACAACGGTACCTTGTTTGGCATCCAGCCAAATGGAAGTGGCTACTTTGTGCATCATATGTTTGACAACGCAGATGGAGGCGACCCACGTGGAAACCTTGTCGTTTCAGATAATAAATTATGGGGAACGACTTCTGCTAAGACAGGCGGTGCCGGCTCAATTTTTTATTTTGATGCGCTTAACCCGCTTGCCACATCCGCTCAGCCTGTTCACACATTTACCGGAACTAACGGAGACTATCCCAGTGGATGCCTATTGGATATCGGTGGCGTGCTTTGGGGAATGACTGTCAATGGCGGTAGCGCCAATAAGGGTTCGATCTTTAAGATTGACAATAACGGAACCAATTTTTCCAGCACTTATTCATTTCCCATCTGGCCAACAAATCCCGTGGGTGAGCTATTGGAATATGATGACAAATTGTGGGGCGTAACTAGCGGGGGTGGCGACAATAACTATGGAACAATTTATACTATGGACCGCGAAGGTAAGAGTATGACCGTGGTTTACAGCTTTGTCGCTCCTGTTGCAGGCCCCAATGGCTCTCTTCCACGCGGTGGCCTGATTCAAAAAGCCGGAATGCTGTACGGTATTACAGACCTGGGAGGTACCACCAACCAGGGCACAATCTTTAAGATTGATCCTACGGATTACACCGTTACCACGCTTCATAGTTTCACATCAGGCGGTTTTAACTACAGTGGACTCTTTGAACATTTGGGAAATTTCTATGGGGTCTATGGCGGCAGCTCAGACAAGGTCATATTTAAAATCCAACCAGATGGCATGGGCTTTCAAAACCTGATCACACTACCGGTGTTTCAAGGTGACATCTCGTTACTGTACAATGGCAGGCTTTGGGGAACGGAACGAGGTTCTGCGCGAGTATTTTACTACGATATCATTGCTGCCGAATACAACGTGGTGAAAGACTTTACTTCAACCTTTGATGGCTTCACTGAGCCACCACCGCTTACTCAATACGCGGGACGAATTTATGGGGTGACACACAATGATGGGTCCAACTCTATTGGTTCAGTTTTCTCAATGGATTCGGATGGCAACGCTTTCCAAAGCTTACACTCTTTTGATGGCACCGAGGGATCATTCCCTGTTGGCAAGCTCGTAATTTTAGATGATGTCATTTATGGAGCAACCAGAAATGGAGGAAGTAATAACAGAGGAGTTTTATATAAAATGAACTTATTAGGCCCACCCAACTATACGGTGCTTAGAAATTTCAATCAGGCGGATCAGAACTCACCTAATATTTTCAACTTTATCAACCCAAGATACGAGCCCGTTTTCCTTGCACAATTTCCCGACCTGAATCTGCAAGAAGATCATGATCCTATCATTTATGATTTGACGCAGTATGTTTATGACGTAGAAGACAATGTAGCAGATCTGTCATTTAACATCACGGGAACAGGAACAGGCAAATCCTTTGTGCCCGTCAGCTTTGCGCTATCACCTGCTCCCGTACTGGTTATTTATGGACCCAATGACAATTTTGGTAGTTCGGATATTACGGTTGAGATCACGGATAGTGATAACCATACTATCACAGCCAATTTTACAATCAATGTGGCGCCAGTGGCTGATGGATTTGGGATAACCAACTTCAACCAGTCGATAACGTATCCGGCTATATCTGATCCAATTACGATAACGGGCCTAGCTGTTGACGAAGATGACCTTGGGGCTAATTCAGTTACTCACTTTCGAATTACGGAAATTACAGGGGGACAAGTATTTCTTAATGATGGTACAACAGAGATTGTCAATGGCACCATGGTACCACTCGATCTCGGCATACTGAAGTTCAGACCTTCTGGCGCTGGATCGGGAAGTTTCAAAGTGCAGGCTTCTGTAGGTCCCGATGCTGCAGGATTGGGGGGATTCATTGTTACGGTCAATATCTCCACATCAATGGCAACTCCCCAGATTACCTGGGGCAATCCAGCCGACATAACATATGGAGGCCTTCTATCAACAGCTCAACTTGGAGCCACCTCTGACGTTGCTGGAACATTCATTTATCAAGCTTTTAAATCAGGAATGTCACTAACTACAGTTTCGGCAGGCACGCTTCTTCCAGCTGGAGTTTATACGTTGCGATCTACATTCAATCCTACTGACACAGACAACTATTATCAGGTTGTTACTGAGGTAGGTCTCACTGTTAACAAAGCTTCACTTACCATCACCGCCAATGACGCAACGCGTGTTTATGGTTCTTTCACGCCTCTTACCGTTACCTACGAAGGATTTGTAAATAATGAGGGGCCGGCACAACTTCCTTATCAGCCTGAACTGACAAATTTACACTTACAAATTGACGCTGGAACCTACGATATCATGTTCGTAGATGTGCCAAATCCCGCCAACTATACTATCTCAACATTCGATGGAACGCTCATTGTAACTCCAGCGCCCCTTACAATCTCGGTTGCCGATGCGACCAAAGTATATGGCAGTACCAATCCAACTTTTCAAATAGTGTATGACGGCTTTGTGAACTTTGACAACTCTGATGATCTCGACAGTCCGGCTGTTGTTTCAACGACTGCGGTGGTAAACAGTCCCGTTGGGGTGTACCCAATCACTGCCTCAGGTGCAGCCGACATCAATTACAACATTACGTATGTTGAGGGAAATCTGACCATTACCAAAAAAACAACCGATGTAGTAGGCATGGGGGTAAGTAAGATCTATGGTGAGGTCAATCCTGTCCTTGAAATACAATACTTAGGATTGATTGACGGAGACACGCCTGAAGATATTGACGTTCAGCCCATGGCTACAGTTTCTGCAAACGAGTTTAGTGACGCAGGAAATTATGTAATAACCCTAAGTGGTGGTAGTGATAACAATTACAAGCTCAATCTTCGTAACGATGGTTATTTGATCATCGATAAGAAACATCTCTCAGTTGGAGTTGAAGATGTGACGACAACTTATGGAACACTCCCTACTACTTACAATTTGACTTTTGATGGATTCGTGAACGGAGATGGGCCAGAAGAAATTGATATGCTACCGGAATATCAATTCACTTTACCCACCAATCCATTACCCAATACATTTTTCACCGGCCTTACCAGGGTGGCATCTGGTTCAGACAATAACTACATTCTGTTTACCGAAAACTTCGGCAAAGTGGTAGTGACGAAAGCCCCATTAGAGGTAAAGGCTGAGAATAAATCAATCTCTTATGGTGATCCATTGCCTGCACTCACATTGGTCTACAACGGTTTTGTGAATGGCGATAATGAAAGTAAAATCATTGCTCCAACTATTTCTACAGCCGCGGTAGAAGGAGACAATGCAGGTACGTACCCAATTACACTCAGCGGAGGGTCATCCGATCTTTATGAATTGACATTAATCAATGGCATGCTCACCATTGATAAACTCATGGCTACAATTGAATTGTCTGACCTGAAACAACTTTACAATGGTGAAGAAATCGAAGTTAGCGTAACTACGGATCCAGCAGGTCTCAATGTAATTGTTACCTACGATGGCTCAAGCAGCAAACCTATAGCGGCTGGTAGTTACGAGGTAATGGCAACTATAGATGAGGTTAACTATGCTGGCGAGGCAATCGGGACTTTGGTGATTGATGCTATCACTGGTGTCAAGGACGTGCGAGAGCAGCTGAATATCACCGTATATCCTAATCCTGTTGTCGATGGGTTTTCAATATCAGGAGTGTCAATGGCGGAATCGCTCCATGTATATACGATGCGTGGACAACTGGTTATTAACAAATCAAATATCCAGTCTGGTGAAAAAATCGATATGAGGGAGTTTGCTGCAGGTACCTATGTGATCATTGTTGATTACCAGGGTCAGTTGGTTAACCGGAGGATCATTAAAAAATAATTTATGAGTCGGAACAAACTGTGTTTGTTTTGAATTGGTGAGTACTCCCTGGCAACGGGGAGACTCTTTCCAAATTTCCCAATAAAAAAACAATGCTATGAAAACCAAAATATGTATTATAATTTCTTGTTCGTTCGTGTTGCTGTTGTCAAATCAGTTGATGAGTTGCAAGAGCAGTAGCGATGAAACGGACCCTGTGTTGCAAATGCTGACCAGCGGTACATGGAAAGCAGCTTCCATAGAAATGGATGCGCAGGACAAGACTGCACTCTTTTTGGACTTTCGCTTGACGTTTACACCCACAAGCTTTACATCGGAAAATGGCTTAGGCATCTGGCCATATCAGGGCGCCTGGTCGTTTGCTGATGAAACCAAATCATCGATTAATAGGAGTGATGGTGCAACAGTGGCCATAACATCTATAACAGAAAGTGAACTCGTGTTGTCATTCAACTGGGATCCTGCTTTTACCGGTGGAAGGATAAAATCCGTAGGAGGTGATTACGAGTTTCGATTGACCAAATAAGAACTCTTCATAGATCTGTGTCAGTCTCTTTTTGCTTCCACTCAAAAAGGATAACTTACAGAGTGGCTGCAAAAACGACTGAGTTAAAGATTGCGATCTCGGAAAACCTAGGTGATGTCTCTGCCCTGGCCATGGTACCGACCAAGGCAAAGGCACTGCTCGTGCTGGCTCACGGTGCGGGAGCCGACATGACCCATAAGTTTATGGAAGATGTTGCTGAAGAGTTTTACACTCGGGATGTTGCAACACTTCGGTACAACTTTCCTTACATGGAAAAGGGAGGGAGGAGACCCGACCCGCCCGCCATTGCAGAAAAGACTGTGAGCCAAGTGGTGGCCTATGCCCACAAACAATTTCCAAAACTTAAGATCTTTGCTGGTGGTAAGTCATTCGGTGGAAGAATGACCTCACAACGTTTTTCAAAAGAGAGTCCCGACTATCTTAATGGTATTGTGTTCTTTGGTTTTCCGCTTCACGCAATTGGCAACCCCTCAATAGATCGGGCAGCTCATTTAAAAGACGTAAAAGTGCCCATGCTTTTTCTTCAGGGTACAAAAGATAAATTGGCAGAAATCAACTTGATCAAGAAAGTAGTCAAAGGTCTGAAGTTGGGAACGATTAATATTTTCGAAAATGCTGACCACTCATTCAAGGTTCCGAAACAAAATATTCTGCCGGACCTCGTAGAGTCAGCTGTCAACTGGATCAACGCTAAGAAATGAAATATCTGGTACTGAGCCTTTGTTTGATTTTGTCTTTCGCTGGATGCATGCGCAAAACTCCTCAACTGGTTTGGTCCGAGGAGTTTGATAATGGTAATCAATTGGATTCCCTTAGTTGGAATTATCAGTTTGGTGATGGCTGTCCCAATTTATGCGGCTGGGGCAATAACGAACTGGAGATATATACTGATGATCCACGGAATGTGCGGTTGGAAAATGGAATACTGGTGATTGAGGCGCTGAAGACCGATAGCGTGTGGACATCAGCGCGGATCACGACCCAGGGAAAGCAAAGTTTTACCTACGGTCGCGTTGAGTTCAAAGCAAAACTTCCTTCTGGTGTGGGCACATGGCCCGCGCTGTGGATGTTAAATGAGAACATTGACCAAATAGGCTGGCCTTCTGCAGGAGAGATCGATATCATGGAACATGTAGGCAGGCGCCCAGGTGTGATTCAGAGTTCGTTGCACACGCAAAGTAGTTCTGGTAATACGGTGAATACTGGCATGATCGATCTACCCACATATGATGCGGAGTTTCATATTTATGCGGCAGACTGGGACAAGGATAAAATTCGTTTTTCGGTAGATGGTCAGGAGTACTACACCTACCAACCCGAAGTGAAGGACAAGGACACCTGGCCTTTTGATAGCCCGTTTTATATCATTATCAACCTCGCCATCGGTGGCAATTTCGGTGGGCCTGTCAATCCCAATCTCACACGCGCCCGCATGGAGGTGGACTACGTGAAGGTGTTTCAGTAGGAAATTAGATTCCTATTCTTTTCAAATAAATAATGCCAATTGAGCCTGGCCTTAT
The DNA here is from genome assembly GCA_050185175.1 of Cyclobacteriaceae bacterium. Taxonomy (GTDB): domain Bacteria; phylum Bacteroidota; class Bacteroidia; order Cytophagales; family Cyclobacteriaceae; genus ELB16-189. The sequence goes on from JBFWZR010000070.1 coordinate 14,856, forward strand.
GCTAATCATCGAAATGGATTAGTCACCTTACTTTTCGCATTTTAATAAATACCTCTTCATTATAACTTGCCGTTTCTTTACTGAAATGAAATTCACCCGCAAAGATGTCCTGCTCCACCTCCTGTTTTGGGTAGTCTATACGGCCATCTTTACTATTACCGATGGGGGCTATAGTAACAGATTTGACAGGGCATTTTATGTGGAGATGGCGCATCTCCCGCTGAGGCTCCTGGTGGTGTATGTCAACTATTTTGTCTTCTTTCCTCAGCTATTGCTCAAAAGAAAGTATGTACAATATGCAGCGGTGACTATCGCTTCCTTGTTGGTAGCCGCCTTCATACAGCGGGCGATCATGTTCTATTACGTGAACCCAGTCCTGTATCCCAGTACTTCAGACATCGTTAACTTCTGGGTGCCCTATAAAATATTGCAGGCAGGAGTGATCATTAATTCACCGTTGATCTTTATCCTCAGCTTCTCCGTATTACATCATGTATTTACACTTAGAGAGAAAACAGAAGAACTTCAGAAGGAGAATCTTGAATCAGAGTTGAAATTTCTTCGCTCACAAATCAATCCTCACTTTCTTTTCAATACGCTTAATAGCCTTTATGCCCTCACGCAGGAGCGATCTGAACGAGCACCAGAGGTTGTGCTGAAGCTCTCAGAGCTGATGAGCTTCGTGCTGTACGAAAGTGACAGAGAAACCATTGCTCTTTCAAAGGAGATCAGGTACATCAAAAATTATATCGAGCTGGAGGAAATACGGTATGGAGACAGATTCACGTGTAACTTGAGTATCAACGGCAACACGGATATCCTGATGCCTCCTTTATTGTTACTTCCCTTTATTGAAAACAGTTTTAAGCACGGCATGAAGCATGAGTCGGACAGAGGATGGGTGAACATTAACATTAGCGTGTTGAAGGATCTTTTCTTTTTCAAAATCGAAAATAGCATACCCACAGGCCCAACTATTCCACAGGAATCAGGAGGTGTGGGGATAGCCAACGTAGTGAGAAGACTTGCAATCCTGTTTCCGAACAGGCACAGATTGGAGCATGGGAGAGAAGGACAGGAGTACTATGTAAAACTTGAAATAGATTTGACATCGGTATGAAACTGAAGTGTGTAATAGTGGATGACGAACCATTGGCGCAGAATATCCTGCAGCGCTACATCAAGCCCTTGCAGGAGTTGGAACTGGTGGCAGTGTGCAAGAATGCCATTGAAGCAAATTCAATATTGCAACAACAGCAAATCGACCTGCTCTTCCTCGATATTGAAATGCCGCATATCAGTGGATTAAACTTCTTGAAATCAATTGCTTCACAGAAGCCCAAAGTGATCATTACCACGGCTTACCGCGAACATGCACTTACCGCGTTCGATTTCGATGTGGTGGACTATATGCTGAAGCCCATTTCTTATGAGCGATTTGTGAAAGGAGTTAACAAAGTGCTTCGCCTTCACAACCTGGAAGAACTTGCATCACAGTCGGAGCCGAAAGATGACCACGAGGCCTACATCTACCTGAAGGCAGACAAAAAGATGGTACAGATCTTCCTGAAAGATATCTTTTATGTGGAAGGCCTGAGCAACTACGTAAAGATATTTACCAAGCAGGGGATGATCATCAGCTACCAAAAGATCAGTTACCTGGAAGAGGCTCTACCTTCAACTCACTTCATAAGAGTGCATCGCTCTTATATTGTATCGATGGACAAAATCAAGTCGTACACCGGCACACAGGTTGAAGTGAACAATGTAGAGATACCTTTGGGTGGGTCTTATAAAGATGCGGTGCTGGCTACACTCAACAAGTTTGAGAGGTAAAGTTGGACTAAACTAACTTTAGGAACTCAGTGAACTCAACAACTTGTGTTCTACCAATTTTATTAATAGTCAAGAGGTCCTTGTCGCCTGTGACCAAAAAATTAGCCTTGCCATCGTTAGCTAGTGAAAGGATAAAATTGTCTTTTGGGTCTCTGCAGATTTTGATGTCGCTTCTGACGGTTACAAGTTCACCATAGATATCAAATAAGTCTAGTAATAGCTCCAGATCACCACTTTCAAAGTATTTCTTGAATTTGGGGCGATTGGCTATAGCCAGAAATTCTTCAAGCAATTCGAGACTAAAAAGGAGTTTTAGATTCCAGATTTTATCCTCGAATCTAATTTCTTGCTATTTTTTGTTATGAGGAAACTAATCCAAAGATTGGTGTCAATGACAACCCGCTTAGTGCTTGCCATGTCTTTTTGACCTGACAGCTTCTACTTCCCTTGTTATCTCACTCAAAAGGATATCCGGGTTTCGACTTCTAAGCTTTTTCAATAGAGAGGTAAAAGATTTTGTCGAACTCGCATCCAGAATGGTGATTAGTTTCAGGTCAGCCAATTCCTTGATAATCTTTTTGGCTTTTGGATTGACGATATCAATTTTAATGGTCTCCATAAGACAAATATACGATATGCAATCTGAGAATCCTCTTTACCTTTGTAGACAGCTCGGTAATAATTTTTACCGAAGAGAACGCAAAGAGATTCGCAGTGACATGACTTGCGTCTCCCCGTCTTTGCGGTTAGTACAGCTTTACGTGGTCTTTAGTCAAACCTTTTGACGAGAAATACTCAACCAACTCCGCGGCTTCATCACCTCCTTGTTTGGCATGATGCAAGAATGTGAACCCATGAGGACCTAGTGAGTGCACCAGTTGGGGATATGCATCTATGATAGGAGTCACCAGTTCTTTTCTTCCGAGCATGGTGAGCACAAACAGCGTTGGCCTTGCGCCTTTGTCGATCAGGAAGTTTGCAATCTCTTTATTACCCATATGCCCAGCCGCATCTATGCCGGTTTCGAAATCTCCGCCTCCCCAATCCCATGAAGAGTAGATCAGGTTGGGATGCTCTGCATAAAGTTCTTTCACCACATCCGCCTTAGCGTGACTGGCGCCTACGAACTTGTTGACTACATCTTTTGGTAATGGTTCCGGTCTATCTTGTGCTTTTGTAACAGTAGGATAGAGTAGGGTGCTCGCGCCTAGTAGCCCGAGACCACGGAGAAAGTCATTTCTTTTCATATGTGTAGTATTGAAATAGCTAGAGTGGTATACGGACTAAATTAATAAACCGATGCCAATATTCTGGATAGTTATTCAGTGTTATACGTTGCGAATGCCAATCCTTGGGGATCTTATGCGAGTGAGGATCATTTGCGCAAATTATCTTTACCGCAGGGGCGCCAAGAAATGCAAGAGATTCACAGCATGAGATACTTTGCATCCCTGCGTCTTCGCGTCCTTGCGGTTAATACCTTATCAGACCGCTGAGGGTATTGCAGTTAGTTTAAACGCTCTTTCTTCCCTGAACCAAGAATTGCATCCAGTGACAAGCGATCCGGCCCCAATAAGAACACCATTGTGGCGATGAGCAAATAGCTGAATGCCAGCTCTGCGCCTTCAAAGATCTTAGCCTGACCGACAATCAATGCCGCCACAGCCATGTTGACCATTATAAACACGGAAGATATTCTCGTGAACAGACCAAGGGTAAGTAATATTCCTCCGATGAACTCGCCTCCTTTGGCACAATATGCGAGGAAGTAGGGAAGTGGAAAGTTCATGGAACCGAGCCAGTCACCAAACTCTGCAAACCCATTGTTGAACACAACAGGATAACTGTATTTGACCATCATGATACCCAGCCAGAGACGCAACACAATAATGCCCGCATCGGTGATCTTTCCGTATCTCAATATCTTATAGTTCATAGTTCATTAATTTCCACAACATAGTTAGAAGACTGACTACTCTTGTCTGATTTATGTAGAGTGGTGTTGTTCTTATGCGAATGTACGGTGTTCATTTTACCGCTGAGGACGCGAAGAACGCTAAGAAAATACGCAGAGCTAGACCTGAGAATAACTTTGCGCACCTCAGCGTCTTTGCGGTGATAAGCTTATCGCTAAGGGTGCGAAGCGGACTCAGCCTTAGGCCAATTCCATGCTTGCCAGATTATGATGACCAAAACGCCTAGTTCAATGACATTATACAAGACATAGAATCGATGCCACTCGCTGCCGAAGCTGGAGATGATAATGAGAACAGAAATGGCTGCGTATACTACACCGGCAGCAATGTTGATCCATTTACTTGAAGTTGGAGCAAGAAAAATAGAAAAGACAATCATTAAGGCCGGGACGATTAGGAGCACAGCAAAGATGGTAAGCAAACCAGGTGTTGTAGGTCCCATCGGAGTCTTAAGCTGCATCATCGACTCCAGTTTACCGGGGGTCATGAGTTCGAAGTAGTCTGCGTAGATGTAAAGGAACATAAGAGCCGTCCACAATAAGGCTAACTTGACCTTCACGTTGATCTTGTAGTTTTCTAGCGTTTTACTCGCCATAGCTGGTGTGTATGTTTAGATTATGTTTCAAGACGACTGGAAATGTAAATTGTTACGCACCCTTAGCGACCTTGCGTCTTTGCGGTTTAATACTTTACCGCAGAGCACCCACTGCCAGCGCGCGTTTGGCAACCACAAGTAAGCGCGCGTTTTTAACGCGTGCTCTCTCTTTTAATCCCTTAATCCCTCAGCCTCTCAATCACCTGCGCATCCACCCAGTAGATGTCTACATTCTCGTATTTGTCGGAGCCAATGTTTCTGTTGAAGAAAATGTATTTACCATCTGGCGTCACAGTAGCTGCTGCTTCCCAGGCATCTGTATTAATGCCTTCTCCCAGGTTGATACCATCACCCCATGAACCATCGGGTTGCCGAAAGCTGATGTAGATATCAGAGTCACCAAATCCATCGTCTCTCTTTGCATCCCATAACAGATAGGATTCATCAGGCGCGATGAAAGGATGGCTCAGATAGGTTCCTGTGTTGATAGCCTTGCTTAGCACTTGTGGCTCTTCATACTTGCCGTCAACCACTCGGGAATAGCGAAGAGGAAAGTCCAGATTCTCGCGATCAAACGTGTCAAAATAATAAGTGCCATTGGCAGAAGCCGAAAGGCGCATGATGGCAATATCCTTGAAAGGTTCCTCCAGCGACTTCACGTCCGACCATCCTGTCGCAGTGCGCTCCTTATATCTTTTGCCCAGATGCATCGTCCTGCCATCAGGGGAGAAGATAGGCTGACCCACGCGTGGTGACACCACAGACTCTACCCATTGACCATCTTTGTATTCACTCACCACAAAAGTTTGTGCCTCATACTTTCCACCATTTCTGAGAAAGTAGAACGACTTCATATCAGGTGTGAATACACCACTGTATTCATAGTAGTCCGTACATACAATACCCGGAGCGAAAGCTTTGGCAACTTGTCCGGGTGCCGTTTGCCCGAGGTAGGGGCTTTGCGTGTCTTTCTGTGCGAAGGCGACACGGAGTGATATAGCTATAAATAGTATCAGTAAACTTGGAGTTCTCATTTGGGTTATTTTAGTCTAGCTCAGGTTTGGGAGTATTGAGTATACGCAGATTTGAGACATCTGGATAAAGTCCATTGCAGAGATTGTGTAAGCTCCCCACTTTTAGTACGACATTAAATTAGACAATTTCATTTTCAGTTGTCATCACAATATTCTGTGGGTTTGTGGGAAACTCCTCAAGAGTTTTCCATAAATCCACTGGACTACGCCCGT
>JBFWZR010000071.1:0-20152 GCA_050185175.1 Cyclobacteriaceae bacterium
TGGAAAAGTGTTGTGTCGGTACACCTTGGCGATGGAATCGTAGTTCTTGTGATAGGTATTGAATGTAACTTCATCATACACCCACAACCCAATCACCATCGACACACTCATGCCAAGCGTTAATCCACCTATGTTGATGATTGAGTACGATCGCTGCTTAAGCAAATTTCTCCATCCGATTTTAAAGTAATTTCTAAACATGGAAAGTTGGTTTGGTGATGATTGATTTTGAAATGATCGAACGATGCCGGGGCGAAAGAGCAGCATGACATCCCATAGCAGGCGAATAGTAGCTCGTAGTCTTCCAACTCTTTGCAGTCGTTCTGCATACAACTCTATGAGATCTCCCTCAATGCTCTTCGCCAGATCCGGATGGCAATACCATCTGAAAAAACGAAGCGGCAAATCCGGTGGTGTAGCGCTTTTGTTCATACCTCGAAGTTCATTTTAGAATCCCAGGCCACATTCGGAATTGCTCGCCACAACTCTTCTCTAGTTTCTCTTACAAATTCCATCGCTCGTTTCCCAAGCGCGGTGATTTGAAAATATTTTTTCGGGCGGCCAGCGCGCTCGGGTGTAGCATCCCCTTCTTTCGACTTCAAATATCCTTTGTCTTCTAACCTCTTTAGTGCAGTCTGTAATGCTCCCACGCTCACGCTTCGGGACAGTCGGGTTTCAATTTCCTTTTTGATCGACACGCCATAGGCATCAGTGTGAAGGACTGCGACCGTCAACATTACGATCTCCTCAAATTCGCCTAGTTGGTATTTTTTCATGGAGTTCAATTAATTCCTATTTGTAGTATTAACAATCGTGCCATATGGCAAAATGAGGTAAAAACTGCGCTTTTATAGTCTTTGCGATCCGGAAACGGAATCAAAACCGGTCAAACTCGTTCGAAATCGTACGACATCAGCAACCGAGAAATCGCGAAAAGGCAACAAAATTTTCTACGGAAACGAAACAAATTTCATTCGCTTATTGGGTCACTAGCAGTTAAAGCGTTCTTCAAAACCAGTTCACGCGATAGAATATTCTCAACTTCATTCAAGCGACAACCAAATGCTTTGCGTGGGTCAGTACGTAACAAAAAATTAATAGCTGAAAAATTAAATCTTTCTTCCCACTCTACCGTTAAGCGCGGTAGAAGTAAAAACGATTATGGAATTAAAGAAGAATCCAGCTGCAGATGTTCATCGCTTGCGCGGAGTATTGTTTTCTCTTTCGTTGACAGTATCTCTTGGTGTGGTAATCACCGCCTTTGAATGGAAATCAAAGGGTGATGGTGGCTCTGTAGATTTGGCACAATATGATACTGTTGGTGATGAGCTTTTGGAAATTCCCGTAACGGAACAAACACCTCCTCCCCCTGCACCTTCAATCGTACCCAGGATTGTTGAGGTACCTGATGAAGAAGAAATTGCAAAAGATATAGATGTAGTAATTGATGTTGAGCTAAAGGAAACCTCAGATGCGATAAAGGTCACTCAGGTGGAAGAAATTGCGAAGGAGGAGACCGATGAAATTTTCCTCATCGTAGAAGAAGATCCTCAGTTTCCTGGCGGAACTGGAGCGTTTGCAAAATTTATCAAAGACAATCTTCATTATCCCCGCAATGCACGGCAGATGGGCATGGAAGGAAAAGTATTCGTTCAAGCGATCGTTGCAAAGGACGGATCACTCACCGATCTGCAAGTGCTCAAGGGAATGGGCGCTGGTTGTGATGAGGAAGCTTTGCGGGTAGTAGCCAAGTCTCCTAAATGGAAGCCAGGTCTTCAAAGAGGACATCCTGTGCGCACAAGAATTGTGATACCTCTGGTATTCAAACTGGGATAAAAATACACGATTAGCGGAGTTGTGTTGTGTTGGAGAAGGGCAGCGTTGAAATCAGCGTTGCCCTGTTTGTTTTGAAGTGGTAAATTAGGGTGATCAATCCCTCACGCCATGAAATTCTGTCCCCTTATACTGCTGTTTACTCTTTTGGCCTGCGGTGGGCCGAAACAAGAAGCACCTCAGGAGAGCAACGACCAGGAAGTGGAGGCCGTTGCTGAAAATGATGTTCCTGAAGAACCTCCCATAACCAACCCGGCAAATATTCTAGACTATTTCACTCTTCTTCAGTGGAAAAGCCTTGTCGATGACTTCTACATCTTTGTAGAGCACGATGGCCAATATGTGTGTGTCGAAAATCTGGGAGATGAATTTGACTACTCTGGCTCGTTGGACGAAGTGCGTCTCTACCCCTCAACCGTTGATATAAAAAACGGGTACCTGAATATTGAGGACGAGGGCACTGGCGAAGGACTTTTCACCTCCGAAGTTGCTTTATTTAAGAAATCAGACAACACCTACATTGTTGCAGTCAGCGGGTTTGGTAGCTATCCACCTCACATGGATCAATACATCGGATCAACTCCAATATTCTTTGTCTGGCAAAACAATTACTTTACTGAAGTCTCAAAAGAGGTACTTCCTGCCATCTCGTTGCCCGATGGCTTCAGCGAATATTATCGGTTGCCGCAATTTGGCCGTGTGATCAAACACACCCAATACTCTGCAGATTCAGGCGAGTCTATCACTACCGAACTCGAATTCAATTCCCCAACCGGTACGTTCATCCCAAAGAAATAGCCCATCAAATCGGGCTAAAAACGAACTAAAAATGTTCGGTCTGCTTGATAACTAAATGAACATTCATTTATATTTGTCGCGTGAGAACACGGGACGAAGAGAAAATTGATGCCCTCAAGGAAGAGGCGATCACGATGATTGCCAAAGAGGGCCTTAATGGATTCAGCATTCAAAAACTGGCGAAAGCAGTTGGGGTGTCTCCTGCAACAATCTATGTCTACTATCAGGATAAAGAAGATTTGATTATTAGTGTGGGGGCAGAAGTGACCAGGGACATACTTGAGCGCAGCATGAAAAATTTCACTCCCGACATGTCATTTGCAGAAGGTCTCAAAACACAATGGAAGAACAGAGCCCAGTATTTCATCGACAACCCTATTAAAGTGGAATTTGTTGAGCAGCTCCGTTATTCTCAGTTGTACAATGACGTGATGAAAAAAGTTGGCGGAGATTTCAAAGTAAAGATGAGCCAGTTTGTTTGTGGGGCAATTGAAAAAAAGGAAATCATAAAACTCCCGTTCGAAGTTTATTGGTCAGTCGCATTTGCGCCATTATACCAATTGATCAAGTTCCACACTCAAGGTAAAAGTTATGTCAACGATAAATATGAACTGTCTCCAAAGCAAATGACTCAAACATTGGATCTGGTTCTAAAAGCGCTTAAACCCTGATTGTATGTACTCCTCATTATTCTCGCAACTTCAGCAGAGCAATAAGCTATCAATAAACATCTTTGTTTTTCGAACCAACCTCAATTCTGCAACAGACATCGATACTATTTCGCACGTGATGGACGCTTCAGCAGCTGTTCTCAACTGGTCAGTCGATATTGAGGACATTGATAAGGTGCTGCGGATTGAGAGCCTTCGCGAAAATGCAAATGAGATAATAGAGTTGGTACGCCTTGCCGGCTATCAATGCGAGGAGCTGCCCGATTAACGAATAAAAAATGAAAAGAGTCTTCTCAAGCAAAATATTCTCCCCCTACGAGGTATTCATCATTACGGTGTTGACCTTCCTGCAGTTCACCATCGTGCTTGATTTCATGGTGTTGTCACCACTTGGCGCGATGCTGATGGATCAACTAAGTATTTCTCCTTCTAAGTTTGGAATGGTGGTGTCTGCTTACGCGTTTAGTGCAGGTGCATCTGGACTTTTAGCGGCCGGATTTGCAGACAAATACGACCGGAAAAAACTGCTACTGTTTTTCTACATTGGTTTTATGCTAGGCACTGTATTTTGCGCGCTGGCGCCTAACTATGAAATGCTACTCGCGGCACGAGTTGTCACAGGTATTTTTGGTGGAGTGATCGGCTCCATTAGCTTCGCCATCATCACCGACTTATTCAAACTCGAAGTGCGTGGTCGCGTGATGGGCTTTGTTCAAATGGCTTTCGCTGGTGCACAAGTATTGGGACTTCCGATAGGGCTTGTTCTTGCAAATAACTTTGGGTGGCATGCACCATTTTGGATGATTGCAATTGTAGGAACACTTGCAGGCATTTTGATTTCGACCTACATGAAACCAGTGACGGATCACTTGAAAATTAAGAATGACCGAAATCCCTTTCAGCATTTTATTCGCACCGCTTCAGTGCCGCGATATCTAAAAGCTTTTCTCGCCACTACCCTGCTGGCAACCGGTGGCTACATGTTGATGCCATTCGGAAGTGCATTTAGCATACACAATCTGGGGCTTACACTCGAGCAACTTCCAGTCCTGTATGGCATCACCGGAGTGACCTCAATCGCCTTTGGTCCGCTGATCGGAAAATGGAGCGATAAGATCGGTAAGTATAAAATTTTTGTTGCCGGAACTCTGTTGAGTATGACAGTGGTGGCCATCTACACCCATTTCGGAATCACTCCACTTTGGATAGTCGTTGGCATGAGCATGATCATGTTTATTGGTATCTCATCACGCATGATTTCAGCATCTGCACTTATGACCGGTATTCCGGAAGCACAGGATCGTGGGGCATTCATGAGTATAAGCTCCTCCATTCAACAAATATCAGGTGGCGTAGCAGCAGCGGTGGCAGGCATGATTGTCGTTCAGGTAGACAATGGGCCACTCCAACGATATGACTTACTTGGTTTTGTAGTGATCGCGACCATGCTGATTTCCATTCTACTGATGTACTTCATCAACAAAGAGGTGGAAAAGCCAAAATCCAACATAGCCACGCTCACACCCGAAAATAGTCAACCGGTGGCCGAAGCCATTTAAGGCTGTCCGGCCATCATTTCCTCCTTTCAGAGGGCCAGGAAATAAGTTATTTTTCATGACTAGGTTAATCAGCTGGTCATGAAAACTACTTTGAGAATCCACTTGTTCCTTACCCTCCTTGTCTTTGGTTCACCTGCCCACGCGCAAGAACTACCTGTCGAAGAACGACTAAAAGGAATTGACGAAACAATAAACGCTGTCCTAAAGAAATGGAATGTGCCAGGTGCAGGTGTGGGTGTAGTCGTGAAAGACAAACTGGTATGGTCAAAGGGCTATGGCTATCGTGATATAGAAAACAATCTTCCCATCACAGGACAAACTCAATTTCAAATTGCATCCAATACAAAACTATTTACTGCAACTGGCATTGGCCTTCTCGTTGAAAAAGGATTGCTCGATTGGGATAAACCGATAAGGGACTATTGTCAGCAAGTACAGTTTTACAATGATGACCTCAATAAGAACGTAACGATTCGTGACATGCTCTCCCATCGCACGGGCCTATCCCGTCATGATTTCATTTGGTTGGGAGCCGACTTCACGCGACAGGAAATCTTCGAACGAATAAAATATTTAGAACCAAGTCGCCCGCTTCGTCAAGGATATCTTTACAATAACCTCATGTACATAACCGCAGGACGCGTTATCGAATTACTCACACAGCAAACATGGGAGGACTACACACGAGAGAACTTTTTCACTCCATTAAAAATGAGTCAGTCCACCTTCTTCACGGAAGAAATGCAAAAGCAGGGCAACTACATGAAGTCCTATTATGAAAAACTGGAGGGAGCAACACTTGTACCTTACCCGATGTACACAAAGAACACGGCTCTCGGTCCGGCTGGTTCAATCATCTCAACCATCAACGACATGTCGCACTGGCTAATTGCCCACATGAATGGTGGTGTTTATGAAAACTCAACTGTCATTCCACCTTCTATAATTCGCGAAACGATGACGCCAGCAACCATCGACTCATCTGTGCCTGATGCCAACTATGAGTCTTTGAATTCAATTTATGGAATGGGTAGGCGCACGATGAGTTACAAAGGACATTATCGCACTGAACATGGTGGCGCAATCGGAGGTATTTACTCACTGGTTTCATTTATGCCTACAGACAGTCTCGGTGTGATCGTATTCACTAATGGAGAACATGCAAGTGTATTGCCTGTTGTGATTGGTAATATATTCTATGATAAACTGCTTGAACTAGAACCAACACCATGGAGCGATCGGATTCATGAAGGCTACGCAAAGCGCAGAGAGACCAACAGGCAAAATCGTAAAAAACCCGATGCTGATAGAATTGCAAATACAAAGCCGTCACATCCTATTGCGCAATATGCCGGTTTCTATGAGAGTCCTGCCTATGGCGTTATGGAAATTAAAGAAGCCAAAGGACAATTGTCGTTCAACTACCACACGGTGGATTTACCGTTAAATCATTATCACTATGATCGGTTTGTGTCAGCCAATGATGAAGTTTGGGGACGGTGGAATTTTGAATTTAACACTGACTCACAAGGGCTGATACAAGCAGTGACCATCAACCTTGACGAACGAGATGTTGTCTTTACCAGGACTTTTGACAAACGACTTACCGATCCAAAATTTCTTACAAAGCTAACTGGTAGTTATACCAGTTCATCGGGGCAAATCACTATCGACCTTGAAAAGACTAGGCTGCTAATACGGTCTTCGCTTCCACAATACCTTGCGCCCTACAAAAACACTCAGTTCAGATTAGAATCACATTCCGACCAAACCATAGAGTTTATATTGGATGACAAGGGAAACCCTTCAAAACTCGTACGGATTGAGGATGGCAAAGCAACCGAATACACCAGGAAGTAGCATTCGCTCATAGTGATTGTATTATTACCATGATCTCTCTAACTTAAAACATCCTAACCCCACCTGTCATGGACAAACGAACCTTTCTCAAGAACCTCACTTTCATGGGCCTGGGTGTTTCGCCCACTGTAAATGCAATGGAATCACTGCTTAGCAAAGTTGAACACATACCACCCGCACAGCTTGCCAAAGACGAAGACTTTTGGGCAAAAATCAGAGCTGGCTACAAACTAAAACCTGACTACATCAATCTCGAAAATGGTTACTACTGTTTTCTTCCCCAGGAAACTTTGGAGACATTCATTGGCCATGTGCGAGAAGTAAACTATCAAGGCTCCTACTACATGCGAACGGTGCAATGGGATAACAAAAAAGCCATGGCAGCCAAGCTCGCTGAACTGGCAGGATGCAGCAAGGAAGAACTCGTGATCACACGCAATACAACCGAGTCTCTCGACTTGGTGATTTCAGGAATTCATTGGAAAGAAGGTGATGAAGCAGTAATGGCAGAACAAGACTATGGTGCCATGCTCAATCAATTCAAATTGGTAGCAAAGCGATATGGGGTTGTCAATAAAATTGTATCCGTTCCCAATCATCCCAAGTCGGACGAAGAAATTGTAGAACTCTATGCCAATGCCATCACAGACAAAACTAAACTGTTGATGGTTTGCCATATGATCAACATCACTGGGCATATTCTTCCCGTTCGGAAAATTTGCGATATGGCACACGCCAAAGATGTACAGGTAATGGTAGATGGTGCACATGCCTTCGCCCATATCAACTATTCAATTGCTAACCTTGATTGTGATTATTATGGAACAAGTCTTCACAAATGGTTGGGGGTACCATTAGGTGCCGGCTTCCTGTATGTTAAGAAAGGTAATGTAAATAAGGTGTGGCCACTATTGGCAGAAGGAGAGGGCGAAGAACAGGATATCTATCAACTCAATCATATAGGCACTCATCCTGTCCATACTGACCTTGCTATCTCAAATTCAATTGACGTTTATCTGAAAATCGGACGAGAAAGAAAAGAAGAAAGGCTACGATACTTGCAACGTTATTGGTCAGACCAGGTAAGGAAGGTTCCGGGCATAGTGGTGAATACGCCTGTAGAACCACATCGCTCTTGCGGAATCGCCAATGTGGGTATAGAAGGCATGAAACCATCCGACCTTGCAGATACGCTGATGAAAAAATATAAAATCTACACAGTAGCGATCGATGGCGCCAACGTGCATGGCTGTCGTATCACGCCAAACATTTACACCACTCCTAAGGAACTTGATGTTTTTGTAGGAGCATTGACAGAAATGGCAAACGCATAGCACCAAAACATGCGTGAAGTAAGTGTGGTGTTGGTTGGATTGGGTAACGTGAATAGAAGTCTACTGCACATCCTGAAAACCAAACAGCGGGATATCCAATCACAACATGGAATCAGTTTTAAGATTTGTGGAGTTGCTGACTCCAAAGGTATTGCTGTTGATAAGACAGGGTTCAATATCGATGAGTTGTATTCACTAAAGCCCAATGGATTCAGTTCTGTAAATCTTAAAACCTACATTCCCAACGCTGTCACTCATTCTATCACCAAGCACATTGATGCTGACATAATGGTAGAAGCCTCACCTGTCAATCTGGTTACCGGGGAACCAGGACTGTCTACAGTAATGAGTGCGATTGATAGTGGATGGAAAGTAGTGATGGCCAATAAGGGGCCATTGGTAATGGACTTTGATGGTATTGTGCAGTTAGCGAAAAGCAAGAACCTTCAAATAGCTTACAGCGCGACCGTTTGTGGTGGACTACCCGTTATCAATGTTTTGAAAAGAGATTTGAAAACCGCTTCGGTCACAGAAATAAGAGGAATATTTAACGCCACTTCCAATTTTGTTCTTCAGGAAATGGAGAAAGGCAGGATGATGGAAGATGCAATCCTTGAAGCACAAAGAATTGGAGCAGCCGAAACCGACCCTTCTCTCGACATCAGCGGTCAGGATACCGCGAACAAGCTGTACATCATTATGAGGTCTGTTACCGACTTTAAAGGAACAATCAGAGACATCAAGTTAGAGGGGATCGAAAACGTTACGGCAGCGCAACTTTCAACAGCCCGATCTGGCAATCGGGTGATAAAACTGATCGCCACAGCCCAGCAAATAAATGGACGGTGGCAACTGAGCGTGAAACCTGAATCTGTTCTAGCGAACTCGTTCCTTGCCGGTTGCTCTGGCTGGGAAATGGGAATTGAAATAAAAACTGATCTGTACGAATCCATCTCAATGAAAAACTACGAAGCCGACCCAATGGGTACCGCAGCTGCTGTGTTGAGAGATATGATCGATGTTTGCGACTGACCGGCAATAGATTCAAAAGTCTCTTTCACGATGCCCTTTCAGAGGATCATTTGTGGTTGCAGATCCACCATGCTTCCTAAGTACGATATACCCAATAGCAATATTGATCGCGTTTGATCTCCACTTGTATCTTGTATCGCGAAATACATCCTTAAATCCATTTTGGAAAATCAACCTCACAGAATATTTCCTTTTCTCTACCCCCAAGCCATACCGAATTCCAAAATCAGTATTCTCTATTGCAACTGAAGCATCCTGACCATCAAGCTTGGAGCCCGCAAGAATTGAAAACTGAGGGCCAAAAAAAACTCGAAAATTCTTAGGTTGGATTACAAAATTCAAGGGAATATCCAGGTAATCGAATTTAAATTCACTTTCAAAGACCTTTGATCCGCGAGCTGAGTAATTTAGTCCCGTCTCAAACATGGTATTCTCTCCCAGGCCCACATCCACATTTACTCCTATTGATGGGAACCGAGCGAGAGTCCCAAAAGCATTTTGTTGTGTTAAGTCATCCTCTACCTTCTCTCGTACTCTCCCCAAAGTCAGTGAAGAGTAAACCTCCACTTGCATATTTTGAGCAACGGTTAAGTTTGCCGTCACCGTCAACAACGTCAGAACCAAAAGCTTTGTCATATATTGAAGTACAAAGGGCTGAAGTTAGCCCTTCCTTCAACTCAGACAAAAGGTTTTTCCGAATTTTAAGGTAAGTATCCCTCTATTCGCATTCTCTAAACCCGCAACACTCCCCTAAATCCCCTGGCCGCATAATATGATTCTGCGCCATTATGGTAAACAAATACGCGTCCGAATCTACAATCGCCAAAGATGGCACCACCTAGTTTCCGAACTGCTGCCGGTGTTTCCAGCCAGCTTGAAGTCTTCAAATCAAACTCGCCCAGCTTTTGCAATTCCTGATACTGTTCTTCATTGAGGAGTTGAACGCCCATCGCCTCAGCCATTTCCATAGCACTGTCTTTCGGCTTGTGTTCCTTTCTGGAGCGAAGAGCAGCGCCATCATAGCAAAGACTCCTGCGACCTTTTGGTGTTTCTTCAGCGCAATCAAAGAAGATATATTCTCCAGTTTTCTTATCAAGTCCAACCACATCAGGCTCCCCTCCTGTTTCTTCCATCACACTGAGCGACCAGAGCTTATTTGATTTTGAATCAAGTCTTTTCTGCAAAGCCGACCAATCCATTTTCGGGTGTCGCTTCATGTTCTTCTCGAAACGTGTTTTCAACAGCTCAAGCAGTTTAGTCTTCTCTTGAGCTGACAGGGTTTTTGAAGTTTTACTCTTAGTCATATAAAAATCTATTAATGGTTTAATATTTTATTCAAGCTATTCTTCCTGGCATCAATCTCCTCTCCTCAGGACGAAAATACCAGGAAACGATTGTCAGCACAATTAACAACATTGGACCGAAAAGTTCTATCGCACCATCCCCAACCATAATGTGTGAAAATACAGCGCCTGACATGGCAAAGACAAAGCCTGCATAAGCCCACTCCTTTATCAATGGAAACCGGGGAACAAGCACTGCGATTACACCCAACATCTTCCATATTCCTAACAAGGTCAGAATGTAAATCGGATATCCCAATTTGGTGATCATCTCTACCTCTTCCTCTGTTCTCATCAACTGAACGATTCCCGTTGATGTCATGCCGAGAGCGAGCCAAAGTGTTGCGATCCAGTAGACGATCTTATCTCTTTTTTTCATGTTGTCCTATTTTAATTTTTTTACAATTTCTTCCAATCGGCTATGCGCCATGTTAATGCCCTTAGCAAACGGCAACTGCAACATCTGATCTCGATGAGCTACACTTTTATAAACAATCTGCATTTTCAGCCTACTTATCTCATCAGTCAATTTTTCAAACTCCAGAAACTCGAGCTGCACCGGGAATGGTGTGTTCTCCATTTCAAAAGTCCGCGTGATCCGTTCATTAGTTATAAATTCGTGGATTACGCCATTGAACCCATGCTTATTGCCTTTCGGATCTGTGGTCACATACCGCCAACTGCCATGCGGCTTGCATTCTAGTTTAATCACTTTTGTTCCCATCCATTGTTCGACAATCTCTGGTTCTACGTAAGCGCGGAAAAGCAACTCCAATGGTAAATCAAACTCGCGCGTGATGACCAAATCCTGTTTACCTTCTTCTGCGTGTATTTTAGTTTTCAGTTCCATCCTATTTTTTATATTTCTTCATTACTGCCTCCAACTTATTGAACCGATCGTCCCACAGTTTGCGGAAGGGTTCGACAAAATCTGCAATCTCCTTCATTTTTTTTGGGTTGAGGTGATAGAGCATTTCTCTCCCATTCTGCTCCTGTTCCAACAGCTCACACTCCGTAAGAATTTGCAAGTGTTTTGAAACTGTAGGTCTCGCGGTATCAAAGTTGGCAGCGATTGCTCCCGCAGTCATGGACTGAGCAGCCACCAGCATGAGTATAGCCCTACGTGTAGGGTCGGCTATCGCCTGAAACACATCTCTTCTTAGGTTCATTATGTAGCTATTTGACTACAAATATACGTGTAGCTATTTAACTACATAATGTTTGATGAAATATTTTGAATCCTTTTTCTGGAAAGAAGACTAGCGGACCGCTTTGATGTTATTTCGCACGTACTGGTTCTGCACCTGTATGATCTCGCTCACGATGGACAGGGCGATTTCTTTGGCTGTGACCGAATTGATGGAGACACCGATGGGACCGTGAATCCGATCAACCTGGCTTTGCGTAAATCCCTTTTCAATTAGCTTCTGCCTCCTCCGTACATGCCTTTGTTTGCTACCCAATGCACCAATGTAGGCTACTTCAGATTTCAATAAATAGTCAATCGCATCGTCATCTATTTTGGGATCATGGCTGAGGATTGCACAGTAGGTGTAGTTATCAAGTGGGAAGTCAGCGAGTACCTCTGAAGGATAATCCGTAATAATTCTTGAGGGAGGACTCTTGAACACCGTATTGGCGGAAAAGAATCCTCTCGGATCAATAACGACTGTTTCAAAACCAAAGTCATTACCGAATGCTACGAGATCTGCGGTGATGTGTGCTGCGCCTATTGCAAGCAAAAGTGGCTTTCTTGGAAAAATCTGGATGAAATATGAAACACCGTCTTTCTCAACCACCTTATGACTTCGCTCCTTAAATGCTTTGTCTACCTCCTGCTGCATTTCAATTTGATCACCCGTCATCTCTCCGGTCGACTTATTAATGAGGGTATTCTTGCATCCATCATCTTCCAAAGAAGTGATCAAAGCACAGGGTGTATTTGATTTCAGATTTTGCGCAAGACCAGCCCACACTGGATTGGTAATATCAAACTGCTGCAGAAATGTATGGATGGCACCACCACACGGCAGACCGACCGCCCATGCGTCTTCATCAGCTACGCCAAAGCCGAGCTTCATCGACTTGATACCTTCAAAAATCTTTGACGCATTTTTAACCATCTCCCCTTCTACACATCCACCACTCACCGAGCCCATCATTTGTCCGGCAGAATTGACAAACATCATCGAGCCCATAGGCCTAGGTGATGATCCTTTCGCTTTGATCACTCTTGCCATCGCCACCTTATGGTCAGCAGCCTTCCAGGCATTTAGCGTTTCCAGATATTCAAACATACATTCTACTTGGTTTCAAGGTAGTTGAGCATGGCGTTCCAAGTAAGCAGGATGCAATCTTCTCTACCATCATAATTTTTTAAGGCTACTAGCGTGGAAAGTGAGTCGCTATTTAAAGCCTCAGCTGTCCCTGATTTCACGGCAGTCACGAATTGTCGAATAATTTCCTTTGCTTCATCCTCACTTCGATGCTCGAATTGTTTCATCAGCAACGACCCCGATGCCTTAGACAAGGCACATCCATGTCCATGAAAATGAATTTCCCCCTCTGTAAATATTCTAAACTTGTCGCCACACACAGGATTGTAAGCAATAACGTTAGCCCCATCCTTTTTTTCAAAACGGTAGGGTGTTTTGCTTTCCGGAATAATCAATTCCTTATAAAGACGTTCTATTTCTTCCCGATTCATTTCCAAAAGTCAACAAGGTTTTGGAGAGATGAAATTAATCGATCTACCTCTGCCTCTTCATTGTAGATCGAAAAGGAAACGCGCGCTGTTGCCTCAAGGTTCAATTCATCCAATAGTGGTTGCGTACAATGCATCCCCGCTCTGATCGCAATATCATCCCTGTTTAGGAACCCAGCCACATCATGGGCATGAATATCACCAACGTTGAATGACACTATACCAGATTCTTTATCAAAAAAAGGCAAAACTTTAATCTCTCGAATCGACTTCACACCTTCAATAAACTTCGAAACCAGTCGGGCCACATGTGAACGAGCTGCATCGTGATCTAATTGTGATAAAAAATCTACAGCTACCCCCAATCCCAGTACGCCTTGTACATTGGGTGTGCCTGCATCCAGGTTGAACGGAAACGGTCTGTATCTGGATGCTCTTTCACTCACACTTTCAATCATCCCCCCACCTACGATCAGTGGCTCTACATCCTCACGATAGTTGTCACTTACGTACAATACGCCTGTTCCCATCGGACCGAACATCTTATGACCGGAGAACACAAGAAAGTCACAACCCAACTTTTTAACGTCTACAGAGTGCAGCGCTACACTTTGCGCAGCATCAATCAAAATTGGAATATTGCGCTCATTGCACACCATTGCAAGACTTGCTACATCATTGACCCGTCCCAATGTATTGGAGATATGGCTAACCGCTACCAGCTTTGTTCGCCTATCAACAAGTTCGGCTAGCGATTCTGCTGTGACTTTACCATCACCATCTAAACGAAGTATTCGCAATTCTGCTTCCTTTTTTTTGCACAAGTCCTGCCATGGAAGAAAATTAGCATGATGTTCCAGGATGCTTACTACTACGTTATCGCCTTTAGAAAGTCGAGACTCCAAATATCCTTTTGCTACAACATTGACAGATTCGGTGGTGCCTTTGGTAAACCCAACATTCCCGCTACCCGTTGCATTCAGAAATTTTGCAATCTTTTCTCGCGCATCTTCAAATCTATTGGTAGCTGCATTCGAAAGGTTATAAATACCGCGATGAACACTAGCGTTTTCACGGATTGAAAACTCTTGCATCGCGTCAATCACACTATCCAGTCGATGAGTAGTAGCTGCATTGTCCAGATAAGTCAATTGAGGATTATGTTGAAATATCGGAAATCTCGATCGCCAATTTTTATCCATTCCCATTTCCAATTTTACAACTAAAATCTGGCAGGTTAATATTATTGGGTGATTCGTCTATGGCATGGCTGTAAAAGCTACTGCTCACCTGGCTATTTTTTGACGGCATAGGTCAATTCCACCATGCCATTCTTGTAGGCTCTCGAATCTATCAAGCGCAGCTGCTGCTCTCGTCCGATAAAATCAAAAAAAAGAGACCCCTCCCCTTGCAATACAGGCACGATTGATATCACGATCTCATCAGCCAAATTGAGTTTCAAAAACTCTTTTGTCAAAACCGACCCTCCTACCATCCAAATATTTTTATACTTCTGCTTCAACTGGCCATTCACAAGCTGCGAAAGGTCACCCGAATAGAATTGAACGCTCTTTCTATCCGAACTTAAATTTCGGTTTGACAACACAACCACCGGAATGTCACCGTACACCCAACCTAATTCAATAGCGTGTTCATAGGTTTTGGATCCCATCACGTAACAATCAATCGAATTGAGGAAGTTCTCAATATACTCCTGCGTCAGCGTAACACCATTCTCATACCGATCCGTGCTTTCCATCCAGGAAATATCACCATCCTTTTTGGCAATAAATCCATCAAGACTGGACACCATGTGAATGGTAACTTTAGATTGATCCCCGCTCATTACTTAATAAATATCTCACCTATCAGATATAATTTTCCCTTTCCGCTGATCTCCACCCGATCACCCAGATGTCTGCATGTTAAATAGCCTCTGCGTGCTGATAGTTGGATCGCGCTCAACTCTATTTTCTGAAGCTGCTCAGCCCAATAAGGTATGAGTGTGGTATGAGCCGAGCCGGTTACCGGATCTTCATCAATACCCACTTGTGGGCCGAAGAAGCGAGAGACAAAATCAACGGCATCGCCTTTGGCTGTAATGATTACACCTCGTGCCTCCATTTTTTTTATCTCAGAAAAATTAGGTTTGACGCTAACGATATCAGCCTCCTTCTCAAACAACAAGAGGTAATCTGTTTTGCCTTTCAGCGCTTGCCTCGGTTCTTTGTCGAAACCCCTCCTGATGTCTTCAGTAATGGCAATTTCCTTTATGGTGTCCGATGGGAAATTTAGTGTGAGCAGGTCGCCCTTTTTTGTAACTGTTAATATTCCACTTTTATGTGAGAAGAACTGTATTGCATCTTCGTTATGATTTTCGTGGTTGAACAACACAAACGCAGCAGCAAGAGTGGCGTGTCCACAAAGGTCAACTTCTACTGCAGGCGTAAACCATCTAAGTTCATATTGGTTACCTGTTTTCACATAAAATGCAGTCTCGGCAAGGTTATTCTCCATTGCGATCTTCTGCATGACTTCATCCGGAAGCCATTCCTTGAGCGGGCAAACTGCGGCAGGATTTCCGGAAAACACATTCTCGGCAAATGCATCAACCTGATATAACTTTTGACTCATTTTAATCCAGTATAATGAAGATTTAAGAGATTGTTAAACTTAATAATTACTGCAGTCAGGGGAAAAGGAGTCAATCCTTTTTCATAGGCTCATAATAAAGCGCCAATGCGCCAGAACCAAAGACCTTTGTCTTCAGTAACCTGAGTACTGACCTTTCTGTTATATCTCTAAATAAGGGTAATCCACTTCCTGCAATCACCGGATGAACACAAAGGTGCCATTCGTCAACCATGTTCAGTGAAGTCAGGGTTGATATCAAACCAGGACTACCTACTAAAATATCTTTGCCTGATTGATTCTTCAGTGACCTCACTTCGTCTTCAAGCTCACCTGCCGCCAGCGTTGTGTTATCCCAAGCAAACTTAATTGGATTCTTTTTATACGTATTCGAAAAAACAATTTTTGGAATATTCTGAATTGCGGCTGCGAAATCATCTGTGTCCTTGTTACCGGTTGGCTCCTTAATTACCATCGGCCAATAACTTTCCATTAGTTGATAAGTTACACGCCCGTACAAGATAGTACCGCCATTATTCAACATGTCTGTAAAGTGTCGGTGAATCTCCTTATCCGGTAGCATCCCCGTGTGGTCGCAAAACCCATCAAGAGTCATATTGATTCCTGCTATTAACTTTCTCATTTCAATTCAGTTTTTAAGGCACCTCCCTAATTCCATCAGGATTGATTTGCCACCAATTGTCTTCTATCTAAATAATACACAACCACCAGAAGCACCATCAAATACGCCATAAATATCCAAAATGTATTTATGCTTCCTGTGAATTCGGGCAATATTAACAGGTAGTTAAAAGCAGTGTTGGCACTGATATGCACCAGTATTGACGTAAGCACACTTCGGGTGTAGTAGTATACCCAACTAATAAACAGCGTACCCAAAACTATCCAAAGCATGAATACAATAAAGTTCATTTGCAATGGTACTCCCGTTCCGATGAGGTAAGCTGGGAAATGCCAAAATCCCCAGATCAGACCAAGTATGAGGCTGGACGAAAGGAGGCTAAAGTGTTTCATCAGCTTGGGAAGCAGGTAACCTCTCCAACCATACTCTTCTCCAATAGCGATCACTACGATCACCACCATCTGTGGTAGCAACTGAGTTGTTCTAAGGCGAAATGCCGCAATATCAAAGTCTAGTGCAGTGAGCATCGCCAGAGATGCTATGAACGGTATCCCAAAGAGTGAAAGTACAAACCACTTAAGCCTGGCTTTTTGAAGAGTCTGCTCAACGAACAACTCTTTAACTCCACTCCTACCACTGGAACGGGCAGTAAGTATCAGCGCCACAATGGATGGACTGAGTACTGTGAGAACGGATAGGTTTGGATTATCAATTTTGTATGAGATAAAACAGATTAGGGCACCCAGTATTATGACAGTCACTGAGAACGTGACAACTTCCCTTTTTTTCATTGAGTTTAAATTTTGCTGGTGATGGCAGCCTGTTTATAAGCCGGGCCAAAATAGAAAATCGCTCAAATTACCCACCCAATGATAAAAATAACTTGGTACTAAATCGAGGAATATCGTGATGTTGTACCAAACTTCGATCATATTCGATTTGACTGTCAGCGGGGTTCGGAGGACTTGCCTAATGACCGTAGGGAACCTGCCTTGCCGGCAGGCAGGTGGCAAGGCCGACTACTCCATCACTGTCTACATGCACCGTACTAAATTAGGAAATTGCTCTCAATAATTCACTCTTCACCCCGCTATGGAATATGCACAGTGTTGTATGCAGTTTTGCTAGGCTTACCCTACCGGAATGTTCAGTTGGCCAAAGAGTTGCCTCAATTCATTATCGTCCAGTTGATCGTCCATGTACTTGATCACCGACTGGTTCTTCAGAATTATTTTCGATGAAATAAACGGCCTCGGTTCTATGTCAATCTTTACAATATCGGTTAAGTCAACCGTCTGTGTTCTAAAAAAGTCCCGATTGATTATCAATTTGTCCCCAATAATCTCAAAATAGTTTTTTCTCACAATCATGGTTATAAGTGACATAGTCCCAATCGCTGTTAACGCCCCAATGGTCCAGCGTCCAAAGACAGTTGAATTTGTGATAAGCCATGAAATCATTATCGAAATCCAAACTAGACGAAAAAAGTAGGCCTTAAGTGGTCGTCTCTGTCCCAATTTCATTATTCAAATATTATGACAACTGTTATCTGGCAAAATTGCATACAACGTTTAGTGCATATGCCGTAGCGGGGCTAGGAGCCAAAATGAATGACCGTAGGGAATGATTTTGGCGACCTGCTCCGTCACTGTCCACATACACCAGACTAAATTAGGAAAATACTCTCAATAATTCACTCTTCACCCCCGCTATGGAATATGCACCGTGTTGGCTGCTGTGCGCTACACCTCAACTTCATATTTTAGAATTCTGTCACCCGTGTCACAATTTAATTCTAGTTTCTTGTCCACGCGCTCAACTATATCCCAGAGGACTGAATTAATGGAGTCTTTGATGCTTTTTACTTTCCTTTCCCCTATATCCAAATAAATTAAAGTTGTATTAGGGTTCTCAGTATTATTCCATTGTTGAAGGAAAATTCCTTGTCCATGTCGATAATGCCAGTCTCCAAATATTTTGTCTTCAAATCCATCAATTGTCGGTTCGGTCTTTATCTCAAAGTACGAAGGTCCAAATCTGATGTCTCCTTTGTATTTTTTCCAGATTCTCACTCCGCCAATTTCAGTCCAAATGGTCCAAGGTTCATCACTCACACTGCCACCGTGAGTGTCAATTGTGTCCTGCTTTTGAAAGATTGAAATAATAAATCCAAAAAGCATTACCAACAGACCGAATATAAAGATGAGTGGATAAATCAATAAAGTCAGTCCACCCTTAAGAATTCGTTGAATCCAACTGTCGGAATCTTTTTTCTTTAGCTGTGAAAGTAATCTCACTCGAATGTTGTCGGTCATCTCGTCTTTATATTAGCGCATTGCAGCCAACGTTTAGTGCATATGCCGTAGCGGGGTTAGGAGCCAAAATGAATGACCGTAGGGAATGATTTTGGCGACCTACTCCGTCACTGTCTACACACACCAACACTAAATTAGGAAATTGCTCTCAATAATTTACCCTTCACCCCCGCTATGGAATATGCACAGTGTTATGGCGCGTGCCTCAATAATATCTGTATTCAGACTTTGTTTTGAAGTTCCCTCTGTAAACTGTCAACTTTGTTCTTGGTCGTCCCAAATTGTCATATTCGGTTGTTTCAGTTCCATTCGCAATTACATCTGTTTCTTGTCCCCAAATTGACATTGAACTGTGTGTCTCCCAAGTTTTAGACTTCAGTCTTCCTTCTTCATCATATGCTGCGATAGTCTCCGATAGCAAAGTGTTTCCGTCACCATATTGTTTAATCGATGTCACTTGTCCCTTTCCATTAAGTCCGAGTATTTCCATTCCAGTCAATTTCTCGTTGACCTTGTAGGAAATGTATATCTTGCCTGGCTCGTAGACGTACGTCCGGCTATACAATACTAACTCAGTTTTTTCCTTAACCTCTCGAAACTCAACTGAGTTAGACTTGTAAAAGCCGACAATACCAGTAAAAACGTCTTGAGTTACTTCACTTATTATCCTTTGGTCGTTGTCATACGCATATCTTGTAATTTGGTTGACGGTCGTATCGGAGTCATTAACTCTACAATCCATTTGCTCAGTAAGCCTCGTTCCCAAAAACTTTTTAATCGTCAAATCGAAACTAGT
Source organism: Cyclobacteriaceae bacterium (assembly GCA_050185175.1). Classification (GTDB taxonomy): domain Bacteria; phylum Bacteroidota; class Bacteroidia; order Cytophagales; family Cyclobacteriaceae; genus ELB16-189. The sequence goes on from JBFWZR010000071.1 coordinate 19,520, forward strand.
TGAATCCCAAAACTCAATCCAGTCGTCCTTCTCAGAGTCAAACATTGATGATTTGCCGTGGTATGATTCGAAACTTAGTTGTTCGTTGGAACTATTGTGAAATAACCTGTAGTGAGTGAAGAAATCAATATTATTGAAGTAACTGGCTCTTGTTCTTCTCCCGTCTTTATAATAAAACACCTCTTTCCAAAAACTACTGTCGGACGATATACTAACTACAACTGAGTCAACGTCTTTTACTCTATCAAAGTCAAATTCAAATAACTCTAATTGCGCAAAAAGGACTTTTGTCCCTAATACAATAAAAATGAATGTTAGTCCTTGCTTCATTGTTTACACCGGGCATGCGCCATAACGTTTTGTGTATGTGACGTAGTGGGGTTAGGAGACTTTGTTAAATGACCGTAGGGAATGACAAAGTCGACCAGTCCTTTCTTATTCGCCACCACGATACTAAATTAAGGAAATTACTCTTATAACTTACACTTCACCCCCACTATGGCACATGTAAGCTCCCCCGAAAATAGTACGGTTTATAATTAGACGAAAGTCTTAAATTTAAACTGTTGACTATGAAGAAAACCAGATTTACCGAAGCCCAGATTTTCAGTATTCTCAAGGAGTATGATGCTG